>JAJEEM010000019.1 GCA_022820995.1 Gemmatimonadota bacterium | reverse complement strand
GACGGAGACGCGCTCACGTACACGGCGGCGACGTCGAACGCGGGCGTGGCGTCCGTCTCGACGTCGGGCAGCAGCCTGACGGTGACCGGAGTCGGGGCGGGCCGGGCGACGGTGACGGTGACGGCCGCCGATCCGGGCGGGCTCACCGCGTCGCAGAGCGTGGCCGTGACCGTACAGCGGTCCAACCGCGCTCCGGAGGCGGTCGGCTCGATTCCGGCCCAGAGTCTCGACGCGGGCGGGCGGCGGACGCTGGACGTGACCGGGTTCGTCCGGGATCCGGCCGGAGACGCGCTCACGTACACGGCGGCGACGTCGAACGCGGGCGTGGTATCCGTCTCGATATCGGGCGGACGGTTGACGGTCGTCGGCATCCGAGCGGGTAGCGCCAACGTGCAGGTCACGGCGGCCGATCCGGCGGGCCTCACCGCGATGCAGAACGTCGGCGTCACGGTGCGCAGTCGCACGGGCGGCGGCTACGGGGACGGGTTCGACGGCCCGGCCAGCCTCGACGACTGGGAGATCCACAACGCGGACGCCGAGGTCGTCGGCGGCGTATTGCACCTGACCAACCGCGTGTCCGGTTCGCTGGGGGTGGCCGAACGTGCCTCTCCGCCGATGCTGAACCAGTGGTCCGTGAGCGCGAGGGTGGGGCGGGCCACGCGCCAGGCAAGCCCCGGTGTGGCGTCGCTCACCGGCCACAGGCGGTTCAGCGCCGCCCGTCTCGTCCTGCGGACGCTCGATAACGGGGGCGACGCCGGTGCATCCACGGATGTGGCCGGGACGATGGTGGTGACCGGTCCTGGCGGGGTTGCGGCGAACGTGGCCGCGGCGGTGTCGGCATCCGGCGGGACCGGAACGAACTACGAACTGGCCCTCTTCGATGCCGACCGGGGCTGGGTTCAGATCACGAACCTGTCGGGCCGTTCCGACGCCGTCGACGAGCGGCCGGACGCGTTCACGGACATCGAACTGGGGCTCGACAGCGGGGACTTCGTCGCGCACGCGCGGCGGGTCGAGACCGGCGAGGGTGAGACCCTCTTCCGGGTCAGCCTGGACGCTACCGTAGACAACGTCCGACTGGGTGATTTTCTGGGCCGGATGGATGGCCTCTGGCTCGTCAACCGGGGCCCCGTCAACACGACCATCCATGTCGACGACGCCGTCGTGAACGGCGAGGCGACGTCCAACCGGGCTCCGCAGGCGGTCGGCTCGATTCCGGCCCAGAGCCTGAACCCGGGACAGTCCCGGACGGTCGACGTGTCCGGGTACTTCCGCGACCCGGACGGCGACGCGCTCACGTACCTGACCTCATCGAGCAACCCGGCCGTGGCCACCGCGACCATGTCGAGAAGCGGCGTGACCGTTACGGGGGTGGCGGCCGGCTCCGCGACGGTGACGGTGAGGGCGAGCGACCCGGGTGGTCTTTCGGCGACGCAGACCATCGCCGTGACCGTGCAGACCGGCAATACCGACCGTGCCGTGCTGGAGGCGTTCTACGAGGCGGCGGGCGGGGCGAATTGGACGAACAACGACGGCTGGCTGACGGACGCCCCACTGCGCGACTGGTACGGCGTCGCGACGGATCGCCAGGGTCGGGTCGTGAATCTGCGTCTCGAGGGAAACAACCTGACTGGCGAGATTTCGCCCGAACTCGCCAACCTCGCCAACCTCGAAGTCCTCGATATCGGTTGGTCGCTTGAACGGGGCGGCAATGAACTCACGGGCGAGGTTCCGCCCGAACTCGCGAACCTCTCCAACCTCCGGGAGCTCAATCTCAGTGATAACGATCTGACGGGCGTGATTCCGCCCGAACTCGGGAACCTCTCCAACCTCGAATGGCTCGTTTTCGCTGGAAATAATCTGACGGGCGAGATTCCGTCCGAACTCGGGAACCTCTCCAACCTCGAATGGCTCTATCTTGAGCGCAATGAACTGACGGGCGAGATCCCGCCAAGACTCGGCCGCCTCACCAACCTGAGATGGATACATGTCGGCGAGAACCGCCTGACGGGCGAGATCCCGACCGAGCTCGGCAGCCTCGGCAGTCTCGAAATTCTCGATCTCTCTGATAATGAGCTTAGCGGCCGGCTTCCTGATAGTTTCCTGAGTCTCGATCTGGAATTGTTCTGGTGGGACCGGAACGCGGGTTTGTGCGCTCCCGACACGTCGGCGTTCCGAACTTGGCTGGCTCAGATCGAACGCCACCAGCCCGGACCGTTCTGCAGCGAAAACCGCCCGCCTGAGGCCGTCGGGACGATTCCGCCGCAGACGCTGGAGCCCAATGGTGAAACGTCGCTCGATGTGTCGTCCTACTTCCGCGATCCCGACGGCGATGTCCTTACGTACACCGCGAGCAGTTCCGACAACGCCGTGGTCGAGGCCAGCATGTGGGCGAACGACAATCGCCTTCTGGTTCTCAACGCCGGTGTGCCGGGGACCGCAACGGTGACGGTGACGGCCACGGATCCGGCCGGCCTGACGGCGATCCAGACCGTGGAGGTTGTGGTAGCGTCTGCCCAGGTCACGCGGTTGACGAGCAACTCCGCTACTGACTATTCCCCCGCGTGGTCCCCGGACGGGGACCAAATCGCTTTCACATCCGACCGCGACGGCAACTCTGAAATCTATGTGATGAACACGCGTGGGGGCGGCGTCACTCGACTGACGAACCACTCTCGCCATGACATTCGCCCCTCGTGGTCCCCGGACGGCGCCCGGATCGCCTTTGAGTCGGAGCGTCACGGTAACCGTGAGATCTATGTGATGAACGCGGACGGGAGCGGGGTGACGAGACTGACGGACCACTCCGCCTTTGACTATGCTCCCTCGTGGTCACCGGACAGTACCAGGATCGCTTTCGTGTCCGACCGCGACGGCAACCGTGAGATATATGTGATGAATGCGGACGGGAGCGGCGTGATGCGACTGACCAACAACTCCGTCCTTGACGATGGTCCCTCGTGGTCCCCGGACGGTACGAGGATCGCGTTCTCCTCATCGGGGACCGGCGGCCGTGAAATCCTCGTGATGAACTCGGACGGGAGCGGGATTGCCGCGCGACTGACGGTCCGTTCCCGCGATGGTAATCCCTCGTGGTCCCCGGACGGGGGCAGGATCGCCTTCAACTCGCAACGCGACGGCAACTACGAAATCTACGTGATGTACGCGGACGGGAGCGGAGTGACGCGGCTGACGAATAGTACCGCCCTTGACCTCAACCCCGCGTGGTCCCCGGACGGTACCAGGATCTCTTTCGAGTCCGAGCGCGACGGCAACCGTGAAATCTATGTGATGAACGTTCCTGCCGCGGACAATTCCGCCTCGCGTCCACCGCGTTGAAGTGCGGCTCGACTCGACGAAACGAAGGCTGACCTGGTGACCGGTCTGGCCAGGGAACTCATGGAACGGCGCGTCCCCCATATGCTCGCGCTCTACGCGGGCGGGTCGTGGGCCCTCATCGAGTTCACGGGCTTCCTCGTCGACGAGTTCCTCCTCTCTCCGCACTGGACGAGAGTCGTCATGACCGGCCTCCTCCTCCTCCTGCCGACCGTGGCCATGCTCGCGTGGTTCCACGGGCGCAGGGGGCGGGACGATGTGCCGCTGACGGAGAAGGTCGGGATTCCCGCGAACCTCGCCGTGGCCGCGGTCGCCCTGTTCCTCCTCTTCGGTGGCCGGGATCTGGGAGCGGCGACAACGGCGGTGTCCGTGGAAACGGAGAACGGGGAAACCGTCGAGCGCGTCATGGCGAAGACGGAGTTTCGCAAGCGGGCGGCGCTCTTTCCGTTCGACGCGGGCCCCGGGCTCGGCGAGGACGAGGTCTGGCTCGCCTACGCGGCGCCCACCGCGCTCGAGCTGGATCTCTCCGCCGACGACTTCTTCGAGGCCGTGGCTCCGAATCAGTTCGCGCACCGTCTGTTCGAACTGGGGCTGCCGACCCTGCGGGGCGTGCCGCTGGCCCTGAGGCGTCAGATCTCGCAGGATTTCCACGCACCGTTCATGGTGGCGGGCGCGGTCGACCGCACGGGCGCCGGGTATCGCGTGACGTTGACGGTTCACGAGGCGCGCCGCGGGTCGCCGCTGAGTGAAACCGTACACGAGGGCCCGGACTTCCTCGCGCTCATCGACGAGATGTCCGCCACGCTCGCCGAGGCGCTGCGGATTCCCGACCGCCCGGAGGTCGAGAACCTTCCGGTCCGTGAACGCCTGACCGAAAACGACGCGGCATGGGAAGCGTTCGGCCGCGCGTCCGAACAACTTTTCCTCCCCACCCTGGATCTCGACAGGGCGATCGAACAGTTCGACGTGGCCACGACGCTGGACCCGACCTTCGCGCTCGCACAGTACGAACTCGCCCTGCTGCTCCTCGCCGCGAATCGGCCCGAGGAAGCCATCGGCCCGATCTCGATGGCGGTGGACAACGCCTACCGCCTCCCGGAACGCGCCGGTTTCATGGTGAAGTCCGACTACTACTTCATCACGCAACAGGCGGACCGGGCCTGGGCCGTGATCGAGATGTGGGTCGACCTCTATCCCGAGGACACGGCGGCGCTCGACTACTACAGCCTCGTGCAGACTCTCCGAGGGGACTGGGAGGGGCTCCTGGAGACGCTCGGCACGCTGTACCGGCTGAACCCCGACGAGCACTCCCTCCTCATGGACATGGCCGATGCCCACAGGAGGCTCGGACAGTACGAACTCGCACTGAGCGCGCTCGGGCGATACGTGCAGCAGTTCCCCGACGACCACACGGGCCACGTGGCCATGGCCCGCATCGACCGGCGGCGGGGGGAGCACGACAGGGCGCGCGAACATCTCGGCCGCGCGATGATCATCGCGCCGACGCTGCCGGACCTGGCCCTTGAACTCGCGGCGCTCGACCTCGACGCGGGCCGCTTCGACGAGGCGTTGAGGGGCTACGAACAGGCGCTGGGGCTGGGGGACACGCCGGAACAGCGGGCCGACGCGCTCGACGGCCTGAAGGCGTACTACAGATTCCGCGGGCAGATCGCCGAGGCCATCGAGACGACGGACGCATGGCTGGAGGAGGTCTCCCTGGTATTGGCGCCGGTCGAGATCGCGCAGGACCGGTTTTCCGACATCGACCTGTACCTCGAAGCGGGCCGCGACGGACACGCCACCCAGCTCCTCGACTCCCTGCAGTCGCAGTTGCCGCCCGCCCTGGCCGACTTCCAGGTACCGCGCTGGCGGATTCGCCTCGCGCTGGGGGCGGGGGATGGCGGCGCGGCGCGCGTCGCGTACGACGCGGCCATCGAGGCGATGGAGGCCAACGACTTCGGCGTGCAGCGGCCCCTCCTGACGGCCGACCTCGGGCGGATCGACGAACTCGAAGGCGACTACGACTCGGCGGTCGAGCACTTCCGCGAGGCGATGGCGATGGATCCGGGCCGGAACCTCCACCGCGAGACGGGGGGCGCCCTCAGGAGGGCGGGCCGGCTGGATCCGGCCGAAGCCGAACTGCGCGAGGCGCTGCGGCGTACGCCGGCGGACCCCCATGCGCACATGGAGATGGCCCTCGTCGCGGAGGCGCGCGGCGATGCCGACGGCGCTCGAGAGCACGTGCGGAGCGCGCTGACGGCGTGGGAACCCGCCGACGATTCGTTCGAACCCGCTCGCGAGGCCCGCGCGAAGCTGGCCGAACTGGGCGGCTCGAGCTGAGGGAGTCAACCGTGGAGGAGCGCACGTTACGTGGGATCGGAGTGGGCGCGCTGGCGACGTACCTGGTGGGAATCAGTCTGGCGGCGGGGTGTGGCGGTCCGGTAGAACCAGAACCGGAGCCTCCCGACGTCATGGATCTCGACGTACCCGAATTCGCCCTGATCGATGGTCTGGAACTGCGGGCGCGGCTCAATGTGACGTCGGCGGGTCCCGCGGCGCACGTCCAGGTGAGCGTCGACGCCACGAATCAAACGAACCAGCCGATCGAGTTTGCGGCCAGCGGGTGTTTCGTGCGACCGCTCGTCTACGGGAGGGGAGCCGACGCGTGGATCCGATACGAGGGCAGCCCGGAAGTAACGATCGGCCTGTTTTTGTGCCCGCTGGTCGTGTTTGTTGTCACGTTGCCCCCCGGCGAAACGGTGACGCTTGAGCGCGTACGCCCGTTCCCGTTGGCGGCCTGGATCGGAACGGAGTTTCGGCCGGACATCTACGTCGTCACGGCGACTGTCGCCGGCCGCTGGGGTGGCGGATCGCACAACGTCGAACTCCTCGCGGGACAGGTCGATGCCAGGTAGGTCGAACTGCTGTTCCCCGAGCTTCCCAATCTCTCGCTCGCGGTGTTCCGCTACCGGGCACGAGCGCGGCCGTGGTGGACTTCGCCGCCGATCACGGTCGCGACGCAGGCGTTGGGCCGCAGGTGGTAGAGCCAGTGTTCCACGTCCGGGGCATCGATGATCGCGAAGTCCGCGGCGGCTCCCGGCTCCAGCGATCCCACATCGCCTTCGCGGCCGAGAGCCCGGGCCGCGTAGCGCGTCGCGCCCTTGAGCACCTCGGCGGGGGTCATCCGCTGTCGCGCGCAGGCCAGCGTCATGGCGAAGGGAAGGTGGTAGGACGGGGCCGTTCCGGGGTTGAAATCGCTCGCCACCGCCACCGCGACCCCTCCGTCGATGAGCGCCCGGGCGGGGGGTGGATTCTGGTTCAGGTAGAGGGTGGCGAGGGGAAGGGTGACCCCGACGACACCGGCCGCGGCGAGCGCCTCGATCCCGGCCTCCGACACGTACTCGAGGTGGTCCGCCGACACGGCCCCGAGCGACGCCGCGAGTTCGGCCCCCCCGCCGCCGGTGAGCTGATCCACGTGAAGCTTCGGCCGTAACCCCAGTTCGCATCCCCGCTCACAGATCCGCCGCGCCTCGTCGGCCGAGAAGGCCGAGTCCTCGACGAACACATCGCAGAACTCGGCCAACCCCTCCTCCGCCACGGCGGGCAGGATCCGCTCCGTGACGAGCCTCACGTAGCCCGCCCGGTCCGCGGCCCACTCCGTCGGGAGGACGTGCGCGGCGAGGCACGTCGAGACGATCCGTGCCGGTCCCATCTCGTCGAGGCGTCGGTACACCCGCAGGAGCCGGAGTTCCGTATCGAGGTCCAGCCCGTAGCCGCTCTTCGCCTCGACCGTCGTGATCCCGAGAGAGACCATCCCGGACAGGAACCTCCGCGCGCGGTCGAAGAGGGCCCCCTCGTCGAGCGCGCGCGTGGCCCGCACGGTCGATTTGATGCCGCCTCCAGCCGCGGCGATTTCCATGTAATCGCGGCCCCGGAGCCGCTCCGAGAACTCGCCCCCCCGCCAGCCTCCGAAGGCGAGATGCGTGTGCGCGTCCACGAGTCCGGGGATGACGAGCCCTCCGCCGGCGTTCCAGGCAGGCTCCGCCTCGTACTCGGCCGGCAGCGCCGTGGCGGGCCCGGCCCAGCGGACGATCCCATCCCGCCACACGAGCGCGGCGTCCCGGATGAGCCCGATGTCGTCCTGGCCGGACGGGTTCGCGCAGGTGGCGAGGCAGCCGATGTTCGCGAGGCGCGGCATGGGGGAGAGCGGGCGGCTACTCGAGCATGGGAAGGTCGACCCCGCGCTCGCGGGCGGTGCGGATGGCCTCCGGATACCCCGCGTCGGCGTGTCGCATGACCCCGGTCCCCGGATCCGCCGTGAGCACCCGTTCCAGCCGGCGGCCCCCGGACGCCGTTCCGTCGGCGACGCACACCATGCCCGCGTGCGTGGAGTATCCGACGCCCACGCCGCCCCCGTTGTGGATTGAGACCCAGCTCGCCCCGCAGGCGGTGTTGAGCATCGCATTGAGCAGCGGCCAGTCGGCGATCGCGTCGGAACCATCCCGCATGCCCTCGGTCTCCCGATTCGGCGAAGCCACGGAGCCGGTGTCGAGGTGGTCGCGTCCGATGACGATGGGCGCCTGCACCCGTCCCGTCTTCACGAGCCAGTTGAAGCGCTCGCCCATCTCCGCCCGCTCGCCGTATTCGAGCCAGCAGATGCGCGAGGGGAGACCCTGGAAATCCACCCGCTCGCGCGCCTCGCGGATCCAGCGGCCCAGCGCCTCCTTCCCGGGGAACGTCTCGAGGACGGCGGCGTCCGTCGCCGCGATGTCCCCGGGGTCGCCGGAGAGGGCGGCCCAGCGGAAGGGCCCGGCGCCCCGGCAGAAGAGGGGTCGAATGAAGGCCGGCACGAAGCCCGGAATGTCGAAGGCCTCCGCCATCCCTCGCAGGTCGGCGACCTGGCCGCGGAGGTTGTTTCCGTAGTCGAACGTGATCGCCCCCCTCGCCTTGAGCGCGAGCATGGCGGACACGTGCGCGACCATCGAATCGAGGACCCGCTCGACGTATGCGTCCGGGTCGGAGAGGCTCAACGCCTCGGCCCCTTCCGCGGACAGGCCGGCGGGGATGTAGCCGAGGCGGAGATCGTGCGCCGAGGTCTGATCCGTGAGCACGTCGGGCACGACGCCGCGCTCCGCGAGTGCGGGCAGGACTTCGGCGATGTTCCCGAGCAGGGCGACGGAAAGCGCCTCCCGCCGGTCCACGGCGCCCGAGACCAACTCCAGCGCCTCGTCGAGGTCCGTCGCCATGCGGTCGCAGTAGCCCGTGTCCAGGCGGCGGCGAATCCGGTCCTCCCGCACCTCGACGCCCAGGAAGGCCCCCCCGTTCATCGTCGCGGCGAGCGGCTGGGCGCCCCCCATCCCCCCCAGTCCGGCGGTGACCACGAGCCGCCCCGCGAGGGAGCCGCCGAAGTGCTGCCGGGCGAGTTCCGCGAACGTCTCGTACGTCCCCTGGAGGATCCCCTGGGTGCCGATGTAGATCCACGAACCCGCGGTCATCTGCCCGTACATCGTCAGCCCCAGCGCATCGAGACGCCGGAACTCGTCGATATCCCCCCAGCGGGGGACGAGATGGGCGTTCGCGATGAGGACGCGCGGCGCCTCGTCGTGGGTGCGGAACACGCCGACCGGTTTGCCGCTCTGGACGAGAAGGGTCTCGTCGTTCTCGAGCCGGCGCAGCGTTTCCACGATCTTCGCGTACGCGGCCCAGTCACGCGCGGCCTTGCCCGCGCCCCCGTACACCACGAGGTCTTCCGGACGCTCCGCCACGTCCGGGTCGAGGTTGTTCATCAGCATGCGGAGGGCCGCTTCCTGGTGCCATCCCCTGCAGGAGAGCGTCGTTCCCCTCGGCGCCCGGATCGGTCCGGCCGGTCTCATGCCTCTCCTCCCTCTCCTCCGTGTCGGATTTCCGGCAGCTCCAATATCTGATCCGCCTTGAGATCCGCGTCCAGTCGCGCGGGGTCGAGGCCGCGGATGGCCTCGGCGGGCACGGGACCGATGAACTCGCATCCCGCGAGCGCCACGCCTTCCCTCCGCGCGCCTTCGGCGACGCGCTCGTACGCCGTATCGATCCCGGTCACCGCGTAGCGGGTCAGGTTCATCGACACCTGGGTCAACCCTCGCCGCCGAAGCGGGATTCCGAGCGCCCGGACGTGCCGGAGCCCGCCGCCCGATTCCCGGATCGCCGCCGCGATCCGCCGTGCCGGCCCGGGATCTTCCGTATCGAGATTCACGTTGAAGCGTACGAGCGGCCCTCGCACCCCGACAACGACGGCGCCCAGCGATGGATGAGGCGCCGGAGGACCGAGATCCGGCCTCCACTCCGGGTTCGACAACTTCTCCGCGAGACCCTCGAACTGCCCGGATCGGATCGCGGGAAGGGAAGTCCGGTCCGGGTTCGTCGCCGCCCGTTCAAAGAAGAAGACCGGGACCGAGTGCGCCCCCGCCCACTCGCCGAAGGACCGGGACGCCGCGAGCGCGTCGGCCTCGGGACAGCCCGGGCCACGCACGAAGGGCACGACATCCAGCGCGCCGATCCGGGGGTGCCGGCCCCGGTGCCGTCGCAGATCCACCTCTGCGTACACGGCTGCCGCGAGCGCGGTCGTCGCCTGGACGACGGCCGGCGGGGGGCCCCGGTAGGCGAGCACCATGCGATGGTGGTCCGGGTCGGCCGATTCATGGAGGAGTTCGACGCCGGGCGTCTCCTCGACGGCGGCCGCGAAGCGGGCCATCCTGCCCGGATCTCGCCCCTCGCTCACGTTGGGCTCGCAGAGGAGCCACCCGGGGCTCAGAGCGGTGCGGGAGGCCAGAGATCGCTCAGAGCCTCGGCGGCTGCCCGTTCCAGCGTCCCGGCGTCGATCTCCGCCTCCAGACGCGCGACATCCTCCGCCAGGGAGCGGTCTTCGATGACGGGAGGCACGCACTCCCGCACGGCCTCGTATACGGCCCGCGTGCCGGCGCCCAGTCGATCCGGGCCCTCGGGACGGAGGTAGACGGCCTGCGCGGCGCCGAGCAGCTCGATCGCGAGCACCGTGCGCGTGTTCTCGAGGATCTCGCCCGCGTGCCGCGCCGCGTTGGCGCCCATGCTCACGTGGTCCTCCTGGTTCGCGCTCGTCGGAATCGAGTCGACGGAGTCCGGATGCGCGAGCGTCTTGTTGTCGGACACGAGCGCCGCCCCCGTGTACTGGAGCGACATCAGGCCGCCGTGCAGCCCGGGCGACTCCACGAGCATCGCGGGAAGCCCCGCGGAAAGTTCCGGCGTCAGCATGCGGAACATCCGGCGGTCCGACAGACTCGCCACGTCCGCGAGCGCGATCCCCAGCGTGTCGAGCCACAGCGCCGGCCCCGCGCCATGGAAGTTGCCGCCCGACACGAACCCGCCCGGGTCCCGTCCCCCGGCGGGGAAGACCAGCGGATTGTCCGACACCGCATTGAGCGAGGCTTCCACTCGCCCCCACAGGAATCCGACCATGTCGTGAACCGGACCGAGAACCTGTGGCGTGCAGCGCAGACTGTAGGCGTCCTGCACCCGGTCGGCGTCCGCGTCGATGAGCCCGCTCCCGGAGAGGAGGCGCCGGAGCCTCGCCGCGGTTCCGATCTGCCCCGGCTGGTTGTTCGCCTCGTGCAGCCCCGGGTTCAGCGCCGCCGTGCGGGCCAGCAGCGCCTCGAAGCTCAGCGCCGCCGCCAGTTCCGCGTGAAGGAGCAGTCGCCGCGCGTCGTGGAGCTGCAGCGCGGCGCCCGCGACCATCATCGTCGTCCCGTTCGTCAGCGCCAGCCCCTCCTTGGCCTGCAGGCCCGGGCGGGAGATGCCGGCCGCCGCCATCGCGCTCGCCCCGTCCGTGCGGCGGCCCTCGAACCACGCTTCGCCGCTGAACGCCGTCGAATCCCCGCTCGCGCCGGCGTCGCGATCCGATCCGGGGGAGCGGGTCGCGACCGCCGCCATGTGCGCGAGGGGGGCGAGGTCGCCGCTCGCCCCGAGCGAGCCCTTGCCGGGCACTACCGGCGTGACCCCCCGGTTCAGCATCCGGACGAGCGTGTCGATGATCACCGGGCGCACGCCCGAAGCGCCGAGGGCGAGCGAGTTGGCCCGCACGAGCAGCATCGCCCGCACCCAGTCCTTCGGAAGCGGGGGACCCGTCCCCGTCGCACACTTGAGGATCAGGTTCCACGACAGCCGGGCCGCATCACCCGCCTCGATGCGAGTGCCGGAGAGCGCCCCGTAGCCGGTCGTGATCCCGTAGATGCGGGCCCCGGGCCGGGCTAGCGCCTCCACGACCGTGTTCCGGCTCGCCTCCACCCGCTCGCGCGCGTCGCCATCGAGCTCCCGGACCTGCGAGCCTCCGCGCGCCACGGCGACGACGTCGGGAATCGAGAGCGCTCGGGAGAGCGCGACGACCGCCGCGCTCATGGTGCCGTCGCGGACGGGAGCAGGCCCTTGAACTCGCCCCCGGCCATCCGCTTGCCGACCACGAAGGGGCCGAACTCCGCGTAGTCCGCGCTGGCCTTGTCATAGCGCATCTCGCTGATGATGGCCTTGAACTCGAGCGGATCCGCGGACCACAGCGTCACTGCCCATTCCCGGTCGTCCAGACCCATCGATCCGCTGATCACCTGGAGAATCCGGCCTGCGAAGCGCCGTCCCACCCTGCCGTGCGCCGCCATCAACGCCGCCCGCTCCTCCAGCGGGAGCGTGTACCAGTTCTGACCCGGATTGCGCCGCTTGTCCATCGGGTAGTAGCAGACGTACGGCATGTGCTCCGGCTGTCTCGGCTCGAGCCGGCGCCGCACGTACCCCTTGCGACGTTCCTCCGCGATGGCGTCCACCAGCGCGGCGTCCCACGCCTCGTGGTCCTCCGGATCGACCTGCCCGGCGAGTTCCCGGGTCAGGGAGTAGAGACCCAGCTCCACCACCGACAGGTACTCTTCGCGGACCAGGACGTGATCGCCCCAGGCGGAGAGCTTCAGTTCGCGCACGGCTTCGACGAGGCGGTCGAACGTGTCCCGGAAATGGAGGATGAGGAAATCGATCCCGCCGCCCGCGACGCGGTAGACCCCGGACCAGCCGGGCTCCGAACCGGAGGACCACCTCTCCGCCAGCGCGGCGAAGCTGCTCAGCGCCTCCCGGGTTGCCGCCGGATCCGCACCCTTGAGGCCGACCCAGTCGAGTTCGATCGATTGATGAAGGACATACCACCCCTCGAGGGAGGCGGGAGGGAGTTCGGAGGCATGCGGGAGCGGACGGCCCGTCACTTGAAGGGGCCGGCCAGGCCCGGGAAACGGTACACGATCACGCCGCTGTCGGCCGCGTTGTCCACGTCCACGTGTCCCTTCACGACCATTTCCCGCAGGGCCTCCTCCACCTCATCGAAGCTGAGGCCCGAGGCCAGGACGCCCTGCGTCACCGTCAACAGTCCGCCGTTCGCCTGCGCCGCCTTCAGCAGGACCTGTTGCTTGGTGTCCGTCGGAGCGAGCTGCCGCGCGGGGGCGGAGGGCTCCGCGGCCGCCGCGAGGCGCGGGTGCGGCAGGTACCCGTCGCGGATGTTCGCCTTCCGCACGAGCCGCTTCATTCGGAAGAGGTCGAAGAACTGGCCTATGCCGAAGAGACCCAGCGTGAGCAGCCAGATGATGCCCGTGAAGTACATCCCCAGGTAGAAGCGGTGGATCCCGCACGCACCGACGAGGGCGCAGCACCAGAGCGCGAAGCCGACCCCGTTCGTGTACCGGTCGCCGGAGTCCGGAGCCTGTTCCGCCGGCGGCTGAGGGGGGGCCGCGACCAGCGGCACCACGGCGTAAGGAGGTGCCGGACCCTCGGGGCCGCCGCGGCCGGGTTCGTTGGGCTGTTCGGTCATCGCTCGCTCGTACGCGCCGATTACTCCGGAGGTTTCCTCGTTACAGAGAGCACGTTACCACGGAGACCGCACCGCCGCATCCCTCGCCCGCCCGGCGCCGATGCCCGCGACTCGCAAGGGACACGCCATTCCTCTAGATTGTCGCGCTCGCAGCCCCGCGACGGGGCGCGAACGACGTGGTGGGCGTAGCTCAGGTGGTCAGAGCGCCAGGTTGTGGCCCTGGAGGTCGCGGGTTCGAATCCCGTCGCTCACCCCTCCGCATTCCGGGCGTTCCTTCGGGGCGATCCCCGGGCCCCTCGCGGGACATTGACAAGCGGCCCGCGGTTGGGTAGCCTTGGGGTCCTCGCGGGAGGGCGTGCGCCCTTCCGCGATGCTTTTTGACAAGAAGGTGTGAGTGACTTGTGGGCCCGATCGAGAGCCACGGGCATCACTTCTCGTGGCTCGATGGGAAACCAAAGTGATTTCCGAACGTGAAGCCCCGACGGTCCCGAGACCGGACGGGGTGCTCTGCGTTCAACCAGGTCTCGAGTGCGGTTCCGGCTTCGGCCGAGCGCACTCAAACCAAATTCTCATATGGAGAGTTTGATCCTGGCTCAGGACGAACGCTGGCGGCGTGCCTTACACATGCAAGTCGTGCGAGAACGGTTCCTTCGGGAACCCAGTAGAGCGGCGAACGGGTGAGTAATACGTGAGCGATCTGCCCGAGGGTGGGGGATACCCCAGGGAAACCTGGACCAATACCGCGTACAGCGTCGGGAGTGGGTGCCCGACGTGAAAGCCGGCCTCTTCCATGCTGGCGCCTTCGGATGAGCTCGCGGCCTATCAGCTTGTTGGTGGGGTAACGGCCTACCAAGGCTATGACGGGTAGCTGACGTGAGAGCGTGATCAGCCACATTGGGACTGAGACACGGCCCAGACTCCTACGGGAGGCAGCAGTGGGGAATATTGCGCAATGGGCGAAAGCCTGACGCAGCGACGCCGCGTGGGGGAGGAAGGCCCTAGGGTTGTAAACCTCTGTCAGGTGGGACGAACACCTTGTCGGATAATACCCGGCAGGACTGACGGTACCATCAGAGGAAGCTCCGGCTAACTCCGTGCCAGCAGCCGCGGTAATACGGAGGGAGCGAGCGTTGTTCGGAATTACTGGGCGTAAAGGGCGCGTAGGCGGCCTCGTAAGTCGGGTGTGAAATGCCGGGGCTCAACCCCGTGCACTGCACCCGATACTGCATGGCTAGAGAAAGGTAGAGGCGAGCGGAATTCCCGGTGTAGCGGTGGAATGCGTAGATATCGGGAAGAACATCTGCGGCGAAGGCGGCTCGCTGGGCCTTTTCTGACGCTGAAGCGCGAAAGCGTGGGGAGCAAACAGGATTAGATACCCTGGTAGTCCACGCCGTAAACGCTGGGCACTAGGTGTCGGGAGGCTTGGTCCTTTCGGTGCCGCAGCTAACGCATTAAGTGCCCCGCCTGGGGATTACGGCCGCAAGGCTGAAACTCAAAGGAATTGACGGGGGCCCGCACAAGCGGTGGAGCATGTGGTTTAATTCGAAGCAACGCGAAGAACCTTACCTGGGCTTGACATGTCGGTGGTACTTCCCTGGAAACAGGGGGGGACCCTTCGGGGAGCCGTCACAGGTGCTGCATGGCTGTCGTCAGCTCGTGTCGTGAGATGTTGGGTTAAGTCCCGCAACGAGCGCAACCCTTGCCCGTAGTTGCCAGCGGATCATGCCGGGGACTCTACGGGGACTGCCGGTGATAAACCGGAGGAAGGTGGGGATGACGTCAAGTCATCATGGCCCTTATGTCCAGGGCGACACACGTGCTACAATGGCCGACACAAAGGGCAGCAATACCGCGAGGTGGAGCGAATCCCAAAAAGTCGGTCCAAGTTCGGATTGGAGTCTGCAACTCGACTCCATGAAGACGGAATCGCTAGTAATCTTAGGTCATCCATACTACGGTGAATACGTTCCCGGGCCTTGTACACACCGCCCGTCAAGCGATGGAAGCTGGGGGTACCCGAAGCCGGTGGCCTAACCTTCGGGAGGGAGCCGTCGAAGGTAAACTCAGTGACTGGCGCTAAGTCGTAACAAGGTAGCCGTAGGGGAACCTGCGGCTGGATCACCTCCTTTCTAGGGAGATGTCCTTTCGATGAGAAAGGCACACCTGGACCTCCCGCAAGTCACTCATCTTCTTGTTCAACCTTCCGGCGCGAGCGCCGGCCTGCTCCAACCTGTGGTCCGTCCATGACGTTCAGGGCCGGTTTCGTCGCAATCGTCGGACTTCCGAATGTCGGCAAGTCCACGCTGCTGAACGCGTTCCTCGGAGAGCGGCTCGCCGCCGTGACCCCCAGGGCCCAGACGACGCAGCGACGACTCCTCGGGATCCATTCCGATGAGACCTCCCAGGCCGTGTTCATCGACACGCCCGGCCTCCTCGAGCCGCGCTACACGCTGCATCGGTCGATGAGGGAAGAGGCGCTCTCGGCGCTGGAGGACGCGGACCTCGTGCTCGCCGTGGTGGACTCGGGGTTCGAACCCAGCCTCGACTGGGCGGACGAATTCGCGCGTTCGATCCGTGTCCCGAAGATCCTTTGTCTCAACAAGATCGACCGGGCGGAGACGTCGGGCCGAGAGGCGCTGCGAGCCCGATTCGCGGGCCGCGGCTGGGACGGCGTATACGCGACGTGCGCGACGAAGGGAGAAGGGGTGCCGGAGTTGCTCGAAGCCTTGTCCGCGCGACTTCCGGAGTCGCCGCCCCTGTACCCGGTCGATGAACTCTCCGACGCGCCCGTCCGGCACTTCGTGGCCGAGATGATCCGGGAAACGTGTCTCGAGGAACTGGCCGACGAGGTCCCCTACGCCGTGGCCATCCGGATCGAGGAATTCCGCGTTCGGAAGGGAGGCCGGCCCACGTACATCGAGGCCCTGATCCACGTGGAGAGGGAATCCCAGAAGGGAATCGTCGTGGGCGCGGGGGGAAGGACGATCCGGAAGCTCGGGAGCCGCTCCCGCCGGAAGATCGAACGTTTCCTGGGCGGACAGGTCTACCTGCGTCTTCGCGTCAAGGTCCTCCCGAACTGGCGGAAGAAAACGCACCATCTTAGGGTGCTCGGTTTCCGGGTTCCCGCGCGGGAGAGCTGATGCCCCTCGACGAAAAGCTGCTTGAGATCCTCGCCTGCCCGAAGTGCAAGGGCGAACTGGAGTACCGCGCGGGGGAGGAAGAGGAAGCCCTGCTCTGTCACGCATGCCGCCTGAAGTACGAGGTCGACGAGGGGATCCCGATCATGCTCATCGACGAGGCGAAGCCCCTCTGACCCGCGGCCGACGATCCCGGGGCCGTGGAAGATCCCGGGGCCATGGACGGCGCCGGGGCCGCGGACGATCCCGGGGCCGCGGGCGAGTCAGCGGACGGCTGCAGCGGATCGAGAGCGGCGCGGCCTTCCTCATCCCGGACGAGGGCGATGAGGACATCTTCGTCCGCGCCCGCGACCTCGGCACGGCCGTGGACGGCGACCGGGTCACCGTGCGCATCGACGACCACGGACGGCGCGGACCCCGGGGAACCGTCATCGAGATTCTCGACCGCGCCCACTCCCGGGTCGTCGGCGTCTTCCACGGCGAGGGGGGGCACGGCTGGCTCGACGTGACGCGGCCGAAGCTCGGGAGCGACGTGTTCATCCCGTCGCTCGGTCGCGGAGGCGCCGAGGCCGGCGACCTCGTCGTCGTCGAGGTCACGGACTGGGGGGAGGATGGTCCCGGCCCCGCGGGCCGCGTCGCACGCGTGCTCGGACCCTCCGGGGATTCCGCCGCGGCGGTGCTCGCGATCCAGGTGGGGTACGGGATCCGCGACGTTTTCCCGGAAGCCGTCGAGGAAGCGGCGACCGCCCTGGCCGCGCGGGGGATCCGGCCGGCGGACTTCGAAGGGCGCGAGGATTGCCGGGGTGATCGGGTGATCACGATCGACCCCGGGGACGCGCGCGACCACGACGATGCGATTTCCATCGAACGCCTCGCCGGCGGCGGGGCGCGGATCGGAATTCACATCGCGGACGTGTCGCACTATGTGCGCGAGGGCGATGGGCTCGATGCGGAAGCCCGGGAGCGGGGCACGAGCGTGTACCTGGTCGACCGCGTGCTCCCCATGCTCCCGCACGCGCTGTCGACCGGCCTCTGCTCGCTCGTGCCCGGAGAAGACCGGCTGACGCTGGCCGCCTTCCTCACCGTCGATCGCCGGGGATCGCTCCGGGGGACCCGTTTCGCCCGGGCCGTCATCCGGAGCGCACACCGGCTCTCCTATGAGGAGGCGCAGGAGGCGATGGACAGCGAGAGCACCCCGGCGACGGGGCGGGACCCGGGCCTGCGCGAGGACCTTCGGGCGCTGCTGAAGGTGAGCCGGGCCTTCCGCGAGCGGCGCAGGGCGCGGGGCAGCCTGGACTTCGACCTGCCCGAGTCCCGGGTCGTGCTCGACGAGGAGGGGGCTCCCGTCGACGTGCGGCGACGCGAGCGGTTCGACTCGCACCGCCTCATCGAAGATCTGATGATCGCCGCGAACGAAGCGGTGGCGAACTGGGCGATCGAGGAGGGGGTGCCCGTACTCTACCGCATCCACGAGGAACCGAACCCCGACAAGCTCGACGCGCTGCGTCTCCTGGCGGGCGAATTCGGGCTCTCCTTCCCGCAGCGGAACCCGCGCCCGCGCGACTTCCAGCGCCTGCTCGACGCGGTGAAGGGGAGGGTCGAGGAGCCGGTCATCTCCGTCCAGGTGCTGCGGAGTCTCGCGAAGGCCCGCTACGAGACGCGGAACGAGGGCCATTTCGGGCTCGCTTCGCCGGCGTACCTCCATTTCACCTCGCCCATCCGCCGGTACCCGGACCTCGTCGTCCACCGGCAGCTGGCCCGGTGGCTGGCGGAGCCGGCCCGCGTTCGCGAGATCAGCGGCGAGTGGCTCTCCGCGACGGCCCGGCATGCCTCGGGGCGCGAAGAGAACGCGGCCCGGGCCGAGCGGGACTCGGTGGAACTCAAGAAGGTCGAGTTCATGGAGCGGCACCTGGGAGATCACTTCGACGGGACGATCAGCGCCACGGCCCGCTTCGGCTTCTTCGTCCGGCTCGACGCGTACGACATCGAGGGGCTCGTTCATGCGAGCCGCCTCGCCGGAGACCATTACGTCCACGACCGGACGAAGCATGCGCTCCGGGGTCGTCGCACGCGGAGGAGCTACCGGCTCGGCGACGCCGTGGAGGTTCAGGTCGTCCGCGTGGATCGCGAGGCGCGGCGGGTCGATTTCGACCTGGTGTAGTGTCGCCCGGGAAAGTTCGCCTTCCGCGCGGAAACGTGGTCTATTTACGGCCAGCGATCTAAACCCCATGCGGACCTCGCGCCCGCCCGGAGGGCCTGGAGCCGAGTATGACGGAGCTGGTGAGACAGAAAGAACGCGCCGAGGCGCTGCGCGGCCGGCTCGATGAGCTACGGGGGTATCTTTGAGATCTCCGGGAAGCTGACCCGCATCGGCGAACTCGAGAAGAATATGGCGGCCCCCGACTTCTGGAACGACCGGGAAGGCGCGAAAGAAGTCATCGGAGAGGCGAACCTCCTCAAGAGCTGGACCCGTCCATGGGCGGACTGCTCCGCCCGCGTGGACGACCTGTTCGAGATGGCGCTTTTGCTCGAAGACGAAGATGACGAGGAGCTGGAGGCGGAACTCGCGGCGGGACTCCGGCGCGCGGAGACGGAAGCCGCCCGCCTGGAGTCGCGGAACATGCTGCGGGGCGAGGACGCCCACCGCAGCGCGCTCGTCACGATCAACCCCGGCGCCGGCGGCACGGAGTCGCAGGACTGGGCCGAGATGCTCATGCGCATGTACGTGCGCTGGGCGGAACAGCACGACTACGACGTCGAGGTCATGGATCTCCTTCCGGCCGAGGAAGCGGGGATCAAGTCGGCCACGCTCGATGTGGATGGACAGTTCGCCTACGGGTATCTGTCGGCCGAACGCGGCGTCCACCGCCTCGTGCGCATCTCCCCCTTCGACTCGCAGGGACGCCGCCACACGTCGTTCGCCTCGGTCTTCGTCTATCCGGTCGTGGACGAGGACATCGAGATCACGGTCAACGAGGAGGACCTCCGGGTCGACACTTTTCGCGCATCCGGGGCGGGCGGCCAGCACGTCAACAAGACGGATTCCGCCGTGCGGATCACGCATCTCCCGTCGGGGATCGTCGTCTCGTGCCAGCAGGAGCGCAGCCAGCACAAGAACAAGTCCAAGGCGATGAAGATGTTGCAGGCGGCCCTCTACCAGCGGGCCGTCGAGGAACGGGAAGCGCGCCGGGCCGAGCTGGAGGGGTCCAAGACGCGGATCGAATGGGGCCGGCAGATCCGGTCCTACGTCCTGCAGCCCTACAAGATGGTCAAGGATCACCGCACGAACCTCGAGGTCGGCAACGTCGACGCCGTGCTGGATGGCGAGATCGACGGATTCATCCAGGCGTTCCTCCAGGAATCCGGCAAGACGAACGCATGAACTGCCCCGCCTGCGGCTCCGAAACCCCGGGACTCCGGGATGGCGCCTGTACCGTATGCTGGTACGCGTCGAAGGAGCGGCCGAAGCCCGTAAGGGACCGCTTCGCGAAGCTCGCCCGGTTGCGCGAACTCGGCGTCGACCCCTACGGGCACGCCTTCGACCGCACGCACGACCTGCGCCGCGCCTTCGAGGCGTTCGAGGAGGCGGAGGCCGCGGTCGAAGGGGCGGCGGACGGCGCGGCGGACGGCGGCGATCCCCCCGAACTCGAGGGCGTCCGGGTCGCGGGTCGCATCCTCTCCTACCGCGACCTGGGAGGGAGCGCCTTCGCGCACATCGGCGACCGCGACGGGCGGCTGCAGATCCACCTGCGGCGCAACCTCCTGGGCGACGAGGGCGCCGCGCTCATGGACCTGCTCGACCTCGGGGACTGGGTCGCCGTCGAGGGGGCCGTTTTCCGGACCCGGCGTGGCGAAGTCACCGTTCGCGCGGAGTCCCTTCACCTCCTGACGAAGACCCTCCGTCCGCTTCCGTTCGGGAAGGAGGAGGTCGCCGACGACGGGCGGCGGGTCGTGCACAGCGGATTCAGCGACCCGGCTTCCCGCTACCGGCAGCGGTACGCGGACCTGGCGGTGAACCCGGACGTCCGCGAGGTGTTCCGGGTCCGGGGCAGGGTCGTCACGGAACTCCGCCGCTGGCTCGACGAGCGCGGCTTCCTCGAGGTGGAGACGCCGGTCCTGCAGCCGCTCTACGGCGGTGCGCTCGCCCGGCCGTTCTCCACGTACCATCATCGGCTCGACCGGAAGATGTTCCTGCGGATCGCGGACGAACTTTATCTGAAGCGGCTCATCGTCGGGAACCTCGACCGGGTGTACGAGATAGGGCACGACTTCCGGAACGAGGGGATCGACCGCACGCACAACCCCGAGTTCACGATGCTCGAGTTGTACTTCGCGTTCGCCGACTACGAGGACGTGATGGAGCTCACCGAGACGATGGTCGGCGACGTCGCGCGGGAGGTGATGGGGACGACGCGCTTCGAGTACGACGGAACGGCCGTCGACCTCGCCGCACCCTGGGCCCGGATCCGCTGGGATGAGGCGTTCTCGGAGGCCACGGGGCTCGATCCGCGCCGGGCGGCGGCGGAGGATCTCCGAGCTCTGGCGAAGGAGACCGGGCGGGCCGACGCGGACGAACTTTCCCGCGTCCAGATTCTGGACACGCTGTTCTCGGAGCTGGTCGAAGGCCGGATCACGGACCCCGCCTTCGTGTACGGTCACCCGATCGAGATGAGCCCGCTCGCGAAGCCGAAGCGGGGAGAGCCGGAGTTCGCCGAGCGGTTCGAGGTCATCGTGTGCGGTTTCGAACTCGTGAACGCATTCAGCGAACTCAACGACCCGGCGGATCAGTGGAACCGGTTCGCGGCGCAACAGCGCCTGAGGGAAGCGGGCGACCGGGAGGCGATGGAGATCGACGAAGACTACGTGCGGGCGCTGGAATACGGGCTGCCGCCGACCGGCGGGTTCGGGCTCGGCGTCGACCGCCTCGTGATGCTGCTCACCGGGCAGACGTCGATTCGCGATGTCGTCCTCTTCCCCATCCTGCGTCCCGAGGAAGGCCGCTCATGAGCCGGGGGCGGGGGCGCTTCGAACGGTTCGTCGCCCGGCGCTATCTGCGCGGGACCGGGCGCCGCTCGTCCGTCTTCGGCGTGTTCCGCGCCTTCGGCCGCTTTCTCCGCCGGCCGTGGCGACCCCTCGCCGGCGCCGGCTCCGTGGACGAGAAGGACTCCAGGCTCGTCGCCTTCATCTCGAGTCTCGCCGTGGGGGGCGTCGCCGTCGGCGTGATGGCCCTCATCGTCGTGATCGGCGTCCTCAACGGCCTGCAGGAGAGCCTCAGGGACCGGATCCTCAGCGGCGGGCCGCACGCGCACGTGATGGAACTCGACAACGGCTTCCAGATGGACGACTGGGAGACGGTACTCGACCGGGTCCGGCAGGACGAGGATGTGGTCGCGGCCTCTCCGTTCGCCTTCAACAAGGTCATCCTCACGCAGGAAGGCGACCGTTACAACGAGTCCGTCGTGCTGCGGGGGATCCCGGACGACCCGGAGGGGATGCGGATCGCCGGGCTCATGGAGCACCTCATCATCGGGGAGCCGCCCTTCGGCCCGACGGAGTCCGGAAACCCGGGCATCGTGGTGGGACGCGGCCTCGCGCAGAAAATGGGTCTCTACCAGGGCAAGGTCATCGTCGCGGCGTCCACCCGGGACGCGACGCTCTCGGCGGTGGGGCTCTCGGCCGCCCTGCGGCGCTTCGAGGTCACGGGGATCTTCCAGACCGGGCTCTACCAGTACGACGACGAGCTTGCGATGGCCCCGCTCGCCGAGACGCAGACCCTGTTCGGACTCGGGGAGGCCGTGACCGGGATCGAGTTCGACGTGAGCGACCCGTGGGACGCGACGGAAGTGTCCGCGCGGCTGGAGGAGGCGCTCGGCTGGCCCTACCGGGTGGAGGGCTGGCAGGAACTCAACCGGAGCCTCTTCTCCGCGCTCCGGCTCGAGAAGCTCGGCATGGCCGTCGTCCTCATCCTCATCGTCCTCGTCGCGTCGTTCAACATCGTGTCGACGCTCGTGATGATGGTCGCCGACCGCACGCGCGAGATCGGCATACTGCGCTCGATGGGGGTGACGGCGCGGGGCGTCGGCAAGGTGTTCACCAACATGGGGCTGTTCATCGGCGTCGTGGGCACCACGATCGGGGCCGCGCTCGGCGCCATCCTGGCGTGGGCGCTGACCCGCTACGAGTTCATCGCGCTCCCCAGCGATGTCTACTTCATCGACCGGCTGCCGATCTCGCTCGCGCCGCTCGACGTCACGCTGATCGTCCTCGGATCGCTGCTCATCTCCTACCTCGCCACGATCTACCCGGCGCGCAAGGCCGCGGCGCTCGCGCCGGTCGACGCCATCCGGCACGAATGACGGCGGATCGAGGGGGGAAGGCGACGTCCGCGGTCCGGGCGGCGGCGCTCGTCCGGACGTTCCCGAGCCCGGATGGCGGTCTCCTCCCCGTTCTGAACGGCATCGACCTGACCGTGAACCCGGGGGACGCGCTCGCGATCGTGGGGCCGAGTGGGTCCGGGAAGTCCACGCTGCTACATTTGCTCGGCGCCCTCGACCGGCCGACGGCGGGAGACGTCTGGTTGGGCGGCGAACGGGTGTCGGAACTCCGCGGGGAGCGGCTGGCCGAACTCAGGAACCGTTTCGTCGGCTTCGTCTTCCAGTTTCACCACCTGCTGCGCGACTTCACGGCGCTCGAGAACGTGATGCTGCCCCGGTTGATCGCCGGGGCATCACGGGAGGAAGCACGGGATCGCGCGGCCGAACTTCTGGCTCAGGTGGGGCTGGCGGAGCGGGCGAACCACCGGCCGCGCCGGCTCTCCGGCGGCGAGCAGCAGCGGGTCGCGGTCGCGCGGGCGTTGGCGAACTCGCCGCCGCTCGTGCTGGCGGACGAGCCGTCCGGGAACCTTGACGCCGAGGCGACGCTGCGCCTGCACGATCTGCTGTTCGAGCTCGTGGACGGACACGGCGCGGCGCTGGTCGTCGTGACGCACAGCCGCGAACTGGCCGGACGCGCGAGTCGGGTGCTCCGCATCGAGAGCGGCGCACTCGTGGCCGCGCGGTGAAGCGCCGGACGGCGTAACGGAGAAACGGGATGGACTGCGAGAACTGCGGGGAGCGCAAGGCGAAGATCACGCTGACGGAGATCGAGAACAACGAGATGCGCACGCTCAATCTCTGTTCGACGTGCGCGACGTTGAAGGGCGTGGCGGCCGGCGGGTCCGCGCCCATGGCGGATCTGCTCGCGCACCTCGGCGGGAGCGCCGGCGACAATCTGTTCGAGGAGGCCGGCGAGGCCTGCGAATACTGCGGCACGGGGGCCGCCGACTTCCGCAAGTCGGGGAGGCTGGGCTGTCCGCAGTGCTACGCCCAGTTCCAGCGCCAGCTCCGCGCGCTCCTCCGCCGCGTGCACGGCTCCTCGCAGCACATGGGCAAGGTCTACGTCAGCACGGCCCCCGACGCGGACCCCGAGCAGGTTCGCCTCTCCACCCTCAGGCGGCGGCTCGAGCGCGCCGTGGAGATCGAGGACTTCGAATCCGCCGCGGACCTCAGAGATGCGATCCACGCCCTGACGGAGGTCTCGTGACGGACGGGCCGGCGGCCCCGCCGCCCATCGGGACGCGCGGTCTCGACTGGCTGGACGAAGAGGGCCCCGACGGCGATATCGTCGTCTCGAGCCGCGTACGCCTCGCCCGCAACCTCCAGGGATATTCGTTCTCCGCGCACGCCACGGGAGAAGAGCGCGAAGCCCTGCTGGGGAAGGCGCGGGCGGCGACCGAGGCCGCGGGCGTGCTCGAAGAGGTCGATTTCTGGGAGATACCGCGCCTCGACCCGGTGGACCGCCTCCTCCTGCTCGAACGACGCCTCGTGAGCAAGGAACTCATCGGCGGACCCGAAACCGGACCGCGCCGCGGCTCGGGTCTCGCCCTGGCACGGACGCGCGCCCTCGGGATGATGGTGAACGAGGAGGATCACCTCCGGCTGCAGACCCTGCGCGGCGGCTTCCAGCTCGCGGCCGCCTGGCGCGACCTCGACCAGCTGGACGAGGAGATCGGCGCCCGCCTTCCGTATGCCTTCCACCAGGAGTTCGGCTTCCTGACCTCGTGTCCCACCAATGTGGGGACCGGGCTGCGGGCTTCCGTTTTCATCCACCTGCCCGGTCTCGTCCTCACCCGCCAGATCCGCAAGGTGCTCGAGGGGATGGGGCAACTCGGCGTCACGTACCGGGGTCTATACGGAGAGGGTTCGAGGATCGTGGGGAACCTGTTCCAGATCTCGAACCAGACGACCCTGGGCAAGACCGAGGAGGACCTGATCGACCAGCTCGAACGCCTGGTGGGCCGCGTGATCGGCTACGAGAAGCAGGCGCGGGCCGTGCTGCTCCGGGAGGCGCCGAACGTGCTCGAGGACAAGGTCTGGCGAGCCTACGGGATCCTGTGTCACGCGAGGAGCCTGCCCTTCGAGGAGATGATGAACCTCCTCTCCGGCGTGCGGCTCGGGATCTCGCTGAAACTTCTCAAAACGCCCCGGGTAGACGTGATCAGCCGCATGATGATCCATGCCCAGACCGCACACCTCGCGCGCGCGGCGGGGCGCCGGCTCGACGAGGCGGATGCGGACGCGTTCCGCGCGAGCTACGTTCGAAGAGCCTTGAATGACGCGGAATCGCACTGAGTCGCGCCGCCGGCCGTTACGTCGACGCCACATGAGGCTCGGATGAACTACAACTTCACGGATCGTGTCCGGAAAGTGCTCGCCATGGCGCGCGAAGAGGCCATCCGCCTCAAGCACGACTATGTGGGTACGGAGCACATCCTTCTCGGCCTGATTCGTGAAGGCGAGGGCGTCGCCGCCGCGGTCCTGGCCAACCTGTCCGCCGACCTCGACGAGTTGAAGCGGCTCGTGGAGGGGAACATCCGGACGGGGAAGAGCAGTTCGTCCATCGGCGAGCTCCCCTACACGACGCAGGCGAAGAACGTTCTCGAGCACGCGATGGCGGAGACGGAGGAACTCAACCACACCTACGTGGGGACGGAGCACCTGCTGCTCGGCCTCCTCCGCCAGGAGAAGGGGCTCGCGGCAAAGGTGCTCGGAGAGGCCGGCATCGGACTCGACAGCGCGCGGGCCGAGACCTTGAAGCTGCTCGGGACGGACATGCCGGCCGGGGGCACCCCCGCCGCGGCCTCCGTTTCCGATCCCGCGAGCGCGTCGGGCACGAAGGGGGACAAGAAGTCCAAGACCCCGGCCCTGGACCACTTCTGCCGCGATCTCACGCTGCTCGCGAGGGAGGGGAAGCTCGATCCGACGATCGGACGGCTGGGCGAGATCGAGCGCATGATGGAGGTCCTCTCGCGCCGCAAGAAGAACAACCCCGTGCTCATCGGCGAGCCGGGGGTGGGCAAGACGGCGATCGTCGAGGGGCTCGCCCAGGCCATCCAGCGGGGCGATGTGCCCGACAGCCTGAAGAGGCACCGCGTCCTCGCGCTCGACATGGCCGCGGTCATCGCCGGCACGAAGTACCGGGGCCAGTTCGAGGAGCGCCTCAAGGCGATCGTCAACGAGACCTCGCAGGCGAAAGGCGTCATCCTCTTCATCGATGAGCTGCACACGCTCGTCGGCGCGGGCGCGGCGGAAGGCGCGATCGACGCGTCGAACATGCTCAAGCCGGCCCTCTCCCGCGGGGAGCTGCAGTGCGTGGGCGCCTCCACGCTGAACGAGTACCGGAAGTATATCGAGAAGGACGGGGCGCTGGAACGTCGCTTCCAGACCGTGATCGTCGAAGCTCCGACCATCGATGAGACCGTCGAGATCCTCCAGGGCCTGCGGAAGTACTACGAGGACCACCACAACGTGGAGATCCCGGATTCGTCGCTTTCCGCCGCCGCCCGGCTGGCGGAGCGCTACATCACGGACCGCTTTCTCCCGGACAAGGCCATCGACGTCATCGACGAGGCCGGCGCGCGGTCGAGGCTCGCCGCGCAGGTGCCGCCGGCCGAGGTGCAGGAGTTCCACTCGAAGCTGGAGGAACTCGCGGGGTGGAAGGACGCCGCGATCAGCGACCAGGACTTCGAGCGCGCCGCCTACCTGAGGGACCGCGAGAAGGAGGTCCAGGAGGAGATCAAGCGCCGGCGCGACGAATGGGAGCGGGCCCGGGCCGAGTTCCGCCCGACGGTCGACGAGGACGATATCGCCTTCATCGTGGGCCGCTGGACGGGGATTCCCGTGACGCGGCTGCGGGAGGCGGAGACGGATCGCCTGCTCCGCATGGAGGACGAACTGCACGAAAGCGTCGTCGGGCAGGATGAGGCGATCGAGGCGGTGAGCCGCGCGATCCGCCGCGGGCGGGCCGGCCTCAAGGATCCCGACCGGCCCATCGGGAGCTTCATCTTCTGTGGTCCGACCGGGGTGGGGAAGACCGAACTCGCGCGGGCCCTGGCGCGCTTCCTCTTCGCCGAGGACAGCGCCCTCGTGCGCGTCGACATGTCGGAGTACATGGAGAAATTCTCCGTGAGCCGTCTCATCGGCGCGCCGCCGGGCTATGTCGGCTACGAGGACTCGGGCGCGCTCACGAAGGCCATCCGGCGGCGGCCGTACAGCGTCGTCCTGCTCGACGAGATCGAGAAGGCGCACCCCGACGTCTTCAACATCCTGCTCCAGGTCCTCGACGAGGGCCGGCTCACGGACAACTACGGCCGGGTCATCGACTTCAAGAACACCGTCGTCATCATGACCTCGAACGTCGGGAGCCGCGACATCGGCAGTTCGACCCGCGTGGGCTTCACGGAAGAGGCGAGCGGGATCGACTACGAACGGATCCGGGAACGCGTCTCGGACGAGATCGAGCGCGTGTTCACGCCCGAGTTCCTGAACCGGGTCGAGGAGACGATCGTCTTCCACCCGCTGTCGAAGGACCAACTCGGAAAGATCGTGCACATCCAGCTCCGGGAGGTGCAGAAGCGCCTCGCGGAGGAGAGGCTCGAACTCGAACTCACCGATGCGGCGATCCGCTTCCTCGTGGACCGCGGCTACGACGAGAAGTTCGGGGCGCGCCCGCTCAAGCGGACGATTCAGCGGCACGTCGAGGATGCGCTCTCCGAGCGGATTCTGATGGCCGACTTCGAGCCCGGCGATCGGATCCGAGTGGACATCGCCGAAGATGAGGACAGCCTGGTGTTCGCCACGCCCACGACGTCTTCGGCGAAATGAACCGTCGGCGGCCGCCTGCCGGCGCGGCGGGCGGACTGGTGCTGACGGGCCTGATCCTCGGGCTCGCCGCGGCGGAGCCTGCGGCGGCGCAGATTCAGCTCGACCAGTCATCCGTCCGCATCGATTCGGTCGTGGTCGTGGGGAACCAGCGCCACACCGCGAACATCATCATCACCCGGAGCGGCCTTCGCGCGGGCAACGTCGTGCGCCAGCCGCAGATCCAGGACGCGATCCGCCGCCTCTTCAGCTCCGGCGACTTCTCCGATGTCGAGATCGGGGTGGCGGAGTCGGACGACCCGGAGCGCGGCGTCTTCTACATCCGGGTGGAAGAACGGCCCTACATCACGCAGTACGCGTTCCGCGGACTGGAACGGGTGGACGAAGACGTCATCCGCGACACCGTCGGCCTCGCGAACAACAGTCCGCTCGACCCCAGCCGGATCGGGCGCGCGCGCGTCACGGTCCTCGAACTGTTGTCGAACGAGGGGTTTCCGACCGCGAGCGTGGATACGCTCATCCGCCCGGACGTGGCGTTCCCCTCCGATTTCCTCGTCGTGTTCGATGTGGACGAAGGGCCGCGGCTCGGGGTCACGGAGATCACGTTCGAGGGGAACGAGTCGTTCACGGACGCCGAACTCCGCGCGGCGATGGCGACGGACGAGGAGGGGTTCTTCTGGTTCGACTCGGGCGAACTCAAGAAGGATGAGTTCCGGCGCGACCTGACGGAGCGGCTCCCGGACTTCTACCGCGCGAACGGCTTTCTCGACTTCGAGGTGCTCGGGGACACGGTCATATCGGACCGCGTCACCGGAAAGGGCCGGATCGAGATCCGCGTCGCGGAGGGTGACCAGTATCTGCTCGAGGACCTGAGGATCACGGGCAATCGCGCCTTCCCGCTCGCGACGATCGAACCGATCGTGCGCCGCGGCCAGCACGAACCCGAAGGGGACGAGACGTATCCTCCCTTCAACTTCACCGCCTTCTACGCGTCGCCGGCAGACCTCGGAGACCTCTACCGGAACAACGGGTACCTCGCCTCCCGCGTCTCGCCGGATGTGCGGCGCGTGGACGTCCCCGAGGGCGAGCCGCCGCGCGTCACGGCCCATCTCGTCATCCAGGAGGGCGCGCGGAGCTACATCCGCGAGATCGCGATCGAGGGTAACACGGCCACGCACGACCGCGTGATCCGGAACCGCCTGCTCATCTTCCCCGGAGACGTGTACTCGCAGGAACGTCTGATCCAGTCGTTCCAGAACATCCAGGGACTGAACTTCTTCGAGCCGCTTCCGCCGGACGAGGCGATCGACATCCGCCCGCGCCCGGACGGGGACATCGACATCTCGCTGCGCGTGCAGGAGAAGCAGACGGGGACGATGAACTTCGGGATCACCGCGTCCGGCTACACGGGGCTCGCGGGGTTCATCGGCTATTCGCAGCCGAACCTCTTCGGACTCGCGAAGACGGGGAGCGTCCGCTGGATCTTCGGCCGCCGGCAGCGGGACTTCGACCTCAGCTACT
The DNA here is from genome assembly GCA_022820995.1 of Gemmatimonadota bacterium. Lineage (GTDB taxonomy): Bacteria > Gemmatimonadota > Gemmatimonadetes > Palauibacterales > Palauibacteraceae > Palauibacter. The sequence goes on along the minus strand of JAJEEM010000019.1, from coordinate 51,155 downwards.
CCGATCCGGAACTCCTGGGAAGCCACTACTCCGCCAACGCCACGTTCCGGGCCTCGCGGGACCAGTTCACCGGCTTCAGCCTCGGGGACCGCCGCCAGACGGGCGGCCTGACGGAAGTCGGCGTCCCCATCTTCGGGATACGAAACACGCGCGTCTTCCTCGGCTACTCGCTCTTCGACGACGAAGTGCGCGGGCTGGACACGACGAACGCGATCGGGCGGCGGTTTTCGCTCTTCTCCGGTCTGCGGTCCACGCTTTCCGGACGCCTGGTCCAGGACAGCCGGAACAATCCCCTGTTCGCGACGGCGGGCGCCCGCAACCAGCTCTCGTTCCGGCAGACCGGGGGCGTTCTCGGGGGCGACGGGAACTACCAGAAGCTCGACCTGACGAGCGAGTGGTTCGTGCCCGTGGGCCGGCTCGGCGGGGGCCCCGGGAGCACGAGTGCGCCCATCGAACTCACCTTCGGCCTCAGCTTCGAGGCGGGGCTCATCCTGGGAAGGAATCCGTTCTTCACCGAGCGCTACTACGCGGGGGGCACCCAGGCGGGGATCCAGCTGCGAGGATACGACGAGGCCTCGATAACCCCGTCGGGGCACATCCCGGATGACGCCCCCTTCAGCGACCTCGACCGCGTGGGAGAATCGTTCTTCCGGACCGGGGTGACTTTCGGGATCAAGCTTACGAGCAGCATCTTCATGAGTGCCTTCATGGACGCCGGGAACGTCTGGCTGGACGCGAGCCAGCTCAATCCGACGGACCTTCTGGTGGGCGCGGGGATCGGCGCGAGCCTCGTGACGCCCTTCGGTCCTCTGGGTCTCGATTACGCATACGGATTCGATCGTCGCGACGTTTTGGGCCGGCCGGATCCGGGTTGGCAGTTGCACTTCAAGTTCGGACGTGTGTTCTGAACCGGAGAGATATCGACATGAACTGGATCCACGGGGGCGCAAGGCCGGCCGTGATGGGCGCGCTGGCGCTTGGTTCGCTGATCGCGGGCCCTCTGGCCGGTCAGGAGCTGCCGGGGGCGCCGGCGGCCCTGGAGGTCGTGCCGCTGCCCCCTGAGGGGACGCCGGTCGTCTACGTAAACACGCAGGCCATCCTTCCCGTCGCACCTGGCGCCGATTCGGCGGGCGCCGCGTTTCAGCGCGTCTCCATCGAGTTCGAGGGCGAACTGGATGCCTTCGCCGCGGAGATCGACTCGCTCATCGGGGCGTACCAGCAGCAGCAGTCGCTGCTCGACCCGGCGGGACGCCAGCAGAAGGAGCGGGAGATCCGCGACAAGCAGCAGGAGGCGGCGACGCGGCAGCAGGAACTGAACGTGGAACTCGATCGGCGTCGGACGGAGTTGCTCGAACCGATCGTCGTCCGCGTGAACGAGGTGATCGAGGAGATCCGTGCGGAACGCGGCTATTCGATCGTGCTCGACATCGCCGCGGGAGTCGTCGCGGCGGACACGTCCCTCGACATCACAACCTCGGTGCTCGAACGACTCGGGGTGGACCTCGCCGCCATCTCGGCCCAGCCCGGCGGCTAGCTGCCGCCACGGGCACGGGCCCGGCCCGTTCCGCGAATGACGACGTTCACGGTCTCCGATCTCGCTCGTCGCGTGGGCGCGGACGTTCTGGGCGATCCCGACCGCCGATTGAGCGGCGTCGCCTCGCTCGACGTCGCCGGCCCGGGAGACCTCGCATTCTTCGCCCGCGAAGCGATGCGGGAGGCCGTCCGGGGGACGCGGGCCGGGGCCGTGCTGACCCCGCGCAGCTTCGAACCGCGAGGCGTCCGGTTCAGCGTCCTGAAGGTCGATGACCCCCATCTGTCGTTCGCCAGGATCGTGCGGCTGTTCCATCCGGAGCCGCCGCCGCCGCCGGGGATCCACCCGTCCGCCCGGGTCGACGAGGGGGCGCGGCTCGGGGAGGCGGTGTCGCTGGGCCCCGGCGTCGTGGTGGAAGACGGGGCCCGGGTGGGCCGCGGGACGTCGGTGGGGCCGGGGACGCTGATCGGCCGCGGAGCGCGGATCGGCGTCGACTGCCGGCTCGGCCACGCCGTCTCCGTCCTCCACGGCGTCGAGGTCGGCGACCGGGTGCGGGTGCACGCCGGCGCGCGCATCGGGACGGACGGCTTCGGCTACGTGCCGGCGCCCGACGGGGCGCACAAGGTGCCGCAGATCGGCGGCTGCGTGATCGGAGACGATGTCGAGATCGGAGCGAACTGCACGATCGACCGAGGCGCGCTCGACGACACGCGGATCGGGGAACGGACGAAGCTCGACAACCTCGTGCACGTGGGGCACGGCGTGTGCATCGGGAGCGACTGCCTCATCGCGGCCCACGTCGGGATCGCGGGGAGTTGCGTGATCGGGGCCGGAACGCAGATGGGAGGGCAGGCCGGGGTCGCCAGCCACCTGAAGATCGGAGCCGGCGCGCGCATCGCGGGCCAGACCGGCGTGGTTCAGGATGTCCCGGCGGGAGCGGAGCTGGGAGGGACGCCGGCCCGGCCTCGGCGGTCATGGCTGAAGGAGGCCGCCCACCTGAGCAGGCTGCCGGGCCTCTTCCGTCGGGTCGCGCGGATCGAGCGGCGGCTGCGCGCCCGTGAGGGCGAGCGGCCCGCCCGGCCGGACAGGTCGGACGAAGAAAGCGCTTGACGGCGAAACAGCGCACGATCTCGCGGACCGTGGAGGTCCCCGGGTACGGAATACACACGGGCGAGCCCTCCGTCGTCAGACTCCGCCCCGCGCCCGAGCACGGGGGCCTGCGCTTCCGTCGCACGGATCTTCCGGGGGCGCCGGAGATACCGGCCACGGTGGAGTCCGTACACTCCACCCACCGCGAGACCGCCCTCCGACGGGGCGACGCCGTGGTCCGCACCGCCGAGCATGTGCTGGCCGCGGCTCACGGGCTCGCGCTCGACAACCTCCGGATCGAGGTTTCCGGGTCGGAGCCTCCCGCGCTCGACGGGAGCGCCCACGCCTGGTGCGAGCGGCTGCTGGAAGCCGGACCCGTCGCGCAGGACGCTGATGCACCGTGCCTTCGGATCGATCGCCCGCTGCGCGTCGACCTTGGAGGGACCCGGTACGATGTCCTCCCCGCGGAGTCGGGCCGGATCTCGGCGACGATCGACTTCGACCACCCTCTCATCGGGCGGCAGTCCGCTAGCGCGCGCCTGGAGCCCTCGGAGTTCCTGCGGGAGATCGCGCCCGCGCGCACCTTCGGGCTGTCCGCATGGCGGGAGGCCTTGCGTGAGCGGGGACTCGCGCTCGGGGCGACGCGGGAGAACACGCTCGCCCTCTCCGCGGACGGGCTCGAGGCGGGGCAGAGCCTCCGTTTCCCGGATGAGTTCGTGCGGCACAAGATCCTCGACATCATCGGCGATCTCGCCCTCGTGGGCGCGAGACTGCAATGTCATGTGGTCGCGGAACGACCGGGACATCACGGCAATCTGGAACTTGCCCGCCGGCTGCTGTCGTGCGTCACGACACGGGGAGCCGGATCACGGGAGAACGAGACGAACGAGGAAGGGTGATGGACGTCACCGAAATACTGAACATCCTCCCGCACCGATATCCGATGCTCCTGGTGGACCGCGTGCTCGAGATCGAACCGGGGCAGCGGATCGTGGGCCTGAAGAACGTGAGCGCGAACGAACCGTTCTTCGCGGGGCATTTTCCGGGCCGTCCCGTGATGCCCGGGGTCCTCATCATCGAGGCGTTGGCCCAGTGCGGGGGACTCCTGCTGATGGGCGGCCTCGAGAACCCCGAGGACAAGGTCATCTACTTCCTCTCGGTGGACGGCGTGAAATTCCGGCGGCCCGTCGTCCCCGGCGACCAGCTGATCCTGGAACTCGATCTCGTTCAGGGGCGGGCCAGGCGCGGGAAACTGAAAGGGGTGGCCCGGGTCGATGGCAGCGTCGCGGCCGAGGCCACGATTCTGGGCCAGGTCATGGACCGGTGATGTCGGGGGGCTACGCCCCGGGGCGCCATGCGACGGCCGTCGTCGACCCATCGGCGAACATCGCATCCAGCGCCACCGTGGGCCCGTACACCGTGATCGGGCCAGACGTGGAGGTCGGCGACCGGGTACGCATCGGCCCGCACGTGCTCATCGAACGGGACACGCGCGTGGCCGAGGATGTGCGCATCGCGAAGGGGGCCGTCCTGGGTTCGGACCCGCAGGACCTGAAGTACGCGGGAGAACGCACCTTCCTGGAGATCGGGCCCCGCACCGTCGTGCGCGAGTTCACGACGCTGAACCGGGGGACGGCCGCGAGCGGCCTGACTTCGGTCGGGGCGGACACCCTCGTGATGGCCTACGTGCACATCGCCCACGACTGCCTCATCGGGGATCACGTCGTCCTCGCGAACGGCGTGACGATGGGTGGGCACGTCGAGATCGGAGACTGGGGGATCGTCGGCGGGCTGACGGGAATCCACCAGTTCACCCGGATCGGCCGGCATGCGATGGTCGGAGGGGGCGCGCGCGTTTCGCGCGACGTCGCACCGTACACGCTTGCCGGAGGAGGTCGGACCCGCACGTACGGCGTCAACCGTATCGGCCTCGAGCGCCGCGGATTCGAGCCGGATGCGATTCGCGCGCTGCAGGCCGCATACCGGACGATCTTCCGGTCGGGCGACCCGCTCAGGGCGAGTCTCGATCGCGTCGGGCGGGGCGACATGACCCCCGAAGTACGGGAACTCGTGGAGTTCATCCGCGATTCCGAACGCGGCGTGACCGCGACCCGCGTCGGACCGGACGACGACCTTCCGCCGGGGCCGCGCGAGGCGAAGTCCCGGTCCGCCGTGTGAGCCGGATCCCGGCGGGCGTCGTCGGGGTCGGGAAGCTGGGCGCCGAGCACGCCCGGATCCTGGCGCGGAGCGATGCGTTCGAGTTGAAGGGGGTCCAGGACCGGTCGGCGGCGCGGGCGGAGGAGGTGGCGGAGGCGCTGTCCGTGCCGGCCTTCGCCGAGGCGGAGATGCTGTTCGACCGGGTCGAAGCCGTCGTCGTCGCCGTGCCCACCGTGGCGCACCGCGAGGTTGCGGCCGCCGCGATCCGTGCGGGGTGCCACGCACTCGTCGAGAAGCCGCTCGCGAGCAGCCTTGCGGAGGCGGACGAGATCCTCGCGCTCGCGGAGGAGAAGGGCGTCGTTCTCGGGGTCGGGCACGTCGAGCGCTTCAACGGCATTCTCCTCGCCGCGGAGCCGTGGCTCGACCGGCCGCGCTTCATCGAGTCCCTGCGCATGGCGCCGTTTCAGCCCCGCGGCTCGGACACGACGGTGATACTGGATCTCATGATCCACGACATCGACCTCGTCCTCACGCTGACGGAGGCGCCGCTGGCTGACGTGCGCGCGGTGGGCGTACCCGTCATTTCCCCCCGGATCGACCTTGCCAACGCCCGCCTCTCCTTCGAGGACGGTACGGTGGCGAACATCACCGCGAGCCGCGTGGCGCTGAAGGCGCTGCGGAAGCTGCGGTTGTTCCAGCGCTCCGGGTACTTCAGCTTGGATCTGGCGGCCGAAACGGGACATCACTACCGGCGCCGCGACCCACGGACCGTGACCGAGATCACGGGCGTGGAGGCCCTGGTGAAGCATGTGCCGCTGGAGGCTCGCGGCGGGGAGGCGCTCGCCCGCGAACTCGATGCCTTCGCCGACGCGATCGCGGGGCGTCCGAGCCGCCTGGTATCGGGTCACGCGGGCAGGGACGCGCTGAAAGTCGCGATCCGGATCACCCGCGAAATCGAGGAGTTCGTACATGTCGTTGATCAAGATTCGTGAGGAGCGGAAGAAGCTCGGAGGCGCGGTCAAGAGGGGACCCCGGACCGTGGTCCTCCTCATTCTCCTTGCGCTTGTCCTCATGCTGATGGCCTACCTCGGCCGGCTGTCCTGACCCCACGTCCACCGCCTGCGATCTTCATCTCCGCCGGCGAATCCTCGGGGGACCACCACGGCGGAGCGGTCGCACGGGAGATCCGCCGGCAACTCCCGGGGGCGAGGCTGTTCGGGATCGGCGGTCGCGAAATGGACGCGGCCGGCGTGTCGCGAATCGCCGCGCTGGACGAGTTGTCGGTCATGGGGGGGACGGAGGTGCTGCGGCGCCTGCCGGGCTTCCTTCGACTCGAGCGCAGGATCCGGCGCCTCTTCGTGACGGAGGATGTCCGGCTGTTTCTGCCGATCGACTACCCGGGGCTGAACCTGCGGCTCGCCCGGAGCGCGCGGCGGCAGGGACGCCGGGTCCTCTACTACATCGCGCCCCAGGTATGGGCCTGGCGGGAGGGCCGGGCCGGGAGGCTGCGGCGTGATTGCGACCGCGTCCTCACCGTGCTGCCGTTCGAGGCGGCGCTGCTCGAGCGACACGGGGTGCGCACGGACTTCGTCGGGCACCCCCTGCTCGACGCGATGCACGCTCCCGACGGCGGCACGGGGGCTGGCCCGAGGGCCGGGTCGACCGGGGCGCCCGCGGCGTCCGGGTCTCCCGCGGCCAGCGGGGGCCGCACCTCGGGTCCGGGGAGGGTGATCGGCCTCTTTCCGGGATCGCGGGCGCAGGAGGTGCGGTGCATGCTTCCCGTCTTTGCGGAGGCCGCTCGGCAACTTGCGGGCCGGCACCCGGATCTCGATTTCATCATCGCGCGCCCCCCGCATCTGCCGGAGTCGCTCTATGCGGAAGCGGGGTTCCCGACCGCGGGGGCGCGCGAGGCGACGGAACGGTCGTGGGCCGCCCTCACGAAGTCCGGCACGATCACGCTCGAACTCGCGCTCGCGGGGGTCCCGATGGTCGTGGGCTACCGCATGGGCAGAGTGGAGTGGGCGATCGGCCGCCGGCTGGTGCGTGTGCCCTCGATCGTGCTCGTCAACCTCGTGGCGGAGGCCCCGGTCGTTCCGGAGTTCCTGCAGGATCGGCTCACGGGCGAGCGCGCGGCGGCGGCGCTTGAAGCCCTCCTCGGCGAGGAAGCGACGGCCCGCGGGGAGATGCTTCGCGGCTTCGACATCGTTCGCGCGCGCCTCGGGAAGCCGGGGTGCGCCCGCCGGGTCGCGAGACACGCGATCGAACTTCTGGCGCATCCGGATTCCGGGGGCCGCCCGGGCGCGCCGTGCTGAGCGCCCGCCGCATCCCGCTGGGCATTGCGGTCCGGCTCGTGCGGGCCGCGCTTCCGGTCAGCCGGACGTGGCGCTTCCGGCACCCCGACGACCCCGGCCGACCGTACCGTCCTCGGCTCGAGCATGAAATCCATGCGTGCTGGCACGAACACCTTCTCCCGCTCACATGCCTCTTCGCGGGCCAGGAACTCGCGACGCTCGCGAGCCGCGACCGCGACGGCGAGATCGTCGCGCGGATCCTCCGACGCCTCGGCTATGACGTGGCCCGGGGCTCGAGCACGCGCGGCGGTTCGACCGGCTTCCGCCAGTTGGCCCGCTCCTTCGCGTCGGGACGCGGCGCGATTGTGACGGGGGATGGGCCGCGCGGCCCCCGGCGATCGTTGAAGGAAGGCACGGCGCGCATCGCGGCCCTGACGGAAAGTTCCGTGACCGTGGTGGGGGTCGCGGCCTCTTCGGGCCTGCGCCTCCGGAGCTGGGACCGCTTCCTCATCCCCGCCCCGGGAGCCACCGTCTTCGTGTCCCTCTTTCCGGTCGCGGCGGGCGGCGCGCCGGACACGGAAGACATCCAGGCCGCGCTCGAGCGCGAAGTGGCCCGCTGCGAGCAGGCGGCGCGGCGGGCGCGCCGGACTCCGGTGCGGCGCGCGCTGGAACTCCGCCTCCGCAGGCAGTGGCGCCGCCCGCGCGCTGCGCTCCCGCTGAGGGGGCTCGCGCGCGTTTACGGCGGCGTCCACGACGGTCGGCATCGCCTCTACGATCTCGGGATCCTCGCCGCGCATTCCGCCGGCATTCCGGTGATCTCGGTCGGCGGCGTCACGGCCGGGGGAAGCGGCAAGACGCCCCTCGCCGCCTGCATTGCCCGTACGCTTCGGGCGGCCGGGCACCGTCCGGCCATCCTCGCGCGGGGATACAGCGACGAACTCGAGCTGCTCGCGCACGAAGCGCCGGGCGCGTCGATCCGCGGTCACCCGGACCGGCTCCGCGCCGCGCGGCGGGCGGCGGCGGAGGGAGCGACCGTGGCCATCATCGACGATGGCTTTCAGCACCGCCGCCTTTCCCGCGACGTCGACATCCTCGTTCTCGACCGGGACGCCCTTCGCCGCACGAACGGTGAGCGTCTCCCCGCCGGTCCTTTTCGCGAGCGCTGGGAACGCGCCGTCGTCCGCGCGGACGCGATCCTCAGCACGGGACGGGAGGCGTGGACGGCCGAACTCTCCCGTTTCGACGGCGAACTCCGGGCCCGTTGCGGGCGGCTGGCCCCCGGCGTTCCGGTGGCCACGGGCGTGTTCGGGCACGGGCCCCTCGAGGCCGCCAGTGCGGGGGCGCACGGCTGGCCGGGGGCCCCGGCCCCCCGGCTCGCCTTGACCGGGATCATGAAGCCCAATCTCTTCTTCGCGCAGGCCGGCGCCGCGTGCGCGTCGGTTCGGGAGCGGCTCGCGCTGAGCGATCACGGGACTCCGTCGCCGCGGGAGCGGACGGCCGCGATCCGGGCGGCGGGGCGGGGCGGCGTGCTCACCACCCGCAAGGACCTCTCCCGGCTCCGCCCGCTCTTCGACCCGGGCCTGCCGATCTGGGTTCTCCCCGAGACTCTCACATGGAAGGCCGGCTGGGAAGACGTGAGACGCCTGATTCTCGATGCGGCATCGGGTCCGAAGGACCGTGGTTCGGCGGCCGGGGGATGACGCGGATCCTCGTCGCCTCGGTCGGACGCAACCGGGCCAGCGCTCTGCGAAGGGCGACGGAGGAGTATGAGGACCGCCTCCGGCGGTACGTCCGCTTCGAGACCGTGGTCGTCGACCCGGCCCGGCTTCCGGATGCGCGCGCCGGAGAAGCGCGGGAGCGGGAGGCGGCGGCCCTCGAGCGGCGAGTGCCCGACGCACTGGACCTCATCGCCCTCTCGCGCGAGGGCGAGCGCTGGACGACGCGGGCGCTCGCGGACTACCTCGACGACATGCGCACCTATGGACGGCCGGGGGCCGCGTTCGTGATCGGCGGGGCGCACGGACTCGCTCCGGGACTCCTCGCCCGCGCGCGGGCGAGGCTCGCGCTCTCGGCCATGACGCTCCCGCACGAGGTCGCCCGGCTCGTCCTCACCGAGCAGCTTTACCGGGCCGCTACGATTCTCCGCGGCGAACCGTACCACAAGGGACCGTGAGCACGTGAGCGGACCGATGAGCGCCCCGGCCGAGTGGTTCAGGGACTGGTTCGGCCGGGCCTACCTCGAGCTGTATCCGCATCGGGATGAAGAGGAGGCCGCCCGGGCGGTCGGGCTCTACCGTGAGCGCGCGGGGCTCGGGGCGGGCGCCCGCGTCCTCGACCTCGCCTGCGGCGCGGGACGGCACCTGCAGCGCCTCAGGGCGGCGGGCCTGCGGGCGGTCGGGATCGACCTTTCCGCCCCGCTCCTCGAAACGGCGCGAACCCGCCCGGGGGTGGACGGGTCGCTCGTCCGCGCGGACATGCGCGGACTTCCCTTCGCCGCCGGTGCGTTCGACGGCCTCGTGAACTTCTTCACCTCCTTCGGCTACTTTCTCACGCCGGAGGAAGACATCGAGGTCCTGCGGGAGATCCGGCGCGTGCTGCGGCCCGGCGCGCCCTTCCTGATGGACTACCTGCACGCGGCGTGGGTCATCGACCGCCTCGATCCGGAGTCCGTGGGCGAGATCAACGGAACTCCGGTGCGGCAGACGCGGTGGGTGGAGGGAGACCAGGTCTTCAAGCGAATCGAGATCGGGGGGACCCCCGGCCGGGAACCCGAGGTCTACCACGAGCGCGTGCGCCTCTATTCGCCCGAGGCGCTGCGCGGGCTCCTGCGCGAGCAGGGGCTCGAGGCGACGAACGCCTTCGGGGGCTATGACGGGACCCCGTTCCGCGGCGACTCGGCCCGCCTGCTCCTGATGGGACGGACCCTTTGAGCCCGGCGGGGAACCCTGAAATCCGCTCGCGGCCCCTGGGCGCCCCCGGCTCCATAGCGCACGCCGTCCTTGAGACCGTCGACGGCGGCCTTCTCCCACTCGCGAGCGACCTTGCCACCTCCGGCCCTCCGTCCGCTCTATCCCCTCCGTCCCCCGGAAGGTCCCGGCTCGGACCCGAGTCCTTCGGCGTGTCCGGATCCGGCGTCCGCGCGCGCCTCGAGTCCGTCCTCCGGGGGGAGGGCGCCTTCGTCACGACGGGGCACCAGCCCGTCCTCCTCCTCGGACCCCTCTACGTCCTCTACAAGGCCCTGACCGCGATCTCGCTCGCCGCCCGACTCGAGGAGACCCTCGGCGCGCCCGTCGTCCCCCTGTTCTGGATCGCCTCGGACGACCACGACTGGGACGAGGTGGGGAGCGCGACGATCCTCGACCGCTCGGACGCGCCGCGGACGCTCGCGCTCCCGGTCCCCGACGGCGGCGAACGCCGATCCGTGGGATCGCACGTCCTCGACGACGACGGCACGGATGTCCTCGGCGCCCTGCCTGAAATCGTTCCCGATGCGGAGTTTACGGCGCATTACCTGGAGTTGATGCGAGGTGCCTACGTCGAGGGACGAACGGTCTCCGGCGCCTTCGCGCGGTTCCTCCATGGCGTGCTCGGCGATCGGGGATACGCCTGGATCGATTCGGCGCACCCGGACGTCCGGCGCGCCGCGGCCCCGTTCCACGACCGGCTTCTTTCCGACTGGGACGGGATCCTCGAGGCCGAGGCGGCGGGCGCACGCGCGTTGGAGGCGAAGGGGTTCGAGGCGCCGATCTCGCGCGTTGGGGATGCGCTGCCGCTCTTCTTCGACGGGGGCGGCGGGAGGCATCGCGTCCGGCGGGACGGGGAGACGTCCCCCGGAGGCTGGCGCGAACGGCTTGAGGCCGAGCCCGAGGGCTTTTCGCCGAACGTCGCATCCCGCCCCGCGCTCGAATCCTGGCTCCTCCCCGTGGCCGCGACGGTGCTGGGACCCGGTGAGATCGCCTACTGGAGCCAGCTGGGGCCGCTGTTCGGCGCCCTCGACGTCCCGCTGCCGTCCGTCCATCCGCGCGCGGCGTGGATGCTCGTCGAGGCGCGCACGCGGCGGGTTCTCGACCGGACCGGGATCTCGCCGCGCGATCTCGCCGCCGGCGCGGAGCCGGTTGTCGAACGCCTTACCCGGGAGGCGCGGCCGGAAGCGGTGAAGCGGGCGCTCGACCGTTTCCGGGAGGACGCCGGGGCGGGCATGGCCGCGATCGAGGAGGCCGTGGCCGAAGAGGTGCCGGGGCTGCGGGGGGCGGCGGGGAAGATGCGGAAGGGCATCCTCGATGCGGCCTCGGAACTGGGCCGCCAGGTGGACCGCGCGACCCGGGAACGACTCGATGTCCGGCTGGGCCAGGTGCGCCGCGCGGGGACGAACCTCTTCCCGCGACGCCGTCCCCAGGAACGCGTGCTGAATCCGTTCTCCTTCCTCTGCCGCTACGGCCCCGGACTCGTGGAACGGCTGGCCCGCGAGACCGACCGCCAGGTCGCGTCCTTCTTGGCGGGTCGCGCGGGAGATGGATAGCTTGCGGCGTTCGCGGGTACATCATCCCGAAGGATCGGCGGGCACACCGCGAGCAGACGTTCTTCCACGGGGGGCGCGACAATGAGCGGCACGGGAGATCCGAGATGACCTTGGCCTTCATGGTCGTCCTCGGGCTGATCGTCCTCATCCCGGTGCTCGCCATCGTGATCGACTCGCCCCTCTCCGAAGCCCTCGCGCGCCGGATCGGGAACACCGAGTCCGGAACGAACCAGTCCGCGCGCATCGACGCCCTCGAACAGGAAATCCAGTACCTGACGCAGGCGGTCGAGGGCATCCGGGAGGAGACCGCCTTCGTGCGCGCCCTCGTGGAAGGAGACGAAGCGCTCCCGGCACTCCCCACGGGGGATGCGGGGCGCCCGGCCGCAAACGACGCGGAGCGCTGATCTGACCGAGGGGAAGGCGCCGGGGCAGGGCCGTTCCGCGACGCGCGTCGCCGCCGGTATTCTCGCCAGCCGCATCACCGGGTTTCTGCGGGACGTCATCATCGCCGCCACCTTCGGCGTCGGGCCCATCACGGACGCCTATGCGGCCGCCCTCAAGATCCCGAACGCCTTTCGCAACCTCCTCAGCGAAGGCGCGCTCTCCGCCTCCTTCGTGCCGGTGTTCTCCTCGCTGATGGAGCGGGGCGAGGCGGCCTCGGCCCGGAGGCTCGCGCAGGGCGTGCTGGGCGGCCTCCTCCTCCTCTCCCTCCTCGTCGTGGCCGCGGTCGTCGCCGGCGCGCCCTGGCTCCTGGGGGTCCTCGCGCCCGGCTACGACGCGGAGCTGAGCGAGCTGACGACGCGCCTCGTCCGCATCCTCTTCCCCATGTCCGGCGTGATGATCGTCGGCGCGTGGTGCCTCGGAGTCCTGACGAGCCACCGCCGTTTCTTCCTCCCCTTCGTCGCGCCCGTCGTCTGGAACCTGTCCCAGATCGGCGGCCTCCTGCTGGGGGCGCGGATGGGCTGGGCGCCGCTCATCGTCGTGCTGACGTGGTCCACCCTTATCGGGAGTGTGCTGCAGGTCGCGATCCAGCTTCCCGCCGTCTACCGCCTGCTGGGAACGCTCCGGCCCCGGATCGACCTTCGCTTCGAGTCCACGCGGCGCGTCGCGCGCAACGCCATGCCCGTCGCGGCGGGGCAGGGAATCTTCCAGATATCGAGCCTGACCGACGTGTTCGTCGCCAGCCTCCTCGCGGAGGGCGCGCTCACGGGGATCTACTTCGCCCAGCGCATCGCCATGGTGCCGATGGCCCTCTTCGGCGCCTCCGTTGCCGTGGCGGCGCTGCCCGAGATGTCCCGCGAGAAGGGGGGCGAGGCCCTGCGGTCCCATCTCTCCACCGGCGTGCGGCGAGTCGCCTACTTCATTCTTCCGTCGGTCGCCGTACTCCTCCTGCTCGGGGATCTCGTGACTTCGCTCATCTACGAACGGGGCGCCTTCGAGGCCGAACACGTGCCGGTCGTGCAGTGGGGCCTGGGCGCCTATGCGCTGGGCCTCGTCGCCACGGGCCTCACGAAGCTGTTCGCCAGCGCGTTCCACGCCCTGCAGGACACGCGGACGCCGGTGAAGTACGCCATGGCCGGCGTGGGGACCGGCATCCTGATCGGGGCCGCAACCGCGCTGTGGATGGAGGACCGCGGGTTCGGACTGCGCGCGGCGGCGGGCCTCGTCTTCGGCAGTTCCGTCGGGGCCTGGGTCAACCTCGTCCTCCTCGTGCGCGGTCTGGGGCGGCGGGGCGCGGGCGGGTGGTTCCTCCCGGTCCGGCGTTCCCTCGGCCGCATGGCGGTCGGCGCCGGGCTCGCGGGCGCCGCCTTCCTGGCGATTCGCTCTCTGCTCGGGGGCGTCCTGCCGGACGGATTCCTCGGTGACGCGGCCCTCCTCGCGGCGGCGCTCGTCGCCGGGGGGCTCTGCTACACGGTCTGCGCCGGCCTCCCGACCGGGCTCCGGACCGTCGGCGGGTCCCCACCGGCGGAGGGGAGAGAGTGAACGCGGACGTAGGAGGGCGAGGGTCGGATCTCGACGCACTGCGCCGGCAGGCGCGGGGGCTGGACCACGAGCCGGGAGTCTACCTGTTTCGCGATGCGGCGGGGGAGGTTCTCTACGTGGGCAAGGCCAAATCGCTCCGGTCGCGCGTCGCTTCATACTTCGGCGCCGAGGCGGGCCGCTCCGTGAAGGTCATCCGCCTCGTGCGGGAGATCGACAGCATCGAGACCTTTCCGGTGCGCTCCGAAGCCGAGGCGCTCCTCCTCGAGTGGAATCTCATCCGCGAGTTCGGTCCGCGCTTCAACATCCAGCTCCGCGACGACAAGAGCTATCCGTACATCAAGGTCACGATCACGGAGCCCTTCCCGCGAATCTTCGTGACGCGCCGGCTGAGGGATGACGGCTCGCGTTACGTGGGCCCCTTCACCGACGTCGGGGCGATGCGGCGGGCGCTGCGCGCGATCAAGAAGATGTACACCGTGAGGTCGTGCCACTACCGGATGCCGGCGGAGCTCCCCCCCCGACCCTGTCTGGACTATCACATCGGGCGCTGCAAGGCGCCGTGCGCGGGCCTCCAGTCCGAAGCGGACTACCGGAAGATGATCGACGAGATCCTCGAGATCCTGGGCGGGCGCACGGGGGCGGTCAGGCGTTCCGTCGAGCGCCGGATGGCGGAGGCGGCCGAGGCGCTGGACTATGAACGGGCGGGGGAGTTGAGGGATGTCCTTCGCGGCCTCGATCAGTTGGAGAGCCGGCAGGCCGCGATCGATCCCCGGGGCGGGAGCCGCGATGTGATCGGATTCGCGCGCCGGCCGGCGGACGGGGCGGTGTGCGGCGTCGTGCTGAGGGTGCGGGAGGGAAGACTCGTCGGCCGCCGGATCCACTATCTCGCGAACGTCGGGGACGAACCGGACGAAGCCGTGCTCGGGGCCCTGGTGAAGGGGTACTATCTGCGCCAGGCGGACGACGTCCCCTCGGAACTGCTCGTGCCGGAGCCGTTCGACGAGCAGGATCTCGTGGAGGAATACCTTTCGGGCGTCGCCAACCACCGCTTCCGCATCGGGGTGCCGGCGCGAGGGCCCAGGCTGGAGTTGACGCGGGCCGCGAGCCGAAACGCCGCGCACGTGCTGGAGCGGGACCGGGTGGAGCAGGGAGGCGAGGCGGGGACCGGGGTCGAGGCGGGGGGACCGCCGCCCGCTGCGGCGAGGCTGGCGGAGGCGCTCGGGCTGGAGGCGCCGGCGCGGGACATCGTCTGCTTCGACGTGTCGACGCTCGCGGGCCGGGAGTCGGTCGGGAGCTGCGTGTGGCTCCGGGACGGACGGCCGCACAAGGAGGAGTACCGCAAGTTCCGGATCCGGGACTCGGAGGACGGACAGACCGATGACTACGCGATGATGCAGGAGATCGTGTCGCGCTATTTCGACCGCCGCGTCCGGGAGGGGCGCGCGCTGCCGGACCTCGTGGTCGTGGACGGGGGCAGGGGACAGCTGTCGGCCGCGCGGCAGGCCATGGACGGCGCTGGCGTCTCCGATCTGCCCACCGCGGCCCTCGCCAAGCGCGAAGAGGAGGTGTTCCGGCCGGGGACCCCGACCCCGGTGCGGCTTCCGCGCGCGGACCCGGGCCTGCACTGGCTGCAGCGGGCGCGCGATGAGGCCCACCGCTTCGCGCTCCGGTACAACCGGACGCTGCGCCGCCGCCGCGCCCTCAGGTCGAGGCTGAGCGAGATCCCGGGAGTGGGGCCGGAGCGCGAGCAGCGACTGCTGGAGCGGTTCGGCAGTCTCGACCTCATCCGGCGGGCCACGCCGGCGCAGCTCGCGCGCACGCCGGGGATCGGCCAGGCAACCGCGACGTCGATCCTCGCCGCCCTCCACGAGGAGGGTCCGGGCCGGGGAGCCGCCTCGTGATGCGCGGCGGGCGTCCCCCGGCGGGCCTGTGCGCGCGCTGCCGGCACCGCCGCTGGATCCGGAGCGACCGCGGATCGGCCTTCCTCCTCTGTCGGCTCTCGCGCCGGGACGCGCGTTTTCGGCGCTATCCGACGCTGCCCGTCCTGCGTTGCGCCGGTTTCCGGGCGGAGGAAGAGGCGTCATGACCTCTCCGGCCGCTTCGCCGGCACGGGTCCGCACCCGGTTCGCCCCCAGCCCGACCGGAGCCCTCCACCTGGGGAACGCGCGCACCGCGATCCTGAACTGGCTCTTCGCGCGGCGGCACGGCGGCGCGTTCGTGCTCCGCCTCGAGGACACCGACACCGAGCGCGGGGTGCCGGGCGGAGAGGAGATGATCTACGAGGCGCTCGACTGGCTCGGCATCGCCCCGGACGAGGGGCCGCGGGAGGGCGGACCGTTCCCGCCGTACCGCCAGTTGGCGCGCGCCGACCGCCATCGTGCCCGCGCGGCGGAGTTGCTGGAATCGGGGAAAGCGTTCCGCCGCGGACGGGAGGCCGCCATCCGGCTTCGGATCGAGTCCGGACCCGTCGAGTTCACCGACCTCCTGAAGGGCCCCCTCGCGATCGACGGCGACGACCTGGGGGACCTCGTCCTCGTGCGGAGCGACGGGCGGCCCACGTACAACTTCGCGGTCGCGGTGGACGACATCGATATGGAGATCAGCCACGTGATCCGGGGTGTGGGCCATCTCTCGAACACGCCCAAGCAGGTTCTCCTGTACCGGGCCTTCGGGGTCGAGCCGCCCGAATTCGTCCACATCCCGACCGTCCTCGCCCCCGGGGGAGGGAAGCTCTCCAAGCGGCGCGGGGCGGCCGGTGTCCTCGACTACCGGGAGCGGGGGTTCCATCCGGACGCGGTGCTCAACTACCTGTCGCTCCTCTCGTGGTCCTCGGAGGACGGGGAGGAGTTCCTGAGCCGGGAGGCGCTCGTGGAACGGATCGACCTCGACCGGCTGGGGGCGACCGATACCGAGGTGGACGAGGAGAAGATGACCTGGCTGTCCGGACAGCACCTGCGGGCGGAACCCGCCGGGCGGCTGGCCCGCGACTGGGCGGCGCGGCTCGACGTGGAGGGGCTGGGGCTGGACGACGCCGATCTCCGTCGCGCGGCGGAGGTCTTCGCGAAGCGCACGCGGCTCTTCTCCGATGTCGCGTCCGAGGTCGAGCCGATCTACCGCGCGCCGGAAACCGGCGGGTCCGCCGCGCGGGAGTTGCTCTCCGCCCGCGCGTCCGGGCCCGCGATCCGCCTCGCCCGCGCGGCGTGGGCCGACACCGCGTGGCGACCCGAACCCCTCGCCGCAGCGCTTCGGGCCGCGATGCGGGAGGCCGGGCTCGCGGGGCGTACCTTCTTCCCGCCCGTCCGCGTCGCCCTGACCGGGCAGCTCCACGGACCCGACCTCGGCGAGGTCGCCTACGCGCTCGGACGGGAGCGCACCCTGTCCCGCCTCGCGGCGGCGATACGATCTGAAGGAGGAAGCGTATGAGTTGGCGCCTTGAATGCGGTCTCTGCGGGCGACCGGTCGCGCGGGGGCTGGCCACGGTGTGCCCCGACTGCGGGAAGCCGCTGCTGGCCCGGTACGACCTCGGAACCCTGGACGGCGAAGCGCTGCGGCGGGCATGGGCCGGACGACAGGGCGGCATGTGGCGTTTTCGGGAGATCATGCCCGTCGAGCGGAACGAGGACCCGGTGACGCTCGGCGAGGGCGGCACGCCCCTGCTCGAGATCGGGATCGGAGGCGAGTTCGAGGGCCTCACGCTTCTCGTGAAGGACGAGGGCCTCAACCCGACCGGGAGCTTCAAGGACCGCGGCCTGTGCGCCGCCGTCACGCGGGCGGTGCACGAGGGGGCTACGGACCTCGTCATCCCGAGCGCGGGCAACGCCGGAGCGGCCCTCGCGGCCTACGCGGCGTGCGCGGGCGTGCCCTGCCGCCTCTTCATCCCCGAGGACACGCCGGAGGGCGTCGCCCGGCGCTGCGAGCACTACGGCGCCGACATCACCCGGGTCGACGGCCTCATCGACGAATGCGGCCGCCTCTCCGCCGAGTACGGGGCGGAAACGGGTGCGTTCAACATCTCCACGCTCAAGGAGCCATACCGCATCGAGGGAAAGAAGACGATGATGCTCGAGATCGTCGAAGCGCTCGGGTGGCGGGCGCCCGACGCGATCGTCTACCCCACCGGCGGCGGCACCGGCCTCATCGGCAGCGCCAAGACCCTCGCGGAACTGCGGGAACTTGGCCTGATCGACGGGGACACCCGCCTCTACGCCGTGCAGGGCACGGGCTGCGCGCCCATCGTGCGCGCGCACGCCGCGGGCGAGGCGTATGCCGAGCCGTGGCGCGACGCCTCGACCGAAGCCTGGGGACTCCGGGTGCCGGGAGCCCTCGGAGACTTCCTGATGCTCGAAGCCATCCGCGAATCGGGCGGAGGCGGGGTCGCCGTTTCCGACGAGGCGATGAAGGACGCGGCGCTCGAACTCGGCGCCGCCGGCGTTGGGGCCGCGATCGAAGGCGGAGCCACCCTCGCCGGGGCGCGCGAACTTCGGCGATCCGGAGAGCTGCGCGATGGAGAGACGGTCGTCCTCTTCAACACTGCGCATCTGCTCACGTACTAGTCGGCTGCGTTCGTGCGCCGCGGCAGCGTTGCGGCTATCTTGGCGCGGTCCGGGACTGTAAACAGAAACAGGGGTTCAGAGAGATGTCGAACATGGTGCGTACTGGCGCGAGGACGGCAACCGCCGCGGCCCTGGCGTCGATCTTCACGTCGGCGGGACTCTTCGGGCAGCAGGAATGCGAGTTCGACGCGAACAGCGCGGCCGCAACGGCGTCCGAAGCGATCCAGGGACTCGCCGAGGCGGCCGCGGCCGCGGACAGTCTGGAGATCCTGATGACGGCGTGGGAGGCGCTCAGCGCGGATCTGGAGAGCGACAATCCGGTCGTCCCCCTGCTGGGCGCCCAGATCCAGATCGGGCTCGGCAACTTCCGTGATGCCGTGGAGTTTCTCGACCGCTACGATGCAACCGCGGCGCCCGAGTGCATGATGCACGGCGAGGCACAGCGCTACAACGGCTGGGTCCGGCTCTACAACCAGGGCGTGACGGCCTACAGCGCGGCGGACAACGAAGCGGCGCTCGACGCCTTCATGCTCGCGAACGACTTCAAGCCCGACCTCCGCACGTACAGCAACGCGGCGCTCCTGCAGTCGCAGATGGGAGACAACGCGGGTGCGATCGAGACGTACCAGGCGGCGCTCGCCGCGGACATTCCCGATGCCGACGCGGAGTCGTTGCAGGGCGCCGTCCGCGGACTCGGCGACATGCTCGTGGCGGAAGGCCGGGCGGACGAGGCCGTCCAGACCTACGCCGACTACCTCGCCAGGTACCCCGACGATGTCGTGATCCAGATCCGGTATGCGGGAGTCCTGGCCGATCAGGGGCAGACCGATGAGTCGTCGGCGATCTACGCCGCGACCCTCGAGCGCACCGACCTGACGTACCAGCAGTGGCTCGAGGTCGGGGTGGGGTTCTACAACGCGCAGAACTTCGCGGACGCGGCCACCGCGTTCGGGAGCGCTCGCGAGGGGAATCCCTACAACAAGGAAGCGATGGAGAACTACGTCAACGCTTCCATCCAGTCCGGGCGTCCCGGGCCCGTCATCGCGCTCGCCGACACCCTTACGCAGTGGTATCCCTACGACGCGCTCGCTCACCAGCTCCGCTTCCAGGCGCTCGGCCGCGCCGACATGAACGAGCAGGCGATGGAGGTCATGGGAGAGGAGCAACAACTGCCGCTCTCCGTCACGTTCGCGCAGATGGCCGCGGCGGCCAACGGCCGGTACATCGTGCAGATGTCGTTCACGAACCGCACCGCCGCCGGCACGCTGCAGATCAGGTTCGAGTTCGTCGATGCGGGCGGGCAGGTCGTCACGGAGCAGACGCACAGCTTCGACGCCGACTCCGGCGGCTTCACCTTCGAACTCCAGTCCGACGTACCCCTGGCCGGGTTCCGGTACGGGACGATCGAGGGCTGACCGCCCGCGCGCGGCGGGGCTTTAGCCACGGCCTGCCGGGCCGCCGGCCGCTCCCGGGCAACGGGAGCGGCCCGTCTGCGGTAGTCGCACGCGCCAGACCATGATTCGAATTGCCAGCGTGAAACCGGGGTCGATCGCCGCGGACCTCGAATTGCCGGCGGGCCTCGCCGTGCTCGAGATCAACGGCAAGCCCGTTCGGGACGGCCTCGACCTTCTGTTTCACCAGGCGGAACCCGAACTGCGGGTGCTCGCCGAGCGGCAGACGGGCGAGCGGTTCCTGTTCGAGATCGAGAAACCCGAGGACGAACCCCTGGGGATCATCCCGGAGCCCGACAAGATCCGCCGCTGCACCAACGCGTGCCCGTTCTGCTTCGTGAAGGGAAACCCGAAACTCGACAAGCTTCGGGCGCCCCTCTACGTGAAGGATGACGACTATCGGCTGTCCTTCCTTCACGGCCACTACATCACGCTGACGAACCTGCGTCCGGATGACTGGGACCGGATATTCGAACAGCGTCTGTCCCCGCTCTACGTGAGCGTCCACTCGACGGACCCGGCGGTCCGGCTGCGGATGCTGAAGAATCCCCGGAGCGCGAACATCGGGCAGGATCTCGACCGGCTGGCCGAGGGCCGCATCGTCGTGCACGCGCAGGTCGTCCTCTGTCCGGAGGTGAACGACGGGGAACACCTGGCGCGCACGATGGAGGACCTCTACCGGCGCGGCGACGCGATCCGGTCGCTTTCCATCGTCCCCGTGGGGCTGACCTCGTGGAACGCGGCGCTGGGCGGGCGGACCCTCACGGCCGGCGAATGCCGCGCGGCGCTCGACGCCGTCGACGCGATCCGCGCGCGGGCGCTGTCGGAGCGGGGACAGGGGTGGTGCTACGCCGCCGACGAGATGTACCTGCAGGCTGGACTCGAGCCGCCCGGCGCGGCGTACTTCGACGATCACGAACTCGAAAGCAACGGCGTCGGAGCGATCTCCACGCTGACGGATCGCGTGACCGGGCAGTTGGAGGCGCTCGGCCCGCTGGAGGGGCGCAGGATCGTCGCGGTCACGGGGACGTCGATGGGGCCGACGATGACCCGTCTCGCGGGCCGCATCGCGCTGCGCACGGGCGCCAAGGTGTCGACGGTCGCGGTCGAGAACACGCTGTACGGTCCGATGGTCACGACGGCCGGCCTGCTGCCGGGCGTGGATCACCGGAACGCGCTCCGCGACGCCGGAGACTTCGACGTGGCCCTCTTCTCCGCGCAGGCGCTGAACGACGGCGAGGTCTTCCTCGACGACGTGAGCCTCCCCGAACTGCAGGCCGGTTTTCCCGGCCGCCGCGTCGAGCCTTCCGAGGACCTCGTCGACATCCTTTCGCGGCTCTAGCGGCGATGGCTCTGCGCACGGTCGCCATCGTGGGCCGCCCCAACGTCGGCAAGTCGACCCTCTTCAACCGGATCCTCGGGCGCCGCGCGGCGATCGTCGCCGAGCAGCCCGGCGTGACGCGGGACCGGCAGTTCGCCGAGGCCGAATGGGCGGGACGGCGCTTCCTGCTCGTCGATACCGGAGGCCTCGTCGTGCGGCCGGACGAGCACATCGACCTCGAGGTGCGTCGGCAGGCGGAGACCGCGATCGGCCACGCGGACGTCGTCGTCTTCGTCGTGGACGCCCGCGACGGCGTCCAGCCCGTGGACCGGCACGTCGGGCACCTCCTGCGCCGCTCCGGGTTGCCGGTGATCGTCGCGGCGAACAAGCTCGACGAACTCGCGGACGCGATCGGGCACCTCGACTTCTACGAACTCGGCCTCGGCGACCCCACGCCCCTCGCGGCCCTCAGCGGCAAGGGATCGGGGGACCTCCTCGACCGCGTGGTCGCGGCC
Source organism: Gemmatimonadota bacterium (assembly GCA_022820995.1). Taxonomy (GTDB): domain Bacteria; phylum Gemmatimonadota; class Gemmatimonadetes; order Palauibacterales; family Palauibacteraceae; genus Palauibacter. The sequence continues at coordinate 29,745 of JAJEEM010000019.1, read as the reverse complement.
CTTCCCGAATCGGCGGAGTCGGAAGGGGGCGACGCCGACATCCGCATCGCCGTCATCGGGCGCCCCAACGTGGGCAAGTCCAGCTTCGTGAACCGCCTCCTCGGAGAAGATCGCGTCATCGTCCACGAAGAGGCGGGGACCACGCGGGACGCGATCGACACGGACCTCGTCCTCGAGGGACGCCGCGTCCGCCTCATCGACACGGCGGGCCTCCGGCGCCGGGCCCGCATCGTGGACGACCTTGAATTCCTCGGACGCCTGCGGGCCGCCTCGGCGATCGGCCGAGCCGATGTCTGCCTCCTCGTCGTGGATACGCGGGACGGCGCGGCGAACCAGGACTTCCGGATCGGACACGAGGCGTGGGACGAGGGGAAAGGCCTCGTGTTCGTGGCCAACAAATGGGACCTGATCGAGGACCGCGGGCCCACCGCGATGGCCGGCTTCGAGCGAGAACTTCGCGAGCGCGCGCACTATCTTCGCTGGGTGCCCATCATCACCTGCTCCGCGCTGACCGGGAAGCGGGTGCGGAAGGTCATCGACATCGCGTTCGAGGTGCAGGAAGCGCGTGCGCTGCGCGTACCCACATCGGAGGTGAACGAGGTCCTTCAGCGGCTGGTCGCGCGCCGCCAGCCTCCCCAGGGCGGGCGGGGCGACGTGCGGCTGTTGTACGGCAGTCAGGTGGCGGCGTCCCCGCCGCAGTTCGTACTCTGGTCCAACCGGCCACACGACCTCAAGGAGCACTATGTGAGATACCTCGTCGCGGGCTTCCGGGAGGCCTGGGGATTCGAGGGATCTCCCATTCGGATCAAGCTGAAGAAGCGTTCGGGGCGCGAATGACCGCACCGCTCCTGACGATTGCCGCCTATCTCATCGGAGCCTTCCCCACGAGCTACCTCGTCGGGCGCGTCTACGGGTACGACCTCCGGCGGGAGGGAAGCGGCAACCTCGGGTCCACGAACGCCTATCGGGTGCTCGGGTTCTTTCCGGCCGCGGGCGTACTCGTCGTGGACCTGCTGAAGGGGTTCGTGCCCGTGTGGTTCTTCCCGATGTGGGACGGGCGCACGGGCGGATGGGCGCTCGTGTACGGACTCGCCGCGATTTCCGGGCACGTGTGGCCCGTGTACACGAGATTCAGGGGAGGGAAGGGGGTCGCGACCGCCGCCGGGACGATGGCCGCGCTGGTTCCGGTGGCCGTTGTCGTCGCCTTCTTCGTGTGGATCGTGACGGTGATCCTCACGCGGACGGCCTCCATGGCGTCCCTCCTCTCCGCGGCGCTCGTGCCCATCATGGCGCGGGGCTCGGCCGCGCCGCGCTCCGTCGTGTCCTACGCGCTCCTCCTCGCCATCACCGTCTGGTGGACCCACCGTTCGAACCTCGCGCGGATCGTGAGGCGCGAGGAATTCCAGGTGGACTGGCGCCGCGGCCGGCTCCCGAGGCGTGAGAGGGCGGGGGAGAAGTCCCCGGAGGATGAAGCGTGAGCGGGGAGAGCGTCGCCGTGCTGGGCGCGGGCAGCTGGGGGACGGCGCTGGCGGATGTCCTCGTGCGGAACGGCCACGACGTGCGGCTGTGGGCGCGGGACGCCGCACACGCCGCCGCGATGCGCGAGACCGGGACGAACGAACGCTATCTGCCCGGAATCGAGCTCGCCCGCCCCCTCGCCGTGACATCGGATCTGGCCGAGGCGATGGGCGGCACGGAGTTCGTCCTTTCCGTGTGCCCCTCGCACGCGGTGCGCGAGGTGCTGCGGCGCGCCGCGCCCGACCTCGGGGATCAGGTCCTCGTCTCGGCCTCGAAGGGGATCGAACTCGGGACGCACCGGAGGATGTCGGAGGTCATCGTGGAGACGCTCGGCGAGGCCGCGGGGTCGCGCACGGTCGTCCTCTCGGGCCCCAGCTTCGCGGAGGAACTCCTGCGCGGGCTTCCGACCGCAGTCGTCGCCGCAAGCCGGAGCGAGGCCCACGCGCTCGCCGTGCAGAGCCTGTTCCGGAACGGGTACTTTCGAGTGTACACGCAGCCGGACGTGGATGGCGTGGAACTCGGCGGCGCGCTGAAGAACGTGATCGCGCTCGCCGCCGGGATCTCCGACGGGCTGGAGCTGGGGTCGAACGCGCGCGCGGCGCTCATCAACCGCGGACTGGCGGAGATCGCGCGTCTCGCCCGGCACTTCGGGGCACGGGAAACGACGCTCGGAGGCCTCGCCGGGCTCGGGGACCTCGTCCTCACCTGCACCGGGCGGCTGAGCCGGAATCGCTCGGCCGGACTCGCCATTGGGGCGGGTCGCCGGCCTTCGGAAGTCATCGGCGAGATGGACCAGGTCGTGGAGGGCTCGAGGACGGCGCGCGCCGCCCACGAGCTGAGCCGGGAACTGGACGTGGAGATGCCGATCACGAGTGGTGTATATTCGATCCTGTACGAAGACATGGCGCCCCGGGAGGCGCTGGCGCGGCTGATGGCGCGGGAGCCGAAACCCGAGCGCTGGGGCTAGCCGGGGCCTGCTCGAGCCACGAACCGCGGGAGCAAGGGAAGGGGAAAGCGTGTCCGACCGCATCGCCCCGAAGGAGTACTACTCGATCGGAGAAGTGTGCGAGATCGCGGATCTCAAGCCGCACGTCCTCCGCTACTGGGAGACGCAGTTCTCGGCGCTTCGCCCCACGAAGAACCGGGGGGGCAACCGGGTGTACCGCCCGAAGCAGATCCAGCTCGTGCAGCTCCTCAGGCACCTCCTCTACACCGAGCGCTACACGATCGAGGGCGCGAGGCGAAAGCTCGATCAGCTGCGCGCGGGCGGGGAACTCGCGGCGGAGGCGCGCGTGGCCTGGGACCGGGAGACGATCCGCGACCTCCGCACGGAGGCCGACGAGCTGGTCCGGCTCCTCGAGGACGGCGGGGCCGGGTGACCGAAGCCGAAAAACCCATCCTCCTGTGCACGAACGACGACGGCGTGAAGTCGCCCGGGCTTGCGCTGCTCGCCCGTGTGGCCGGCGCGTTCGGCGACGTGTGGACGGTGGCGCCCGACCGGGAACAGAGCGCGACGAGCCATGCGCTGTCGCTGTTCCGCCCGCTCCGCCTGACGCAACTCGAGCCGCGGCGCTACATGGTGGACGGGACCCCGACCGACTGCGTTCTCCTCGCCCTGAAGGAGATCCTCGACGAACGGCCGCGCTTCGTCCTCTCGGGCGTCAACCACGGCCCCAACATGGGGGAAGACGTGCTCTACTCCGGGACCGTGGCGGCGGCGATGGAGGCGACGATCCTCGGCGTGCCCGCGATCGCCTTCTCGTTCACGGGGAGCGACGACCGCGTTCTCGAAAGCTACGGGGAGTTGCTCGGCCGGCTCATCGCCACTTGTCTCCGCCGGGATTCCTTTCCGGATGAGACGTTCTTCAACGTGAACCTCCCCGACCGGCCGGCGGACGAGGTGGAGGGGATCACGGTGACGGCGCTCGGGCGCCGGGTGTACCACGACTCGCTCCGCCGGATTCACGATGAGGAAGGGACGGAGTACTTCAAGATCGGAGGAGGGCGTTCGGCCTGGAGCGGCCGCGGGGATTCGGATTTCCGCGCCGTGCGCGCCGGCTTCGTCTCGGTCACTCCGCTTCATCTCGACCTGACGAATTTCGATCTGCTGAACGAGGTGCGGTCGTGGCGGCTTGGAAGTTGAGGGGACGGGACCCGGCGGAGGATTACCGGCGCGACCGCCGCCGCCTCGTGGAACGGCTCCGGGAGCGGGGGGTGAACGACCTCGCGGTCCTGCACGCGTTCGACAGCGTCCCGCGACACGCGTTCGTGCCCGACGTGATGCGGATCCGCGCATATGAGGACGTGCCGCTCCCCATCGGCCGCGGGCAAACGATTTCGAGCCCGACGATCCACGCGCTCAGCCTCGAATACGCCGAGATTCGTCCCGGGCATCGCGTCCTCGAGGTGGGGACGGGGGCGGGGTTCCAGACGGCGCTCCTCGCGGCGCTCGGGGCGGAGGTGTACTCGATCGAGCGGCTCGCTCCCCTGTACGAAGCGGCCGCGCGCACGCTCGAGGAGCTCGGCGTGGAAGCGCGGCTCATGCACGGGGACGGGAGCCGGGGCTGGCCGGAACACGCTCCGTTCCACGCGATCATCGTGGGTGCGGCCGCGGCCCGCCCGCCCGAAGCGCTGTTCGGCCAGCTCGCCGATGGGGGCCGCCTCATCGTGCCCGTCGGCACTCGGCGGCAGGAGCTTAGGCGCTACACGCGGCGCGGAGACGACTTCGCGAAGGAGACGATCACGGGCGCCCGTTTCGTTCCGCTCATCGAGGGGCGCGGCGGAGCGCCGGAGCGAAGCCCGTGAGAGCCTGGGCCGGGGTGTACGCGAGGGGCCTCGCCATGGGGCTGGCGGATCTCGTGCCCGGGGTCTCCGGCGGGACGATCGCCTTCATCTCGGGCATCTACGACGAACTCGTCGCGACGATCGCGGGTCTCGACCGCCGCCTGCTCGGGGCCTTGCGGGAGGGGGGGGTGCGCGGCGCCTGGCAGGCGGGCAACCTGGGCTTCCTCGCCGTCCTGCTCGCCGGCATCGGCACGAGCGTGTTCGCCTTCGCCGGGTTGCTGCACTGGCTGCTCGCGAACCGGCCCGTGGAGCTGTGGGCTTTCTTCTTCGGCCTGGTGGCGGCGTCCGTGCTGCTCGTCGGGCGGCGCGTCGCGGATCGCCGGGCCGGCATCTGGGCCCTTGCCGCCGCGGGGGCCGTACTCGCCGCCGTCATCACGTCGCTGCCCCCGCTCGTCCGGTCCGACGCGCCCCTCTTTCTCGCGGCGGCCGCGGCCGTGGCGGCTTGCGCCATGGTCCTGCCCGGCATCTCCGGCGCCTTCATCCTTCTCCTCCTGGGCGCGTACGCACCCGTGATCGCGGCGCTCCACAGCCTCGACTTCGTCCGGCTCGCGTTCGTGAGTCTCGGGATCGTCGCCGGCCTGCTCGCGTTCAGCCGCGTCCTGCGCCGCCTCCTCGCGCGTCACCGGACGCCCACGCTGGCCGTGCTCACGGGGTTTCTCGTCGGCTCTCTCAACGCGCTGTGGCCGTGGAAGACGCGAATCCGGGAGCTGTACACGCACAGCGATGGCCGCATCGAGTGGCTGCTGGCGAACCGCTGGCCCGAGGGCGCCGGTGAAATCGGGCCGGCGGTGGCGCTGGCGCTCCTCGGGGCGGCGGCCGTCCTCGCCGTCGAGCGCATCGCCGGCCCGCGCGGCCCCGGCCGCCCGTGACGGAATGCTAGTGTAGTAGCGGCGATCCACCGGGCCCGGTAGCTTCCACGCCGTTCAACAACCGGGCAGGAAACGAGGAGGGAACGGGAGATGGCGGACGCGCTCGCCAGCGGCAAGACACCAGAGGGAGGGGACGGTCGGCAGGACGCTTTCGTCCGGTCCACGTTCCGTCTGGCGACCTGGGTCAACAGGAACATGCGGGCGGTGCTGGTCGGGGCCGCCGGCATCGCGATGGTCGTCGTCGGCATCGTGTATTACACGAACTTCCAGGCTTCGGTGCGCGAGCAGGCGGCGAACGAACTCGCAACGCTGCGGATGACCGCGACCGATCCCGAAATGCTCATCGCCGACCTGGAAGCCTACGTCGACCGGTTCGACGGCGTGGCAGCGGCGAACGAAGGCCGGCTCCTCCTCGCCAGGACCTATCTCGACACGGAGCGGTCCGTGGAGGCTGCCCGGGTCGCGAGCACGATCACGGAGGCGCCGGACCGTCCGGTCGGACTCGCCGCCCGTGCGCTCCTCGCGGCGGCCCAGGAAGCGTCCGGAGACGCGGAGACCGCGCTCGCGACGTGGGAAGCCCTGGGTGAGTCGGCGCGTTTCGCCTTCCAGCGCCGCGAGGCTCGCGCTTCCGCGGCGAGAATCCTCGCGTCGCTCGGCCGTCTCGAGGAAGCCGAGACGATCTTCGCCGCCATCGCGGAGGAAGCCGCCGGGGAGGACCCGGTGGAAGCGGGCGTCTACCGCCTCCGGCTCGGGGAGATCAAGGCGCAACTCGCAGGCAGCGGCTGACCCCCACTCCCGCACCACCGTCCGTACGGTCCGCAATGGCGCATAAGATATATTATGTAAACTTACAGGCTGCGATGTGACCTTCCGCGTATCTTTCCGTCTCGCTTCCCGTAGGAATGAACCTCGAGGAGGACGGCGATGCCCAACGGAGGGTCGGATTGCTGCGGCACGTGCTGGTTCAACCGGGCGAACGGCGGCAGGAAAGGCAGCGGGAACCATGACCGGTCGATCCCGAGTCACTGCGAGATACGGGACCTCCCGATCCGCGATCCGTTCTACACCTATTGCAGCAACCACCCGTACCGGCTACACCGCCGCGAGCCCATTCCCATCGGGCCCGTATTCGTCGCGAGAGGCGCCGAATCGGCCCGTGAGGTGTGGGTGGAATCGCCCGATACGGAGGAGATCCGCCAACATCTTCTTCGCCTGCTGGCCGACCCGGCACCCACTCGAGACCATTACCCGTTCTTCGGCGCCTCCATCCTCGGACTCGTGGCCCGACAACTGGGCGACTTCCGTGAATCCCGTGCCATCCCGATCCTGGAGCGGATCGCGCAGGATCTCGAGAGCCAAAACGAGGAACCCGACGGCATCATGCGACTTATCGAGCAGATTCGTGGATCATCCGGCGAACACCGTTCCGGCGAGCCCTGACCGCGCCGGCGCGGCGTTTCTCCACGGCTGCTAGAGGGTGAGGGTGTGGGAGTACTTCACCATCAGCGCCCTGCCCGACGATAACGGCAGCCGCGGGTCCACGCCCCCGTTCGTGCGGTCCATGAAGTAGCCTTCGTTGTAGACCACCCACAGGTCGACGCCCTCCCGGAAGTGGTAGCGGAAGCGGGCGTTCACGCTCACCTGGTCCGTCGTGGAGTTGTACTGCGCCAGGGTGCTCAGCGAGAGGTGCGTGTCGAGGGCGAAGTCCAGATTGATTCTCGCGAGGTGCGTCGTCAGGAAATCCCGGCCCGGCAACTCGAAGCGGTTGATGTTGTAGCTCGGGCGAAGCTCGAAGTGGCGGGAGAGATTCAGCGCCGGGCTCAGGCGAAGGCTCACGCGGCGGCCGTCGTAGAAGCTCCCGGCCGAGCCGCCGATCTCCCCCCGCACGAGGCCTCCGCGGGAGAGCCGGAGCGAGGCTTCGGCTTCGTGGAACCAGTATTCGCCGGGATCGACCGTCAATCCCGCGATCCCGAACGGCTCCCGGATGCTCTCGAAGCTCGAACGGGATGTGAGCGTCATGAAGGTTCCGGACTTCATGCCGATCATCACCTGAGGGGCGATAACCCGTGACTCCGGCGTGAGATCCACGTTTCGGTAGAAGTGCTGCGTCTCGCTGCTGACCGTCACGGCGCGCAGCTTCGAGTCGGCGCCCATGAACCAGGAATACCCGGCCGATCCCCCGAAGAGCGTGAACTCGTTCCGCAGTTGGAAGCCGAGGCGCGGCAGGTAGTCGCCTCCCACGCGGCGATATTGCGCACTGTAGGCGAACCCCTCCTGCCTTCTGCGCTCGAACTGCGCAAAGAAGGTGCCGGCGTCGAGCGGGTTGCGTTCCGCCACGTCGTCATCGAAAGACTGGGCCCACCGCAGCGTCAGGTACTCGTCCCCGAACACCCGGACCTCGCCGTCCGCGCCGTAGGCTACGTTCGTCTTGCCGTACGCGTCGACGCGCGTCGTGACGATCCCGCCGACCGAAGAATTCTGATTGAAGACCTGCTGCTTGAGCCGCAGCACGCCCATGTTCTCCCCCGGCCGTCCCACGCTGGGGGCCGTCTGCATGTTCAGCATCCCGAAGTCGAGCCCGCCGGCCCGCCCCACCACGCGCGCCCCCCCGTAGATGCGGACGAGTTCGCCGCGATCGAGCCCTATCCGGCGGCTGAAGAAGACCCGGTCCGTGACCCCGCCGGTCGCGAAGTCGAAGGTGGCCGAGCGTTCCTGGAAGAACTGCCGCTTCTCCGGGAAGAAGAGGGGGAATCGCGTGAGGTTGATCTGCTGGTCGTCCGCCTCCACCTGGGCGAAGTCCGTATTGGCGGTGAGGTCGATCGACAGGTTCGATGACGGCGAATACTTGAAGTCGAACCCCGGCTCTCCGGTGGGGTCGTCCGTCGTCTCCCAGTACGCCGCCACGTCGGGCGGTTCGCGCAGGGTCGGGATCTGCGTCATGCCGCCGAGGAGGTACGGCGTCACGTAAATCGGGTTCGTGCGGTTGACGTCCCTCAGGGTGACCCGCTGCGCCAGCGATGGCTTGCCGAAGCCGAAGAACCCATACTCGGGAGAGATGTCCGGATAGACGTGGCGCTCGTTCTTCCGCGAAATCGAGCGGTAGACGGAGAGTCCCATCGTCACTTCCCCGCCCGTGTTCTGGAACCCCAGCGTGGAGAACGGGATGCGGATTTCCGCCGACCACCCGTCGCTCGTCCGCTGGACCGCGGCATCCCAGTGCGCGTTCCAGTCGCTGTTGAAGGGTCGCGTGCCCGCGGTCCACTCGGCGTCGCCCCACACCGCCCGGTCCGATCGCGCGCCGTTGGGGTTCACCACGAAGGCCACCGCCGTTTCGTGGTCGTTGTAGCTGTCGATTACGACCGAGAACTGGTCGTCGCCGCTGAACCCGTCGCGGACGAAGCTGTTCGCCCGGATCCCGCCGAGGTCGGAGTCGAACAGCTGCCCGGAGACGTACAGGTACCGCTCGTCGTAGGCGATCCGGATCTCCGTCTCCTCGGTGGGTTCGCCGCCGTACGTCGGCGAGTACACGACGAGCGGCACCGGTTCGATGTCGTCCCAGGCGGGCTCGTCGACGAAGCCGTCGAGGTGGACGTGGCCGTGGCCCTCGAGCCGGTGGAGAGGCACGGAGGGCTTCCCCCGCCCGCCGTCCTGCGCGGCCGCAGCCCCCGGCGCCACCGCCGCGAGGGTCGCGCACAGCCACAGGGTCGCGCGCGGCTTCACCATATGAAGGTGTGGGAATACTTGATCATGATGTTTCGTCCCGCCGACCACGGCAGCCTCGGATCGAATCCCCGGTCCCGTTCGAAGTTCAACCCTTCATTATACACAATCCAGAGGTCCGTGCCCTCCCTGAAGTGGTAACGGAAGCGCGCGTTGATGCTCGTCCGGTCGTCGAGATTGTTGTACTGCGCGAAGGCGCTGAACGAGAGATGCGTGTTGAAGGCGAAGTTCAGCCGCAGCCGGCCGAGGTGCGTCGTCGTCGCCTCGCCCCGGTCGGCAAACTCGAGCCGGTTCACCTCGTAGCCGGCGACGACCTCCAGGTAGCGGGAGACGGTCCACGTGGGGTTGAGGATGAGACCCACCCGCCGCCCGTCGTAGAAGCTCCCCGCCGTCGTCCTGATGTCGCCGCGAAAGATCGTCGTGCGCGGCAGCATCCAGTCGATACCGGCCTCCGTGAACCGGTATTCGCCCGGCGCGATCGACACATCCCCGATCCGGAACGGGGTCCGCAGGTCCTCGATCTGCGAGTTCGAGTAGGCCATGATCATCGCGGTGGACTTGAATTCGAGCCGCACCTCGGGACGGATCGAGCGCGATTCGAGGGTGAGGTCGACGTTGCGCTGGTAGTTCTCGCCCCTCACCGCCAGCGTGATCGCGTTCAGGCTCGCGTCCGCCCCTCTCAGCCAGGTATGGGCGAACTCGCCGCCGACGAGCGTGAAGTCGTTCCGCAGCTGAAAGCCGAGGCGCGGCAGGTAGTCCGGACCCACGCGCCGATAGGAGAGGTTGTACGAGACCCCTCGGTCCGTCCGCCGCTCCCAGCGCGCCCGCACGAGGCTCGCGTCGAGCGCGTTGCGCTCCCGGACCACCTCGTCCTGCGTCTGCGCCCAGGTCACCGTGAGGTACTCGTCTCCGAACAGGCGCAACTGCGAGTCGAGGCCGTAGGCCGCGTTGTTCCGACCGTTGGAGCCGTAGCGGGTCGTGAGGATCCCCCCGACGAAGGAATACGGGTTGAGCACCTGCTGCTTGAGGCGCATGACCCCCATGTTCTCGCCCGCCCGGCCCGCGGCCGGCGCCGTCTGCATGTTGAGAACCCCGAAGTCCAGGCCGCCGAGCCGGCCGACCACCCTCGCGCCCCCGTAGATGCGGACGAGTTCACCCCCTTCGAGCCCGATGCGGCGACTGAAGAAGACGCGGTCGGTGAACCCTCCCGTCCCGAAGTCGAAGGTCGAGGAGCGCTCCTGGAAGAACTGACGCTTCTCGGGGAAGAAGAGCGAGAACCGGGTGAGGTTCACCTGCTGGTCGTCCGCCTCGACCTGCGCGAAATCGGTGTTGACGGTGAGATCGATCGCCAGGTTCGACGAGGGCGAATACTTGAGGTCGAGGCCCGGCTCCGCGACCTGGTCGCGCTCCGTCCCCCAGAAGGAGGCGGCGTCGGCCGGTTCACGGAGGACCGGGGTTCGGCTCAGGCCTCCGAGCAGGTACGGGGTCACGTAGGCCGGCGTCGTCGGGCGCACGCCGCGCAGCGTCATCCGCTGGCCCTGCGACGGCTTGAGGAAGCCCCCCTGCCCCCATTCGCGGCCGATGAACGGGAAGACGTGGCGCTCGTTCTTCCGGGCGATGAAGCGGTAGACGATGATCCCCATCGTCACCTCGTCCCCCTGCGCCTGGAATCCAAGCGTGGAGAACGGGATCTGGTATTCGGCGGACCACCCCTCGTCGTCTCGCGAGGTCACGACGTGCCAATGCGCGTTCCAGTCCGCGTTGAACGGCATCACGTCGCCCGTGAAGTCGCCGTCGTTGGAGAGCGAGCGGTCCTGGCGGACGCCGGCGGGCGTGGTCCCGAACCACAGTCCCGTCTCGTAGTCGTTGTAGCTGTCGATTACGAACGAGAGGAGATCGTCGCCGCTGAACGCGTCCCGGTAAAAGGTGTTCGAACGGATGCCGCCGGGGTTCGAGTCGTACATCCGTCCGGAGAGGTAGAGGAACTCGTCGTCGTGCGCGATCCGGACCTCGGTCCGCTCCGTCATCTCGCCGCCGTGGTCGGGGGCCCACATGAACATCGGGAGCGGCTCGACCGCGTCCCAGGCCGGCTCGTCGACCACGCCGTCGACGTCGATCTCCCCGGTGAGCCGTGCGATGGGCACCGGGACCGGCGACCGGAACGCGGCGGCATCGACCTCGTCCGAGATTCCGGCCTGCGCGGAAAGCCCGGGCGCCGCGAGCAGACACACGGGCACGATCCACGCGCACGAAGCCGCGAGTCGCTGACATCCAGGGCCGATGTGGGTCAACGGCGTGCACCGGGGGTCGTGAGTGGTATCGGGAGGCCTGCTCGCCGAAGAGAACACCTCGGGGAGCCCGAGAGTTCAATCCGGGCCGCGGAGGGCGCGGCGCCCCGCCCTACCAGCTGAAGGTGTGGGAGTACTTGATCATGACGTTCCGCCCGGCCGACCACGGCAGCCTCGGATCGAATCCCCGGTCGCGTTCGAAGTTCAGCCCCTCGTTGTACACGATCCAGAGATCCGTGCCCTCCCGGAAGTGGTAGCGGAAGCGGGCGTTGATGCTCGTCCGCTTGTCGAGGTTGTTGTACTGCGCGAACGTGCTCAGCGAGATGCTCCGATTCAGGGCGAAAGACAGTTTCACGCGGCCGAGTTGGGTCGTGGCGGCCTCTCCCCGGTCCGGGAACTCGATCCGGTTGACCTCGTACCCGCCGCCGATCTCCAGGTAGCGGGACGCGCTCCAGGTAGGGTTGAAGATCAGGCCGACACGCCGCCCGTCATAGAAGCTCCCCACGCTCGCCCGGATGTCGCCCCGGAAGATCGCGGCGCGAGGCAGCATCCAGTCGATGCCCGCCTCCTGGAACCAGTATGCGCCCGTCGGGATCGACAGGCCGGTGATTCGGAACGGGGTTCGGATGTCCTCGAACTGGGTGTTCGAATAGACGGTGATGCTCGAACCCGACTTGAAGGCGAATTCCACTTCCGGGCGGATCGATCGCGATTCCGGCGTGATGTCGGCGTTCCGGTAGTAGTTTTCGCCCAGCACCGCCAGCGTCACGGTGTTCAGCGAGGCGCTCGGCCCCTGGAGCCAGGTGTGGCCGACCTCGCCGCCGAAGAGCGTGAAGTCGCGGCGCAGCTGGAAGCCGAGCCGAGGCGTGTAGTCGGGCCCGACTCTTCGGTAGTAGACGTTGTACGACAGGCCGCGGTCCGTCCGCCGCTCCCAGCGGGCGCGGAACAGGCCCGCGTCGAGCGGATTCCTCTCGTTCACCGCCTCGTCGAAGGTCTGCGCCCACGTCAGCGTCACCCACTCGTTGCCGAGGGGACGGATCTGCGCATCCACGCCGTAGGCGATGTTGTCTTCCCCGTTCGCCCCGAGGCGCGTCGCCAGGATCCCGCCGACGAACGAATACGGATTGAGTACCTGCTGCTTCACCCGCATCACACCCACGTTCTCGCCCGAACGGCCGCCGGCGGGAGCCGTCTGCATGTTCAGAACCCCGTAGTCCAGCCCTCCGAGGCGGCCGACGACGCGGGCGCCCCCGTAGATCCGAACGAGTTCTCCGCCCTCGAGACCGACCCTGCGGCTGAAGAACACGCGGTCGGTGAAGCCGCCGGTTCCGAAATCGAAGGTCGAGGACCGTTCCTGGAAGAACTGGCGTTTCTCCGGGAAGAAGAGTGAGAACCGGGTGAGGTTGATCTGCTGGTCGTCCGCCTCCACCTGCGCGAAGTCCGTGTTGACCGTCACGTCGATGGCCAGGTTGGATGAAGGCGAATACTTGAGATCGACCCCCGGTTCCGCGGTCCGGTCCCGGTCCGTGGCCCAGAAGGCGGCCGCGTCGGCGGGCTCCCGCAGCACCGGCGTCTGGCTCAGGCCTCCCAGCACGTACGGCGTCACGTGGACCGGCGACGCGGGGCGCACCTCCCGCAACGTCATGCGCTGCGTCTGCGAAGGCTTCATGAACGCCAGCCGGCCCCATTCCCGCCCGATCGGCGGGTACACCTGGCGCTCGTTCTTCCGGCTGATGTAGCGATAGATGGTGATTCCCATCGTCACTTCATCGCCCTGCGCCTGGAAACCCAGGGTCGAGAACGGAATGCGAAACTCGGCGAACCATCCCTCGCCGTTTCGCGTCGTGATGACGTCCCAGTGCGCGTTCCAGTCCTGGTTGAACGGAGGGAGGTCGCCCGTGAATTCGGCGTCGTTGGAGACGGAGCGGTCGTAGCGGACGCCCGCGGGGTTGGCGCCGAACCAGAGGGCGGTCTCGTAGTCGTTGTAGCTGTCGACGACGAACGACAACAGGTCGTCTCCGCTGTAGATGTCGCGGTAGAACGTGTTGACCCGGATCCCGTCCGGATTCGAGTCGTACATTCGTCCGGAGACGTAGAGGTACCGGTCATCGTGCGCGAGACGAATCTCGGTGCGCTCGGTCTGCTCCCCGCCGTGGACGGGCGACATGATGAAGAGCGGGACCGGGTCGATCGTGTCCCACACGGGCTCGTTCACGACCCCGTCCACCTCGATCGCCTCGGAGATGCGGGTGATCGGTACCGGAGCGCGGGGCCGGAGCGCCTCCACGTCGACGGCCTCCGCGCCCCCGGCCTGGGCCGTGAGCCCCGGAGCCGCGCATGCGGCCGCCACCACGCCGCCGAACACGGCGCGCGCGAGCCGGCCGGCGCGCCCCGCCCGTCCGCGCGGCCTGCGTGGGGACGACATGCGCAGCGACGCCATAGGTTGCTTCATCGATCCCGCCGCGTAAGGAGGAAGAACCACTGCGGCCCGCGGCGCAGAATCCAGCGGCGCAACCCCGCGGGAAGCACGGAGAGCACCCGCCAGGCGGGCTGCCACTTTCCGCCGCCGCCTCCGTTCAGCACGGATCGAATGGCGTGTTCCGTCATGTCGGCGCTTCGCAGTTCCGGGACATCCATCGCACGCTGCAGCGAGCGGTATCCCAGGAAACGGATCCCCCGGTAGCTCTTCGCCCGCCCCGTCCAGCGAACGTAACGGTCGGCGAGCCCCCGAGGCAGCCAGCTGAGAAACGGAAGACGGTAGTGCGGCTCGAGGAAGGCCCAGCGGCTGCCGGCGCTGACGTAGGCGGAGCCTCCGGGCTTGAGCACCCGGGACACCTCCGCGAACAGGCTTCGCGGGTCGGCGACGTGTTCGTAGAGGTGATTCACGATAAGGAAGTCGAAGCATGCGTCGGCGGTCGGGAGCCGGGTCCCGTCTGCCACGCACGTGCGGCCGCGTTCGATGACGACCCCGGGATCCACCTCGAAACCGATGATCGGCTGCCCGCTGAGCTTCTCGAGTTCGCGCTTGAGGAGACCCGTGCCGCTCCCGACATCTCCGATCGTGCCCCCCGCGCGGATCCTGTCGCCCACGATCGTGTCGAGGATCGCCGCCTTGCGGAGCCGGCTCTCGCGGTACTCTCGGCTCGCCAGAAACTCCTCGTAGTAGTCGCGCCCGGCGAGGTCGGCCTGCGAGGACGGGCTGGTCATTCGAGCAGTTCGGAACCGCAGTGCTTACAGTGGGTGGCATCCTCGTCATGGCCGGGCGAGGCGCACCGCAGGCACAGCCGGTCCATGGCGGGACGGGCGGCGCGCACCTTCATTTCACGGCCCGTGATCTCGGCCGTCACGATTCCCGTCGGGACGGCGATCACGCCGTACCCCAGGATCATGAGGAGCGCGGCGAGCATCTGCCCCGCCGTGGTCTGGGGCGTGATGTCGCCGAACCCCACGGTCGTCACGGTCACGATAGCCCAGTAGACGCCGCGGGGGATGCTGTCGAAGCCCGCGTCCGCTCCCTCGATCACGTACATCGCGGCGCCCACGAGGGTGACGACGACGAGCACGGCGACGATGAAGACGGCGACCTTGTAGAAGCTCGAGCGCAGGGCGTTGATCAGCAGTCGCTCGCCCCCCACGAACTGGGCGAGCTTCAGGACCCGGAACACCCGCAGCACCCGCAGCACGCGGATGACGGCGAGCGCCTGGCCTCCCGGGATCAGCAATCCCACGAAGTTGGGCAGGACGGCGAGCAGGTCGACGATCCCGAAAAAGGAGCGGGCGTACTGGCGGGCCCGCTCCGCGGCGATGAGGCGGAGCGCGTACTCGACCGTGAACAGCCCGGTGAACACCCATTCGAGCGTCCACAGCGTGTCGTTCACGCGAACGTCGAGATTCTGCACGCTCTCCAGCATCACGACGACGACGCTGGCGAGGATGACGCCGATGAGGATGAGGTCGAAGAGCCGGCCGGCGCGGGTCAGGTTGCCGAAGATGATGCGGTGGGCTTCGCACCTCCACCGCGGCCGCTGCGAGAAGACCGGGTGCGTCTCGTAGTCGATCGCCGGGCGCGGGGGGTCTCGCCGGGACGGGAAGTACGACATCGTCCGGTTCTTGGCCATCACAGCCTCCCGATGAGGGACCGCAGACGCAGCGCCCACACCCGCCACACCGCCTCACGCATGATTGCCCCCGACATCTTGCTCTGCCCGAGGCGACGGTCCGTGAACACGATGGGGACTTCCCCGACGCGGAACCCCTTCTTCCATGCGCGGAAGTTCATTTCGATCTGGAAGGTGTACCCGGTCGACCCCACGCGGTCGAGGTCGATCGCCTCCAACACGCGGCGCGCGAAGCACTTGAAGCCGCTCGTGGAATCGGCGAGGCGCAGGCCCGTGGCGATGCGCGCGTACTTGTTCGCGTAGTAGCTGAGGAGCAGGCGCGACATGGGCCAGTTGACGACGTTCACCCCGGCAGTATAGCGGGATCCGACGACGACATCGAAGCGGCCGGCCGCGGCGATCATGTCGGGAATATAGCGCGCATCGTGCGACCCGTCCGCGTCCATCTCGAAGATCCACTCGAAGTCCCGCTCGAGCGCCCAGCGGAAACCCGCGATGTAGGCCGTCCCGAGCCCCTGCTTCCCTTCCCTGTGCAGCACGTTCACGCGCGGATCCGCCTGGGCGAGCGAGTCGACGAGGGCCCCCGTCCCGTCGGGAGACGCATCGTCGACGACGAGAACCGAAAGCCGACTGTCCTGCGCGAGCACGCGCTTGACGATCCCGCCGATGGAATCGATCTCGTTGTACGTAGGCAGGATGACGAGGCCGCGCCCGCTACCCGTAGAAACCGAGGCAGCGATGGGGTCGTCGTCGTCGGAGTCTGGAGACGCCGTGAAAGAAGTGTCGGGGCTCATGGCGCCGGGAATTTATCGCCCCCGGGACCGCTCCCGCATCCGCGTGTCGTCCGTATGGGCGATTTCCGTTCGTGCCAACGCCTCGTGGTCGTGCGTTCAGGGACTGCAGAAGCCAACGGCGGTGTTGTCGAACACCGACTGTATCTCCTCGTCGCCGAGGGCCCGCCCGAAGAACATCACTTCGTCGATCTCTCCCTCGAACTCGAAATGGAGTTCGTCGTCGGTGAAGCCCTTCTCGCTTCGGGCACCGATCCCTACCGGTCCGTCGCTCACGTTGATTGAGGTGACCGTATCGACCTTGACCGGCTGTCCGTCCACGTACAGAGTCAGAATCTCGCCGTCCCAGTTCATGGCTACATGGGTCCACGTCATCGGTTCGATCCTCGAACCGTATGCGGTCGTGCTCAGCTCGTCTTCGTTCCGAATTACGGCTCTCCAGCGATCCCGGTGCGTGTCGAGCAGCCAGGACTCCGCCCAAGGGTGCCCCTTGCCGACGATCGCACCGTTGGGCCTGGGCACCGGGCCAGTTCGAGCCCACGCCATGACGGTGAACGGACCCACCGGATTGAGCGTTGGAGCGTCGGGGACGAGGGCGATGGCGTCCACACCGTCAAAGGAGAAGGCTTCTCCTCCATCGTCACCCACAATCCCTTGCGCATATGTAGCTCCGCCGCCAAGGATCGCGTCCGCGCCCCCAACACGCTCGGCACCACTTCCGTCGGCCGACCACCAGTGCAGGATGCCCCGGGGAACGGTGCAGACCGTCAATTCGAAGCTCTGCCGAGCTTCGAGATTTTCGTGGTCCCGCGCCGTCACGGTCGCCTCCACCACGCCGGGGGAAACCCCGACCATTGCCAACTCGCTTCCGGAAACGGAGACCTCCGCTACGAGTGCGTCGGATGACGTGGCATCGTACGTCAGAGCATCGCCATTCGCATCGCTGAAGTAGCGGGAGACGTCGATCGCAGCCGTGCCTCCCGTGGCGATCGTCCTCGAACGGATCTCGCCCACGGGAACCGGCGGAGAGTTCAGCGCGGTCCCGGCAACGGTCACCGAAAACGACCGATGGACCTCCCCACCCATCCCGTCACGCGCGGTGATCGTGGCCGCCGCCGCACCCCGGGACACGGCCACCAGCCTCAACCGATAGACGGACACCGAGACCTGGACAACGAGCGTGTCGGATGACGTGGCGCTGTAGGTCAGAGCATCGCCGTCCGCATCGCTGAAATAAGGGGAGAGGTCAATCGTTTCCGTGCCCCCCGGCGCAAGCGTCCTCGAAACAATCTCCCCCACGGCCATCGGCGGCGCGTTCGGCACCGTCACGGGAAACGACTGACGCGCCTCCCCACCTCTCCCGTCGCTCGCCGTGATCGCGGTCGCCGCCGCACCCCGGGATACGGCGACGAGGATCAGCCGGTGGCCGGACACCCCCGCTTCCGCAACGAGGGTGTCGGATGACGTGGCGCTGTACGCCAGAGCATCGCCATCCGGATCCCTGAAAAATCGCGAGAGGTCCACCGTTACGTTCGTGCCGACCGCAAGGGATTGTGCCGGAATGGCACCGGTGGTCTCGGGCGATTGGTTCGTCGGAGGCGTCGGGTCGGGATCTATGATCAAGCTGTCCCCGCCTCCGCAACCGATAGTCAGGGCAACCGCCAAGAGGGTCGGGAGGGCGATCCCGATGCGGACCCGTGGACTCCGGTCACGAAGCGACATGCGCTGTACCCTTCCCGACGGCTCGTGCCGCCTGAAGTCAACCTGTCGGCGATCGCCGCCGCGCGATCGCGAGCCCGACGCCGAACGCAAGGAGTTCGGCCGCTGTGGCCCACACTCGAGCGGCAAGCGCCAGCGCTGCAGCCGGTCCAAGCGAAATCGAGGCTACCACGTTCAACAGGCTGATGATCGACCCTTCACGCACGATCATCCCGCCGGGGGCGATGACGGCGACGTAGCCGATCACGTACGACGTCGAAAACACCCCACACGCCAAGACGGGGTCGACAGGATTCTCCGCGACAAGCCCCTGGAGGAGCGCCCAGAATCCCAATCCGTGCAATATCCAGACGGTGACACCGCCGACGGCTGTGCGGGCCAGCATCTTCCCTTGGATTGATACGAGTCCCGCATCTCCAGGTTCCCGGAGCAGCCGCTGTCCGAGCCGGACGACGAGCCGCAGCGTGGGAGGGGCGAGAGCCACGCCTACGCCGAGCACGCCCAGCACGATCGGCCACGGGCCGAGACCCTGAAACGCCCTGGTGCCGAGTGTCGCCCAGCCCAGTCCGGCACCGGTGACCAGCATCACGCTCTGGAACACCAACAGGGTCGCGAGTGCCCCGGCTCCGGAGTCCCCGCGGGTCCGGACGTAGCCGACGAGGCCGGTCACCTGCCAGATCTTGCCTGGCACATACCGGCCCAGGTTGGAGCCGAGCCACGCCGCAGCCGCTTCGGGGATCCCCGCTCGCCCGCCCGCCGACCGAAAGAGGGCGCCCCAGAGCCCGCCGCCGACCCAGAGAGCGGCGGCCGAGGAGACGACCCCGCACACGAGCCAAACGGGGTTGAAACGCCAGTTCGCACGCGTCGACTCCGCAACGCCCGGCCAGGCGGCCCAGGTGTTCGACAGTGCCAGAGCCACCGCCACGAGGGAGACGAGCAGAAAGACGACCGTGGCCACCATGGCGACCCGTGATCGTGCAGGACGCCGAGAGCCGGCGGCGACCTCCCCGTCAGCGGTCTGCACCGTTCTCACCGCCCGAGTTTCGCGTCTTCACAAGCACAAACAGGATCAGCAGCAGGGTGACCAGGCACGTCCACACGCCGATTCGAAACGACAGGCTCCGGTACTCGAAGGTGAGGCGGTGTCGACCCTCCGGAATCAGCACGCCGCGGAAAGCCGTGTTCGTACGCCACACCGCAGTCTCGGCACCATCCACGAACGCGCGCCAGCCGGGATCGTGGATCTCGCTCACGGCGAGAAGCCCCGCCACTTCCGCTTCGACGTCGAGTTCGACCCGATCCGGCTCGTATCGAACGATCGCCGCGGTGCCCCTCCCGGCAGCGGGCGCAGGGCGGCCCGGGAGCGGCTCCACCAACGAGAGAGATTCAGGATCCGAATTCTCCCACGTCCGCGCCACGGCCTCCGAAGCATCCGCCACCGTTTCGACCTGCAGGGGGAAGAACGCGTACGCCGAACCGGCCGGAAGCCCGTACAGGTAGCGCCCGGAGGCCTGCGCGAGAGGCTCGACGCCCTCCTGCTCCCCGGTCGTAATGAAGTAGCGGACGTTGAGGAGCGAGCGCACGGGGCCGCGGACCAGTCCCTGATCCGGAGCGATCCCCCCGACAAGGGCCGAGTACGGCTCCAGGAGGAACTTCTGCCGGCCCGTGGCGGATGCGATCCGGTGGAAGGCCAGTTCGTTCGGCCCGTAGTTGCGTACCGGCCCTCCGAGGTTCGGCGCCCAGACGCGGTCGCCCGGCTCCGCCCGCTCCTGGACTGCCCCGACGACGGGATCGGGCGCCAGCGCGGCTTCGGCGTCCTGGACGTCCAGATAGCGGGCGTCGATGCGCCAAAGGTCCAGAACGCCAAAGGCCAGGACCGGCACGAGTGCAAACGGCGTAAGGCTGCGGCGCGAGACCGCCCAGGCAACGCCCCAGGCGAGCGAGAATCCGGCGACCAGAACGAGACCGTTCGCGCGCAACGCGGCGACGGCATTCGCCCCGGGTTGCCGCGGCCAGCCTTCCGGATACCACGACAGCAGAACGAAGTTCGCCAGCCCTTGAGGGTCGAGAACAGCCCAGATCCCGAGGAGCAAGATGGGACCGCCGACGAGTGCGAGCGGAATCCACGACACCTGGCTGTCCGCCTCTCGCCGGTGGAGGACGGCTTCCCACCCGTACGCGGCCAAGAGCGCCACGAACACCGCCACGGGCCCGAGCATCATCGCGGGCGCCCGCAGGCTTTCGATGAGGGGGAGCACGGCATAGGCGATGCGGTGGACCGGCGTCGCGGCCCCCAGCGCGAAGAGAACTCCCAAGAGACCGGCGACACCGAGAAACACGACGGTGCGCCGCTGCTCACCCGGCAGCCCGCTACGGATGCCCGCCGCGAAACCCAGAACCGCGAGGGCCAGCGGCACCGATCCGAGGTACTCCGTATGCAGTTTGAACGGGTGTTGTCCCCAGTACCCGCCGAGGGACCCGATGAGATCGGGCAGAAAGAGCGCGGTTACTTCCTGGGGAGGCAACGCCCACGAGGCGGCAAAATCGTACCCCGTTTCGGCGGCGGCGCGCGTCACGTTGTCGAGCAGACCCAGCACCGGAAACAACTGTGGCCCCGCCAGGGCGATGGAGGCGACGACCGTGAGCGCGAATCCCACCACGGGCTGGACGTAGACTCGGCGGCCTCCCCCCTTCCCCGGCCGCGGTATGCGGAAGGCGAGATGGAAGAGGAAGAAGGCGGACAGGACGAGGCTGGAGAAGTACATCACCTGCGTGTGGGGCGTGAACGCCTGGACCGCGATGGTGAGCGCGAGTCCGCAGAACCACCGCGCCTCCCCGCTCTCGAGTGCGCGGTTCAAAAGCCCGAGCGCGAGCGGGATGAGGGTCATCGCGAACATCCGCCCGTCGTGCCCGCCGTAGAGGTGCGACGTGATGTAGCCGGTGAGCATGAACGACGCCCCGCAGACGACGGCCGACGAGGGCCGCAACCGGAACGAGCGCGCGAGGAAATAGCCGAACGCGCCGCCCAGGAAGGTGTGCAGGACGAACGTCCAGCCGATGGCCCTGTGGAGCGGCATCAGGAGGTAGAGGATGGTAGAGGGATAGAAGATGGGCCCGGGCAGGAGACCGACGAACGGCATGCCTCCGTACACGTTTGGAACCCAGAGCGGAACGCCCCTGCCCGCCTGGATCTCGTCCACGTAGAAGCGCCGCAGGGAGATCCCCTCGAACAGCATGTCCGATCCGGAGATCAGCCGCTCCGGATGGAAGATGAAGTCCCGGTAGAAGAGCACCGTGACGAGCGCGGCCGCGCCCAGGAACCACCAGACCGTGTAGTCCCGGCCTCTTGCCGGCTTGGAGGCGTCCATCAGGGTCGGCGCGCGATCGCCATGAGGTTCTTGCCGACGGGCGGGTTCAGCCACCGTCCGCAGAAGCCCGTGACGGGCATCACCAACCGGTCATATGTGCTCACCTTCCCGGGACTCAGCTCCTGCCGCAGGACCCGGCAGACAACGAACCACGCGAGCATTCCGACGATGTCCCGGTAGGTAACCTGGACTGGCACAAAGCCGGTCTGCTCGAGTTTCTTCGTGAGGTCCCGCTTCCGATACCGCCTGAAGTGGCCGAGAGATCGGTCGAAACGACTATTCAGTGCCGGCAACGCCGGGACCCAGAGGCAAAGATGCCCCCCCGGGCGGAGGACCGTTCGCATCAGCTCCAGTTCTGAGACATCGTCTCGAACATGCTCCAGGACGTTCACACTCACCACGGAGTCCACCTCGGCCGCCTGCCCCGCTTCCATGAAATCCGAGAGAAGGGAGTGGTGAACACTTGCGTTCAGGTTCCCCCGCAAACGTTCGCGGAGAAGCTCGTACATCCGGTCGCTCGGCTCCACCGCGTAGAGGTGAGAAGGTTGCCGCTCGAGCAGCAGTTTCGAGATGTTGCCGGTGCCCGCGCCGACCTCGAGGATCCGATCCCCGAGGTACGGCGAGAGGATGCTGAGAATGTCGCGGTGATACCGTACCGCCGAGGACATCGCCTCGAGATCTCGGCCCGGATAATCACGTACTCCCGATGCGGCCCCGTCTGGGGTTTCCCATGTAAGCGGATTTCCGTCCTCACGCCGCCTCATTGCACCTCCGCCCCCGCCGGGCGTAGACGCAGAATGGTCGTAACGGGCTCTCCTCCCTGATAAACCACTTCAAAACGGCTGGGAGAGCTTCGAATGGCCGGGATCAGATATCGACCGGTCGTCCCGCTCACCTGGTCCACCACCACGTAGCTCGCCCCCATCGCATCGAGACCCTCCATTACGGTCGCGGCATCGGCCGAAAACGGATACACGTCGCCGGGCCGCCCCGAATACCAGTAGAAGAGACGCGGTTTGCGGTTCGCGATCACCGCGTCGCGCGGTGTGTTCTCCCTGGCCCAGCGAGCTGCCGCGTAGAGACTCGCCGAGGCGGGCATATCGCACGGGCGACCCGCCCGGTACGACGCGGTACAGGCAATGCGGCCCGGGATCACGGTCATGGCCCAGGTGATCCCGAATATCGCGAGAACGACCGGAACCGCCGGGCGCAGCCAGCGGCCGGAAGCGCGGAGCGGGAAGCTCCACAATGCCGAGAACGCCAGCAACAGAATCGCGGGCAGCAGAGGAAGCAGAAAACGCTGATCCGTCCATACCGACGGCCAGAGAGCGATGAGGCCGGCGTATAGGAGAGTGAAGACCTCCGCAGCCCCGAGGCGACGGCGCGCAGCCCTCGCCCACCCCAACAGGGCCGCCGACGCCACCGCCAACCCGAGCAGGATCCTGCCCGTTCCCAAACTCTCCCCCGGGCCCAGCAGGATGCCGGGGAGCACGCGGCTCACGTGGGCCCAGGTGTTCTCGGCTCCCCGTCCAACGAGGCCGGCGAGACTCACCGTCCCCGCCTCCGGCGAATACGGGTTGACCAGGAGGAGAAAAGACAGGTATCCAGGCTGATCCGACGCCCAGCTCTGATAGAGGGCCCAGGACGCAAGCGTACCCATAGCCACAAGCGCCATCCACGCGGCCCTTCGATGCTGCCGTGCCAGGAACCACGCCACCGGCAGGGCGATCAGAACCGTCATGCCGGCCGTACGCGTCAAGAAGGCCGCAACGGCGGCGCCCATCGCGAGTATCGCCCCTCGCCCATCTCCCCGCTGCGACAGCCACAGAGCCGCAACGATCAGCAGCACGAACGGCGCCTCGCTTAGAATGTAGTGTCCGTATTCCAGCAGGGTCGGATTGACGGCAAGAAGCCCGGACGCCGCAAGGGCCGGACCGTCACCGACCCAGCGCCGCCCCAAATGCGCCGTGGCCCAAACCGTCGTTGCCGTGAAGATGAGCATGGCGAACTTGGCCGGGAGCACGTTTCCGATCCATCCCAAGGCGACCAGCATCAACGGCAGCAGCGGGGGGTATCGGATGTGCAGCGGCGCCCCCGGCAAGTACAGATCGCGGTACCCCTCCCCGCTCCGCAGCGCGTCGCCCAGAATCAGATACGCCGCGTTGTCCCCGCCGGGAAACAGCGTGGGTTCGAAGACCAGCAGGCCGAGGACGAAGTGGAAAACCGCGAGTGCGACGGACAGGGTTGCAAAGTGTCGTTCGCCCCAGTTTCGCTCGTCCGTCGTCATGGGCGCTCAGACCTCGACGAAATCAAGGTGCCGGATGGCGTCGAACTGCTGTTCGACAGTAGCGACCGTCAGCCGCGTCTCCTGGGGATAGTATGCCTCGTCTGCCTTCACGGCCCTGAGGCCTCCGCGGCGCACGTCCGCGCGAACGAAGAAGGCGTTGACTCCCCGACTGTCCGCACCGATCAGATCGTAGCCCTTTCGCCGCCCGAGTTTCGCCAGGGCGGCCAGCGACGCACCGTGATACCAGCCGCTTCGGTGTTTGCGAAAGCGGACGAAACCGGGATCGTAGGGCACACTGATCGATCGCATTCCTAGCGACCCGTTATACTCGATCACGACGACTCGCGGTTCGATGGCGTCGATCGCTTCCCACAGCCAATAGTCGTTCCCGTCTATGTCGATCGACAGCAGATCGATTTCACCCTGCGTCCCGGCGTTCGAGATCGTCTCGTTGATATTCTCCGCGGTCACATGAGCTTGCTGGACCTTTACGACCTTCCCATCGCGTCGCCCCAGCCGAGCATAATGTTCGCGGGCCCGGCGCGCGGCTGTGGCATCGGACTCGAGCATCAGGCCGCTCCATCCGAATCGGGCCGCCAGATTGGCACAGTTGCACTCGCGGCCGTCGCCCACGCCGAATTCCACGAATTCTCGGTTCGTCACGCCAATCTCGGAGAAGATGAACGCCAGGAGGCCATCTTCTCCATTCTGTGACGACACCTTGAATTCACGCGTTCGGAGGAGTTCCCTGTATACGAGCCCATCGGGGTCTCCGACGGCCTCCCCGTACTGCGCAAGCAGCAGGTGAGCGAGATTTGAATCGACTTCCGAGAGCGCGCGCGGACGGAGCAGGCGGTCTCTGAGCCTGACGCAGCGCCGATACAGGGCGTAGAGATACCAGCGGACGACCGCCATCCGGATCATGCGCCCGCCTTGAATCCACGCCGCGTCTTCACGGCACGTTCGTAGCGATCCACGAGCCGGTCCACGACCTGGGACAGTCCGAAGTGTTCGCGCATGTGTGCCCTTCCCCTCTCGACCCGTACGCGTGCCGCGGCGGGGTCCTCGATGACCCGCACGATGGCGTCCGCCAGCGCGCCGGCGTCGCCGGGCGGCACGAGCAGTCCCGTCTCGCCGTGCATCACGATGTCCGGGATTCCGCCGGCATCGGACGCGATCAGGGGCAGCCCGAACTCGAGCGCCTCGAGGAGAACGACGCCGAGCCCCTCCGTGTCGCCCTTGCCGTCGACGACCGCCGGCAGGATGAAAAGATCGCTCGCTCGGTACGCCTCCTCGAGTGCCCCCTCATCGACGCGGCCCGCGAAGTGCACGAAGGGGTCGACGCCGGCGCGGCGGGCCTCCGCTTCCAGCGCGGTGGCCTCGGGCCCTTCGCCGACCACCGTGAGCGTCGCGTCGATGCGTTCCCGGACGCGAGCCAGCGCCCGTATCAGGATATGCACGCCCTTCCGCTCCACAAGGCGGCCCACGAAGAGGAGCCGCACGGGCCCCGCGCCCTCCAGCGGCCGGGCCTCGGCGCCGGCGCCGTCGGGCAGCGGCCGGTCGGAGATCGCGGCGCTGAAGGGAATCACCGGCACCTCGCGCGACGAGTAGCGGGCCACGGCGGCCGCGGTCGCGGTCGAGATCGCCGTCACGGCGTCGGCGCTCTCGATCGACCAGCGCAGGAACGGCAGCGCCCAGCGGAGACGGCGCTCGATCCAGCGGATTTCGACGGAATAGAAGCTCGAGACCACCGCCGTCCGCTCGGATGACGCCCGCGCGAGGGCGCCGAACCAGGCATGCGGGACCGGCCAGTGCACGTGGACCACGTCCGGGGGCGACGATGTGCCGAGGCCGATGGACGCCAGGCTGCCGCCGAGCATGTACCCCGGCAGGAGCGCCGCGTAGGCCGGACGGCGGCGGATGCGGTCCGGCGCGGTCTCCTCGTGCGTGAGCGTTTCGAGCCGGGCCGGGGCGTACCGGAATCGGCGCACGGGAATGCCCCGCCAATCCGTCGCCCCCCCGCCCCGGTACGCGGGCGCGAGCACTTCGACTTCCAGGCCCCGTTCGCGCAGGCCGAGCAGAAGTTTTCCGAGCCAGGGGGTGATCACGTCGTCGTCGTGGCGCGGGAAGGCCGTGACGACATGAACTACCTTCACTGCGGTCCGCCGCGCTTCAGGTCCTCGATCTCGTCCCGCAGCTGCGCCATCGTCTCCGCGAGGAAGCCGAGGACGAAGAGGAGAAGGCCTCCCACGACCAGGAGGAGCACGAGCGTGAGCAGCGGCCGGTACCCGAGGCCGAACCCGAAGCGCAGGACGAGCGCCGCGAGGCCGGTGGCGCAGCCCGCCGCGATCATCGCGAGGCCGCTCGTGCCGAAGAAGAGCAGCGGCTTGCGCCCGAACACGAGTTGGAACCACACCGAGACCATGTCGAGCATCCCGATCAGGATGCGCCGGCGCCCCGAGAACTTGGGCTTTCCGTGCCGTCTCGGGAGGAGGTCGATGTCCAGTTCGCCAAGCCGGTATCCCCGGGCATGGGCGAGCACGACGAAGTAGCGGTGCCAGTCGTGCCGCAGCCTGAGGCCCGTGAGGACGTCGGCGCGGAACGCCTTCATCGAATTGAGGTCGCGCACCGGCACCTTGAAGATCGCGCGCGCGAGCCGGTTGTAGATGGACGAGGTGAAGCGCTTCTCGTAGCGCCCCACCTTGCGGCCCGCGACGAGGTCGTAGCCCTCGTCGAGCTTCGCCGCGAAGCGCGGGATCTCCTCCGTGGAGTGTTGCAGGTCCGCGTCGAAGAGGACGAGATATTCTCCTCGGGCGGCCTCGGCGGCCGTGAGCATCGCCTCCGTCTTCCCCAGGTTCGCGCGGTGCCGAAGCACGACGGCCCCGTCGCCCAGCTCCGCCTGCGCGGCCGCCTCCTCCGCGGCTTCCGCCGTCCCGTCGCCGGAACCATCGTCGACGAGGACGACCTCGGCCGCGAGATCGTGCGCCGCGAAGGTCGCCGCAAGTTCCGCGAACAGTTCGGGCATGTTCTCGGCTTCGTCGTACGCCGGGACGAGAACCGAGATCCTCGGATCGCTCATACGCGCCTGCGCAGCCGCGCCGAGAGGATCCCGAGCTGGTCCCGGTACTTCGCCACCGTGCGGCGGGCGATCCGGACGCCGCCCGTCTGCAGGCGGGCGGTGATCTCGTGATCGCTGAGCGGCGCCGTCGGGTCCTCCTCCGTCACCAGTTTGCGGATCCGGGCCCGCACGCCCTCCGCCGACACGTCTTCCCCGGCGTGCGTCGAATAGCCGCCCGAAAAGAAGAACTTGAGCGGATAGAGTCCGCGCGGCGTCTGAACGTACTTGCCGTTCGTCACGCGAGAGACCGTGGACTCGTGCATCTCGATGTGTCTCGCCACGTCGCGCAGCGTGAGCGGCCGCAGGTGCTCGACGCCCCTCTCGAAGAACTCGTGCTGCCGTTCGACGATGAAGTGCATCACACGCAGCATCGTCTGCCGGCGCTGCTCGATCGCCTGGATCAGCCACCGGGCGCTGTTCAGCCTTTCCGAGATGAACGCCTTGTTCTCCCCCTGGAACCGGGCGCGATCCGCGGCCACGTCCCGGTAGACGGGCGAGAGCTTCAGCCGCGGCAGCGAGGTGTCGGCGTGCGAGACACGATACCTCCCCTCGATCTTCTCCACCGTCAGATCCGGGATCACGTAGGATTCCGACGCATCCGCGTACCTGAGACCGGGCTTGGGATCGAGCTTCGCGATTTCGTCCGCCGCGGCCTGCACTTCGCGCGGGGTGATCCCGTATTCGTCCGCCAGTTCCGTCCACCGGCGGTTCGCGAGATCGTCGAAACGCCCGTCGACGATCCGCCAGGCCAGCGACGCCTCCCGCCCGCGGTCGCGCAACTGCAGCAGGAGGGTTTCTCGCAGGTCCCGCGCCGCGACGCCGCTCGGTTCGAAGGACTGGATGCGGGCGAGCATCTCCTCGACTTCCTCCCGTGAAACGGCCCCCGCCGCGCCCCGCCGATCCTCCGGCCCTTCCTCGCGCCGTTCCTCCAGCGCCTCGGCGATCCGGTCGAGCGGGCATGAGAGGAATCCGTCACGGTCCACGTTGCCGATGATTTCTTCGCCGATCCGCAGCTCGCGCTCGTCGAGACGGAGCAGACTCAGCTGCTCGTGGAGATGGTCCCAGAGGCTCCGCGTGGCGACGGCCGCGGGCTCGTAGTACTCCCGGTCCCCGAATTCCTCGCGCCGCCCGCCCGCATCGAAGTCGTCGAGGAGGACATCCTCCCAGTCCACCTCCTCGGCCTCATCCGCGGGGCCGTCTTCTCCGTCCTCGGCCCCGGCGTCGCTCAGGTCGGCGGCGGGGTCTTCCGGCTCTTCTCCCGGTTCCACGAGGTCGAGGAACGGGTTGTCGACGAGCGCCTGCCGCAGGTGTCCCTGAAGATCGAGCAGCGGCATGTGCAGAAGGTCCATCGCCTGGTAAAGACGAGGCTGCGCCTTCTGTTCCTGCCGCGGGTGGAGACCCGCGGCGAGACCCGGCCGTCCCGTTGCCATGTTCAGAGCCTGAAATCCTCCCCGAGGTACAGTTGCCGGGCCTCCGGATCGTTCACGAGGTGATCCGCTTCGCCCTGTACCAGTATCTTGCCTTCGAACAGGAGGTACGCGCGATCCGTGATCGACAGCGTCTCGCGCACGTTGTGGTCGGTGATGAGCACTCCCAGACCCTTCTGCCGCAGGCCCCGCACGATGCGCTGAAT
The DNA here is from genome assembly GCA_022820995.1 of Gemmatimonadota bacterium. Lineage (GTDB taxonomy): Bacteria > Gemmatimonadota > Gemmatimonadetes > Palauibacterales > Palauibacteraceae > Palauibacter. The sequence continues at coordinate 1,472 of JAJEEM010000019.1, read as the reverse complement.
GTCGTCGATGGCGATCGGGTCGACCCCCGTGAAAGGCTCATCGAGGAGCAGGAACTTGGGTCGGGTCGCCAGCGCACGAGTAATTTCCAGGCGCCGCCGCTCCCAGCCGGAGAGCGAATAGGCCTTGTTCGCCCGAAGGTGCTTGATGGACAGTTCGTCGAGCAACTCCTCCAGGCGGTCGCGCCGTTCCTGCCGCGACATCCGCATGGTTTCGAGGATCGCCATCACGTTCTGTTCGACGGTGAGCTTCTGGAAGACCGACGCCTCCTGGGGGAGATAGCCGATGCCGGCCCGCGCCCGACGGTACATGGGCCAGCTCGTGAGTTCCTCGCTGTCGAGGTAGACGCGTCCCTCATCCGCCTTGAGCAGGCCGACCATCATGTAGAACGTCGTGGTCTTCCCGGCGCCGTTGGGGCCGAGCAGTCCGACGACCTCCCCCTGCCGCACCTCGATCTCGACCTGGTTCACGACGCAGCGGCGCTTGAAGGAACGGACGAGGCCTTCGGCCCGTAGTACACTGCTCAACAGGATCTCCTGGGTCTGAGGGCCGGAGACGCGCCGGACGTAAGGCGCCGCTCCCGTCCCGGTTGGCGGGCGCGCAGGGCAAGCTCCGTGAGCGAGCGCCCGCGCCGATGCAAGGTGTCCGGAGGCGCGCCGACCGTATCCGGTGGCGCCGCCGCGCTGTCGGGCCGGACGTCCGATGTGTCCGGTGGCGCAACGAGCGAATCGCGCGCGGCCGCAGCTCCCGTGCTGTCGGCCACCGCTGCCAAGCTGTCGGCCACCGCTGCACTGTCGGCCGCCGCCGCGCTGTCCGCCGGCGACGGGGTCCCGAACGCCTCCCGCGGTTCCAGATAGGCGCCGATGGCATGTTCCGCATCGACCCCTGTCGGTTCTCCCGCCTCGAAATTCACCTGAATGCGCCGCGCCACGAGGTAGTTCAGCGAAGGTCGTGCGCTCGTCGTCGAATCCCGGACCATTCTGTAGAAGGCGCTGGCATTCCCGTCGACCACGAGTTGCCGCATGAAGGGATCGGGCGCGAGCGCCACCGGGTCCGCGACCGGCGCTTCGGAGTGCTCGAAGATCGCGACGAGCGTATCGCCGCGCGCCCAGTTCGCGGACCCGTCTGTCGGGAGTTCGATCTCCTCGGCCTCTGCGTCCTCCGCCGGCTCATCGTCCTCGGCCGCCACTTCCGTCGTGTCCGCGCCGGTTCCTCCGGCTGCGGCGGAGTCCGCCGGGACGAGGGCTGCGGTTGAGTCGGCCGGGGCAGTGGTTGCGACCGAGTCGGCCCGGACGAGGGCCTGGGCGGTGTCCTGTGCGGGGGCCTGGGCGGTGTCCTGCGCGGGGGCCTGGGCGGTGTCCGGGGCCGCGGCGGTCGAATCGCCGGCCGTCGAGACCGCCCCCGTCGAGTCGGCGGCGGTTGAATCGGCCGCCGCCGGCTCCGGCCTGGGCGGCGGCACCCAGGACGAGTCGCT
>JAJEEM010000048.1 GCA_022820995.1 Gemmatimonadota bacterium | reverse complement strand
GCCGCCGATGCGCGGACCCGGCGCCGCCCCGCGGCCCGCCGCATCGCGCATTACGCGCCGCAACTCGCGGCCGGCATCGCGCTGGCGTGGCTGTCCGGCGCCCTCGTGTGGACGGCCGTGGCGCGGGACGACCTCGCGGGGAACCCGGGCGACGCGGGCGCCGTCCCCGGGCTCGGCGCTCCGTCGCTCCTGCCCCCGGCCGCACGAAACGTCTCGACGCTGGAGGACGGGGGATCGAGCGCCGAGGAATACGCCCGGTTGATCGCCGAACTCGAGCGCGTGCTGTTCGACTCGGAGCGGCCCCTGCCGCCGGAGACCGTGGCGCGCATCCGCCGCGCTCTCGTGACGATCGACCGGGCCATCGAGGACGCGCGGGCCGCGCTGCTCGCGCTGCCCGATGACCCCTACATCCAGCAACACATGGAGAACACGATGCGGCGCAAGTCGGAGTTCCTCGCCCAGGCCGTGCAACTCGCGGCGACAGACTGATGGCCCCGGCAACGATGTTCCTGGCGATCCTCGCAGCGACGAACCCCGGCGCGCGCGACACGACGTTCGTGGTGCCCGAGGGCGCGCGCGTCGAGATCGAACACCGCGACGGAGACATCCGCGTCATGGGCCAGGGCAGCCGCGAGGCGCGGATCGTGCTCGACGACGATGACGGCAGGATTGGCGTGCAGTCCTCGGATGGCACGATTCGGCTCGACACGAGCCGGGGCGGCGATGGCGCGGACCTGCTCATCTGGCTTCCGGAGGATGTCGAGGTGAGCGTGGCGGGACACGAGGGCGACATCACGGTCGCCGGCATCGTCCGCGGCGCGGTGACCGTGAGAACGGCCGATGGAGACGTGGAGATCGATGGGGCCGGCAGCGTCAGCGTCGCGACGCTGGACGGCGACGTGACGATTTCGAACGCCGGATCCGCGACGGTCAGCGTGACGGACGGCGACGTGTGGCTCGACCAGGTCGCCGGGAGCATCAGCGTAAGCGGCATCGACACCGACGTCGTCGTCACGAACACCGACACGCGCGCCGTCGCGGTCACCGTAGTGGACGGCGACGTCTGGTACGACGGCGCCGTGCAGGCGGACGGCGGCTACTCGCTCAGCACCCACGACGGCGATGTGACGTTCGCCGTCCCGGAGGACGCCGGCGCCCGCATCTCCGTGTCCACCTTCGATGGAGAACTCGTCCCATCGTTCCCCATCCAGTTCCGCGGCGGCCGTCTGCGGGGCGGCGAGTTCACGGTCGGAGACGGATCCGCCGCCGTGACGCTGAAGTCGTTCGACGGAGACATCCTCCTCATCCGGCCGGGGGAACGCACCCCCGACCTCGAACTCGAATAGCCGGAAACCCACGAAACCGGGAGCAGCGTGATGCGGAATACAGTGCGACAGATTGCCGCGGGAGCGGCTTGGCTGATGGTCTGGGGGGCGGCGGAAACGCGGGCCCAGGACTTCGAATGGCAGGGGTCCGTGGACCGCGGAGACGCGGTCACGATCCGGGGCGTGAACGGCTCCATCACGGCAAGCGCCGCGAGCGGCAGCCAGGTACAGGTGCGGGCCACGAAGGAATGGGACGATGACGATCCGGATTCCGTCCGCATCGAAGTGGTCGAGGATTCGCGCGGCGTCCTGATCTGCGCCGTCTACCCGTCGAGGCGCGGGCGCGACCCGAACCGGTGCGGGCGTGGCGACGACTACGAGATGAGCGTCCGCAACAACGACGTGCAGGTCCACTTCACGGTCGAGGTTCCGGCCGGCGTCGAACTCGAGGCCCGGACCGTGAACGGAGGGATCGAGGCACGCGGGATCGCCGCCGAGGTGGAGGCGCGGACCGTGAACGGCGCGGTCGCGGTCGAAGCCAACGGTCCGGTGTCCGCGGAGACCGTGAACGGAGCCATCGAGGCGCGGCTGGGCAGCGAACCTTCCGAGGACCTTCGCTTCAAGACGGTAAACGGGGGGATCCGGCTCGTGCTCCCGAGCGGGACCGACGCCGATGTCGACATCCGGACGGTCAACGGCTCCATCGATACGGATTTCCCGCTGACGATCCGCGGTCGATGGGGGCCCAGGTCCGCCTCCGGCGAGATCGGCGCGGGAGGACCGGAAATCGAACTCAGCACGGTGAACGGGAGCATCGCCCTCGTCCGCGGCGGCTGAAGCGCTCCGTAAGGCGAGCGTTCAACCGAGCGTGGCGGCGAACGTGGGGGCCCTGCGCTGCTGTGTGGCCTGCTCGTAGGCGTAGGCGATCCGCAGCAGCGTGGGCTCCGTCCAGGCCGGACCGAAGAAGGAGACTCCCGCCGGAAGCCCCCGCACGAACCCCATCGGTACCGAGATGTCGGGGTAGCCGGCGATCGCGGCTGGCGCGGCTGACGATCCCCCATCGAGCCTGTCGCCCTTGATGTGGTCGGTCGGCCACGGGAGGTCCCGCGTGGGCGCGACGATTGCGTCGAGGCTGTGCTCCCGGGCCAGGCGATCGATCCCATCCTCCCGGTTCGCCTGCTGGATCGTCGCCTTCGCGTTCAGGTATTCGGGGTCCGTGAGCGGCCCCCTCGCCTGCGAGGCGATCAGGCGCTCCTGGCCGAAATGCGGCATCTCCCGGTCGGCGTTGCGCCGGTTGAACTCGATGACCTCGGCGAGGCTCTTCACGGGGGCGTCCGGACCCAGCCCGGCGAGGTAGGCGTTGAGGTCTGCCTTGAACTCGTATTCCAGCAGGACGAGCGAGAGCGGGTCGTTCCAGGCGGCCGCGTCCATGTTCGCGGGGTCGATGATGACCGCGCCCTCCGCCCGCATCGCCTCGACCGCCTCGTCGAACAGCGCCAGTACGCGCGGGTCGAAGCCGGGGAAGCTGCGCACGACGCCGATGCGGGCGCCCTGAAGCCCGGCCGGATCGAGGAACTGCGTGTAGTCCGCGTGTCCGCGGCCCTCGCTCGCGGCGGTGGCGGCGTCTCGAGGATCGATGCCGATGCAGGCGCCGAGCAGGATGGCGGCGTCCCGCACCGTCCGGCACATGGGTCCCGCCGTGTCCTGGGAGTGTGAGATGGGGATGACGCCGGACCGGCTCCACAGCCCGACGGTCGGCTTGATGCCCACGATCCCGTTGCTCGAGGAGGGACACATGATGGAACCGCCCGTCTCCGTCCCCACCGTGAGCGCGCACAGGTTCGCGGAGGCCGCGACGCCGGAGCCGGAACTCGAGCCGCACGGGTTCCGGTCGAGCGCGTAGGGGTTCCGGCACTGGCCGCCGCGGGCGCTCCATCCGCTCGTCGCCCTGATGCCCCTGAAATAGGCCCACTCGCTCAGGTTCAACTTGCCGAGGATGACGGCCCCGGCCTCGCGCAGCCGGGCGGCGATGAACGAGTCCTGCGGCGGGATCGAGCCCTCCAGCGCCAGCGACCCGGCCGTCGTCGTCATCCGGTCGTGCGTATCGATGTTGTCCTTGAGCGCGACCGGGATCCCGTGCAGCGGGCCGCGGACGTTGCCGGCCGCACGCTCCGCGTCGAGTTCATCCGCGATCGCGAGCGCGTCGGGGTTCGTCTCGATGATCGAACGCAGTTCGATGCCCTGCCCGTCCAGCGCCTCGATGCGTTCCAGGTACATCTCCGCGATCGAGCGGGCCGTGCGCTCGCCCGACGCCATGCTCGCCTGGAGCTGATCGACCGTCACCTCGTCCAGTTCGAACGGTGGCACCGCCGTCGCGCCGCCCGCGTCGCCGGCTGCGGAACCGTCGGATCCGCCCTCGGGCGCGCAGCCGGAGGCCGCAGCCACCGCCCCCAACCCTCCGGCGACGCTGGCTCCGATGAATCCACGTCGATCGATCATGGCGATTCTCCTGCCCTCAGCGGTCTTCCACCCAGGATTCCGGCTCCGAAGACGTTCCCGCGGGAACGTCCGGGCCCCCCCGTCGGCCTCCGACGCCGCGATTCAGAACGCGTCGTCGGTGATGATGAGCATGCCGAGCCCGCGCAGCGTCTCGTTGAGCGCCGCGACGTCCGTCCGCACCAATTCCTCCAGCTCGGCCAGGTGTGCCTCCAGCGCATCGTGGAGGATGACCTTCACCTCCATCTCCTGGTCCGTGGGCCGGAAGTCCGCGATGGAGAGCGCGCCGACCAGGTAGCCGAGCTTCTGGAGGAGCCGCGCCTCGAAGCGGACGCCGTCCTGGCCCTGCCCCGTGAGCCGCAGGTCGACCATCGTCTCCTGCAGCTCGATCAGCTTCTGTCGCAGGTCCTCGACCGACGCCGCGAGATCCTCGTCCTCCGCGAACCGCGCCAGCGTCCTCAGCTGCACCCGCATCGCCTCCACCCGGTGCACCGCCTCACCCGCCCGCACCACGTCCTCGCGCACCTCGCGAATGAAGGCGAGTTGCTCGGCGATCTCCGCCTCCGTCCCCGCCGAATGCGGGTCCTTGAGGACCGTCAGCGGCTGCTCGTGCGTCGCCCCGTCCACCGAGAGGCGCACCGTGTACCGCCCCGGCGGCATGAGAATCGAGATCTGCTGCCCGCCGGGCGCCGGCCTCCCCTCGTCGCCGACCTCGATGTGCTCGGCGTACATGGGCGGCGTGAGCATCCGGATCGGCTCGTTGGGCTCGTCCCGCAGGTCCCAGTGGATCCGGCTCACGCCCGCCCGGTTCGGCCCCTCCAGCGTGCGCACGACCGTCCCCGACCCGTCGAGGATCTCGATCGTCGGCGCCTCCGAGGCCTCCGCCGCGAGCCAGTAGTTGAGCGAGGCCCCGTACTGCGGATCCTCTCCGATCGTGGGGTCGTCGTACGGAATCGACGGCGGCGTGATCGGCCGGAAGCGGTATGCATCGCGCGGCGCGAACAGGTGCGAGGCCGAGGCCATCACCTCCGGCGTCATCTGCTGGATCGGCGACAGGTCGTCGAAGATCCAGAACCCGCGCCCGTACGTGCCGACCACGAGATCGTTGAAGTGCTCCTGGACGACGATCCCCGACACGGGCGCCGCCGGCAGGTTGTTCTGCAGCGGCTGCCAGTCGTCCCCGTCGTTGAAGGAGACGTAGATCGCGTTCTCCGTCCCCACGTAGAGCATGCCCGGCCGCACCGGGTCCTCGACGATGATCTTCGTGTAGCTCAGCATGCTGGGCGGGATCCCGTCGACGATCTTCTCCCACGAGGCGCCGAAATCGCGCGTCCGGTAGACGTGCGGGTCGCGGATGTTCACCTGGTGGCCGTCCGCCGCGATGTAGGCGGTGCCCGCGTCGTAGCGCGAGGGCGCGATGCTGCGCACGGCGATCCACTCCGGCAGCCCGGCGACGTTGCCCGTCACGTCCGTCCAGTTCGCCCCGTTGTCCCGCGTGATGTGGAGTTTGCCGTCGTTCGTGCCGGCCCAGATGAGGCCCGCCTCGATCGGCGACTCCGCGATCCCGAACACGGTGCCCGCGTACTCGACGCCGATGTTGTCGCCCGTGAGCCCGCCCGAGAGCCCCATTCGGCTTCGGTCGTTCAGCGTCAGGTCCGGGCTGATCACCTCCCAGCTCTGCCCGCGGTTCCGCGTGCGGTGCACGTGCTGGCTCCCCACGTAGACCGTCTCGTTGTCGTGCGGGGAGATGTGGACCGGCGCGTCCCAGATGAAGCGGTAGCGGACGCCGGAGGCCGGCCCGCGGCTCTGCTCCGGCCACACCTCGACGGGCCGGTACTGGCGGCGCTCCTCCTCGTAGCGGACGACGATCCCGCCCACCATCCCCGACCCGGAGGCCGAGGACCACACGACGTTGGGGTCGGTCGGATCCGGGGTGGCGAAGCCGCTCTCGCCGCCCCCGACGTGGTGCCACATGCCGCGCGGGATGTGGTTGATGCGCCGGGTGCCGAGGATCCGGCTGTTGCTGGGGCCGCGGTAGGTCGGCTCATCCTGCTTGTTCCCGAGCACGTTGTAGGGGACCGCGTTGTCCACCGTCACGTGGTACATCTGCGCGTTCGTGAGCCGCTGCCGGAACCACGTCTTCGTGCGGTTGATCGAGATCGAGAGCCCCTGGTCGTGCGCCACGATCATGCGGTCCGGGTTCGTGGGATCGATCCACATGTCGTGGTGGTCGCCGCCGGGCGCCTGCGGCCGCGGCGTCACGTCGAGCGTGCGGCCCCCGTCCGTCGACACCGTGAACGAGGCGGTGAGGAAGTAGGCCTCGTCCTCGTCATCCGGCGAGATCACGACGCGCGAGTAGTAGTGCGGCCGCCCCATCGCGTTCCGGTTGCGGGTGATGAGGGTCCACGTGCGGCCCCCGTCCTCGGAGCGCCACAGCTGGCCGTCCTCCGTGGGCTGGCCGTCCCACGGGATCCCGTCCCCCGTCTCGAGCATCGCGTACACCCGCTGCGTGTTCGAGGGCGCGATCGCCACGGCGACCTTGCCGACCGGCTTCTTCGGCAGGCCGATCGTGTTGTCCGGACCGTTCAGCTTCTCCCACGTGTCCCCGCCGTCGCGCGACACGTGCAGGCCGCCGCCGGGACCGCCGCTCGTCCGCCCCCAGGTGTGGATTTCGAGCTGCCAGGTGCCCGCGAAGAGGACGCGCGGGTTCGTCGGGTCCATCGCGATGTCCGAGCACCCCGTGTCCTCGTCGATGAAGAGGACGTGCTCCCAGCTCTCGCCCCCGTCCATCGTCCGGTAGACCCCGCGTTCCGGCTGCGGCCCATAGGAGTGGCCCAGCGCGCACGCGTAGACGATGTCCGGGTTCGTCGGGTGGATGACGAGGCGCGGGATCCGTCCCGTGGGTTCGAGCCCCATGAGGGTCCAGGTCTCCCCCGCGTCCGTGGACTTGTAGACGCCCTGTCCGATGGAGACGTGGCTCCGGATCTTCCCCTCTCCCGTCCCCGTCCAGACGATGTTGGGGTCCGTGGGAGAGACGGCGAGCGACCCGATCGACTGCACCGGCTGGTCGTCGAACATCTCGTCCCAGTTCACGCCGCCGTCCGTCGTCTTGTAGATCCCGCCCGAGGCCGCGCCCACATAGTAGGTGTACGGCTGGCCGGGGATCCCCGCCGCCGCGCTGAAGCGGTTCCCCTCCGGGCCGATGTTCCGCCACCGCAGCGTCTCGTAGGCCGCAGGATCGGGAGCTGCCTGCGCCGCCAGCGGCGTGACCGCGGGAAACGCCGCCAGAAGCAGGGCGAAACCCGCGACGAGCGGGCGGATGGACAAGGATCGGACGCGCATGGTGTGCCTCGCCGGTTCGGGCTGGATGTATGCCGGAAATATGCCGGGAAAGCACGGTGCGCCGGGTGAGCCCGCCTGACAAGACCGCTCGTGCGCCGGTCGCGGGTGTTGAAGGCCGGATGATGGCGCCGGGCACGTTGGAGTCCGACTTGGAGACGACTCCCACCCGGGGCTATCATGTGTCGACCATGCCGCAATCCTCGACCGCCCCGTTCACTTGGCGCGACGCCCAACGGATGCCCGACGACGGCAACCGCTACGAGGCCATCGGGGGCAAGCTGTACATGACGCCCCCACCCTCGATCCGTCACCACCGCCTTACGAAACGACTCTTCAATGCCCTCAAGCCCCTACTCGTCGATGCGGGACGCGGAGAGCTGTTCTGGGCACCCGTTGGGGTCGAGTTCCCGGCCACGGGCGAGGGCGTCGAGCCCGATCTGCTGTTCGTGTCGAACGAGCAATGCGAGATCGTCCAGACCGACTGGATCCGGGGCGCGCCCGATCTAGTGGTCGAGATCCTCTCTCCCTCCACGGCGAGCCGCGACCGCGCGATCAAGCGACGGCTGTACGAACGGCAGGGGGTGGCCGAGTACTGGATTGTCGATCCCGAGGCGAACTCCGTGGACGTGTGGCGTTTCGGCAACGATCCCGAGTGGGAACGTTTCCGGACTACGCTCCCAGTCCGGCTTGGGACCGACCAGGTCGGCGTGATCGATCTGGGCCCCGTGTTCGCGCCCGACCAAGGCTCGCCGGGGCCGCGACCCTCGACCTCACGGTTCACGTGGGAAGACGCCCAACGACTGCCCGAGGACGGCAACCGCTACGAAGCCATCGGGGGCGAGCTGTACATGACGCCCGCGCAGACCTACCGCCATCAGCGCGTCAGCATGCATCTCGTGGATGCACTCGACCGCCTTCTCAACGAGCCGGGGCGCGGCCTCGCCCTTTTTGGGCCGGTCGGAGTCGAGTTTCCGGCCACGGACGAGGGCGTCCAACCCGACCTCCTGTTTGTGTCGAACGAGCGGCGCGAGATCATCTCGGACGACTGGATCCGGGGTGCGCCCGACCTGATGGTTGAGATCCTCTCCCCCTCGACGGCGAGCCGCGACCGGGGGATCAAGCGACAGCTCTACGAACGGCAGGGCGTGCGCGAGTACTGGATCGTCGACCCCGATGAGAACTTCGTCGAGGTGTGGCGCTTCGGCGACGATCCCGAATGCGAGCGCTTCACGACTACCTTACCGGTCCGGATCGGAGCCGAGGAGGTGGGAGTGATCGACCTCGAAGCCGTCTTCGCCCCCGACTTCTGAACGGTCCTTCCAATCAAGTACCGATCAAGAAAACAAGTACTTGTCACAACGGCATTTACGGAAATCTACCGCGATTCTGCAGGTTTCCGATCAAACAAAATCGGCGTGTGCCGGGCAGAGAGCGATGAGGGCGGGTTGAGAGTCCGGGCGATCATGGGGTCGGACTTGGAAACGACTCCCGCCCGGAGCTATGATGTGCCGACCATGCCCCTTCCCTCGATCACTTGGCAGGACGTCCAGCAGATGCCGGACGACGGCAATCGCTACGAGGCGATCGAGGGCGACCTGTACATGACCCCCGCCCCAACCACGCTCCACCAGCGTGTGAGCAAGCGTCTGCAGTATGCGCTTGACCGGATCCTGGAACGGCCCGGGCTGGGCGAGGTCTTCGTCGCCCCGTACGGCGTCGAGTTCCCGGCCACCGGGGAAGGCGTTCAGCCGGACATCGTCTTCGTGTCCCGGGAGCGGTGCGAGATTATCGCGGAAGCAGGCATCGTGGGTGCCCCCGATCTCGTGGTGGAAATCCTCTCCCCTTCCACGGCTGGCCGAGACCGCACCATCAAGCTCCGGCTCTACGAACGGCACGGCGTGCGAGAGTATTGGATCGTCGATACGGAAGAGAACGCCATCGACGTGTGGCGCTTCGGTGAGGAGCCCGAGTGCGAACGCTTCAGCGCAACGTTTCCCGTCCGGATCGGAACGGAACAGGTCGGCGTGATCAACCTGCGCGCCGTGTTCGCCCCCTCGTAGAGCCCTCCCCCCGTACTTCCAGAGGTCGGTTGATCGGACGTTGAGACGGGTGCGGATCATGGACCCGAAACTTGGGTTCACCTCCACCCGGAGCTATGATGTGCGGACCATGCCGCTTTCCTCGACCGAAACGATCACCTGGCGCGACGCCCAGCGGATGCCGGACGACGGCAACCGCTACGAGGCGATCGGGGGCGAGCTGTTCATGACGCCCTCGCCAAGCGTCCGGCACCAGATTCTCGTCGTGCGGCTGTACGACGCCCTCCGTCCGCTCTTGCCGGCGGCCCAGGGCGGCATGCTCCTCGTGGCGCCCTTGGGCGTGGAGTCAGAGGATTCCCGCGAGGGTGTGCAGCCGGACCTCCTCTTCGTATCCGGCAAACGACGCGATCTGCTCGTCGGAGCCAGCGTTCGGGGCGCTCCCGACCTTGTCGTGGAGGTGCTCTCTCCCTCGACGGCAAGCCGCGACCGGGGGATCAAGCGGCGGCTGTACGAACGGCTCGGCGTGCCGCAGTACTGGATCGTCGACCCCGTGGCGGAGGCCATCGACGTGTGGCGGTTCGGGGACGATCCCGAGTGCGAACGCTTCGAGGGGACCCTCCCGGTCAGACTCGGAGCCGAGGAGGTGGGTGTGATCGACCTCGAAGCCGTCTTCGCCGCCGACCTTTAGGTCTTCCCCTCAGTCGTCCCCGCGCTCGCGGCGGGAGCGTTCTTCGCGGATCAGCCGGGCCGCGCTGATGCCGAGATCGGTTTTGGGCCGCGCAGCCAAATCTTCGCGAAACTCCCACCGCGCCAACTCGCGCTCGATGGCGGCGAGCACCACCTCGCGGATCGTGAGGCGGTTCTCCCGCGCTCCCCGCCGCAGGCGGTCGAGCAGCTCTTCGGGCAGATCCAACGCAAGACTGGCCATGTCCTTACAAGGGCACGACCTGAGGATGATCGCAAGCACGAGTTGAGGGCGGGTTGAGGGCCCGGGCGATCATGGGGTCGGATTTGGAGACGACTCCCGCCCGGAGCTATGATGTGCAGACCATGCCGCTATCTTCGACCGCACCGTTCACTTGGCGCGATGCCCAGCGGATGCCGGACGACGGCAACCGCTACGAGGCCATCGGGGGCGAGCTGTTCGTGACGGCCGCCCCAAACTTCCGCCATCAGAAGATCAGCCAGCGCGTGTTCAAGGAATTGGACCGCATCCTCCAGGAACCGGGGCACGGGGAGGTTGTGTATGCGCCGTTCGGGGTCGAGTTCCCGGCCACGGACGAGGGCGTGCAGCCCGACCTGCTGTTCGTGTCGAACGAGCGGCGCGAGATCCTCGGGAGCGACTGGATTCGAGGCGCGCCGGATCTGGTGGTCGAGATCCTCTCCCCCTCGACGGCGAGCCATGACCGCGGCATGAAGCTCGAGCTCTACGAGCGGCAGGGCGTGCGCGAGTACTGGATCGTCGACCCGGACGAGCACGTCGTCGACGTGTGGCGCTTCGGCGAAGAGCCCGCGCACGAGCGCTTCACGGAGACGCTCCCGGTCAGGCTCGGAACCGAACGGGTCGGGGAGATCGATCTGCAAGCGGTCTTCGCCCCCAACCTCTGAACGGCCCTCCTGATCAAATTCCGATCAAGAAAACAAGTGCTTGTCATACCGGCGTTGGCAGGGCACGGTGTTGAGCGCGGGATGACGGCGGCGCTTCCCGTCAGATCCAGACGTCGGACTCGGCGGTGAGGTCGCCGCGTTCGTCGCCGGTGTTCACGACGCCGCGCGGTTCGACGACCATCAGCTTCACTTCCTCTTCGGCGACCGGGCGGTGCTTCACGCCCCGCGGCACGACGTAGAGTTCGCCGGGGCCGATCTCGACGGCGCCATCGGGGAGATCGATCCGCAGCGTGCCCTCCAGGACGAAGAACGCCTCGTCCGTGTCCGCGTGGTCGTGCCACACGAACTCGCCCTTCACGCGCACGAGCTTGAACTGGTAGTCGTTGAGTTCGGCCACGACGCGCGGCTGCCAGAACTCCGAGAACAGGCCGAACTTCTCCTCCAGGTTGACGACGCTCATCGGTCCTCCGGGGGCGGGATCACGCGTGTGAGATACTCCGCGAGTGCGGCATCCGCGACCGTGGCGCCAGCCTCCTCCGCCGACGGGGGATAGCCGGACAGCGCCCGCGATGGAAGCGGGACGACCCGGTCGCCGGTGGCGGTGTTGAGATCGCCGTCCTTCACCCAGCCGTCGGAGTAGATCAGGAAGGTCCGCGTCCATCCGTCCGGCAGCGGGGGGAACGCCCCGGCGTCGAAGCGGAGGGTGATCTCGTCGCCGGCGTTCTGGATCACGTAACGGTCGTCGCCCTCGGCCACGAGGTCGGTCACGTCGCCGAAGCGGGTGTAGAGGCCGAACAGGTCGTGCCAGCGCGGCTCGACGGTGACGGAGTCGTAGTCGAACCAGTGGGGGCCGTAGCGACCGCCCTTCCGGTATTCGCGGGCGAAGCCCCGGTAGTGGATGTCGGCGTTCATGGGCGCGAGCGACGTCACGCGCGCCTCATCCGCTGCCGGGTGCGCGGGGCCGGTCGTGAAGAAGGCTTCGTCCCAGTAGACCATGAGGTTCGTGCGGATCCGCACCCTTCTGTCGTCGGTCGGGAAGAGGCCGCGGAGGTCGGCGACGACCGTCTTGTCCTTGCCCGACGGGAAGCTGAGGCCGGGGATCGCCGGCTGCCACTCGCCGCCTGGGCCCATCACGTCGAGTTCCGGGAAGTGCGGCGCGAGCGCGTCCGACTGCCCCATCGCCACGTTGATGCTCGCGTCCGTGGGGAAGATCCACCCCGTGAGGAAGAGGGTGACGTCGCCGGAGGCGGCCTCGGGGCCGAGGTCGAGGATGAGTTCGTGCGGCTCGGCGATCCCCTGGAAGCGGCCGGGGCGGAACGACGAGACGTAGTCGAAGTCGCGCTCGGCGAGCGCCTCGCGGTGATCCCTCCCGTTCTCATCCGTGGCCGAGACCGGGGCGTGCCGCTCCCCCACCCGCCACAGTTCGAGGTCGATGGGCGCGGGAGGGATGAAGGCCTCGTTCACATAGACGTCGATCGCGGCGGGGTGGTCGACTGCGACGAGGTTCACGCCGTCCACGTAGATCGTCTCCCACAGTTCCTCGGTGATCTGCATCACGTACTCGCCGTCCAGCGGATGGAGCACGCCGTCCGGGAGGCGCCGGTATTCCTGCGAGGGGAAGGCGGGGGCGTAGGCGCGCTGGCCGCCGCCGAGGATGCCCAGGGGCATGCCGAGGGCGCTCTTCCACATCATGTCGCCCACGAACTCGAACCCGTCCCCGTCCCACACGTAGAGCATCGGACAGGAACCCTTCAGCGTCTGCTCCTCGACGAGATCCTGGTCCGTGCCCGGGAAGTAGAGGTCCTGCGGGACGCCGTTCGGCCAGTAGACGCGGACGACGTCGGCCTTCAGGCGCCCGTCGAGGCCGATGAGCGTCGTCGGGTCCGTGACGGTGTGGACCTGGAAGAGGTCCCCGGCCCGCACCTCGACGCGCGCCCCGATGCCGAAGCGGTTGTTCTTGCGGCTCCCCTCTCCCAGCCCGGCGAGGTCGAGCCTGAAGTAGTGGTTCGCGTTGCCGCCGTCGTTGCGCAGGAGACGCGGGTTTCCGTCCGCGCCGAGAACCAGGAGGTCGGCGTCGCCGTCCTCGTTGTAGTCGAACGAGCGCACGGTGCGAAGCGCGAACGGGAGATCGGGGAGGAACTCGTCGGCCGGCGCCAGCCCCCCTTCCCCGTCGTTGCGGAAGAGGCGCAGCCCGGAGCTCGACGGGGCGCCGGCTTCCGGCGGCGTGCCGGCCACGGCGAGATCCAGCCGGCCGTCGTTGTCGAAGTCGACGAAGAGGACGTCGTGGGGGTCGAGACCGTTCAGCGACGCCGTCGCGCCGGGGGTGAAGGTGTCGGAGGCGGAGCCGTGCAGCAGGCGGACGCGATCCGCGCCGGCGGCCGCGATGTCGAGCCAGCCGTCTCCGTTCGCGTCGCCGATCGCCACGGCCTGCGCCGCCTCGGACGCCGCGCCGGAGAGACGCTCCGTTCGCTCGGCGAAGGTGGCGGCGCGCTCGTTGTCCAGCAGCCGGAGGCCGCCGTCGCCTTCCGCGAGCACGAGGTCGAGGTCGCGGTCGTCGTCGAGGTCGCCGAAGGCCGCGCCGCGGGTGTCGGCGTCCGCCGGGCCCGCGAGGCCGAAGCCGGCGGCCATCTGCGAGAAGGTGAGGTCGCCGTTGTTACGGAAGAGGCGGTTCGACCCCGTGTGCGGCTCGAACACGTCGAGGTCCCCGTCCTGGTCCAGATCTGCCACGAATACGCCGTTGGCCGCACCGGCCGGAGTTCCCGCGGCCGCCGGCTGGAGCGCGATCTCCTGGAAGCCTCCGGCCGGATCGTTGCGGTATGCGCGCGGCGCGTTTCCGGCGAACCAGGCGTCGAGGCGGCGGTCGTCGTCGAGGTCGACCCAGATCGCGGAGGTGGCGTCACCGGCGTCGATGGCGCCGACCTCATCGGCGGCGTCCACGTAGCGGCCGAGGTCGACGCGGAGGACGCGCGCTTCCCCGCCGCGGCTCCACAGCAGGTCCTCGTCGCCGTCCCCGTCGAAGTCGCCGATCCCGAGCGTGGCCGCGGCTCCATCCTCCGCCTCGGACGCCCCGGCGAGGGCTTCGAGCCCGGCGAGTTCGGACGCCTCCGTGTAGCGCAACGCCCCGAGCACGGCCTCGGGCTCCTGGACGCGGAGCGTGACGAGGAAGCTGAAGTCGAGTGCGGCGACGCCGGCGAGGGGGCCGCCCGGCTGCCTCAGCTCTTCGAGGCTCGCCTGGTAGGGCGAGGTGACCTCGAACGCCGCGCGGAAATCCGCGAACTGGCTGATCGCCGTCGATGCGTCGCCATCCAGGAGGGCATCTTCGGCGGCCTCGAACGCCGCGCGCGGCCCGGGGCGGAAGTCCGGGGCGACCTGCCGCAGACTCTCGATCGTGCCCAGGGCGTCGTCGAGTTCGCCGCGCGCGAGTTGCGCATCGGCGAGTTCGGCGAGGGCGGCCAGGTTGCCCGGCGCCGCCGCCGCCAGGCGCGCGAGAACGTCCGCTCGGGCGTCGGAGTCCGGGCCCGCCGCCCGGGCCTCCACCTCCGCCAGCCCCCACAGGCTGCGCGCGTGGCCCGGGTCCGCCGCCAGCGTCTCGTCCAGCAGCGCCCGCGCCTCCCCGAAGTCGCCCGTCTCGGTCCGCAGCGTGGCGAGCGCCAGCGTCAGCTCCGGATCGTCCGGCGCCCGCTCGCGCGCCTCGAGGAGGTTCTCCTCGGCCGCCTCGTAGTCCGCCGCCTTGAGCGCCGTGAGGCCGAGTCCCGCGTACCCCGCGGCCTCCGCCGGCGCCATCTCGACGAGGCGCTGGTAGTCGGCCCGCGCGTCCTCCAGGCGGTCCTGCTGGAGCGCCGCGTCCGCCGTCCCGCGCGTCGCGAGGATCTCCGCCAGAGACGCCTCCGGCACCGGCGCCCCCGCCTCCCCGCAGCCAACGATCAGCGCGAGGAAGGTCAACCCGCAAACTCCGACCAGGGCAACGCCGCGGCGCGGCATCCTGCCGCCCCGGCCAAACCGCTTCGGTTCCGTCAACGCACACTCCTCCCTAACTGACCGGCCGCTCCCTCTTCTTGAGCACGAAGAGCCCCTCGCGCATGCTCGTGACGATAATGGTGCCGCTCTCGAAGAACGGATACGTGCTCCACGCCCCGCCGAAGCCCGGACCGTCCTGATACGGGGCCGTGTCGAAGAAGCCCACTTCGCGCGGGTTCACGGGATCGGAGATGTCGAGCACATGGAGGCCGTAGCGGTAGTTGGCCTGATACGCGAAGCCGTCCTTCAGGTAGAGATTGTGGGCGCTGGCGGGAAGCGAGCCCATGAACTGGTTGACGAGCACCGGATCCTCCAGGTCGCTCAAGTCCCAGATCAATGTCCGCGTAGTCTCGACCGCGCCGGCGATCACGTCGGACTCGTCGTCCTGATAGAAGTAGCGGTGGTCGGGAGTGAGCCAGCCCTGGTGGATGTAGGCGGCATTGGGCGACGTCGCGCGAGACACCGCGTAGGGGTTCTCCTTGTCGGTCACGTCGGCGATCTGAAAGTACCGTCCGTTCGAGTTGAGGCAGATCTCGCGCCCCTCGTATCGTTCGTCGGGACCCCGGTAGAGCACGCACTGCGCGTCGTGGGTGCCGCCGTCCTCCTGAAAGCACCCGACGAACTCGGGATTCCGGGGATCGTTGATGTCGATCATGTGAAGACCGCCGCCGCAGGATTCGCGCCCCGCGCCGCTGCCCACCGCGTAGGCGAACCCGGTTTCCTCGTTGATCACGATGTTGTGCGAGCTCGCCACCCCGCGGTAGTGGACGTCGGGCTCGAAGAGCGCGGGCATGTCGCCGGGCGCCACGTCGCGCAGGCGGGTGAGGTCGAAGACCTGCATGCCGTGGTCGCCCGCTCCGTCGGCCACGATGAAGGCGTGGTCCTTGTAGGTCTTGATGTCGCGCCACAGCTGCGACGGGGGCGTGCCGCCGGGTTTGGGCAGATCGCCGACCAGGACCGGACGGGTGGGGTCCGACAGGTCGATGAACGAGGTGCCGTCGTTGCGCCCCACCAGCGCATACTCGCGCCCGGTCTCCCGGTCGGTCCACCCCCAGTTGTCGTTGGCGCGGACGCCCCGGGCGCTGCCCTCGGCCCGCAGAATGGAGTTGGGAATGAACGCGAGCAGCTCGACTTCGCTGCAATCGAAGGGGCCGACGCTGCCCTCCTCGCAGCGGCGCTCCTCGCCGACCATGGGCTCGAGGGCGTCGGGGGCGCTTGCGAGCGTGCCCGCCGCCGCCCAGCCGGGGCCGCTGTTCTCGAAGAGGTGGAGGGAGCCCGACTGATGGTGCATGCCGGGCGCTCCAACCGCCGCGAGCGCTCCGTCCGCGACCACCAGTCCGCCGAAACGGTCGCGCTCCACCGTCTCTTCGCGAGGGAGGGCGATGCGGCGCGGCCGCCGGGGAAGGGTGCCGTCCGCTCCGGCCTCGTAGACCAGGACGGCGCCGGTCTCGTTCTCGCGCTCCGTCGGCGCGCCCACCCACACGTCGGGTCCGGAGAAGGCGACCGCCGCGCCGAAGCGGTCGCCCTCCGCGCCGCCTTCGAGCACGATCCGCTCCTCGGCCACCCACGAACCGGAGCCGGCCTCCCAGGCGTACGCGAGGACCGCCCCGCGATCGGCGTCCGCGCCCGGCGCGCCGATCAGAAGCCGGTCGCCCTCCGCGGAGAGCGCGACACCGAAGCCGGAGCCCGCGCCTTCCGCCGACCCTATCGATCCGGTTTCCGTCCAGCCGTCCCCACCCAGGTCGAAGCGGTAGACGCGGCCCGTCCCCTCGCGGCTCTCGCCCCGGGCCTCGCCGCCTCCCCCGATCCGCGGACCCCAGCCCGGAGCACCGACGAGCAGGCCGCGTTCCGTAAAGGCCATCACCGCTCCGAAGCGGTCACCCGGGCCGCCGCCCGAAGGGCGCAACTCCGTCCGCTTCGTCCACCGGCCGTCGGCGCCGCGCCGGTACGCGTGGATCGTGCCCGCCGCGCCGGCATCGTCCCGGACGTCCGGCCCCCCTCCGCCCGGACCCTCGGCCGGGTCGGGCGTGCCCACCATCAGCCACTCGCCCTCCGCCGCCAGCGCCAATCCGAAGTCGGTCCCGCAATAGCCGTCGAAGCGGCAGTCCGGCGAAAGACCGCGGACCTCATCGGCCGTGATCGCGTCCCGCCATACCCATCCGCCGCCCTCGCCACGCCCGAAGATCTGGATGCCGATCCCGCGCATGCCGACGAAGAGATGGTCGCCGGCGGCGGCCAGCACCGTGCCGAATCCATCGGCGATCTCGGGGTCCGGCCCGCGAATCACGCCGGACTCCATCCACCCATCCTCTCCTCTCGTGTACACATACACGGCGCCGGGGCGGAAGTTGGTGGTCGGCTCGGCTACGAGGAGTTCGCCTTCGTGGATCAGCACCGAGTGGCCGAACGAGCCCGACTGGCCCGCGACCGGCGTGCCGGCGAAGACGGCGGCGGCGCACGCGATCACGAAGAGCAGGGCGGGCTGCGGCGTGGCGTAACGGAGGGCGGCGGCGAGGCGCGTGGGGCTCGATGGGGTCATCGCGGACGGTCTCCTGGAGGGGGGTCTTGGCGGACGAATGATCGGTTTCGGACGGCGCTCGCGCCAGATGCCATCGCCCTCGCGACGGCCGCCGCCGAGCCGGCGGAGGACTACTCGCGGATGGTGAGTGCCGCGCCCGCCTCGACGGGTCCGGTGACGGTTCGGGCGCCTCCGGGCCAGACGACGACGACGCTGTCGGCGCGCGCGCCGCCGCCCAGGCCCGCGAGCACGGGGTTCGCCTCGGACTGCGAGAGATACGACGAGGCGGTCGAGACCACGAACCGCTGCGCCTCGTCTCCCACGAACACCCGTACGGTCGCCCCGATGGCGCCGAGATTCGGCGCTGCGCCCTCCAGCCGCAACCGGACCCAGCCGGGACCGGGCTCGAGATCGTTCCGGAAGAGCTTCGCCGGACCGCCGTTCGTCGAGATCACGAGGTCGAGGTCCCCGTCGCGGTCGTAGTCGAGGGTCGCCACCCCGCGCGCCACGATCGGCTCGTCGAAGCCCCCGCCCACCAGCGCGCCGGCGTCCTCGAAGCCGCCCCGCCCGTTGTTCCGGAACAGTTGCGGCGGCTGGGCGAAGGTCACGTCCCCCTGGATCGCCTCGATCTCCGGCTCGATGTGGCCGTTTCCGAGCACGAGATCCACGTAGCGGTCGAGATCGAAGTCCGCGAACCGGAGCCCGAACGTGAGCGGGAGCAGCGTCGACCGCGTGAGCCGCGCCGACCCGGCCAGGTCCTGGAACAGCCCCGCCTGGATCTGCGTGAAGAGCGACACCGGCTCGTTCGAGAAGTTGCCGATCGCGATCGAGAGCTGCCCCCGGTTGAGGATGTCCCCGACGTCGACGCCCATGCCGGCGCGCGCGCGGCCGAACTCATCGAAGGCGACCCCCGCGTCGAGCGCCACGTCGACGAACGTCCCGTCCCCCTCGTTCCGATAGAGGAAGTTCTGGTAGGTGTCGTTCGCGATCGCGACATCCGGAAGACCATCCCCGGTGAAGTCGTCGATGACGATGCCGAGCGATTTCCCCTCGGGATTCTCGAACCCGGATTCGGCCGTCACGTCCCGGAAGCGCCGCGCGGAAGTCGGGGCCGTTTCCGTACCACCCCCGGGAGCCGGCTCGTTCCGCAGGAGGCGGCAGGACTCACCATCGTATTCCTCGGGGGTCGCATAGGATTTATTCACGCCGTCGCGGGTGAAGAAGAGGTCGGTCGCCGGCGTCCAGTCCACGTAGTTGCAGACGAGGAGGTCGAGCCAGCCGTCGCCGTCCGCGTCGAACCAGGCCGCCGCCGTGGACCAGGCCGGATCCGCCGCGCCGGGAGCGTTCCCTTCCGTCCCCGTCTCCCGCGTCACGTCCGTGAACCGCCCCCCATCGTTCCGGTACAGGCGGTTGTCCCCGACCGCAGTGACGTAGAGGTCCGTGTCTCCGTCCGCGTCGTAGTCGGCCGCGGCCCCGCCCATCCCGTAGATCGGCCGCGCCAGGCCGGCCTCGCGCGTGACATCGCGGAAGGTCCCGTCTCCCAGGTTGCGGAGGAGCAATGAGGTGGCGCCCCGGTCCTCGGCGTGTCCCTCCCAGCCCGTGCTGTTGATGAAGAAGAGGTCCGGCCGGTCGTCGCCGTCGTAATCGAGGACGATGACCCCGCTGCCCATCGTCTCCGGCATCCACTTCTCGCCGAAGGCGCCCGTGGCGTGGACGAAGTCGATCCCCGCGGCCGCCGTGACGTCGGTGAAACGGATCGAGGTGGAGGCGTCGGCCCCGGCGCGCGCCGTGAAGCTCGGGCGCGTCTGCGTATACGAGGGGGCCTCCGCGGTCTCCGGCCCGTCCCCTCCGCAGGAAGTCGCCGCCGCGAAGAGGCAGATCGAGAAGGGTCCGGCGTGGCGAGCTTTCATCGACCTCCGCCGCCGCTGGACGGACGTTCCGAAGCCGCCGCCTCCGACCGCGCGAGCGGCCGCAGTTCGTGCATGCGGATGTCCTGTGCCATCAGGTTCACGCCGGGGTTCTCCGCCCTGTAGGCTCTCGTGATCGCCTGCGCCGCCTCGTCGATCCGGTAACGCTCGAACGCCGCCTCGCCGAGCGACGCCTCCTCGTCCCGGCCCAGCGCCCGCAGGCTGAGCATGCGGTTGTAGTGCGCCTGCCGGTGCTCGGGATCGATGGCCAGCGTCCGGTCGAAAGCCTCGACCGCCGCTTCGTACCGCTGGGCAAGGTATCGCGTCCGTCCCAACTGGAACCAAGCCTCGCGATCCTCCGGGAAGGCGTCGAGCACCGCAAGGTACGCCGCCTCGGAGGCCTCGTACGCGCCATCCTCCTGGTGCGCGCCGCCCCACACCCACGCGACGCGCGGGTTGCCCGGTTCGATGGTTTCGGCCCGCCCAAGGTTGTCGAACGCGTCGTCGAGGTTGCCGGCGATGAGCGCCATCCGGGCCAGGTTGAGCGGTCCGTCCACCCGGTCCGGGAAGAACTCGGCCACCCGGGCGAACGGAAGCTCGGCGAGGCGGTCGTTCCCTTCCCTGAGGAGCGCGATCCCGTAGTCGTTGTAGCGGACCCAGGTTTCCTCGGCCTGGTCGCCGGGGGTGACCGGATCCACCCGTCCCCCGACCCCGATCACGACCTCGTCGCGCGCGATCTCCGTCACCGGAAGGTCCGGTACGTCATCGAACTCCGCGAACCCCTGCGGGTTGGCGCCGAAGGCGAACTCCGTGTACGCCCGGTCGAACTTCCGCCACAGGAGGCGCGCCCGCGCCGTCAGCGACCCCGCCGGGAGATCGGGCGGCAGCGTGATCCGGTAGTGGGCCACGTCCGCGCTCCCGGGACCGATCACGTTCACTGCCGCCGTCACGTGGATGTCCTGCGCGTTCCGCTTTTGGATCGGCCGCCCCTCGCGGTCGAGGATCACCGACTTGTAGAAGTGGGCCATCGGGTCGAGGTGCCCGTCCGGCCCGATCTCGCCGCTGATCGCGATCCTCTGCCCCGCGTCGTCCACCAGTTCGAACTCGAGCCAGCCCTCGTTGGAGTCGTTCGTCCCCCCGGGGAAGGTGTGGCCCACGCCCCGGTTCCGGACCACGACCTCGAACATCACGGTCTCCCCCGGAGACACGCTCGGGGGCGAGAGATCGAGCCCCATCTCGGGTTCGTCGTCGGGGCCCCGCCGGATGGCGAAGATGTCGACCCGCAGCTTCTCGTCCCGAAGGAACTCCTCGATGCGGCGGATCGTCGCCGTGTCCCCCCGCAGGAAGGGAAGCGCCGTGTTCACCGCGACGAACCTGTGCGAGCGCACTCGCCCGTTCTCCGCCGAGACGTCGCCGAGCGGGGCCTCCTCCCACGGCATGTGGCAGTCCTGGCACACGCGCGCGGCCGCGGGCAGGTAGAAGGTGCGAGAGGCGTTCCGCGCCACCCCGCTGTCGTGCCACGCGTCGTACTCGTTCTGTCCCCGCAGCCAGCGGTAGTTATTCACGGGCTCCGTGAGGCTCACCTTGTGGCAGGTGGCGCAGAACTCCGACGTCGAATGCACCGGCTTGAGGAGCTGCCCCATGTGGACGGAAGGCTTGGCCTTGAGCGCCGCGTCGTGCAGGAAGGCGCCAAACGTGCCGGCCTCCGCGTCGGCGAAGAGGTACGGGTCCTCCTGCTCGTCCGCGATGTTGTAGTTGCCGTTGCCGGTGTTGTCGTGGATGCGGTCGATCGCGTGGCAGGCGAGGCAGGTGAGCCCGGCCTGCGCCTCGACGGTCGCGGGATCGATCGGCGCGTCCATCGCCCCGGCGAGCATGAGCGCGGGGTCGTGGCAACCGCTGCACCACTTGCTCTTCACGCGCCCCGCCGCGTCCGGTTCGAGCCCGAACTCCCTGAGGTGCGCGATCACGTCGGGCCCCGCCTCCAGCGAGCCGGCCCGCATGTCCTCGATCGTCGCGGTATAGAACGGGTTGTTGAAGGAGGCGAAGCGGTGCGCGGAGGTCGCCCACTGGGCCGTCACGTCGGGGTGGCAGCGCACGCACTGGGTGGCGCCGATGAGTTCGTCCGCCGCGAACCCTCGCCGTTCGACCTCGGCGCGGACGCGCGCCGCCCGCTCCCGGGCGGCCTGCGCGGCGAGTTCTCCCGCCTCCGTGCGGGTGATGATGCGGGACGGCAGATACGTTCCCGTGCTCGTCGTGGTCGCGGCCGGGAAGAACGGACTTTCGGGCGGGACGAGACCCGTCGGGACGAAGTCCCCGTCGACGAAGCGGGACACGTCCCGGTCGCGCCCTCCCGGTCCTTCGTTCAGGCCCTGCGCGAGCGCGGCCTCGGCCTCCGGGGTGAGCTGCAGCCCGCGGTGCGTGAGGCTGTGCCATGCGACAAGGACGACCAGCATCGCGCCCGTCGCGAGCGCAAAGCGGCGGGCCCGGACCCGGGGCGGACGCGCGTAGCTCACGAGCCGGTGCCCCGCATAGGCGGAGACGATGAGGACGGCGCTCCCCACGTGCGCCCACCACGCCCAGCTGTTCTCCCGGCTCGCCGCCGCGGTGAGGATGAAGAGTCCCGTGAGGACGAGGACGCCGCCCACGAGTCCCATCCCGATCCCCGTCAGGATCGAGGCGCGGTGCTTCCGCTTCCACACCGTGGGCAGGTGCGCGGCGAGGAACCCGAACATGATCGCGGCCAGGAGGAGCCCCACGCCCGTGTGCGTGAGCACCATCGCCTGGAACAGCTCGGGGAGGGAGTTCTCCCCCACCGCGAAGAACTCGAGCCCCAGCCCGTCCGCGAGCCGGTTCGCGAGCAGGTAGAGCGTGTTCGCCAGCATGAAGACGGCCACGCCGAGCCCGAACCGCAGCCAGCGCCGCTGCCCCATCCCGAGGATGGAGGGCAGCACCCGCCTCTCCGGTCGGGCGTCCGAACCGCTCCCGGTCTCCTTCCCCTGATCCCGCCCTCTTCCGCTCATGCCTCAACGAGACTGCACGACGCAAACCGGCGCAACGTCGCGAGGCCCTCCGTACGATAGCTTGTCTTGGTTCGGAGGTTTCGCGGCACCCGAGAAGGAGCACGCATAGGGAATGAAGGTGCTGGTCATCGCCGGTCCGAACGGGGCCGGGAAGACGACGTTTGCGACGGAATATCTGAAGTTCGCAGGGTCGGAGATTCCCTTTGTGAACGGCGACCTGATCGCAGCGCGGCTGAATCCCGAGGCCCCAGAGGCGGCCGCGCAACAGGCGGGCCGGATCGCGCTCAAGCGGATGGAATCATTCGCCGCGGAGCGAATGGACTTCGCTTTCGAGACCACCCTGAGCGGCCGGAGCTACGCGCGCCGTCTCATCAGATGGCGTGAGCACGGCTACCGGATCGGGTTGGTTTACCTTCGGCTGCCC
Source organism: Gemmatimonadota bacterium (assembly GCA_022820995.1). Lineage (GTDB taxonomy): Bacteria > Gemmatimonadota > Gemmatimonadetes > Palauibacterales > Palauibacteraceae > Palauibacter. Next base: position 52,160 of record JAJEEM010000048.1, on the reverse strand, counting down.
TCGGCGCAGCACGTCGTCGAGCGGGTCGCCCGGCGCGTGACCGAGGGCGGGCACGACATTCCCGAACCCGTCGCCCGCCGCCGGTTCGAGCGAAGTTGGCGCAATTTCGTCGAACTGTATCGCCCCATTGCAGATGAGTGGCTGGTCTACGACACTTCGAGCCGGGCCCCGACCCTCGTCGCCGCGTCGGAACGCGTCGATATCCTGCCTCTGCTTCCTGACGGTTGGCGCATGCGGGAGGTTCCCGCCGCACGGCATGCGGGCACGCGGGAAACGTCGGCCCGCCAAGACGATGTCGAAGGGAGAGACCCCGTGACGAAAGACGCGACGCAGGCTCCGGACAGGTTCCCCGAGGGAGAGCCGTCAATCAAGAACGTGACGAGGGCGCTGATTCAGGCGCGCGACGTCGCGCTGGCCCGCGCCGAGGCGGTTCGTCGACGCGAGGCCGAGGCCGAGCAAGCGGAGATGGTGTCGACCACCCCGGAAACCTGACCGCCACAAGGAAACCCGGGATCCGCCACAGCGTCGACAAGGCCCCCCCGGATGTGCGGCCCCCTTGCAGGCCGTACCGCTCCGCGCGGGGGGATGCCGATGCATGGTGTCCCGCGCCGTAACGGTGTGACACCGGAGGAGGGCGGATGCTTCGAGGAACATGGGCCGCCGTACTTGCGGGGGCCTCTCTCATCGCCTGCGGGGCGGAGGCGGGAGGTCCGGCGGCTGGCCTCCAGGTGGTGACCGAGATGCTGGGCGACACCACCGTTGTCCGGACGCTGTCCGGAAGCGTGTGGGCTGCCGACGCGACGCTGGTTCCGGAGCTCGCGATCGGAGAGACCGAGGGGCCGGAGGAGCTTCTTTTCGGGCGCATCGCGTCGATCGCCGTGGACGACGAAGGGCGGATCCACGTGCTGGACGGACAGGCCCTGAACCTTCGCGTGTTCGATCCGTCCGGGGAGCACATCGAGACGCTGGGGGGACCCGGCGAAGGACCGGGCGAGTTGCGTACCGCCGAGTCGGTCGTCGTGCTGGCCGATGGTCGCATCGCCGTTAACGATCAACGCGGTCTTCGCATCCAGGTGTACCGGCCCGGAGGCGGCGAGACGGAGGAATGGGCCTACAGGTCCGGGGCCGTGATCCTCCGCCTGCGGCAGTTGTACGCCGACCGGCACGGCCGCGCCCTCGTCGTCGCCCCGGACCTCGCCCCAAGCGGACGTCTCATCCAGCAGATCTTCGTCTTCGACGCCAGCGGCGCCCCGCAGGACACGTTGCTCCCTCCCGGCAGCGACTTCGAGCCTCTCTCGGTCGAACTGGACCTCATGTCAAGCTCCGGACGCTCCCGCCGGATCGCGCAACCCATCCCGCTGACGGCGCGGCACTACTGGACCGTCAACCCCGAGGGACGGTTCGTATCCGGCGTCTCCACCGATTACCGCATCCACGTGGAACGGGACGGCGGCGTACTCCGCATCGAGCGCGTGCATGAGCCGGCGGCCGCATCGGAGGCCGAACGCGGCTACCACCGCGAGCGCCTGACCCGGTCGATGCGCATCACACAGCCCGACTGGAACTGGAACGGGCCGCCGGTCCCCGAGACGAAACCGCCCTTCCGGGGCCTCGTCGCCGGACGGGACGGGCGCATCTGGGTGCGGCTGTGGACCGAGGCCCGCCCGGAAGAGAACGAGGATCATGAGCCGGAGAATCCGCGCTCGGAGCCGGTGACCTGGCCTTCCCCGCTCCGCTACGACGTGTTCGAGCCCGATGGCACGTATCTGGGCGCCGTGAACCCGCCGGAGGGGTTCGCGGACTACCCGCAGCCCGTCTTCGACGGCGACTACGTGTGGGCCGTGACCCGCGACGCGCTGGACGTCGAGCGCGTCGTCCGCTTCCGCATCGAAGTGGGCGGCCGGTGACCGAGGCTCCACACGGGGTGATATCTTCCTCCCGGGACGGAGCCTCGCCACCGACAACCACCGATAACGGAAACGATGAAACCAGAGACGGTCGTCATCATCGGCTCGGGTCCCGCGGCGTGGACGGCGGCGATCTACGCGGCCCGGGCGAACCTCGATCCGCTCGTGTTCGAGGGCGCGGGGAGCCGCACCATGATCCCCGGTGGACAGCTCATGTTCACGACGGACGTGGAGAACTATCCCGGTTTCCCCAAAGGGGTTAGCGGCATCGATATGATGTTGGACTTCAAGAAGCAGGCGGTGCGCTTCGACACGCGCGTCGTCACGGAGGACATCGTCGAGGTCGACTTCTCCGGCCGGCCGTTCCTCCTCCGCTCGAGCGGGAAGCAGGAGGTGCGCGCGGAGACGGTGATCGTGGCGACCGGCGCCAACGCGCGCTGGCTGGGCGTGCCGGGCGAGGAACGGCTCGCGCAGAGCGGCGGCGGCGTGTCCGCCTGCGCGGTGTGCGACGGCGCCCTGCCCGCCTTCCGGGACCAGGTCCTGGCCGTCGTGGGAGGCGGAGACAGCGCGATGGAGGAAGCCCTCTACCTCACGAAATTCGCGAGCGAGGTCCTGCTCATCCACCGGCGCGACGAACTGCGGGCGTCGCAGATCATGCAGGAGCGGGCCTTCGCCAGCGACAAGATCCGCTTCCTCTGGAACTCGACCGTCGAGGAGGTGCTGGGGGACGACGCGATCACCGGCCTCCGCCTGCGCGACACCGTGTCGGGCGAGGCGTCCGAGATCGAGGTGGGGGGGATGTTCGTGGCCATCGGCCACATCCCCAACACGGAGTTTCTGCGCGGCCAGGTCGACCTCAAGGAGAACGGCTACGTGGAGATGCCCACGCCGTGGCGGACGGAGACGAACGTGCCCGGCGTGTTCGCGGCCGGCGACGTCATGGACGACTACTACCGGCAGGCCGTCTCCGCGGCGGGCACGGGCTGCATGGCCGCGCTCGACGCCGAGCGCTTCCTCGCGCACAACGGCGCCGGCGGCTGACCTCGGCTCACAGCCACAGCGTACGGATCGCGCCCGCAGTCCCTCCCGTCACCCATCGGGCATCCGGGTCGGGATGCGTTGGCGTTTGCTTCTGCGGTAGATCCTGAAATCGCCGTCCAGGGTGAGGACCACGCTGCCCGGGTGCTGGTCGGACATCCGGACGAGGCACGCATCCGCCAGGGACATCGGCACGTCGTCGTACTTCTTCATCAGCCGCGCGACCGCGGCGGCCTCATCCGCCAGCCGGAACGACACGTCGAGCACGCCCCGCTCGACCAGCGAGACCACGGCTTCCGGCGCACCGGAGCCGAGACGGTGCGCGAGAAAGCACGCCTCGGCGATGACGGCTTCGCAGGTGAGAAACGGGGGTTCGACGCGGGCCCATTGTTCCCGTGCCCAGCGGTGATGTCCGTCCCGGGAGTTCAGGAAGGCGATCAGCGGGCCCGTGTCGAGAATGGTCCCGCATTTCACCGGCCGAAGCCACGCATGTAGTCCGGGTTCTCCGACAGGTCTTCGGGCCCGGCGAAGGCGCCGGCGAGATCGGCGGCCCGGGACAGGGCGGAGACGGGGGGCGCGCTCCTCCCCCTGCGCAGAAACACCTCGAGAGCCTCGCGGATCAGCGCGGACCTGCTCACGCCCCGTCGGCGCGCGGCCTCGGAGACCTCCCGGGCGAGGTGTCCGGGCATCTTCAGCGATACGGGCTTCATTCCAGCCAGCTCCCTCCACGCGGTACTACACATTGGCGTACTACAATATTACTTCTTTGAGTATTACACCGGTTGCAACGGACCGTCAATTCGGCGTCACGGGCGGCGGCGATGCTCCCGCGGCTCACCAGAAGATGATGTAGAGGGCAGCCGCTCCCGCGATCACGCCTCCGGCCCAGAACCCGGCGCGCGGAGCCGGCGTCAGATCCACGCCGTCCGCGGTTCGCGGCAGCCGGCGAGGGGCCGCGAGCGGACGCGCGCGCGTCACGAGAACGATCCAGACGCTGATCGCGAGGAAGGTGATCGCCATGTGGTGGAGGAACGCGACCTCCGGCAGCAGCCACAGGAGGAGGCCGTAGACGGGGATCCCGAGCACCATCCCTCCGAAGGCGGCGGCCGGCGGCGTGCGCGGCGCGAAGATTCCGAACAGGAACGCGGCCACGATCCCCGGCGAGATGAACCCCCAGAACATCTGGATGTACTCGAACACGCTCGGTGCCCGGGCCACGAGCGGGGCCCACAGGCACGCGACGACCGCGAGCACGCCCGTCGTCACCCGTCCCGTGACCATGAGCCGCCGCGACGAGGCCTCGGGCCGCAGGTGCCGCTTGTAGAGGTCGACGCTGAAGATCGTCGCCGCCGAGTTCAGCATGGAGTCGAGCGAACTCATCACCGCCCCGAACAGCGCCGCGAACATGAGACCGGTCAGCCCGGCGGGGAGGAGCTCCCGCATCATCACGGGATAGGCCTGGTCCGGGTTCGTCACCTGATCCGCGAACAGCTCCGCCGCCATGATCCCGGGGAAGATGATGATGAACGGGATCCCCAGCTTGATGAAGCCCGCCAGGAAGAGCCCCCGCTGCCCGTCCGCCAGGCTGCGCGCCGCGAGCGTGCGCTGCGTGATGAACTGGTTCAGTCCCCAGTAGAAGATGTTGGGGATCCACAGGCCGCCGATGAAGACCGCGAGCCACGGCATCTCGGGGTGGTTGAAGGGGAGAACGGTGTGGAGCTTTCCGTCCGCCGCCTCGAGGAAGGGCCCGATGCCGCCCATGGCCCGGAACCCGAGCACGGTGACGAGCACGCCGCCGAGGAGGAGCGCGACGCCCTGGAGGAGGTCGGACCACACGACCGCCTTGAGCCCGCCGTAGATCGTGTAGCCGCCCGCGAGCACGCCGATGAGCCAGATGCCGGCCGACACGTCGAGGCCGAAGATCGACTCCAGCGCGAGCGCACCCGAGTACAGCACCGTCGCGAGGGCCACGAGCACGTACGCCGCGAGGATGAAGGCCGCCATCAGCGTGCGCGTGCGCACGTCGTACCGGAACTCGAGGTACTCCGGGATGGTGTAGATCCCCGCCGCGAGGAACCGGGGGAGGAAGAAGAGGCCGACGAGGACGAGGGTGACGGCCGCCATCCACTCGTAGCTCGCGATCGCGAGGCCGATGTCGTAGCCGCGCCCCGCCATCCCCACGAAATGCTCGGTGGAAATGTTCGAGGCGATGAGCGAGAAGCCGATCAGCCACCACGGCAGATTGCGTCCGGCGAGGAAATAGCCGGCCGCGTCGCGCCGCCCGCGCGAGGCGTACAGTGATACCCCGACCACGAGCAGCAGAAACCCCGCAAAGGCCGCCACATCGAGCGGCCGGAACGTCACGTCTGCCTGTTCCGGCGACCGTCCTGCTGCGAGTCGACCCGCGGCGTCGGCCGCTGTCGAATCACGTGGCGCGTGGGCACCAGCGAATCCGTGCGGGCCTCAGGCGCCAGAAGCAACTCCTTGAGAGTCGGCTTGGCGATCTCCCCCGGTTTTCTTGAGCGTTCGTGCCTGTCCAAGTGCGCCTCCCGCAGATTCCGTGGGTGGGGCTGGCAGACTATGCCGCGCCCTCTCGATGGTCAAAGCGGGCGGCGGCGACGTTATCGATCCCGCGCGAGAGCGTCGCGGAGCGTCTGCTTCGCTTCTGCGTACCGGTTCGCGGGCACGCGGAGGACCTTCGCGGCGGCCGTCGGGCCCCAGGACACGGGCGCGAACTCCCCTTCGATCCGGAACGGGATGTCGCCGGCTTCGAGGGCGAGCCTGGCAGCGAGGAATTCGCTCTCGTCCCAGGCCTCGAACACGCGAACGAGATCGTCGCCGCCCCTCATGATCAGCTGGTCTCCTCGATGTCGGCGGTCCAGCTGACCTTGATCGCGCCCTCCAGCGAGCGAGCGGTGGGGCACTTCGCGCCGTGTGTGGCGAGCGCGCGGTCCACCGTCTCCCGGGCCTCGGCCGGGATGCGGAGCCGGTAGTGGACGATGATCTCCTCGAGCGTGGGCATGCGGTCGCGGAGGCGGTTGATCCCCTCCACTTCGGCGGCGATGTCTTCGGGAGCCAGGCGGATGCCGCGCACTTCCAGTGCGCCGTTGAGCGTGCCCAGCATTCAGGCACCGGTCGCGGCCACCTGGTAGTCGACGGGGAGCGGCAGGTCCTTCGCGTCGATCCGGTAGTGGGACTTGATGGGTCCGTGGACGCCGAAGTCGATCTCGGTCCCCTCTTCGAGGCGGGCCCGTCGGTGCACTCCCTCGACCTTCTCGAGACGCGCGCGGGCGGTGTAGAACGGTTCGGACATGGGGCTCTCCTTTACGGACCCGCCTTCCCCGCCGCATTTTCGGGCGGCGAGATTCGGGCATGATGTGGAAACGAAACGATCGAGAACGGGCAGGATGACGTCAACCCGCGACAGGAGCGAACGTCCGGACGGAGCAGCGAGCCGGATCGCGGTCCTGATTCTCATGGCGTGCGCGATCACGGCCTGCGAGCCGGGGTCGGCCGAAACGGCGGACCCGGCCCCGCCCAGCGACCTTTCGGCGCTCAGCGACCGCTTCTGGGACGCCTACCTTTCCTGGAACCCGCTGCAGGCGACCTATCTGGGAGAGCACCGCCTCAGCGACCGCGTCCGCGACATCTCGCCGTCCGGGCGCAACAATCGCCGCCGCGAGGTTCGTGCCCTCGCCGATGCCCTCGGCGCGATCGACCTCGCCTCGCTGCCGCCCGGGAACCGGCTGACCTATCTCGCGCTCGACCATCAGCTGTCGGCGGAAGTCGCCGAGCAGACGTGCGATCTCGAGGTGTGGGTCGTGGACCACCGCGAAGGGTTCCAGCTCGACTTCCTCAACATCGTGGGCGCCCAGCCGCTCGAAACGCCGGTCGACGGCGAGCGCATGATCCGTCGCTGGAACGCGTTCGCCGACTATATCGACGACTACATCTCGAACCTTCGCACCGGCCTCGAGACGGGACGGGTCGCGGCGCGCGCGTCGGTGAACCGGACGATCGTGCAGCTCGACGCCCTCCTCGAACGACCCGTCGAGGAATGGCCCATCTACGCTCCGGCGGGTACGCGGCTCGATGCGTGGCCCGAGGGGACGCGGCACGATTTCCGGGACGGCATCCGCGAGGCCGCCTCCGAGCGCATTCGACCGGCGTACACGAGACTCCGCGACTTCCTGCGCGACGAACTCTATCCGCACTCGCGCACGGGCGCGGGGATCGGACTCTCCAGCCTGCCCGGCGGCAGCGCCTGCTACGAGGCGATGATCCGCAACCTCACGACGCTCGACCTGACGCCGGCCGAGATCCACGCGCGGGGCCTGGCGGAGCTGGAGAGGATCCACGACGAGCTTCGGACCCTTGGAGAGGAAGTCCTCGGCGCCTCCGACCTGAAGGAGATTCAGCAGCGACTGCGATCGGACCCGGAGATGTATTTCCGCTGGCCGGGCGAGATCGTGCAGCTGGCGGAGGAGGCCTACGCGCGGGCGGCCCTCGTCATGCCGGATTGGTTCGGCACCCCGCCGCGGACGGAGATGGTGATCCGTCCGATCCCCCTGTACGAAGCGCCGCAGAGCGTGCTCGCCTACTACCGGGAGCCCGCGCCGGACGGATCGCGCCCCGGCACGTACTACGTGAACACCTACCGGCCCGAGATCCGGCCCAGGTACCAGGCCGACGTCCTCAGCTTCCACGAGGCGATCCCCGGACACCACCTCCAGACGGCGATCGCCCAGGAGGTCGACGGCCTGCCCGAGTTCCGAAAGCACCTCGGCTCGGTCGCCTTCGTCGAGGGATGGGCGCTGTACGCGGAGCGGCTCGCCGATGAAATGGGCCTCTACGCGGACGACCTCAGCCGCATCGGCCTCGCCTCGTACGATGCCTGGCGGGCCAGCCGGCTCGTCGTCGACACCGGCATCCACGCCTTCGGCTGGACGCGGGAGGAAGCGATCGACTTCGTCCGCGAGAACACGCTGCTCGCCGAAGTGAACATCGAAAACGAGGTGGATCGCTACATCACTTCGCCCGCCCAGGCGCTCACCTACAAGCTGGGGCAACTCGAGATCTCGCGGCTGCGCCGGGAGGCGGAGGCCAGGCTCGGGGAGGCGTTCTCCATCGCGGAGTTCCACGACCGGGTGCTGGAGAACGGCGCGCTGAGCCTTCCCGCGCTCGGCGACGCGATCGAGAGCTGGCTCGCGGAGACCGCCAGCTAGCAGCCCGTGGCAAAAGCCCTGCCGCAAGCCCGAGTGCGGCGGCCGCGTTGAGGGGGCGTTGATCCGGCGCGGCACCTTCACGTCATGCGCTCTCTCGGCAGGATCCCGCGACCCAGGGCCTTCCGGTGCCCCGGAACGGAGCCTCGCGGCTTCGCGCTGCCCTCGGCCATGCTCACGCTGCTGCTCGTGTCGCTCATGGCGGCGGGCGGCTTCCTCATGACCTGGATCGACGGACAGTCCGCCCGCGCCTTCGCGCGCTCCACCGAGGCCTTCTACGTGGCCGAGAGCGGACTCGCGACGGCGCTCGCCCTCGCCGAGATGCCGAACCCTTCGGTACCCCCCCTCACGCTGGGCGCGGGAACCGCGACCGTCACCTTCGAACCGCTCCTCGAACTGCGGCGCGGAGAGACCGTGTACCGCGTCGAGTCCCGGGGACAGGTGGTCTTCGGCGGCGCAACCTTCGAACGGTCCGTGGGCCAGCTCCTCTGGGTGGCCGGACCGCCGCGCGTGCCCGGTGCGCTCGTCCTCGTGGGGAGCGCGGGCGCCACGCCCCCGAAGGGGAGGATCTCGGGGCTCGATGCGTTCGGGAGCGCCTGTCCGCAGCAGCCCTCGCCGGTGGCGGGCGTCGCGTACTGGGGCGGGCCGGCGCCGGCTCCGGATACGGCATTGACGATCGCGGGGGCGCCTTCCGAACGATCAATGCCGGCCAGTGTGTCGGTTGCGGCCGAGACCGGCATCCGCTGGGCGGAGTTGCTCGCTTCGTTCGGACCCATTCCCGACGCGACGGTGCCGCCCGACGCCTGGCCCCATGCCGGCACGGGCTCGACCTACATCCGGATTCCCGGGTCGGGGTGGCTCGGTTCCGGTTCGAGCGGACGGGGCGCCCTCGTCGTGGAGGGCGACCTGACCCTCGATAACGGCTTCGCCTGGACGGGGCTCATCCTCGTGGGAGGAGCGCTGATCCTGAATGGGGACATCTCGGTCCAGGGGAGCGTGGCAAGCGGGCTTGCGGGTGGCGCGGGGGTCGCCGCGGACTTCGGCGGCCACCGCATCGATCTGCGCTTCAGCGCGTGCGCCGTCGCGGCGGCGGCGGAGGGCCTGACGGCGCCCGCGGCGGCGATCCCGGGCACGTGGTACGAAGTCTGGTAGCCGTGCCGACGCTAAAGGCGGTCGCGGACGAGGCCGAGCAGGCCGTCGGGGTTGTCCACGTGCAGCCAGTGGCCGCCGGCGAGTTCATGGAAATGTACGCGGCCGTTCAGCGCGGCCCCCCGCAGTCTCGCGAGGTCGTCCGCGGAAAGCACATCCGACAGGGCGGCCCGCACGACGTGGATTTCCGCCGGGGGAACCGGCGTCTCGATGACGTCCCAGAGGTCGCGCCTGAAGTAGTCGGCGAGCAACTCCTCGACCGCGTCGGGATCGAGGCGCCACCGATAGCCGGCCTCGACGAGGACGAGGTTCGTCGCCAGCCAGTGCGCGACGGGCGAGGCGAAACCCTCGGCCTCCACGGCCGTTACGGCGCAGCGTCTCGTCGTGAACGGCCCCGGGTGCCGGCGAATCACGTCCAGCAGCCGCGCCGCCCCGCCGCCGGGCGAGCGACGGGAGGGCGTCGCGTCGATCACCCATGCCTGGCCCGGCGCCACCGCCGCCGCCACCATCAGCGCCGCCTTGCCTCCGAAGGAGTGCCCGAGGACCGCGTCCACGGGGCGCCCCAGCGACTCGGAGAGTTCGAGCACGTCGTGCACGCACGCGGCAAGTGTGTGCGGCGGATCGAAGCTCGGGGAGTGCCCGTGCAGCCGCAGATCCACGAGCACGGCTCCCCACTCGGGGCGCCGGGCGACGAGCCGGCGGGCGAATGAAGCCCAGTTGCGGCCGGTGCCGTATATGCCATGCAGCACGTATAGCCAGCGCCGGGAACCCGCACCCGCGACGGTGTACTGATGCAGGAATGGTGGAGACACGGAATGAAAGGTAACGGATCCTTGAAGAATCCGTCGGCGTTCGAGCCGGCGCCGGGGCTCCGGAATCCTCACCTGCAGACGGTGGTGGGACGGCTGGTGCGCCGGCGCCTCGAGCCGCGGTACGAGCGGGTTCGGCTCGGCACGGACGATGGAGATTTCATCGATCTCGACCTCTGGCGAGGACCGGACACCCCGTCGGGTTCGTGCCTTCTCCTCCACGGGCTCGAAGGCAGCGCGCGCTCGGGGTACATGGTAACGACGAGCGAGGCGCTGGAGGCCGCCGGCATCCAGGCCGTGGCGCTCAACTTCCGTTCGTGCAGCGGGGAGCCGAACCGTCTGCCGGGCGCCTACCACTCGGGTCGAACGGACGACATCGAGCGCGCGCTGGCCTGGATGGCGGCGCGTTTCCCGGGTCTCCCGCGGACCGCGGTCGGGTTCTCGCTGGGCGGGAACGCGCTCTTCAACCTGCTCGGGCGGGAGGGCGGCGGCCGGGGTCTCGTCGCCGCGGCCGCCGTATCGGTCCCCTGGGACCTCGAGTCCAGCGCCGACGCCCTGCAACGGGGGATGGGGCGCGTGTACGGCCGGCGCTTCCTCCGCAGCCTGCGGGAGAAGGCCCGCGAGAAGGCGGCGCGGTTCCCCGACGTGGTGGCGCCCGGGGCGGCAAGGGCGCGCACGATCCGCGAGTTCGACGACCGGCTCACGGCGCCGATTCACGGTTTTCGCGACGCCGCCGACTACTACGCGCGCTGCAGCGCCAAGCGCTTCGTGGATCCCGTGAACCTTCCCGTGCTCCTCGTCCACGCGCGGGACGACCCGCTCGCCCCCGCGAGTTCCGTGCCCGTCGAAACGATCCGGCGACGCCCGAACCTCTCCCTGGAATTCACGGAGCGTGGAGGGCATCTCGGGTTCGTCGGCCGGGGACGCGGAAAGGGGACGGCCGGCGCGCGAACCGGCTGGCTGGAAGAGACCGTTTCCCGCTACATCTCGCGGGCCACGCATGGGGCCACGCACGGGACAACGCATCCAGCTTCCGGAGTGTTTTAATTGGTTTGTACGACTATTGCCCGCAGCCTTCAGGATGGGAGTCATCTCATGCGCGGATTTTCTCGAGTCGCGGCTCTTGCGGCCGCCTTCGCCTGTCTGGCCACGCCCCTCACGGGACAGGGTTTCGGACGAGGCCTCGCCGTCGCGGTGTCGTCCGACCAGGTCCTCGTCGCCGAGACCGGCGGCCCGACGTCGACGGGAGCCGTCTACGTATACGAACGGGGTCCGGACGGATGGGCCCTCTCCGCTGAACTCGCGCCCTACGCGGCGGAGGAAGGCGGCAGGTTCGGAACTTCTCTCGCGGTCGATGGCGACCGCATGCTCGTCGGCTCACCCGGCGCGGCCCACGTGTTCGAGCGGGCCGGCGGAGGCTGGGAGGAAGCCGCAACGCTGAGGCCGGCCGACCTGCCGGAGGGTTACGTCTTCGGCGCCGGCGGCGCGATCGCTGGCGATCTCGCGCTGGTGGCGGCGCCGGGCCAGGGAGGCCGCGGGAGACCCGGTGCGGCCGGCCGCGTCTACCTCTTCGAATGGGACGGCTCCGCCTGGAACGAAGCCGGGGTCGTCGAATCGCCCGAGGCGGCCGACGGAGACGGCTTCGGCGCCGCGATGATCACCGACGGCCGGGTGGCGGCGATCGGCGCGCCCGGGACCGCCGTCGGCAACGTGAACCGCGCCGGTGCGGTCTTCTTCTTCACGCGGGCCGATGACGGAACCTGGACGGCGGCGCCCGAATCGCTCACGGCGCCGGACGCGAGCGAGAACGCGGGCTTCGGGGGCGTCCTGCACGGCGAGGACACCGAGGACGGCTTCCGGCTCGTCGTCGGAGCCCCCGGCGCCGGGGGCGTGGGCGTCGCCTACACCTTCACTCCCGACGGCGACGCGTGGAGGCCCGAAGGCCGGCTCTATCCGCCGGTCGTCGCCGGGGGCGGGCGGTCCTTCGGCGGGAACTTCGCCAACGCCTTTGCGGCCGTGGACGGGGAGATCTGGGTCGGCGGGTCCGGCTCGGGCGCGGGTCGCGAGGGACGGGTGCTCCGCTACTCGACGGACCCCCGGGGCGGGGTCGAGCTGGCCGGCGCGGTCTCCGCCTCGAACCGGGCCGCGGGCGATGGCTTCGGCGGCAGCCTCGCCGCGCAGGGCGATGTCGCGGTCGTCGCCGCGAGCCGCAAGGACTACGGGATGGGGACCGCCTACATCTTCGAACGGCGGGGCGATGAGTGGGTCGAAGCCGCCGAGGTGTGGAGCGACGCGACGAACTACGCGGCGATCAACGGCCACGAGGTGGGCTGCGAGGAAGGGGTGTCGGCCGACTTCGACTGCAGCGAGGTGAACATCCTCTCCTTCATGCCGGTGCAGTCGCTCGGGGCGAACCGCGGCGTCCGCGTCAACGACGTGTGGGGCTGGACGGACCCGCAGACCGGTCGCGAGTACGCCCTCGTGGGACTCACCGACCAGGCTTCCTTCATCGACATCACCGACTCGCAGAACCCGCGCTACATCGGGCGGCTTCCGATGACGGAGGGCGCGCGCGGCAGCGTGTGGCGCGACATCAAGGTCTTCAGGGATCACGCCTTCATCGTTTCCGATGGGGCGGGCGACCACGGGATGCAGGTGTTCGACCTCTCGCGTCTCCGCGATGTGGGGAGCGAGCCGGTCACCTTCGAGGCGGACGCCCACTACGACGGGATCGCGTCCGCGCACAACATCGTGATCAACGAGGAGACGGGCTTCGCCTACAGTGTGGGATCGAGCGGCGGGGGCGAGACGTGCGGCGGCGGCCTCCACATGATCGACATTAACGAGCCGACGGAGCCGAGCTTCGCCGGCTGCTTCGGTCACGAGGGCACCGGGCGCCGCGGCACCGGATACTCGCACGACGCGCTCTGCCTCATCTATGACGGCCCGGACCGCGAGCACGCCGGCAAGGAAATCTGCTTCGGATCGAACGAGACGGATGTCTCGATCGCGGACGTCACCGACAAGGAGAACCCGATCCCCCTGTCGACCGCCACATACCCCGACGTGGCCTACGCGCACCAGGGCTGGGTGACGGAGGATCACCGGTTCTTCTACCTGGGAGACGAACTCGACGAACTGATGACCCAGTTCTCGGGCACGCGCACGATGATCTTCGACATCACCGACCTCGACGACCCCGTCCTCGTCAAGGAGCACTTCGGCGTGTCCACGGCGAGCGACCACAACATGTACGTGCTCGACGACCTGCTCTATCAGTCGAACTACAACAGCGGACTCCGGATCCTGAACGTGAGCGACCCGGAGAATCCGGTCGAGGTCGGCTTCCTCGACACCGTGCCCCATGCGGAGGGCCCGGCGATGGGCGGCTCGTGGAGCAACTATCCGTACTTCGCAAGCGGGACGATCATCGTGACGAGCGGGAGCGAGGGCCTGTTCATGGTGAAGTACCAGAAGCCGGAGCTCGTTCCGTAATGGAGATCGCAGCGCTCTTGCCACGGGTTGCCCGCGCGGCGCGGTCCGGCCTCCTCGCCCTGGGGATGGCCGGACTCGTGGCCGTGCGGGCCGCGGAGGCGGCGGGCGCGGCCGCTGCCTCCGCCGAAGGCCCGTTCCTCTACGTGGCGAACCAGGAAGCGGCCGCCGTGACCGTCATCGACCTCGAGACGCACGAGGTCGTCGAGGTCATCGACCTGGAGGCCATGGGGTACGGGGCGAACGCGAAGCCGCACCACGTCGCGGTCGAGCCGGACGGATCATTCTGGTACGTGTCGCTCATCGCGGCCAACCAGGTGCTCAAGTTCGACCGTGACAACGAACTCGTCGCCGCCGTCGAGTTCGAACGACCGGGCCTCCTCGCGCTCCACCCCTCGGAGCCGTGGCTCTTCGTGGGGCGGTCGATGGCCGCGGTGAACCCGCCGCAGCGCATCGGCCGCATCGACCGGATGTCGATGGAGGTCGAGGAATACGACGTCTTCATCCCGCGTCCGCACGCGTTGCTGGCGAGCCCCGACGGCGGGTGGGTGTACGCCGGCAGCCTGGGGGAGAACTCCGTCGTCACGGTCGAAGCGGAGAGCGGCGAGGCGGAGTTGCTCAGGCTTCCCGGTTCCGGGGCGATGCCCCACGTCCTCGTGCAATACGCGATCTCCCCGGACGGCGAGACGCTCGTCGCGACCGCCGAGATGACGGCCAAGCTCCTCGTTTTCGACGTCACGGAGCCGGTCTCTCCGAAGCTCGTGGGGGAACTGGACGTGGGGGCGCGCCCGTGGCATCCGAGCTGGTCGGCGGACGGCCGCTGGATCTGGTTCGGCAACCTGGGCACGAACGAGGTCACGCTCGTCGACACGTCCGACTGGACCGTGGCCGCCGTGGTCCGGGGCGAAGGCCTCGCCGAGCCGCACGGCAGCGTGCTCTCGCCGGACGGATCCCGACTGTACGTGGCGAACCGGAACGAGACGGGCTCCTACGAGTCGTCGGACCGGATGGGCTACGACGCGCCCGGCGGTACGGTCGTCGTCATCGACACCGCGACGCGCGAGATCATCGACGTCATCGAGACACCGCCCTACGCGTCGGGCATCGGTCTCGCCTCCAGCCCGAGCTGAGGGCCCCGGCGACGTGAGCCGCATGGCCGGACCCCGGAGCCGGCGGCCCGCGCCGGCCGCGCTGACGGCGGCGCTCCTCGCGGCGGGATGCGCCTCGGGCGGCGTCGGCCCGGGCTAGCTGGCGCCGGAGCGCGCAGCCGGCGACGAAACCGGATTCGTCCGCGCCGTCACCCCCTTTCCGGTGTTCGACGAGTCGGGGAACGCGTACGAAATCCCCTTCCTCGGCGGCTTCAACGTCCCGCGCCCGCAGTGGGTGGATATCGACGGAGATGGCGACCTCGACCTCTTCGTGCAGGAGACGACGGACCGCCTGCTGTTCTTCGAGCGCGAAGACACGCCGGACGGGCGGCGCCACACCTGGCGGCCGACGGCGTACTCGGACCTCGAGGTCGGAGAGTGGTTCCGCTTCGTGGATGTCGACGCGGACGGGGACCGGGACCTTCTCGCGGAGTCCCCCTTCAGCTACATGAAGCTCTATCGGAACACGGGGACGGCGGGCGGGGCCGTGTTCGAACTCATCGCGGACACCCTTCGCGACACGCGCGGGGAGGCGATCTTCTCGGATC
Source organism: Gemmatimonadota bacterium (assembly GCA_022820995.1). Classification (GTDB taxonomy): domain Bacteria; phylum Gemmatimonadota; class Gemmatimonadetes; order Palauibacterales; family Palauibacteraceae; genus Palauibacter. The sequence continues at coordinate 36,847 of JAJEEM010000048.1, read as the reverse complement.
GCCAGAACATCCCCAATGCGGCGGACATCGACTGCGACGGCCGCCTCGACCTCTTCATCGGCCGCCTCGTGGGGACGGTCACGCGCTACGAGGCGACGGGCGAGATCGGCGCGAACGCCTCGCCCTTCCGGCACATCACGGACCGCTTCGAGGACATCGAGATCGTCGCCGACCCGGCGGCGGCCGGGGGCGTGCCGCCCTTCGACGGGCCGGGCGCGGGCGGGCCCTTCCCCACCCTGCACGGGGCGAACACGATGGCGCTCGCCGACTACGACGCGGACGGCGACACGGACATGTTCTGGGGCGACTTCTTCGAGGCCGGGCTCCTCCTGATCGAGAACGCCGGCTCGTGCGAAGCTCCGAACCTCCGGGTGGAGCCGCGCCCCTTCCCCCTCGACGACCCGATCCGGACGAGCGGCTACAACGCCCCGACCTTCGGCGACTACGACGGCGACGGCGACCTCGACCTGCTCATGGGCGTGCTCGGCGGCGCGTACAACGCGAACACGACGACCGCCGACAATCTCATGCTCTTCTCGCAGGAGTCCGATGGCGGCTTCGAGCTTCGGACGCGCCGCTTCATCTCGCAGATCGATGTGGGCAGCGAGAGCGTGGCTTCGCTGGTGGATCTCGACGGCGACGGCGACCTGGACATGCTCCTCGGCAACAAGATCGACCCCGGGGACCTGTCGAACTCGCGCGTCTTCCTGTTCGAGAACGAGGGGAGCGGGACGCGGCCGGTCTTCCGGCGGACGGGCGAGTTCGAGCTGCCGGGCGCCTACCACAACGCGCCGGCCTTCGGCGACCTGGACGCGGACGGCGACCTCGACATGCTGCTCGGCACCTGGCGCGACGAGATCCGCTACGTGCGGAACGACGGGTCCGCCACGGAACCCCGCCTCACGCTCGTGGACTCGGCGTTCGTCGAGATCACGCGCGGCAGCAACGCGACGCCCGCGCTCGGCGATCTCGACGGCGATGGCGATCTCGACCTCATGATCGGGGAGTCCTCGGGGGCGCTGAATTACTACGAGAACGTCGGCTCCGCCGCGGAGCCGAGCTTCGCTTTCGTCAGCGACGAGTACCAGGAGATCGACATCGGCCGGCGGAGCTTCCCCAAGCTCCTCGACCACGACGGGGACGGCGACCTCGATCTCATCGTCGGCACGGAATCCGACGGCATCCGCTACTTCCGGAACGATGGGAGTCCCTCGGCCGCGAACTTCGTCGAGGCCGACGGCGGCTTCCCCGCCCCCGAGGATCTGCCGCTGTTCGCGACGCCGGAATTCGGGGATCTGGACGGGGACGGCGACCTCGACCTCGTCGTCGGCGCCGCAGGGGGCGGCATCTACTACTTCGAACGACGTTGAATCCCGCAATAGAAATGTCGAATCCTGCAGAAGAGGATGTACCTGATGAATAGAACACGGACTTTCCTCGCCGCGGCCATCTGCGGACTGCTGACGGCGCCCGCAGCCGAAGCCCAGCAGTTCGGCGAGACCGTCGTGCTCAGCGAGGACCGGATCGTCGTCAGCGAGCCGATCGACCCGAGTGCGGCACCCGCCGAGTCGGCGCCGCGCTCGCTGTACGTGTACGAACGCGGCGACGATGGCTGGACGCAGACCGGGACGCTTCGCGCCCCCGAACACGACGGTCCCGACTACTTCGGCCGCTTCGTCGTCGCCGACGGCGACCGGCTGCTCGTGGGAGCGACGGCCCTCGACGAGGACGGCGACGGCGAGAGCGACGGCAGCGTCCTCGTCTTCCGCGAGGCCGGCGACGGTTGGGAATTCGAGCGCTACCTGCGCCCCGAGAGCGTGCCGCTCGGGTCTTCCTTCGGTCGCTTCGCGGCGCTGGCGGGCGACCTTCTCGTGGTGACCGCGCTGGGCTACGAGGAGACCGGCGGCGCCTGGGTATTCGAACGCGGCGCCGACGGCGAGTGGATCGAGCAGGGGATCCTCACGCCATCGGATCCCGATCCACAACAGGAGTTCTTCGGTTGGGGCGTGCACACGGACGGTGAGCGCGTCATCGTCGGCGCCTTCGCCGGCCCGCAGCTTCCCGGCGCCGCGTATGTGTTCGGGCGCGACGAGAGCGGGACGTGGGTGCAGGAGGCGCGGCTCGGGCTCACCGGGGACGAGGCCCAGCCCGGCGCCGCGGTCGCACTCGACCGCGCACCCACGATCTCGGTCGGCGTCGATGGAGACCACGCGATGCTGGGCCTCCCCGGCCTGGACGAGGGCGCGGGAGCGGTCCTCCTCTACGAGCGGCTCTCGACGGGCGACTGGGTGCGGAGTGGATCGCTGGCGGCGTTCGACCGCCAGCCCGGCGCGGGGTTCGGGGCGTCCTTCACGTCGCACGACGGGGGGCTCTGGGTCGCCGCCCCCGGCGCGGACCAGTTCGGCGCCATCTACGCCTTCGCGTGGGATGCCGAGGCGGGGCGCTTCGGTTCCGCGGCTAAAATCAATGCGGGCGCGGGCACCGATGCGGGTGACGGGTTCGGCATCTCCGTCGCCGCGGCGGGCGATCTGGCGGTCGTCGGACAGCCGTGGGACGACGGGTCGATGGGGTCGACGGTCGTATTCGAGCGCCAGGACGGTCGGTGGGCCGAGACGGCGAAGATTTTCATCGCCGAGGAACGCCGTCCGCTGGCGACGCTCGCCGAAGTGGAGTGTGGCGAGGACGGCATGGCCGACCAGTTCACCTGCGACCAGGTCGACGTGCTCTCGTTCCTGCCGCTCGACGCGATCGGGGGAACGGACCGCGGCATCGAGACGAACGACGTGTGGGGATGGACGGACCCGCAGACGGGCCGCGAATACGCGATCGTCGGCCGCACCGACGGCACGGCGTTCATCGACATCTCCAACCCGGAAGCGCCCGCGTATCTGGGCAGCCTTACGAAGACGGCCGGGTCGATCACGAACTCGTGGCGTGACGTCAAGGTGTACGCGGACCACGCGTTCGTCGTCGCCGACGGCGCGGGCCGGCACGGGATGCAGGTGTTCGATCTCACGCGGCTCCGCGACGTGCGCAACGCGCCCGTCGAGTTCGACGCCGATGCCCTGTACGACGGGATCGCGAGTTCCCACAACATCGTGATCAACGAGGAGACCGGAACCGCGTACAGCGTGGGGTCGAACGGGGGCGGCGAGACGTGCGGCGGCGGTCTCCACATGATCGACGTCCGCGAGCCGAAGGATCCCCGCTTCATCGGCTGCTTCGCCGACGACGGGACGCGATACCAGGGCCGGGGGTATACGCACGACGCACAGTGCGTGAACTACCGGGGACCCGACGCGGAACACCTCGGCAAGGAGATCTGCTTCGGGGCCAACGAGAGCTATCTCTCGATCGCCGACGTGACCGACCCGGAGAATCCCGTCTCGCTCGCGACCCAGAACTACCCGGCCGTCGCATATGCCCATCAGGGCTGGCTCACCGAAGACCACCGGTACTTCTATCAGAACGACGAGGGCGACGAGATGGCGTCGGTCGGTGCGGCGACACAGGCCGGGACCGAGCCGGACATGCGGGGCACGCGCACGCTCGTCTGGGACGTGTCGGATCTCGACGATCCGGTGTTGGTCAACGAGCACTTCGGGGAGACGTTCACGATCGACCACAACCTCTACATCGTCGGCGATCTCATGTACCAGTCGAACTACGTGAGCGGGCTGCGCGTACTCGACATCAGCGACCGCGAGAACCCGCGCGAGGTCGGCTTCTTCGACACCGTGCCGTGGGACGAGTCGGTCGTGTTCGACGGCTCGTGGTCGAACTACCCGTTCTTCGCGAGCGGGACGATCGTCGTGTCGAGCGGCAAGGAGGGTGTGTTCTTCCTCAAGTACCGCCGTCCGGAACTGGTGCCCTGAGGCGCTCGGGTCGCCTGCCCGCCGCGGCCACCCGGTCGCTCACGGCGCGGGCGCTTGCGTTCATGGCGGGGGTGGCGAGCTGGGGATGCTCGGATGACGCGGGCTTCTCCCCGGCTCCGCCGCCGCCGCCCGCGCCCCCGGAACCCGTCGCCTTCGAACTGACGGCGAACGAAATCCTGACCGGGCTCTCCCAGCCGGTCTTCCTCGGCGCCCCGCCGGACGATCCGAGACTGTTCGCCGTCGAGCAGACGGGTCGCATCCTCATCAGGAACGCGGACGGGCAACTCCTCGCGGATCCCTTCCTCGATCTGTCGGGCCGCGTAGGCACGGCCCCCGAGGGCGGCCTCCTCACGATGGCCTTTCACCCGCGGTACGCGGACAACGGCCAGGTCTTCGTCTACTACACGGACACGGGCGACGACACCGTGGTCGAGCGCTACACCGTCTCGGGGGACCCCGACCGTCTCGATCCGGGCTCCGCGAAGCGGATCCTCACGCTCACCCAGCGTCGCCGGAACCACAACGGCGGCATGCTGCAGTTCGGACCCGACGGGATGCTGTACATCTTCCTCGGCGACGAGGGCGGGGCGGGCGATCCGTTCGGCAACGGGCAGAACCCGGAGACGCTGCACGGTTCGATCCTCCGCATCGACGTGGACCGAGGCGACCCGTACGCGATCCCGGACGACAACCCCTTCGCAGGAGAGGAGGGCGCGCGGGGCGAGATCTGGGCCATCGGCGTCCGGAATCCGTGGCGCTCGACCTTCGACTTCGCGGACAACGTCCTCTACGTGGCGGACGTGGGCCAGAACGAACGCGAGGAAATCAACGCGGTGCCGGCGGGCGAGGCGGGCGTGAACTACGGCTGGAACACGATGGAGGGATCCGCCTGTTACCAGAGTTCCGGGTGCGACATGTCCGGTCTCACGCTGCCCGTCGTCGAGTACATCCACGACGGCAGCGTCTGCTCGGTGACCGGAGGATACGTGTACCGCGGATCACAGCTCCCCGAGATCGCGGGGCATTACTTCTACTCGGATTTCTGCACCGGCTTTCTGCGGAGCTTCCGCCTCGATGGCGGCCGGGCGACGGACGAGAGACGCTGGAACGTGGGAAGTCTCGGGGCGGTGTCCTCCTTCGGCGTCGACGGCTCCGGCGAACTCTACGTCGTGAACCTCAACGGCTCCGTGTCCCGCCTTGAGCGCCGCCAGCCCTAGCAGCCCGCGTCCGGCCGCGGCATCCGGCGGCCAGCGTGTTCTAGACCCGGAACGTCAGCCCCAACTGGAAGAGCACGAAGTCGACGTCGGAGGCGACGGGCGAGAACGAACTCCCGCCGAAGCCGTCCTCGACGATGCTCCCGGGCACGAGATACTCCGTGCGGCCGTGCCGCCGGTATTGGGCTTCCAGCCTCAGCACACCCGGCTTGGCGGACCGGTTGATCGGGATCGCGAGCCCGCCGCCGAAGCCGTACGCGGCGCGCACGTCATCGAAGTTCACCGTCGTCCCGTAATCGGGCGATTCGTACAGCTCCCAGCCGCGCTCGACGGAGCTGACCGTGAAGAAATAGCCGAGCCCGGCGAAGCCGTTCACGTAGGGCTGGACGGGGCCGTACGGCAGGCGGATCTCGGGGCCGAGGCCCACGTAGCCCACGTTGTTGCGCGTGACGATATCGGTCAGGATCCGGTCCGTCACCGAGAATACGGGTACGCCAACCGTCTCCGACCCGTAGTTCACGTAGCCGGCATCGAACCGGACCCGGAAGGCGGGGGAATCCTCGAAGCCGAGCAACGCGGTGAGCGCCGCCCCGAAACCGTCGTTGACGAACGAACTGAATTCCCCCTGCGGCGCCATCACGGAGAAGGTGCCCCCCAGATCCCACTGCGTGCCGTTTCCGCCTGAAGATGGATCCCCGGACGGATGGCCGTTGAACGGTCCGCCGGGAACCTGCGCCGCCGCGCCGGCGGGCCCTATCGCCCCGAGCGCCGTCAGCGCGACGAGTCCGGCCCCGAGCCTGCTCCGATTCCGCATCCGTGTACGCAACATCTGTCCCGCTCCCTCTCGCGTCGGCGCGGCGTCCGACCGTCCACCCGGCCCGGCGCCCGCTCTCCTCCGCCATCCCGTAGACGGCCGCACGCCGGAATCCGTCACAGCGTAATCTCGCCTGTAAGGTAGAGCGCAGCGCGGCCGGCGATCGTCACGCGGTCCCCGAGGTGGCGACAGATGAGGGTGCCGCCGCGGGCGCTGATCTGCCGTGCCTCGAGCGGCGCCTCGCCGCGACCGAGCCGCTCGGCCCAGTAGGGCGCGAGCGTGCAGTGCGCGGAGCCCGTGACCGGATCCTCCGGCACGCCGACGCTGGGCGCGAAGAAGCGGGACACGAAGTCCGCGCTCACGCCCGGCGCGCTCACGATGATCCCGAGGCGATCCAGTCCGCGCAGCCGGCTGAAGTCCGGCTTCAGCTTCCGGACATCGTCCTCGGCCTCCAAAAGAACGAGATAATCCCGGTCCGAGGCCAGCACGTCCGCGGGCGCCGCTCCCAGTCCCTCCACCAGGGCGCGGGGGGCCTCGCGCGACACCGCCGGGCGCGCCGGAAAATCCATCACGAGGAGATCTCCCTCGCCCCGCTCCACGATGAGTTCGCCGCTTCTCGTCTCGAAACTCACGCTCTCGCGGCCGGGCGCCAGCCTCTCGAGAATGACCCAGGCGGAGGCCAGCGTCGCGTGCCCGCACAGGTCGACCTCGGACACGGGCGTGAACCAGCGGAGCGCGAACCCGCCCTCCTCGCTCCCGTCGTCCCGAACGAAGAAAGCGGTCTCCGAGAGGTTGTTCTCCGCCGCGATCTTCTGCAGCACGTCGTCGTCGAGCCACGCCTCGAGCGGACAGACGGCGGCCGGATTGCCCTCGAAGGGGCGGTCCGAGAAAGCGTCGAGCTGGTACAGCGGGATCTTCATGCGTTCTCCGTGCGGCGTGACGTCTCAAGGCGGCTGCGGGCCCGTTCCGGTTGACAGCGCGTGGCAAAATAGCGTTGCGCCGCAGAAATCCGCGAGTTGGCAGCCGATGGCAGGAGCCGCGCCGCGTCCGAGCGGCGACGCACCCCGCCGGGGTTCACCCTGCGGAGCCGTCCCGGTAGATTCGACCCGTCCGCGCGGATCGGCCGCGCACCGAGGGATGCCGGAAGAAACGAGCAAGGAAGGCGTCACATGCCGGTTGAAATCACCGGATACTGGCTCGCCAAGACCGAGCCTCACGTGTACTCGATCGACGACTTCGCCCGGGACGGCGAGACGGAGTGGGACGGCGTGCGGAACTACCAGGTCCGGAACTTCATGCGCGACCGGATGAATCCGGGTGAGAAGGTCCTCATCTACCATTCCAACACCCGGGTGCTCGGCGTGTACGGGGTGGCGGAAGTCGCGGGTCCGGCGCACCCGGACTCCACCCAGTTCGACCCCGACAGCCATTACTTCGACCCGAAGTCGAGCCGCGAGAATCCCCGTTGGTGGTGCCCCGATTTCCGCTACCTGGAGACCTTCGCGACGCCGGTGACCCGGCAGATGATGAAAGAAACGGCCGGCCTCGAGACGATCAACGTCATGAAGCGCGGCATGCGACTCTCGGTCATGCCGGTGACGGAGGACGAGTTCAAGATCATCCTCCGCCTGGGGCGCGGAGAATAGGGCATCGGGATGTACGACGGTCTCGTGCGGCTGCGCGAGGGGCCGGGGGTGGCGTTCTCGTGAGGCGCCGGCGTCCGCGACGAGCCATCGGAGCGGCGATCGGAGCCGCCATGCTGGCGGGCGCCGCGGCAGGCGCCCTCTGTCTTGCCCCCTTCCCCGGCGCCGCGCAGGAGCGCTCCTGGCGCATCGAGAGCTTCCACGCCGACATCCGGGTGCTGGAGGACGGGTCCATCGAGGTGACCGAGACGATCCGGCCTCGCTTCGATGGAAGCTACAACGGAATCTACCGGACGATTCGCGTCGAGTACCGGATCAACGGCTTCCGCTACAGGCTGCGCCTCTCCGTGAACGCGGTCACGGACGCGGACGGGAATCCCCTGCGCTACGAGTCGAAGCGCGATGGAGACGATCTGAACACGAGGATCTGGGTGCCCGGCGCCGTCGACGCGGTTCGCACGGTCCGACTCTCCTACGGCGTGACGCACGGGCTCCGCTTCTTCGAGGCGGATGAAGGAGAAGACGGCGTCGTCGAGGCGTACGACGAACTGTACTGGAATGTGACGGGGACCGAATGGCCCGTCCCGATCGAGACGGCGAGCGCGACCGTGCGACTCCCGCAGGCGGTCGGGGGCGTGCGCGCCCACGCCTTCACCGGGGGCTACGGCGCGACGGGCCGGGACGCGGTGGTCGATGTCGCGGGAACGCGGATCGACGTGCGAACCGACCGGCCGCTCGGCTTCCGAGAGGGCCTGACCATCGGGGTCGGATGGAATGCCGGAGTCGTCCGGCGGCCCACGGCGATCGACCTCGCCGCCATGTACCTGTTCGCGAACTGGCCGCTCTTCCTGCCCTTCTTCGCCTTCGCCTTCATGTACCGGCGCTGGAACGAGCGGGGGCGCGACCCGGAGATCGGGTCCATCGAGCCGCGCTCCGAGCCGCCCGGCGACCTGACACCCGCCGAGGTCGGCGTCATCGTCGACAACCGGGCCGACCTGCGCGACATCACGGCGACGCTGGTCGACCTCGCCGTCCGGGGGCACCTCACGATCGAGGAACGCGAGGAGAAGCGCCTCCCGGGGCTCGCGTCGGGAAAGGACTACGTCTTCGAGCGGCGCGATCTCCCGGGCGACGATCTGGCTCCGCACGAAGGCGCGCTGCTGCGGGCGGTCTTCGGGGGGCGCGGGACCCGCCGGCTCTCCGACCTCAGGGACCGCTTCTACAAGGACCTGCCGGAACTGAAGTCGACGTTGCTCGCGACGCTCATCGAGCACGGCGTCTACACGGCATCACCGACCATCGTCGCCGGAAAGTACGTCGGGCTGGGGTTCCTCGTCGGAATCGTGGTCCTTTTCGGCGGCCAACTCGCTCAGACCCAGTTCGCGCTCCCGCTCGCGATGCCGGCCGTCCTGCTGGCGGCCATCACCTCGGCGCTCATCATCATGATATTCGGATTCTTCATGCCGGCGCGCACAAGGAAGGGCACGGAACTGCTGCGGCAGGTGAAGGGGTTCGAGGAGTTCCTCACGCGCGTCGAATCCGACCGCTACAGGCGGAAGATCACGGGCCCGGAGATGTTCGAGCGGTGTCTCCCGTACGCCATGGCGCTGGGCGTCGGGGCGCAGTGGGCGCAAGGGTTCCGGGACCTGTATCGCGAACCCCCGGACTGGTATCATGGGCACGCTCTTTCGACGTTCAACTCTCACATCCTGATCTCGAACCTGAACAGCATGTCCGCGGAGACGCACAGCGTGATGCAGTCCGCGCCGCGCAGCGCCCAGGGGTCGAGCTTCCCGGGCGGCGGGATCCCGGGGGGCGGCGGCTTCTCGGGCGGCGGCTTCGGCGGAGGTGGAGGAGGCGCATTCTGACGTGGATACCAGCATGAAGATCTCGGTCGGCGACCGCGCGGAGCCGTTCACGCTGCCCTACGAAGCCGGAGGAACGATCGATCTGGGGGACCATCTGGGACGCGACCGGATCGTGCTCCTCTTTTTCCCTCTCGCCTTCACATCGGTCTGCACGGCGGAGATGTGCCGGCTCCGGGATGAGTGGAGCGCCTACGCGTCGCTCGACGCCGCCGTGTTCGCGATTTCCGTCGACAGCCCGTTCGTCACGGCCCGATTCAGGGCCGAGGAGAACATCCCCTTCCCCATCCTTTCCGATTTCAACCGCACGGTGTCGCGTGACTGGGGCGTGCTCTACGAGGAGTTTCACGGGTTCCGGGGCGTCTCCAAGCGGTCGGCCTTCGTGATCGGGACGGACGGCAAGGTGGCGTACGCGTGGGTATCGGAGGACGCGGGCGTGGAACCGGACTATGAGGAACTCCTGCAAGCGGTTGCCGACGCACCCTGAGGACAGAGACGAACAGCAGCCACGGAGACGCTCCGATGTCGATACCGCTCGCCAAGCAGCAGTGCATTCCCTGTCGAGGCGGGGTCCCACCCCTGGAGGGAGAGGCCCTCGACGCGCTTGCGGAGGAACTGGGGGCCGACTGGCGGGTCGTGGATGGCCACCACCTCGAGAAGGAGTACCGCTTCCCGAACTTCGTGACAGCGCTCGACTTCGTGAATCGGGTGGGCGGGATGGCGGAGGAGCAGAACCACCACCCGGACCTGTTCCTCGCGTGGGGACGGGTCGTCGTCCGGATCTGGACGCACAAGATCGACGGGCTGACGGAGAGTGATTTCGTGTTCGCGGCGAAGGCGGAAACGCTGCACCGACCGCCGGCGTGAAGCACACGACATCCTCGACGGCCATCGAGGAGTCCGGCGGCCAGGGACGGCGAATCGGCGCGTACAGGGGCGCCGAGCCCGGGCCGCTCGTCATCTGCATCGCATCCCTGCACGGGAATGAGCCGGCGGGCATCGAGGCGCTGGAGCGGGTACTGAGCGTTCTCTCGATGAACCGGCTTCGGATGCGTGGGGACCTGGTGGGTCTTCGCGGCAATCTGCAGGCGCACAAGGCAGGGACGCGGTTCATCGATGAGGACCTCAACCGCGTGTGGCAGCATGACCGCGTGGATGCGGTGCTGGAATCGCTGCGTGACGGCGGATCGGCGCGCGACGGGGACGGAGCGCCGATGGTCGGGAGCGCCGAGTTGGCGGAGCAACGGGAACTGCTGGCAGCCTTCCGGTCGGAGCACCGGCGTGCGCGGGGGCCCATCCATGTACTCGACCTGCATACGACCTCATCGGAGAGCGCGCCCTTCACGACGCTCGGGGACACGCTTCAGAACCGGGCGCTCGCGCTCTGCCTGCCCGTCCCGGTGGTCCTGGGACTGGAAGAGCAGATCGACGGGGCCATGCTTCACTACTTCGACCGCCTGGGCTGGGCGAATATCGGCATCGAGGCGGGGCAGCACGCGGTCGCGTCATCCGTCGACGTGCATGAGGAGGCCGTTTGGATCCTGCTCGAGGCCCTCGGACTGATCGAGAAAGGGGACGCCCCCGGCGGAGAGGAACGGCGGGCTCGTCTCGCCCGCCGGGCGGAAGGCCTGCCACGCGTGCTGGATGTGCGCTATCGCCACGTCGTGTCGGAGGAGGACGAATTCCGGATGCACCCGGGCTTCAGGAACTTCGACCCGGTCGAGGCGGGGCAGGAGCTCGCCGTGGATCGGCGCGGACCGGTGCGAACGGCGTTCGACGGGCGGCTCTTTCTGCCGCTCTACCAGCGGCAGGGCGACGACGGGTTCTTCATCGTCCGCCAACTCGCTCCCGCGTGGCTGGCCGTCTCGCGGCTGCTGCGGACGGCGGGGGCGGACCGCATCGCTCCCTGGCTTCCGGGGGTACGGACGCATCCCGCGCGGAGCAACGCCGTCATCGTGGCGCCCTGGGCCCGCAACCGGTGGGTGGTCGGACTTCTCCACCTCATGGGCTTCACCGCCCTGGGCGAGAGCGGCGGGGCGGTGATGGTGCGACGCCAGGAAGGGCCCGCGCGCCAGCCGGAGTCTGCGTCCGCGGGCGGTTAGCGACCCGTGGCTCGTGGCCGGCCCCGGTTCGGAACCCGCGCCGCGAGCGCGGCCGCGCTCGCGGGGGCCGCCGCGTGGGTGGGCGCCTGCGGCACGGAGGTCACGCCCCCGGAGCCCCCGAAAAACCGCAGTCCGGTGGCGGTGGACGCCCTTCCCGACCTCGACGTGCGGCTCGGGCATCCCGAGGTCATCGACGCGGCAGCCTGGTTCCGGGATCCGGACGGCGATGCGCTGACGTTCGCCGCGCGGTCCCTCGACGCCCGCGTGGTCCGGGTGACGGTCGCCGAGAACCGAATGACGGTGGAAGGGATCCGGCCGGGGTCCGCGACGGTGGAGGTGACGGCCCGCGATGGCGGCGGGCTCGCGGTCGCGCAGCGCTTCGAGGCGACGGTCGGAGCCGGGCTCGCACTCTCCTTCGGCGTCGCGCAGGCGCGGGAGGGCGGCACCGCGCGCGTCGAGGTCGTACTCGACGAGGCCGCGGCCGCGCCGCTCACGGTACGCTACTCGCTCGGCGTCGATGACGCGCGGCTGACGGATGACGCGGATTCGGCCGACGTGCTGGACGCGGGCGAGGGCGAGGTCGAAGTCCCCGCGGGAGCGAGCGGCGCCGTCATCGAGATCCGCATCGCCGACGACGATGAGATCGAGCCGCCCCGGGAAGTCCTCACGCTCACGCTCGACCGGCCCGCGGCCGGGAGCGGCTTCGTGCTCGCCCCTCCCTCGAGCGCCGCGGTGGTCATCCGGGAGGGCGTGTGCGACCGGACGGCCGCCGTGCGCGATGCCATCGTGCGCGGGCTCCGGGCCGACGACTGCGCCGCGCCCGACGGCCCGGCGCTGGCTGAACTCCGCACCCTCACAATCAGGCCTCGGGAGCCGGGCCTCGCGGCCGGAACGGGAACTGTCCTCGGCGAACTGCGCCCGGCCGACCTGAGCGCCCTCTCCGGCCTGGAATGGCTCTCGCTCCAGGGCTACCGGCTGGAAGCCCTTCCCCGCGGGGCGTTCGCCGGTCTCTCCAGTCTCGAGGTGCTCAATCTCGCGGGGAACCTGCTCGCGGACCTGCCGCCGGGAGTGTTCGCCGGCCTCCGCAGGCTCGAATGGCTCTCTCTGGTCGACAATCGGCTGCAGGCGCTTCCGGCGGGCGTATTCGGCGACCTTGCCGGCCTGCGGGAACTGTTTCTGCAGGATAACGAACTGCGCGCCCTGCCCCCCGGCGCGCTGAAGGGTCTCCGAAGCCTGGAACGGCTGTCCCTGGGCGGGAACGAGACCGCCTTCGCCTTCCCCGTGCGGCTCGTCCGCACGGACGACGAGGACCCGACGGCTCCGGGCCCCGCCACGCTCGAGGCCCGGATACTGGAGGGCGCGCCCTTCGATGTGCGGCTCCCGCTTCTTGCCCATGGGGGGACGCTCTCGGTCGATTCGATCCTGGTGCGCGCGGGCACCACGGCGAGCGCCGCCGTGAGGCTCACACCCGGCGATGCCACCGATTCCCCGGTCTCCGTCACCGTCGGCACGGAAGAGGCGCTCGCCGAAGCCTGCGCGGATCGCTGCGACGGTTTCGATCTCGTCGCGGGCGACCCGCTCGTCGTGTCCAACCCCGCGTCGGCCACGATGTCCGTGCCCCACGCGTACCTCACCCAGGCGGCGCAGGATCGGGAGGGCCGCGTGCCGCTGGTCGCGAACCGCCGCGCCCTCCTTCGCGTCTTTGCGACGGCGGACGAAGTCAACGGCTTCCTGCCGGGAGCCACGGCGACCTTCTTTCGCGACGGAGTGGAAACGTACCGGACCGAGCTTGACCCTCCGGGGGGAGGGATCCCGCTCGCGGTCGACGAGAGCCGCCTCGAAAGGTCCTTCAACGCCAGCATACCGGGCCATGTGCTGCAGCCGGGCCTGAGCATGGTCGTGGAACTGGATCCGGAGGGCTCGCTCCCCCTGACCTCCTCGAGCCGGACCCGGTTCCCGGCCGAGGGTCGGCGCGACCTCGACGTGCGGCGGATGCCCCCGCTACGCGTGACGCTCGTTCCCGTGCAGTATCGTTCGGAGGAGAACCGTGACGTGAATCCGGGCGTAGCGGCGTTCGCGAGCGAGCTCGCCGAGGCCGCAATGGGGGGTGGTTCGGACGTCGCCCGGAACGTGCTGCGTTACGCGCGCACGGTGCTGCCCCTGGGCGACCTGCACGTGGCGCTCCGCGAACCCTACCACACGTGGGCGGACACCTCGGAGGCGGGGGTCGTCGGCCTCATCCGCGAGATCGAACTGCTGCGGATGCTGGAGGCGGAAGACCCCGGGGAGCACTACAGCGGGATCTTCGGAGTTCCGAAGCCCCGCGCGCGGCACCCCGACGCGTACTGGATCGACGGTCTCGGTATGCTGGGCGGGCGAAGTTCCCTCACGGGCTCGCACGGTCCGGACGGCCTGCTGCAGAGGACGGGTCGTCTCCGCCTCGTGTTCGCGCACGAGTTGGGACACAACCTGGGGCGCCCGCACACGCCCTGCGACGAGCCCGTCACCGACCCCGGGACGGTGGATCCCGACTATCCGTGGCCCGACGGCCATATCGGGGTGTGGGGACACGACTTCGGGGACGGCGGCGACGACAGTGGCCGTGGCGGGTCGGACCTCGGGCATCTGTTCAGTCCGGAGGGATACCACGACCTGATGTCCTACTGCTATCCGCAGTGGATCAGCGGCTACAGCTTCACGGGGATGCTGGAGTTCCGCCTTGCGGCCGTCGGCCGAGCCGGAAGGTCGGCGGCCGCGCGCGCGGCGGATCGCGGAGCCGCGCGGGGCGACATGCTCCTGCTCTGGGGTGGCGTGAACGCCGGCGAACTGCGGCTCGAATCCGCCTTCGTGTACCCGACGACCGCACGCCTTCCCTCATCGGCGGGTCCGTACCGCCTGTCCGGCCACGACGCGGCGGGGCGGACCCTCTTCTCGCTCAGCTTCACGCCGACTTCGCTCGCTCACGGGGCCGGTGGCGAGAACCGCGCGTTCGCATTCGCGATCCCCTTCGATCTCGCGTGGACCGAGACCCTCGACCGCATGACGCTGCGCGGCCCCGAAGGCACGACATCGGTGGATCGGGCGCGCGGCGGGCGGGCGGCGCTGGTCGTGGACGATGTAACCGGGCGCGTCCGGAGCATCGTCCGACACTGGCCTGGCACGGCGCGGGCGACGGATGGAACCAGGGCTCGAACCCTGCGCGGGCTCCCGCGACATCCGGGCTGAGGTCGCAGCACGCGATCCGCGCCCGCCTGGACTGTTTCCTCCGGGACGCTCCAGGTCCACGGGCCCACCGCCTTTCCCGGCTCGCCCACGGCCGAGACGGCGCCGCCCGCCGACGCGATCCAGCGATCCGGATTCCTCATCCTCGCCGGAGCGGCGGCGTCAGCGGGTCACGGTGACCTGGACCGAATCCACGGCTGCTCCGGCCGTCGCCGTCAGGGTCGTCGTCCCGACACCAACCGCCTGCACCTCGTGCGCGAGGCCTTCGGGGTGCGCCCATGACGACGCGAACGCGACGCTCTCGGACGCGGAGTGCCATGTCACCTCGGGTGACAACACTCCCCCGTCGCGGTCCCGCACGGTCACAGCGAGACGAGCCTTAGCACCCACGACGAGGTTCACGGACGCCGGCTCCACGGTCACCGAGGCAGGTTCCGGTCCCGGTTCGTTCGGGTTCGTGACGCTCGAACCGTCGCCATCGCCGCACGCAGCCATGGCGAACGCCAGGGCAAAAACCACCGAAAGCCGGCTTCGGCCGCGCCGGGCGCCGGCTCGCCGGACATCAACATGGAATGGAATCTCGTTCATCTTCAGCACACACCTCATCGCACACGTGTCGGACGTTGCATCTGCGAACGCAGCCGCGTACACCCGCCGCGCCCAACCGATCCCCTATGGCCTCGACGACGCCTGGACGACCGGCCGGCCGCGCGGCTCGGTTAGCTGACGGTCGCGAGGACGCGTCGGAGAGCCTCCACGTCGGAGGCGTCGTTGTAGACGTTGGGCGCGACGCGCAGGGCATCTCCACGCAGCGAGGCGTAGACGCGGGCCTCGGCGAGGCGGGCATCCATTTCGGCGAGGTCACACCCCGCGGGGAGGCGGACGCCCAGGATGTTTCCGGTGCGCCATTCGTCGTCCTCGATCGCCCAGCCGCGGACCCGCAGTTCGTCCGCCAGCCCGGCGAGGAGGGCACGGCAGTACTCGAGGATGTTCGCCGGGCCCCACGCGAGGATGAGGTCCAGCGCTTCGATCAACATCGGGATGAGGATGAAGTTGGATGTCTGGCCGACGTCGTATCGGGCGGCCCCTTCCCTGTATTCGTCGGTGTAGTCCACGAGACCCTGAAAGTCCTCGGAACCGCGGCGCGAGATCCACGTTTCCTCGAGCGGCGCGCCGTCGTCGAAGCGGGCGCCGTAGTAGCCGAACGCGGTCGAATAGGGCCCGAGGAGCCACTTGTACCCGACAGTGATCAACGCGTCCGGACGAATGTGTCCCACGTCGAACGGTACGGCGCCGATGGACTGTGAGCCGTCTATGACGAGCGCGGCGCCGACTTCGCGCGCCCGCTCCCCCGCCGCCTCGAGGTCGATCCGGGTGCCGTCCGTCCAGTGACAGTGAGGCAGCGCCACGACGGCGGTGTCCGGTTCGATCGCTTCGAGCAGCCGCTCGTTCCAGATCGCGGCGGACGGGGGCGGGCCGGGGCGATCGACGGTTCGGACATCGCACCCGTGGGCCGCCGCCTGGCGCCGCCAGGCGTAGACGTTGCTCGGGAACTGTTCGCCGAGGACGACGATGTTCTGTCCCGGTTCGAGCGGGAGATTCCGGGCCGCGACCTCGATGCCGTAGGACGCGGAGGGTGCGAGCGCGATCCGCTCCGGCGGAGCGTTGACGAGGCGCCCGAAGCGCTCCCGGGCACGACCGCAGTCCGTGAAGAACTCCTCGCTCGGGAAGGGCGTGGGCGAGCACTTGCGGCGGATTCCCTCCATCCCGGCCTCCGCGACCGAGCGCGGGAGGGGTCCGAGATAGGCGCAGTTGAGGAAGTGTGCGCCCTCTTCCAGTTGAAAGAGGCGCTTCTGGCACGCAAGCGCGGACTCGACGGCGGCTCTCACGCGGCGACGCGTCTCATTGGAGGGGCTCCGGGGGCGTGAAACCCGCCGGACGGCGCGGGACATCGAGTTCGGCGATCTGGTGCTCCACCGCGCCCACGCGTGCCTCCAGGTGGTCGAACCGCGCATCGATGCGCTTGAACCGCGCGGCCTGCGCTTCGCGCAGCGCAACGATCTGTTCCCGCACGCCGGCAAAGTCGAGGCGCGCGGTGGCGAACTCCTGGCGCACACCGGCGAACTCCTGGTGCACGGTGGCGAACCTGTCCCCGAGGACGATGAACCTGTCCCGGAGGGCGTCGAACTCCTTGCGGAGACCGACGAACTCTTCGTGCATGCCGGCGAATCTCGATTCGAACCGGGCATCCACGGCCTCTACGATGGCCTCGACGAGCTGGGCGTCGGGGCCGTTCAGTTTGGGCATGTGAAGACTGCTCCCTGTCAGGCGCTGAAACGAAGATCTTCGCTGTCGCCCGCGATTGTCAAAGATCCTTTTCCCGCAGGATGCCCCCCGCCTGTCAACAACGCCTCAAACCGTCTCCGGGTCGCCCGGGATCTCGCCGGGACGTACGGCGAGGAGTGCTCGCAATCGGGCGCGATCCACCTTGCCCGTCGGCGTCCGCGGGAGACGGTCCAACATCTCCCAGCGGCGGGGCACGCGCGGACCCGACAGCCGTTCGCGGCACCACGGATCGAGACGGTCGGGGAGGTCGGGGTCTTCCCCGGCGACGACGGCGACCACGACCTGTCCCCACCGGCCATCCGGCACGCCGACGACGGCGGCTTCGCCGACCTCCGGGTGGGCGGCGAGCACGGCTTCGACCTGGGCCGGGTCGACGTTCGCTCCTCCGCTCACGATTCGGTCGCGCAGCCGTCCCGTCACCTCCAGGCGGCCCTGCTCGTCGAGACGGCCGAGGTCGCCCGTCGCGAACCAGGCGCCGGGGGGCCGCGCGGGCTCTCCGACGTATCCCCGGAACAGCGTGTCGCCACCCACCTCGATGTGGCCCGGGGCCGGCGCGCCGTCCGGCCCGTCGCCGGCGTCGCCGGGCGGGCGGATCCGCACTTCGACGCCGGTCAGCGGGACGCCGGCCGACCGGTCGCCGGCGCGCACCTCCGCCGGTGTCGCCGTGGTGACCTGCGACCCTGCCTCGGTCAATCCGTACGTCAGCGCGATCGGCCACCCGGCGGACAGGGCCCGCTCCGCCAGATCCGGCGGGGTCGCCGCGCCGCCGAGCAGGACGGCGCGCAGAGTGCCCGGCGGCCGGGCGCCTGCGGCCAGCAGCCCGTGCAGCATCGCCGGCACGAGCGAGAGGTGCGTCACGGCGAGTTCGCCGAGCGACCGGACGACGGAGGCGGCGTCGAATCGCGGCCCCGCCAGCGCGACCGTGGCGCCGGCCGCCGCGGCCCTCAGCGGCACGGCGAGCCCCCCGACGTGCGCCCAGGCGAGCGTCGCGAGCCACCGGTCGCCCGCAGCGAACCCGAGGCGCTCGTTCGAAGCGCCGGCGTTCGTGCGCAGCGACCGCCATTCGTGGACGACAAAGCGGGGCCGACCGTCGGTTCCGGAGGTGGGGAGGATGACGCCGGCCCCGGGGAGATCCCCCCGTGTCGGAGGCGCCGCCGGAGCGGGAAGATGCGCCGGAGCAGGGTCCCGCACATGCAGGGCGATCTCTCCGGCCCCGGGGACCGCGAGCGGCCGCGACCTCCACCCGGACGTCGGCCACGCCGCAGCCTTCCCCGTAAGGGCGGCGGCCGGCTGGAGCGCCGCCACGAAAGCGTCCCGCTCATGCGCCGTCCAGTCCGCGTGTGCGGGCGCGAGCACCCGGGCGCCCCCCGGCGCGGCTTCCGACGCGAACGCGGCCAGGGCGACCGCGCCGGCCGGATCCAGCGGGAACTGGTGAGCGACGACGGCCCCCGCCTCGACCCCCTCTTCCTCCATGACCCCGGCCACCGTGTCGCTCGCGGCGCGGACCTCGGCGGCGGACCACGCGCGTTCGCGCGACACGAGCGCGAAGGACAGGGCCGCGGCAGGAGTCGCGGGGGCGTTCACCACAGGCAGCCGATCGCGAACAGAAGACCCCAGGCCCCGGTCGTCCGCGCCGTGGCGGCGAGGGCGGGGTTGAGCGTCCGCGGATCCTTGTACGTCCACACGACCCTCAGCGGAGCGATCGCGAACAGAGCCGCGCCCGACGCGAGCAGCGTCCCCGGAGGCCACCATCCCGCCATGACGCCGACCGGCGGCACGGCCGTGGCGACCGCGACGAGCAGCGTGTATTGCACCCGCGTCGCCGGCGGGCCGATCCGCACCGCCAGCGTGCGCTTCCCCGCCGCGGCATCCGTCGCGATGTCGCGCAGGTTGTTCACCACGAGGATCGCCGTGGCGAGCGCCCCCGCGCCGAGTCCCGCGAGCAGCGCCTCGGGCGCCCAGCGGAGGAGCTGCACGTAGTACGTGCCGGCCACGGCGACCGGACCGAACAGGATCAGCACGGCGAGATCGCCCAGCCCGTGGTAGCCGTACGGCCACGGCCCGCCCGTGTAGCAGACCGCCAGCAGGATCGAACCCACGCCGATCCACACGACCGGCCAGCCCCCGACGATCGCCAGATAGACGCCCACCGCGACGGCGAGAGCGAACGCGACCGCTGCCCCGAGCCGGACGGCGGCCGCGGTCAGGAGACCGGTCTGCGTGACCCGCGGCGTGCCGAGCCGGTCGGCCGTGTCGGCCCCGCGCGCAAAATCGGAATAGTCGTTCGCGAAGTTCGTGCCGATCTGAATCAGCAGCGCGGCGCCGAGCGCCGCCAGAAAGGGCGCGACGGCGAAACCGCCATCCTTCCACGCCAAGCCGCCGCCCGCGAGCACGGGCCCTGCCGCGGCCGGCAGCGTGCGCAGGCGCGCGCCGACGATCCACGCGCCCGGGCTGCCGGGCGTTACGGACGCCAAGGGTACTGTCGGAAGTTCGGCGCGCGCTTCTCGAGGAACGCGTTCTTCCCTTCCTGGCCCTCCTCCGTCATGTAGAAGAGCATGGTCGCGTGACCCGCGAGTTCCTGGAGCCCGGCCTGCCCATCGCAGTCCGCGTTCATCGCCGCCTTCAGGCACCGGATCGCGAGCGGGCTCTTCCCGAGGATCTCGCGCGCCCAGTCGACCCCCTCCGCTTCCATCCGCGCCAGCGGGACGACCTTGTTCACGAGCCCCATCCGCTCGGCTTCCTCCGCTCCGTACTGCCGGCACAGGTACCAGATCTCGCGCGCCTTCTTCTGTCCCACCGACCGCGCCAGGTACGAGGAACCGAACCCTCCGTCAAAGCTTCCCACCTTCGGTCCCGTCTGTCCGAACACCGCGTTGTCCGCCGCGATCGTGAGGTCGCACACGACGTGCAGCACATGCCCGCCGCCGATCGCATACCCGGCGACGAGCGCGATAACCGGCTTCGGCATCGAACGGATGAGACGCTGGAGCTCGAGGACGTTGAGGCGCGCGACCCCGTCCTTCCCCACGTATCCGGCCGTGCCGCGCACCCGCTGGTCGCCGCCGGAGCAGAAGGCCCACTTCCCATCCCTCGAAGGTCCGTTGCCGGTGAGGAGGACGACGCCGATCGCCTCGTCATCTCTCGCGTCCTGGAACGCTTCGTACATCTCGAACAGCGTGTCGGGACGGAACGCGTTGCGAACCTCGGGTCGGTTGAAGGCGATGCGGGCGATGCCATCGCTCTTGTGATAGGTGATGTCCCGGTATTCGCCGGCCGGCTCCCAGTCGACACCGCTTTCCGGGGGGAAAAAGGTCTCTGCCATCTCGGGGTCTCCCTCAGATCTCGCGGCGCGCCGCCTCCTTCGCGCTTTCGATCGCGGCGGTGCGCTGCTGCCAGTTGTGTTCACGCTCGACGCGCGCCTCCGTGAGGCGCAAGCCGCGGCCCTCCGCCTCCGGGTCCGGCGCCCTCACCGCTTCCCGCAGTTCGGCGGCCGACGAGACGAGACGGTGCGGGATTCCGGCTGCGGCGGCAACCGCGCCAAGATCGACGGACTGGGGCATGACCACGTACGGGGTGAAGGGCGGATCGTGCTCGCGGATCGGCAGCATGTGGAAGATGCCGCCGCCTCTGTTCTGGATGACGACGAGGTGGAGCGATATGCCGGGAGGGCGATCCACGAGCAGCGCCCCCACATCGTGGAGCAGCGTGAGGTCGCCGATGAGCGCGGCCGCGGGCCGTCCCGAGGCGGCCGCGGCGCCGAGCGCCGCGCTCACATTGCCATCGATCCCGCTCGCGCCTCGAAGACCGAGGGCGTGCAGCGGTCGATCCGTCGCACGCGCGAAGGCGTCCACGTCGCGAATGGGCATCGAGTTGCCGATGAACCAGGGCGTCCCTTCCGGGAGGCTTCGCGCCATGGTGTCGGCGACGGCGCCCTCGAACCACGTCCCCGCCAGCGCCGGCTCGACCGCGCGGCGCGCCGCGCGGTCCACGCCCCGCCACCACTCGCCCCAGGCCGTTTCCGCTTCCCCGGAGCCGGTCGCGGCTACGCGCTCGAGGGTCGCGGCGGGATCGCCGGTCAGCGGTCGTGCGCTCGTGGCGAGATGATCGCGCCAGCGGTGCGTCGCGTCGAGCACGAACTGGGGCGCGTCCGCGTGCCGCTCGAGGTAGCGGCAGACCGCCGCGGAGGTCGGCGCGCGTCCGACGCGAACGATCAGGTCGGGGCGCAACGCCGCGGCCACGTCGTCCGCGCGGAGCGAGAGATCGGCGCCGCTCATCGTCCAGCGCTCCGCGCCCGAGCCGAAACGGGCCCCGGAGAGCGGATCCGCGACGAGCGGAGCGTGAACCCCGGTCGCCAGGGCCAGGGCGGCGCGGCCGATCTCGCACCGCTGGTTGGGACCGCAGACGATGAGCGGTCGCCGCGCGCCCTGCAGCAGGGCGGCAAGTTCATCGCCGGCGTCCGACGGCAAGGTTCCGGGCGCGCCGCCGGGCGTCACGGAGCCGGGGAGGCGCGGCTCCAGACCGGGGGGCACGTCTCCCGGCACGTGAACCGGCTCGAGCGGCTTTGCGAACTGAACGTTGAGATGCGCCGGTCCCGCGGGCGACCCCAGCGCCGCGTCCCACGCCGCCTCCACCGCGGCCCCCAGGCGGGCGAGCCCCGCGGCGGTCGGTTCCGGAAGCGCAAGGTCGATGGATCGCCGGGCGTAGCGGCCGAAGAGATCCCGCTGATCGATCGTCTGGTTCGCATCCGTGCCCCTCAGCGCCGCCGGCCGGTCCGCCGTGAGCGCAAGGAACGGGATCTCGCTCCGGCTGGCTTCCACAACCGCCGGGAAGAGGTTGGCCGCAGCGGTGCCGGACGTCGTGACGACCGCAGCCGGCCGTCCGCTCGCCGCGCCCACGCCCACGGCGAAGAACCCGGCGCTTCGTTCATCCACATGCGGGTGAAGGGCGAACCGGCCATCCGCGGCCAGCGCCGCCACGAGGGGGGCCGAGCGGGATCCGGAACCGATGCAGGCGTGCGACACTCCGCGGCGGGCGAGCCCGTCGACGAGCGCCCGCGCCCATAGTGCGTTCCGATTGCGCGCGGCCGGCGTCCGGCTCACCGCATCCGCGCGACACCCAGCGCCGCGAGCATCGTCTGCAGCTTCACCCGCGTCTCGTCCCATTCCGCCCGTGCCCGGGAGTTGCTCACGAGGCCCGCAGCGGCGTAAAGCCGGAAGAGCGGACCCCTGGCGACGCCGCCGCGCAACGCGGGAGCGAACTCCCCATTGCCCCCTTCGTCGAACCAGCCGACGGGGCCCGCGTACCAGCCGCGACTCTCCGTCTCGCGCGCGCGGATCATTTCCAGCGCCTTGGCGCGTGGATCGCCGCACACAGCCGCGGTGGGATGGAGTTTCTCCACAAGCGACAGGATATGCGTCCCGGGCCGGGTCTCCGCCTCCAGGTCCGTGCGCAGGTGCTGGATCCGCGGCAGACGCAGGAGGGCGGGCTCCGGGACCTTCCCGATCCGGACACCGCCCCGGCGCAGCCGTTCGACGATGTCCTCGACAACGACGAGGTGTTCCTCCCGGTTCTTGCGGCTATCGATCAACTGGCGGCCAAGCCAGGCGTCCGATGCCGGGTCCGAGCCGCGCGGCGTAGACCCCCCGACCGCCATCGTGCGAAAACGCCGGCCGCGCAGCGAACCGATCAACTCGGGGGCGGCGCCGACGAGGAACCGGTCGCGCGCGAACTGCATCAGGTAGAGGTGCGCAAGCGGGTTCGCCGTGCGCAGGGCGGTGAGGACGGCGGCGGAGTCGGGCGGTCTCCCGAGCGTGATGTCGATGGAACGCGCGAGCACCACCTTTCGCACCCGGCCGGACCGGATCTCGCCGAGGATCTCGTTGACGGCACGCTGCCACTGGCGGCGATCCACGAGTTCCTCGATGGCGGTAGCGGACGGCACGGGCCCAGGCGTCGCCCCGTGGCGCTCGAGCCGGGCCAGTTGCTCGCGCGTACGCGTCGCGCGCCGGCGAAGTCGATCGATGGCCAGATCGCCGGAGGTGCCGGCGGCGAACCGGCGCGTCACCGTCAGCCACGCACCCCGTTCGTCCGCCTCGACTTCGTAGGCCGGCAGCACGAAGCGCGCGCCCGGGAACGCCTCCCAGAACCCCGGCTCCCGATCCGCGCGGCGCGCGGGGTCGAAGGCGAAGCCGCCGTGCATGCGCGGCCGCCGCGCCTCCCCGTCCAGGTCGAGGACCCACGGTTCCGAGAACAGTCTCGCCGCGCGCTCCCGCACCCAGGCGATGAGGTCTCCGGACGGGGGCCCCGGCACGCCCTCCCGACTGTCGATCTCCGCGGCGGAGCCCGCGTGCGCGATCCAGTGCGGGCCGCTTTGCCAGAAGCCGCGCACCCCGACCGTCGGCGATGCGAGCACGGCCTCGGGCTCGATGCTCGGCAAACGCAGCGTCACGCTGGCGAAATAACCCGCCCCGCGCGCAGCCTCGACCGCCTCCTCCGCCCGCTGCTCGCGGGGGGGCCGCGCCGACTTCATGCCGTCGCCCTCATGCCGTCGCCCTTCGATCTCGCGCGCGGTCCTGTGCGCGATCGCGTGCAGTTCCGCCGTCTGTCGGGGCGTGGCCGCATACCCGCCCGACAGGAGGAGCGTGAGCGGGAGCCCCTCCCCGCGCAACGTGCCGATGACCCACCGGTCCCTTCGCTCCAGACCGGCGCGCGTGAGCGCGAGACGCCCGAAACGGTCCCCGGCGACGACATCCACGCCCCCGAGGTAGAACACGAGGTCGGGACGCGACCGGGTCACGGCCTCGGGGAGAAATCGCCGCAGCGCCTCCTCGTATTCCCCATCTCCCGCGCCATCGGGCAGGGCCACATCGAGATCCGATGGGGTGGGCCTGAACGGGTAGTTCCCCGCCCCGTGCATGGAGAAGGTGAAGGTGTCGGGGTCATCGGCGAACACGGCAGCGGTGCCGTTCCCCTGATGGACATCGAGATCCACGACGAGCGCGCGGCGAATCCACCCGCCGCGGCGAAGCACCCTGACGGCGACGCCCACGTCGTTCAGGACGCAGAATCCCTCTCCGTGATCCGGGAACGCATGGTGCGTCCCTCCGGCCAGATTCGCCGCCACGCCATCTTCCAGCGCCATCCACGCCGCATTGACGGTGCCCCGGACGGCGAGTCGCGACCGGCGCACGAGCGCGGGCGACCACGGGAGCCCGAGGCGTCGCTCCTCCGCGCGGCCGAGGGCGCCGTGCCGGAGCTTGTAGAGGTACTCCGGCGTGTGCACGAGCGCCAAGTCCTCCCACGGGGCCTGCTCCGGCTCGACGATGTCCTTCGGCCCGATGATCCCGTCGCGTTCGAGGATCTGCCTCAGCGCGAGGAACTTCCCCATCGGGAAGCGATGACCCTCGGGCAGCGGCACCGTGTATCCGGCGCTGTAGGCGACGCGGAGTCTCGGCACGGCTACGGACACTAGAAGAGCCGGAACTGGAGCCGCAGCAGACGGCCGGGCTGCGGGAGTCCGCACTGATCGAAGACCGTCGCGTCCGCGAGGTTGTCCAGTGACAGGGACGTCTGGAGCGTGCGGAAGGGCCCGCCGATCGCGAACTCCCGACTCACGACGAGGTCGACGCGGGCCGTCGGATCGAGGGCGACATCGGCGTCGAGATCCGGATGGACGCAGTACTGCCGTCCGATGGCCTCCACGGCGGCACGCGCCCGCAGACCCGCGGGGAGCGGGCCCTCCACGTGCGCTCCCACGGCGACCCCGGGCTGGTACTCCGCACGAAGCGTGCGGCCCTCGAGCCGCCGGTCCGTGACCTCGACGCTCTGCCACGTCAGGTCGCCGCCGACGGAGACCCCGCCCCACCGCGCGTCGCCGAGAAGCTCGATCCCCGCCGCGTCCACGCGACGCCGGTTCTCCCGCCGGAACCTCCCGTCCCCGAGCCCCGTGCGCACGATCGCGTTCGAGAAACTCTGGACGAAGAGCACGGCCTGCGCCTCGACCTCCGCCCCGAACGCCTCCACCGTCCCGGTGACGCCGCCCTCCGCCGCGCGGAGGACCTCCGGCGCGAGTTCGTGGTTGGGTTCGAAGCGGCCGAGCGCCCCGGAATACAGTTCCCGCAGCGACGGAAAGCGGACGCGGCGGCTCGCCCCCAGGTGGAGGCGGACGCGCCGTCCGATCTGCGCGGATCCTCCGAGGCGCGCGCCCCAGTCGTCGATCGTCTCGCGCGCTTCGCGACCGCCGGTCTCCGGCGTGCTGCCGTGGTCCCAACTCGCCCCCAGGCTGACCCGGGCGCCCGACCAGAACCCCGCGCCGGCACCTGCGAGCGGCAGCTCGACCTCGCCGCCGAGACTGAACAGGCGCTGGCGAAAGGTGGACTCGCCGCCGGGTACGATGCGCTCCACGTGGCGGGTCTCGGCCACGGTGAGAGCCGTTCGCACGACCCCGTCGCCGAGTTCATGGTCGGACAGGCCTCGGAAGGTGAGGGTGCGGTCGTCCGTGAGTTCCTGCTCCAGAATGTCCTCATAGGCCAGCGTCTCGAACTCGTCGATCTGCGCGTCGCCCGCGTCGACCCCGATGCTGACCTCGAAGTCCCCCGTGCCGAAGGGAGTGCGACCCCAGCCGGTTCCGGCCGAGACCGTGCCGACGACCCGCTTCGTCTCGGGCATCCTCCAGCGCCGCGGATTCGTCACGTGGAGTTCCGGCGGAACCCCCTTCTCCGCGCGATACCCGAAGGTGGACATGGAGACCCACGCGCCCCCTTCGGATTCGGCGCGGCCCGTGAAGAAGGCGCTCGCGTGATCGAGGTCGCTGTTCAGACGCCGGTTCGGGTCGGCCGCGGCCGGCTGCACCACGCCGCCGGGCAGGGGCACGCCGTCGCGCGTCCGATAGGCGCCGCCCGCCTGCACGGAGACGCCGCCGTCCCCCGAACTCCACGTGCGTCCGAGGCGCACGCCGCCGAACGCCGCGCCGGTCGCATCCACGCCGCCCTGCATCCCGTTGAGCCGCCGTGCCGCGTCCACGCTCCCGTGTCCGATCTCGATCGAAACCACGCCGCCGAGGACGTTGGGACCGTGGAGAACCGAGGAGATGCCGCGGAAGAGCTGGACCTCGCGCGCCGCGTCGACCGGAATGAGCGAGAGGTCCGTGCGCGCGTCCCAGCCGAGAGTCAGCGGCACCCCGTCGACGAGCACGGCGAGCTGGCGCGACTCGGTCCCCCGCAGCGTCGCCTGGGCCTCGCCGCGCGAGTTCTCCCGCACCTGCAGGAAGGGAATCTCGCGCAGCGCCTCCTCGAGCAGGGGCACGGCGGCCACGCGCGGCGACTGAAGGCTGAGGCGCACCGCGCTCGCGCCCGAGACGCTGGCGACCGGCCGCAGCGCCTCGATACGGAGTTCGCGGAGCCGGAAGGAGACCGTATCCCGGGACACGGTGTCCGGCACCTGCGCCGCCACGCCCTCCGTCCCCGGGAGACATGCGAGCGCGGCGAGCAGCCACCACCCGCCACGCGCGGCGATACGTCGTCCGACCTTCCGGTCCATCCCTCGAGTCATGCGCTCCCGCTTGCCGGCTCCACCGTCTCTCCCGAGGCACCGCGCGACGCCTGGCCGCGCAGGTTGCGATCCCTCAGGAAAGACGCGCAGAGAGCAAGAAGCGCTGCCAGCGCGGCCAGAGTCCCCACGACATCGCCGAAACGGACGTACACCGTCAACCCGTCAGTGGTCGACACGTCCGCCACGAAGGACGCGGGCTCGAAGAGTGCGGTACGGTGCGACACCCGCCCCAGCGGATCCACGATCTTGGAGATCCCCGTGTTCCCGGAGCGCGCCGCCCCCATCCGCGTCTCGATGGATCGCATGACGAGATGCGCCGGGTGCTGCCAAAGCGCGCTCGAACGGCTCCACCACGCGTCGCGCCCGAACCACGAGTCGTTCGTGATGTTTATGAGGAAGTCCGCGCCGTTTCGCCGGTAGTGCCGCGCCAACGGCGAGAAGATCGACTCGTAGCAGATCATCGTCCCGTACGTTGCGCTGCCCTCCTCCGTGGCGATCTCGATCGGGCCCTGCCACTCGCCCACCCCGAAGTCCCCCCCCGCATAGGGGATGGCCTGAAACCATTCGGGAGGCATGAACGGCACCCGCTCGACGAACGGCACGAGAAACCGCTTGTCGTAGCGGTTGAGGACGCCCACTCCCGGGCGGAAGTGGTACGCGGAGTTGTACGGCTGAAGCTCCCGGTTCCCGAGATCATCCGCCCCCATGCCCCCGACCGCGACCTCCGCACCGAGTGCCTCGCCGACCCCGCCCGCCCAGTCGTGCGCCGCCACCCAGCCGGGATAGTCGAAGGAGGGAAGCGAATCCACATAAAGCGCGGCGAGCATCGTCTCCGGGAAGAGCACGAGGTCCATGCGTTCCCGGCCCGGCCACTCGGAGATCAGCGTCGCCGCCGAACGGAAGGCGCTGTCGGCCGACGCGGCGCGGTCCGTGTTGCGCAGGTGCTGCGGGACGTTGGGCTGCACGACCCCCACCCGGGCCACCGGCCGCACCTCCAGCGTCTGCCAGCGCACGACCGAATAGGCGATGGGGAGGGCGAGCACGAGCAGGAGTCCGGCCGCCGGCCGCCGCAGCGCACGCGGGCCCCCGGCCCGGTACGCCAGGAACCCCGACGCGACGAGGGCGTTCGCGAGCGCGAGCCAGAAGGACAGCCCTCGGGAGCCCACGAGGTCGGCCGCGCCCACGAGGATGGGATAGGCCGAGAGCGTGTCGCCGAACTGCATCCAGGGGAAAGAGACGTCGAGGAGGTGCGCTCGCAGCACCTCTCCGGCGGTCCAGAACACGGGGAAGACGACGGGGAGCGGCCACCGGAAGCGGGCCCGCACCAGGTGGATCCCTCCCGCCACCCACGACATGAAGGTCGCGAGGATGAGGATCGGGGCGAGGAACGCGAAGAACGCCCACCACGTGTAGAAGATGAGCGCGACGAGGAGCCAGTACAGCACGAGCGTATAGTAGACGAGCCCGAAGAGGAATCCCCCCTTGCGGGCCTGCTTTCGGCCCTCGGGCGTCGCCGGGAGTCGCTCGAGCCAGACGATGAAGGGGACGAGCGCGACGAACGACGTCACGAGAAGATGGAAGGGCGGGTGGGCGAGCCCCATCAGCACCCCGCCGAGGAGGAGGGGTCCGGCCCGCTCCGGAACGATCCGCGCGCGCCAGTTCAACTCGCGCCCTCCGGCGCCGCGTCCAGTGCCGCGTCCAGCGCCTCGCCCACGACCCTGAGCGTCTCCGCCACGTCCGCGTCGGTGTGCGCGGCGGAGAGAAAGCCCGCCTCGAAGGCGGAGGGGGCGAAGAAGACCCCCCGCTCGAAGCACGCCCGGTAGTAGCGGGCGAAGAAGTCCGTGTCCGCGCGCCGCGCGCCGTCGAAATCGAACACGGGGCCCTCCGTGAAGAAGACGCCCCACATCGAGCCGACCGCGGTCCCGCAGGCCGGGATGCCCCGGGCGCCCGCCGCCGCCAGGATACCGTCCGCGAGCGTCGCGGCGCGCCGCTCCAGACCGGCGAAGGGGTCCGTCCGCTCGAGTTCGTCGAGTTGGGCGATGCCCGCGGCCATGCCGAGCGGGTTCCCCGACAGCGTCCCGGCCTGGTACACGTTCCCCTCCGGCGCCATCCGCCGCATCAGCTCGCGGGGGCCCGCGTATGCCGCGACCGGCATCCCCGCGCCGAGGACCTTTCCCAGCGTGACGAGGTCCGCCGCGACCCCGTAGCGCTCCTGTGCGCCACCCGGCGCGACCCGGAACCCGGTCATGACCTCGTCGAAGATGAGGAGCGTTCCGGCGCGGTCGCAGCTGTCGCGGAGGCCCTCCAGAAAGCCCTCGCGGGGCGGGATGAGGCCCGCGTTGCCCGCCACCGGCTCGACGATGACGGCCGCGAGCCGCGAGCCGTGTTCCGCGAACGCCGCCGCCGCCGCCTCGAGGTCGTTGTAGGGCGCCGTCAGCGTCAGGCCGGAAGTCGTCGCCGGCACGCCCGGCGAATCGGGGAGCGACAGCGTGGCGACGCCCGATCCGGCCACGACGAGAAAGGCGTCCGCGTGACCGTGATAGCAGCCTTCGAACTTCAGGATCAGGTCGCGGCCGGTCGCGGCGCGGGCGAGCCGCACGGCGGACATCGTGGCCTCGGTCCCGCTGTTCACGAAGCGCACCATCTCCACGCCGGGCACCCGGGCGGCGACGCGTTCGGCGAGTTCGACCTCGCGCGCCTGACAGGCGCCGAAGCTCATGCCGTCGCGGGCCGCGCGCGCCACGGCCTCCACGACGGGCGGCGCGGCGTGGCCGAGGATGAGCGGACCCCAGGAGAGGACGTAGTCGAGATAGCCGCGGCCGGCCTCGTCGAAGATCCTCGCGCCCTCGCCGCGGGAGGCGAACAGCGGTTCCATCCCGACGGCGCCGAACGCGCGCACGGGCGAACTCACGCCGCCCGGCATCACGTCACGCGCCCGCCGGATCCATTCGGAGGCGACGGGCGGCTGGCGAGGCCCGCGGCTCACCGGCCCCAGGCGCTGTCGAGTCCCAGGACGGGAAGCCCCCGTCCCGGATGCGCGGCCGCGGATGGCGCCGCCCCTCCGCGCCCGGACGCCCGCCGCACGACTTCCCGGACGCGCCCCGCGAGGTCGAAGTCGGCGGCCCGCCGGATCTCGACCCGCACCAGCGAGCCGGGAGCGAGGCCGTTTCCGCCCACGAGCACGGTCACGCCGTCCACGTCGTCCGCCTGGCTCTCGATCCGGCCGAGGTGCGCCGCGCCCGGAGGATCCTCGTAGAGGAGTTCGAGCACCGGCTCGTCCGGGGCCGCGGGCGCATCCACGACGGCGACGCGTTCCCGGCCGACCTCCGCCGTCAGCCGCTCGCGGCTCACGGCGCGCTGGACCTCGAGCACCTCCTCGAGACGGTCCCGCGCCATTTCCGCGGGGACGAAGCTCTCCTCCATGGCGGCCGCGCGCGTCCCCTCCTGCGGCGAGAACGCGAAGGCCCCGAGCCGGTCGAACGGCACCTCGTCCAGAAAATCCACGAGTTCGCGGAACTCCGCGTCCGTTTCGCCCGGGAACCCGACAAGCACCGTCGTCCTCAGCGTGAGCTCGGGGATCGTCTCCCGCAGCCAGGCGACCTTCGTTCGCAGCGTCGCGGCCCGCTCCGGCCGGCGCATGCGGTGGAGCACCGTGTCGCTCGCGTGCTGGATCGGCATGTCGATGTACGACAGGAGCCGCGTCTCGGACGCCATCAATTCGACGAGCGGTTCGCGCAGGCCCGCGGAGTAGATGTACAGGAGACGGAACCAGGGGATCGATGTCTCGCGCAGCAGCGCCTCCACGAGCGTCGCGATGTCCGTCCCGTCCCGTTGCTCCCGGCCCCAGTGCGCGAGGTCCTGCGCCACCAGGTTCACCTCCACGGCGCCCTGCGCCTCGAGGCGCTGCGCCTCGGCGACGATACGCTCCAGTTCGAAGGAGCGGTGCTTCCCCCGCCAGAGAGGGATCGCGCAGAAGGCGCACGCGTGGCTGCATCCCTCGCTCACCTTCAGGTAGCGGACATGGCGCGCCCCGACGGGGATCCGTTCCCCCGGGTGCGCGCCCCCGGCCGGCGCCGGTCCCTGAAGGAGTCCGCGCTCGCGCAGTTCCGGCACGAGGCGGTCGAGGTCTCGCAGCCCGAGCAGGAGGTCGACCTCCGGCAGCGACGCCTCCATTTCCTCCCGATACCGCTCCACCATGCACCCGACGGCCACCACGCTGCGGCACGCCCCGTCGCGCTTCAGCCGCTCCGCCTCGAGGATCGTCTCGATCGACTCTTCCTTCGCGGCGTCGATGAACCCGCACGTGTTGACGAGGATGACCTCCGCTTCCTCCACACCGGTGCGCTCGGCTCCGTGGCCGACGAGTTCGGCGAGCATGCGCTCGGAGTCGACGGTGTTCTTGTCGCAGCCGAGGCTGATGAGCCCTAGCCGCATCGCACGTCGTCGGGAAAGACGGGCACGCCCTCCGGGGGCGCGTACTCGAAGACGCCGGGGTCGATCCGGGCCTGCGGTTCGAGCGGGCTCAGCGTCACCGTGCGGAGGGTCCGGTTCTCCTCGCGAATGCGAAAGCGGCGCACGTAGCGATCGGACACGCCGATCCACAGGCGGACCTCCACGTATCTCGCCGGGAGTTCCCGCGGCGTGAGCGACACGATCCGCGTCTGCACTCCATCGATCTCGCCGGTTCCTTCATCGACCGCGTCGTAGGTCGTCCGCGCCTGCGAGAGCAGACGTCCGAGGATGTCGACGGTGCCGATTTCCACACCCTCCTCGAGGGAGGAGACCATGACCTGATCGTGGAGCGAGGGTTCGTAGAGCCAGAGACAGGATCCGTCCGCCACGTAGATGTCGCCGGCCGGTTCGTCGAAGTCCATCCGGAACCGGTTCCGTCCCGCCTGATACCAGGTTCCGCGGCCCTCGCGGGCGCGGCCGAGCAGCGGGTTCTCGATGCGCTGGACGAAGGCCGCCTTGAGCCGGTCGAGCGAAGCATAGGCCGCATTCGCCAGGGCGAGGAGCGAATCCACGCTCATCACCTGGCCGGACTCTTCGTCTGCCGGCCGCGGCTCGTCGTCCGCCGCCGGGGGCTCGTCATCCGCAACCACCGGGTCCGCCCCCTCCGGATCGGGGACCTGCGGGGCCGGAACGGGTACGGGTGGCGGGTCGCGGCTCTCGGCGTCCTCCGCGCCTTCTTCACCCGCCGCCGCGCCGTCGGCCTCGTCCGGCCCCTCGCCCGGGGGCTCGTTTTGCCCGGCCGCGGCATCCCCCGTGGCCGCAGGTCGCGCCGGCGCGTCGCGCGGGCCGAACTCCGCCTCGATCCGGGCGCGTGCCTCCGCGACCTCCGCGGAATCCGCATCGGAGCACGCCAGCGCGAACGCACTCGCGAGGAATCCGGCCGCGAGGAGGCCGGTGCCCCCCGGACCGGATGGCGGCACACGGAAAGATCTCATGGTTCGTCGACGTTCCCGGCGTCCAGATCGCCCAGCGTCGCGAGCACCTCCCGCGGCTTCGATCCCTCCGCGGGTCCCACGATCCCCGCCGCGTGCAACTGGTCGATGATGCGCGCCGCCCGTCCGTACCCGATCTTGAGCCGGCGCTGAAGCAGGCTTGTCGAACCCGCCGCGTGCGAGATCACGATCTCGGCGGCCTGCCGGAACAGCGGATCGCGGTCCTCCGCGCCGTCGTCCGAGACCCCCGATCCGCCCTCCTCCTCCTCCAGTTCCTTCAGCAGGTCGAGGATGTCGCGCTCCGAGGCGGCCTCTTCCCCGTCCCTCCCGGCCTCTTCCGCGGCTCTCTCGGCCTCGGCACGCGCCTCCGCCTGCTCCCGATACCAGTCCAGCAGGCGCTCCGTCTCCTCCGAGGAGATGTAGGCGCCCTGGATGCGGACAGGATCGGATTCGCCCGGCGGCAGAAAGAGCATGTCCCCGTTCCCGAGCAGGCTCTCCGCCCCGTTCTGGTCGAGGATCGTGCGGCTGTCGATCTTCGACGCGACCCGGAACGCGATGCGGCTCGGGATGTTCGCCTTGATGAGGCCGGTGAGAACGTTGACCGAGGGGCGCTGCGTGGCGAGCACGAGGTGGATTCCGACCGCCCGGGCCTTCTGGGCCAGCATGGCGAGCGGCGTCTCGACCTCGGACTGCACCGTCATCATGAGGTCCGCCAGTTCGTCGATGATGAGGACGATGTAGGGGAGCGGACCCTCGTCGTAGAGCGCCGGCTCATCCATGACCCCGCGCTTCGGGAGGAAGACCTCGCGCCCGCGCGCGATCCGGCCGTTGAACTCCGCGACGTTCCGGCAGCCGTTCGCCGAGAGGAGCCCGAAGCGGCGCTTCATCTCGTAGACCGCCCACTTCAGGACGGACGCGGCCTCTTCGTTGTCCGTGATGACGGGGTGGCGGAGGTGCGGAAGGTCTCCGTAGACGGACAGCTCCACCATCTTCGGATCCACCATCAGGAGGCGGAGTTCCGCCGGCGTGTAGCGGCACACGAGGCTCGTGATGAGGGCGTTGATGCACACCGATTTCCCGGACCCGGTCTGGCCCGCGATGAGGAGGTGCGGCATCCGGGTCAGGTCCGCGCACGTCGGCTTTCCGGAGAGGTCGCGGCCGAGCGCGAGCGGAAGCGCGTGGCGTCCCCGGCGATAGGACGGGCTTTCGAGGATCTCGCGCACGAGCACCATCTCCGACGCGGGGTTGGGCACCTCGACGCCCACGGCGCCCTTGCCGGGAATCGGCGCCACGATCCGGACGGACGGCGCCTTCAGGGCTAGCGCGATGTCATCCGCGCGGGCGGAGATCTGCCCCACCTTCACGCCCGGCGCCGGGACGACTTCGAACTGCGTCACGACGGGGCCCGTCGTCCAGCCGCCGATTTCGCCGGCCACGCGGAAGGTGGCGAGCTTCTCGATGAGGATTTCGCCGAGGCGGTCGAGATCGCGCACGCCGAGGCCGCTGCCCCGCCCCGTCGGCTCGTCGAACAGCTGAATCGGCGGGACATCCGAGGAGCCGGGATCGCCGGCTTCCTTCAGTTCCGGGACGGGAGGCGTCTTGTCCTCCGGCGCCGGTTCCGACTCGGGCTGCGCGCTCGCCGGTTTCGGGGGCGTCCGTTTCTTCGCGGCGCGGCGCCGTCCGGTCGCCGCCTTCACCTTGGCTTCGCTCGCGGGGCCGGGCTCTGCGGGCGGCCGGGGAGGGCGAGGGGGCCGGGCGCGACCGGCGAAGGAGCGGCCGAGCCCCAGGACCGCGCCGCCGGCGGCCACGACTCCGCGGCCGAGCGAACGCCCCCCCGCCGTGACGGCGCTCGTCAGGGACCACCTCATGGTGGCGAACAGCGTGAGCACGAGGACGCCCGCCGCGAGGAGTACCCCACCGAGGCGGCCGAACACCTGCGCAAGGCCGTCCCCAGCGGTCGCGCCCA
This sequence comes from Gemmatimonadota bacterium, assembly GCA_022820995.1. Lineage (GTDB taxonomy): Bacteria > Gemmatimonadota > Gemmatimonadetes > Palauibacterales > Palauibacteraceae > Palauibacter. The sequence goes on along the minus strand of JAJEEM010000048.1, from coordinate 2,807 downwards.
GCCAGCCGATATCGCCCGCGCTCCCGGGTCCGGGGGCCGCGATGAGCCGGTACAGCGCCGGGAGGACCGCAAGCAGCACGACCGTGAGGATGGACCATCGGAGAGCCCGGGTCGGATCGCCCCATCCGAGGAAATGCAGGCCCCACATGAACGCGGGGACCGCGACGAGCGGCGACAGGATGCCGACGGCCCTGTCGAGGTTGTCGTGGAGCAGTTCCCCGGCCGGCCCGATCCAGTTGGACCCGCCGGCGATCAGGGGAGACAGCAGCGCGAACGCCACCAGGAGGCCGAGCACGATCAGCGCGACGCCCAGCACCTCGCGCCGTTGCCGTTCATCCACCATCACGCATCCTCCCCGCCCCGACTGCCAACGAGGGCGCCGTCTCGCCAGACCGGCACGACCTCGAGATCATCCAGCCCCGCGCAGACCGCCAGATCCGCGCTTCGGCCGATCGCGTGCAGCGCCCGGCCCGCCGCGGTACCGGCGAGACCGGTCGCCGTCGGCGGTCCCAGCCGGGCGGAGAGGGCCTGCGCGGCCCGTGCGCCATCGGTCAGTTCGGCCTCCGCGACCGTCTGGACCAGCCGCTCTACAAGATGGCCCGCGCACCACGCGTCGTCCATGCTCACGCGCCCCCGCCGCCCCGCGCACACGATCGCGACTCCGCGCTCCGCCGCGTTCGCGTCCGCCGCAACCCGCCGCGCCACGGCTCCCGCGTTCCGGAAGCAGCCCAGGCGGAGCGAGCCGACCCCGGCGGCCCGCGCGGCTTCGATCGCCGCCGTCCCGTTCGTCGTCGTGAACACCAGGGCACGGCCGGCCACCGATCCGCGCCCGAACTCGCCGGGTGCGTTCCCGAGATCGAAGCCGCGCGGCGGGAGGCCCCGGCGTTCCCCGCACAGGAGCGCCTCTCCGTCCCGCCCCGCCTCCTCGCGAGCCCCCTCGACGCTCCGCACGGGAATCACGCGCTCCGCTCCGGCCGCGAAGGCGGTTGCGATGCTCGTCGTCGCCCGGATCACATCGACGACGATCGCGGCGCGGCCGCGCGGGGGGTCGGTCTCGAGTTCTTCGGGAAGCCACAGCACATCGATCGCGCTCACGGGCGACCGCCGCTCACGAGCGGGTCAGGAACCGCTCGACGAACCCCGTGTCGATGCTCCCGGAGACGAAGTCGGGATGGGCAAGCACCTTGCGGAGGAAGGGAACCGTCGTGTGAACCCCTTCGAGGATGAACTCCTCGAGCGCATGGTAGGCGCGCGTCCGGGCCTCTTCCCGCGTCCGGCCCCAGACGATGAGCTTGGCGAGCAGCGAATCGTAGAACGGCGGCACGACGTAACCGCCGTAGATGTGCGTGTCCACGCGCACGCCGGGACCTCCCGGCGCGTGAAACGCCGTGACCGTGCCGGGCGAGGGACGGAAGCCCTGTTCCGGATCCTCCGCGTTGATGCGGCACTCGATCGCGTGCCCCTGGAACTCGATGGGCTCGGGGATGGTCAGCTTTTCCCCCGCCGCGATCCGGATCTGCTCCTTGATGAGGTCGACCGAAGTCACGAGTTCCGTCACCGGGTGCTCGACCTGGATCCGCGTGTTCATCTCCATGAAATAGAACTCGTCGTCCGGCGCGAGCAGAAACTCCACCGTCCCGGTGCTCTGGTATCCGATCGCTTTCGCCCCCAGGATCGCCGCCGCTCCCATGGCCTCGCGAAGCTCCGGCGTGACCGCCGGACTCGGCGCTTCCTCGACGAGCTTCTGGTGCCGCCGCTGGCTCGAGCAGTCGCGTTCCCCGAGGTGCATCACGCGCCCGTGACGATCGCCGACGACCTGGATCTCCACGTGCCGCGGCCGCTCGATGAGTTTCTCGAGATACACGGTCGGGTCGCCGAAGTTGGCCTCGGCCTCGTTTCGCGCCATGGCGAAGAGGTTCCGGAACTCCGCCTCCTCGAAGGCGGCGCGCATGCCCTTCCCGCCGCCGCCGGCGGCCGCCTTGATCATGACGGGGAACCCGATGCGCCGAGCTTCCTCGAGGGCATCGTTCTCGTCGTCGAGAGGCTCCGGCGAGCCCGGGACGACGGGAACGCCCGCCGCGATCATCGTCTTTCGCGCCTCCGCCTTGTCCCCCATGCGGCGTATCTGTTCGGGCGTGGGCCCGATGAACACGAGACCGCTCCGTCCGCAGATCTCCGCGAACTCGGCGTTCTCCGCCAGGAAGCCGTAGCCGGGGTGGATGGCGTCGGCGCCGGTGATCTCGGCCGCGGCGAGGATCTGCGGGACGTTCAGATAGCTCTCCCGCCCCACCGGCGGACCGATACAGATGTCTTCGTCGGAGAAGCGGACATGGAGCGAATCGTGGTCGGCCTCCGAATACACGGCGACCGTCCGGATATCGAGTTCACGGCACGCGCGCAAAATGCGGAGCGCGATCTCGCCGCGGTTGGCGATCAGGATCTTGCGGAACATGGGCCCGGCCGCGGCGTCAGTCGGGCTCGATGCGGAAGAGCAGCGCGCCGTACTCCACCGGCTCGGCGTTCTCGACCGCGATCTCGCGCACGAGGCCCGCGATATCCGACTGCAGCTCGTTCATGAGCTTCATCGCCTCGAGGATGCAGAGCGTCTGGCCGGCCTCCACCCGATCCCCCACGGAGACGAAGGGGTCGGCGTCGGCCGCCGGCGCCCGGTAAAAGGTGCCGACCATGGGAGAGAGCACCTCGAACAGCCCGGACGCGGGCGCCGCCTCGGCCGGCGGGGAGTCGGGCGCGGCCGCCGGCGTCGGGGCGACCTCCACGCTGCCGACCGCCGCCGCGGGCACGGGCGC
>JAJEEM010000071.1 GCA_022820995.1 Gemmatimonadota bacterium | reverse complement strand
GGCGAGCCCGCCCCTGCGCCGGCCTGACGGGCTGACGGGGCGCGGCGCGCGGATGGGGCTCTCGACGGCCGGGCCGGCGCGCACCTGGCGGACGGGCGATCGGGAGATCTCCCTGGAATCGCCCGTGATCGCGGGGATACTGAACGTCACGCCCGATTCGTTTTCGGACGGAGGCCGGTTCGACGAACCCCGGAAGGCGATCGCGCGGGGCCGTCGGATCGCGGACGAGGGAGCGGCGATCCTGGATATCGGGGCCGAGTCCACCCGCCCCGGCGCCGACCCGGTGCCGGCGGACGAGGAGTGGGCCCGGCTCGAACCGGTGCTCCGGGGACTGCGTGACCTCCCGATCCCCATCTCGGTGGATACGCACAAGATCGAGGTGGCGGAGCGGGCGGTGGACGCCGGCGCCGCGGCGATCAACGACGTGACGGCCCTGCGCGCCGATCCGGCGCTGGCGAGGCTCGCGGCCCGGACGGGCGTGGGGCTCGTTCTCATGCACATGCGCGGCACGCCCCGGACCATGCAGCTCGACACCGACTACGGCGACGTCGTGGCGGAGGTCCGCGGCGCCCTCGCCGAGGCGCGGCGGACGGCGCTCGACGCGGGCTGCGAACCGGACCGGATCGCGGTCGATCCGGGGATCGGCTTCGGCAAGTCGCTGGACGGCAATCTCGAGCTGCTGGCCCGCCTCGACGAGATCGCGTCGCTCGGAGCGCCGGTGTGGGTCGGTCCGTCGCGCAAGTCCTTCCTCGGGGCGCTGCTCGATGTGGGCCCGGCCGAGCGCGTCACGGCCTCCGTCGCCGCGTGTCTGGCCGCGGCGCGGCGCGGCGCCGATGTGCTCCGCGTGCACGACGTCCGCGAGATGCGTCAGGCGCTCGACGTCGACGGCGCGATCGATGCCCGCCGGTCCCGCGGCGTTCGCGGCGCCCGTCCGTCCGCCCGCCCGCGCGCGGCCGGAGGGAGCAGCTGATGGACGCCTTCCTGAACTACCTGCGCCTCCTTCAGATCGATCTTCTCGACGTCTTCGAGATCACCGTCGTCGCGGTCCTCATCTACCGGGTGCTCATTCTCTGGTCCGGCACGAGGGCGTTCCAGATGCTGTTCGGCCTCGTCCTCCTCGCGGCGGTCTACGCGGCGGCGGGATGGCTCAGCCTCGACCTCATCCGGTCGATTCTCTCGCAGGCCTTCACCTACGGCGCCTTCGCGCTGATCGTCGTCTTTCATCCCGAGCTTCGGAACGCGCTCGCCCGGATCGGCCGCAGCCGCGTGCTGAGCGCGCTGACCCGGCTGCAGGAGCGGAGCGAGGCGGTCGCGGACGAGATCGCGAAGGCGGCGGCCGAACTGTCCCGCACCCGGACGGGCGCGATCATCGCGATCGAACGCGAGCTGTCCCTCGAGGAATACATCGAGAAGACGGGGACGCGCCTCCGCGCCGACGTGTCTTCCAGCCTGCTCGTGTCCCTGTTCACGCCGAAGTCGCCGCTCCACGACGGGGCGGTCGTCGTGCGCGACGGGCAGATCGTGGCCGCCGGCGTCCATCTCCCGCTCACGCAGTATCCCCTCAGCGACCGGACGCTGGGGACCCGGCACCGGGCCACGCTCGGCCTCTCGGAGGAGACCGACGCGTACGTCGTCGTCGTGTCCGAGGAGACGAGCCAGATCTCGCTCGCCCGTCGCGGCGTCCTGCGCAGGAACCTGGGGGAGCAGCAGCTGCGGGACCATCTGGCGGCCGACGTCCCGGCGCCTGAACTGGGCCGCCCCGGTCCCGATCTTGACGCGGAGTCCGCGGATCGGCCGGATGGACCCAAACGGTTTGACGAGGCTCCGTCCGTCCCCTAAACTTTGCGAGATACGGTCAGGCCGGGAATCGGGCGACAAATCCCTCACGGGCAGGCGATATGGACAATCAGTACGAGCTGCTGACTCTGTTCACCGATGGCGGGTTCATGATGTACCCCCTCGTCCTCTGCTCGCTGATCGCGATCGGCGTGATGCTGGCCAAGGCGTGGACGCTGTGGATCGCCCACCGCGATTCGAGGAAGCTGCTCAACGAGATCGAGAACCTCGGAGTGAGCGGCCGCCTCGGCGAGGCGATCACGACGGCCGAAGAGACGCGGGGACCCGTCGCCGCGATCCTCCTCGCCGGTTTGCGCCGGCTCCGCGACCGCGGCAGCGAGTCGCGCTCCGACGGCAAGGACATCCAGAAGGCGATCGCCACGACGGGCGTGATCGAACTCGACTTCCTCGAACGCGGCCTCACCGTCCTCGGTACGATCGCCAACGTCGCCCCCATGCTCGGCTTCCTCGGAACCGTGATCGGGATGATCCTCGCCTTCCAGGCCATCGAGATCGCCGGACAGGTGGAGCCGGGACTCGTCGCCGGCGGCATCAAGGTGGCGCTCATCACGACCGCCACCGGGCTCTCGATCGCGATCCCCGTCAACATCGGCTACAACTTTTTCGTCACCCGCATCGATCGTCTCATCCTCGACATGGAGGAAGGGGCGCAGGAGGTGCTCGGGCTTATCTGGGACCTCGAGGACCGCGGCGCGCGGGCGGGCTGACGAGCCCGGGCCATACCTCGGGACAAACGGAGAAGGAATCCACAATGGCGATCATGAAACGCAAGCAGAAGGTGTCGGACGAGATCCCGACCTCTTCGATGGTGGACATCGCGTTCCTCCTCCTGGTCTTCTTCCTCACGACGACGGTGTTCAACGAGGAACGGGGACTGCCGATCGTGCTCCCGGAGCAGTCCGAGGAGCAGGACGTGTCGGGGCGGAACCTGATCTTCTTCATTGTGCAGCCTGACGGCCGCGTCATCGTGCGCCGGGGCGAGAGCGAACAGGAACAGGTCGTGGCGCACACGCAGGTGGCGAACATCCTGCGCACCGAACTGGCGGGCAACGAGAATCTCATCGCCGCCATTCAGACCCACCCCAACGCGCCCTACCGTCACATGGTCAACGTGCTCGACGAGGTGAAGCTGGCGGGCGCCGAGCGAATCTCGCTACAGGAGATGGAGAACTAGATGGCCATCAAGGACAGCGGCTTCAAGAAAAAGTCCGGGTCGGACGGGTCGATCCCCACCTCGTCCATGGCCGACATCGCGTTCCTCCTCCTCATCTTCTTCATGGTCACGACCGTCTTCCGGAAGGACCGGAACCGGCAGATCGAGTGGACGACGGCCGAGGCCACCGAGAAGATCGACGAGAAGCGGCAGAACATCCTCCACCTCTGGGTTCAGCGCGACGGTTCGGTGTGGATCAACGACGTGCTGACGCCGTTCGAGGACATCTCGGAGACCGTCCGGCCGATCTACGCGGAGAACCGTGAACTCGTGATCGCGATTCGCGGCGACTCCGAAGTGCCTTATCAGCAGATCAATACGATTACGGAAGAACTGCAGGCGTCCGGCGCGGTGCGCGTCACCTTCGCCACCCGACTCGAGCAGCGCGCGATGCGCGCTCGGCGCTAGCAGCAGCAGCACACCACGGGCTTCTGGAGACCGGGAGAGAAATGATGGAAGAGACCGGAATTCGGCTTACCGCGAACGATCAGTTCAAGCGGGCGAGCACCAACTGGACGCAGATCGGCCTGATGGTGGCCACCACGCTCCACTTCGGGCTGTTCGTCCTCGTACGCCCGTTCGAGGCCGCGGACCTCGGCGTCGTCGTCGATGAGATCGAGGCGGTGGCGTTGCCGCCCGAAGTGAAGATCCCGCCGCCGCCGGAACAGATCGCCCGTCCGGCCACCCCGCGGGTCGCTTCGGTCGACATCTCCGAGGACATCACGATCGCGGAAACGACCTTCGAGTCGTTCACGACGGATAACGCCCTGCCCCCGCCTCCCGAGACCGGGAGCCCGGCGGACCGGCCGTCCTTCATCGTGTACGACACGCCTCCCGTGCTGCTGAACGGCGGTGAGATTCAGCAGATCCTGCAGCGGGAGTATCCGCGGACGCTGATGGATGCGGGCATCGGCGGCCGGGTCGAACTCTGGCTCTACGTGACGGAAAACGGAGCCGTCGAGAACTTCGAGGTGAAGACCTCCTCCGATAACGGCCTCCTGGACGAGGCGGCGGGAAAGGTCGTGCAGCAGATGCGATTCACGCCTGCGAAGAACCGCGACAAGGTCACGGCGGTCTGGGTCTCCCAGTGGGTGACGTTCGAAGTGATCTAGATTACGGAGACACGACACCAGCCGTCACACAGCTCCTGAAGCGACGGCAAGCGCCCGGCGACGCCAAAGCGACGCCGGGCGCTCGTTTTTTTCGGTCCGGCGGGTGCCGCCCCGACCCCCGGCGACTGGCTCGCATCGCCGGGCGCGGGCCCGTAGACTGTGCCGCGTGACGAAAGACCAGGTCGAGGCCCGGCTGGCCGAGGTGACGGAGCGCATCGAGGCTGCGGCGAGACGGGCCGGACGGCGCGCGGGCGACGTCGAGATCCTCCCCGTTACGAAGGGACATCCCGCCCGGGGAATCGAGATCGTGAAGGCTCTCGGCGTGGGCCGAATCGGCGAGAACCGGGTGCCGGAAGCCGAGGCCAAGCGGTTGGAGCTGGGGCCGACGCCCGGCGTCGCGTGGCACCTGATCGGTCGGCTGCAGCGCAACAAGGCGCGGCGCGCGGCCCGGTTGTTCGATGTCGTCGAGTCGGTGGACAGCGTGCGGCTCGCGGGCACGCTGAACCGGATCGTCGAGGAGGAGGGGCGCGAGCCGGTCGAAGTGCTCGTGCAGGTGAACACGTCGGGGGAGGCGGCGAAGGCCGGCCTGGGCCCGCACGTGGCGCTCGACGCCGTGGCCGAGATCTGTGCGCTGCCCGGTCTGCGGGTGGCCGGGCTGATGACGATGGCGCCGTTTACGGCGGACGAGGCCGTGGTGCGGCCCGCGTTTCGCGGCGCGGCGCGGCTGCTGGAACGCTGCCGCGCGGAGATTCCGGATTTCGGGGGCAAGGCGCTTTCGATGGGGATGAGCAACGATTTCGAGATCGCGATCGAGGAGGGGAGCACGCGGGTGCGACTCGGCACGGTGCTACTGGGGGAGAGATGATCGACCTGACACCGCTTGACGTCCGCAAGAAGAAGGACGACTTCAGGCGTTCCGTGCGCGGGTACGACGCACAGCAGGTCGATGCGTTTCTCGCGGTCGTGGCGGACTGCCTCGAACGCCACGTTCGCGAGCACGTCGTGCTCAGCGACCGGATCGAGCAGCAGAAGCACCAGTTGGAGAGCTACAGGGCGCGCGAGAAGGCCCTCAACGAAGCGCTTCTGGCCGCGCAGGAGCTGCGCGAGGAGGCCCGCCTGCAGTCGGAGCGCGATGCGGCCGTGCGGCTCCGCGAGGCGGAGATGCGCGCGGGCGCCGTGCTCGCCGACGCGGAGCGGGCCGTCCGCCTCTGCCACGACAAGGTCGAAGACCTGAAGGCGACCCGGGGCCGCTTTCTCGCCGCGCTGCGGAAACTGTTCGAGCGTTTCGACGAATACCTCGACTTCGAGGATGAGCGGTTCGGCGACGGAGCCGGCGATCTCGACCGGTTCATCGAGCGGCTGCGAGGAGTGAGCGGAGACGGGGCGCGCGAGGTCGCCGCCGCCGAGTCGATCGCCGCCGAGCCCCTCGCGGCCGAACCCGTCGCTCCGGAGTCCGATACCGAGCCCCCGCCTCCATCGATTAGCCGGGTCGACGTCGGCGGTTCGGGCGCCGCGTCGACCTGACCGCAGCACCCGCTGCGCCCGCCCGTCGTTCCGACGACTGCGTCGACCATCCAGGAATAACGAGACGGAGCACCTCCATGGCCTATCGGCCGATACCGGAGTCCGTACGCGGGCTCGAAGCCGAAGTCCTCCAGCGCTGGGAGGAAGAGAAAACCTTCGAGCGCAGCCTCGCGGCCCGGGCGGCTGCGCCGGACTTCGTGTTCTACGAGGGACCGCCGACCGCGAACGCCGCGCCCGGTGTCCATCACATCCTTGCCCGCACGATCAAGGATGCGGTGGCGCGATACCGCACCATGTCCGGGTACCACGTGCCGCGGAAGGCGGGCTGGGACACGCACGGACTGCCGGTGGAACTCGAGGTCGAGCGCTCGCTCGGCATCTCCGGCAAGCCGGACATCGAGCGCTACGGAATCCGGAAGTTCAACGACAACTGCCGGAACAACGTGTTCCGCTACCAGGACGCCTGGGAGCGGCTGTCCCGGGACATCGGCTACTGGCTGGACTACGGCGACCCATACGTCACCTACTCGAATGAGTTCATCGAGTCGGGCTGGTGGGCGCTCGCGGAGATCGAGAAGCGGGGCCTCCTTTACAGGGGATACCGCGTCATCCCGACGTGTCCTCGCTGCGGCACCGGCCTATCGAGCCACGAGGTGGCCCAGGGCTACCGCGACGTGACCGAGCCCGCGGTCTACATGAAATTCCATCTCGAGGACGACCCGGAGGGCGCGCGGATCCTGAGCTGGACCACGACCCCCTGGACGCTTCCGGGCAACCTCGGCCTCGCGGTGGGGCCCGACATCCCCTACGCCCGCGTACGCGTCCTGCCCGAGGGCGCGGACGGCGGCACGACCCCCGCGCGGGCGCACGACGGGCCCGGCGGGGCTTCGCCTGGAGAGGTGCTCATCCTCGCCCGCGACCGCGTGGCCGAGGTGCTCCGGCACCCATACGAGATCGTCGGGGAGGTGCGCGCCGGCGAACTCGCCGGGCGGCGCTACCGCCCGCTCTTCCCGGACGCGGTGGACGGCGCCGGCTCCGATACCGCGTGGACGGTGCTCGAGGCGGACTTCGTCACGGTCGACGAAGGGACGGGCGTCGTCCACACAGCGGTGATGTACGGGGAGGACGACTTTCGGCTGGGCGAGGCCGCGGGACTGCCGATGCAGCACACCGTCGGCGGGGACGGGCGCTTTCTCGACACCGTGCCGGGCGGACTCGCCGGGATGCACGTGAAGGATCGAGCCACCGAACGCGCGCTCCGCGACTGGGCCGTCGCGCACGACCAGCTGTATCTGCGCGAGATGTACGAACACAGCTATCCCCACTGCTGGCGCTGCGACAGCGCGCTTCTCTACATGGCGCGCGATTCGTGGTACATCCGGACGACCGCCGTGAAGGCGCGCCTGCTCGAGCACAACGCGTCCATCGACTGGCATCCGCCCGAGACGGGATCCGGCCGCATGGGCGAGTGGCTGCAGAACAACATCGACTGGGCGCTCTCGCGCGAGCGGTACTGGGGGACCCCCCTTCCGATCTGGCTCTGCTCCGAGGACGACGGGCACCGGGAGGTGCTCGGATCCTTCGCGGAGCTGGGGCGCCGCGTCGGCGGGCTGCCCGGGGACTTCGACCCCCACCGCCCGGGGATCGACGGATACGAGTGGAGGTGCGCCGCCGACGCGTGCGGCGGCACGATGCGGCGCGTCCCGGAAGTCGCCGACGCGTGGTTCGACTCGGGCTCCATGCCCTACGCCCAGTGGCACTATCCGTTCGAGAACCGGGACACCTTCGAGCGCTACTTCCCGGCCGACTACATCGCCGAGGGCGTCGACCAGACGCGCGGCTGGTTCTACTCGCTTCTCGCGCTGTCCACCATCCTCTTCGACCGCGCGCCGTTCCGGGCCGTCGTCGTCAACGACCAGGTGCTCGACGCGAAGGGGCGGAAGATGTCGAAGTCGCGGGGCAACGCGGTGGATCCGCGCGCCGCGCTCGACGCCTGGGGGGCCGACGTCACGCGCTTCTACTTCCTCTCGGGGTCCAACCCGTGGGTGCCGAAGCGGTGGGACCCATCGGCGCTGCGCGAGACCGACCGCAAGCTGTTCGCCACGCTCCGTCACACGTACCGCTTCTTCGCCCTCTACGCGAACGAGGAGGGGTGGTCCCACACCGCGTCTTCGGCGGCCCCCGTCTCCGGCCGGAGCGACCTCGACCGCTGGGTGCTCGCCCGCCTCGACCGGGTCGTGCGGCTCGTGGGGGAGGCGCTGGAGTCGTTCGATCTCACGGCCGGGGCGCGCGCCATCCAGGAGTTCGTGCTCGACGATGTGTCGAACTGGTACGTGCGCCGGAGCCGCGACCGCTTCTGGGCGACGCAACCGGGGACCGAGGCCGCGAGCGCCGACGCCTTCGCGACGCTCCACGAATGTCTCGCCACGACCGCGCGGCTGCTCGCCCCGTACGCCCCGTTCATGTCCGATTGGCTGTACCGGGCGCTCACGGACGAAGCGTCCGTCCACCTGGCGGATTTCCCGGAGCTGGAGGGGCGCTCGGAGCCCGACCTCGAACAGGCGATGGACGATGTTCGGCGCCTGGTGGCGCTGGGCCGCGCGGCGCGGGAAAAGGCGGGGGTCCGGATTCGGCAGCCGCTGCGCATGCTGCACGCGGTTCTGCCGGAGGGACGGGCGCTCGCGGAGCCGATGGCGGCGCTTGCGATGGAGGAACTCAACGTCAAAAAGGTTGTGTCGCTGGGGGACAGCGAAGATCTTACCCGGCTATACGCGAAGCCGCGGTTCGGGGTGCTGGGTCCGAAGCACGGAGCGCGCACGCCGGCGGTCGCTGCCGGGATCGCGAAGCTGGATGCGGCGGCCCTGAGGAGGCTCAGGGACGGAGAGCCGCTCGACGTCGAGATCGGAGGCGAACGGGTTCGGGTGACGCGCGAAGACCTCGTGATTCAGGAGGAGACGCTCACCGACCTCGCCGTGGCGACGGGAGGCGGTTACCTCGCGGCCGTGGATACCGAGGTCGATGATGCGCTGCGAGCCGAAGGTTACGCGCGGGAGATCGTGAACCGCGTCCAGCGGCTGCGGCGAGATGCGGGGCTCGAGGTCGCCGACCGCATCCGCCTCGGCGTGGCGGGCCCGCAGGATCTGGAACGGGCCGTGTCGGCGCATGCGGACTACGTTGCCGGCGAGACGCTGGCCGTGGAGGTGCAGACGGGGTCGGTCCCCTCGGGGGGCCTGAGTACGGCCGTGGTGAAGATCGACGACGTCGAGGTCCGCATCGGAATCGGCGGGGTCGACGAACCTGCTTGAGAAGGATGAACGCGGAACAACGGAAGCACATCGAGAAGAGACTGCTGGCGGCCCGGGCGCGCGCGACGCGGGAGCTCGGCCAGTACGACGACTCGTTCACGAGTTCCCTTCAGGGGGCGGACAGCGATCTGGCCGCCTACAGCTTCCACATGGCGGACCAGGGGACGGACGCCATGGAGCGCGAGAAGGCGTTCCTGTTCGCGAGCAAGGAGGGTCGGCTGCTCTACCACATCGACGAGGCGCTGAGGCGGCTCTATCGGAACCCGGAGCAATTCGGAAGGTGCGAGGACTGCGACGAGGAGATCAGCTTCGAGCGGCTCGACGCCCTTCCGCACGCGCGGCTCTGCATCCGGTGCAAGGAGAAGGAGGAGACGGGTGGCTGAAGCTTCCGGACGCGATCACCAGGTCCGCCTCTGGCTGACGCTCGTTCCGATCGTCGTCATCCTCGCGCTGGACATCGTGACCAAGGCGTGGGTCATGAACACGTTCGAACTGTACGAGCGGACACCGGTCATCGGCGACTTCTTCCGCTTCACGTACACGCACAACCGCGGCGCCGCCTTCGGGCTCGACATCGGCGAACATTCCCGGATCTTCTTTCTCGTCCTCTCCCTGATCGCGCTCGGCGTGCTCGGCGCCATCTACCGCGGCACCCCGTCCTCGGATCGACTTCGCATCCTCGCCATCTCGCTCGTATCCGCCGGCGCCCTCGGCAACATCTGGGATCGCATCCGGCTGGAAGCGGGGGTCGTGGACTTCCTCGACTTCGGCATCGGTGCGAGCCGCTTCCCCATCTTCAACATCGCGGATTCCGCCGTGACGGTCGGCGCGGTGCTGCTGCTGATCTCGTTCTGGCTCGAAGGCCGGCGCGAGAGGGAAATGGCGGCTGCGGCGGCGGAGGCGACCCCCGAGTGAAGTGAGTCCGCCCGAATCCGATGCGGAGGGTGCGGGAGGGCGGCGGCTCATCGAGATCGGCGAGGGCGAGGGCGCGGCTCTCGACCGGCTCGACCGTCTGCTGGCCGAACGTCTCTCCCTGAGCCGGGCCCGGGTCGCGCAACTCATCTCCGAGGGCCGGGTGACCGTCGACGGACGGGTCACGCGGAAGCGGTACCGGCCGCGGACGGGAGATCGGATCGAGATCGAACTGCCGCCCCCGGTCTGCACCCGGCTGGAGCCCGAGGACATCCCCGTCGAGATCCGATACGCGGACGACGACCTCGCCGTGGTCGAGAAGCCGGCCGGACTCGTCGTTCACCCGGCGCCCGGCCATCCGGGCGGCACGCTCGTGAACGCCCTCCTCTTTCACCTCGGCGGACTGTCGAGTATCGGGGGGGACCGCCGGCCCGGGATCGTGCACCGGCTGGACAAGGATACGAGCGGACTCATGCTCGTCGCGCGGCGGGACGAGGCGCATCGAACGCTGTCCGCCGCGCTCCGCCGCCGCGAGATCGAGCGCGGGTACGTCGCCGCGGTCTGGGGACACCTCGACGAGGAGCGCTTCACGGTCGACCGCCCGATCGGGCGCGACCCGCGCGACCGGAAGCGGATGGCCGTGCGCGAGACCGGACGGCGCGCGGTGACGCACTTCAAGCGCCTGGAACGCTGGAACGCCGCGGAACTGCTTGCCGTGCGGCTCGCCACGGGGAGGACGCACCAGATCCGGGTGCACCTCGGATCGCTCGGACACCCGGTCGTCGCGGATCCCATCTACGGGCCGAACTGGGAACGCGGCTTCGGCGGCGCGGGCGGGCGCTGGGCCGGAGCGCTCCGGCGCCGGGCCGGGCGGCTCTTCCTGCACTCGGCGCACCTCGCGTTCGAGCACCCGGGGACCGGCGAGGCGCTGTCCTTCGCCTCGCCGCTGCCTTCGCCGCTCCTCGAGGCCTCGGAATGGGCCCGAGCGAGTTCGTGAGGTGCTCCCGTCGTCCCGGGAACGCACCCCCATCGTGGTTGACGCATGTCGGAGGGGCGTCTAGCGTCCCCGCATGAACCAGGGAAGACGCAATCGGAGAAGCGGGGACGCCCCGGCCCGGGGCCTCCGGTTCGGAGTGGCCAACTACGCGGCGTTCGCGCTCGGCCTCACGTCGATCGCCGCCGGGTACGTGCTGCTCGACCGCGGGTCCGTGACGGCCGCGCCGCTCCTGCTCATCGTGGGCTATGTGGTGTTTCTGCCCGCCGGACTGATCCTCGGCTGGCGCCGGCTCGGCTAGCAGCGGGTTTTTTGCCACGGGCCGCTTGCGGGAGTCGGCCCGGGAAGGCCCCGCCGCAACGCCGCGCGGGTGGCCACGATTCGGGGCGAATAGCTCAGCCGGTTCAGAGCGCCTGCCTTACAAGCAGGAGGTCGGGGGTTCGAATCCCTCTTCGCCCATTTGGTTACCGACATGTGGTTTCTGATCGGCACGCTCTCGCGCTGGGCGTTGTTCACGGGCCTCCTCGTCGCGGTGGGGGCGGTGGCCTTCAAACTGGTCATCCTCCGGCGCTTTCCGGGGTTCGAGCCGGAGGAGGATGGCGCCGCCGGCGTGGCGCCCGAGAGGCTGGCCGCGCGGATCGGCGGCTTGGCGGTACTCCTCGCAGGTGCGGGCGCCCTGGGTCGCCTCGCGGCGGAGGCGAGCGTCTTTCGCGATCCGTTCGAACCGCTGGGGGCGGAGCTTCGGCTGCTCGTGACGGGGACATCCTGGGGTCGGGCGTGGCTCGGACAGGTCGCGGCGGTCGTCCTCTCCGGCCTGGCCTTCGCGCTCGCCGCGACGCGGGGCGCGCGGGCGGAATTCGGCTGGATCGCGGCCACGGCGGGGGTGGCCCTTCTCGCGTACACGCCGGCGCTGGCCGGGCATGCGGCCGGAGCCGAACACTTCGTCACTCCCGCGATCACCGCCGATATCTTCCACATGGTGGCCGGAGGCGTGTGGCTGGGCACGCTGGCCGTGATGGCCGGGGTCCTCCATCTCGGCCGGCGCCGGGGGGCTTCGGTATCGAAGCGCCGCATCATCGACTGGATCACGGCCTTCTCGCCGCTGGCGCTGGGCTCGGCGGCGGTCGTCGCGGTCACCGGACTCTTCGCGGCGTGGCTCCATCTCGGGGCGGTCTCGGCGCTCTGGACCGAACCCTGGGGCCGGATGCTGAGCCTGAAGCTCTTCGTCATCCTCGCGATCGCGGGTTGCGGCGCGTACAACTGGCGGCGCGCTCCGGGCCGGGTCGGGGAAGCCGGGGATCCGCCCCGTCTCCCGCCGACCGTCGTCGTCGAGCTGGGCGCGGCGGGTCTGCTTCTCCTCGTCACGGCCATCCTCACCGGCACGACGCCCCCGGCCCATTGAAGCCGGCAAGACGCTCGGTGAGACACTCGCGCGTGGGTTCCGAACCGTGACCTCGATCTCCGAACTCCGGGTGAACGGCGACCGGCTCTGGGGGCGCCTCGAGGAGATGGCGCGCATCGGCGCCACTCCGGCCGGGGGCGTCCACCGCGTCGCCCTGAGCGACGAGGACCGTCGGGCGCGCGATCTCTTCCGGGCGTGGGCCGAGTCGCTGGGCCTCGCCGTGTCCGTCGACGGGATCGGCAACATGTTCGCCCGCCGGGACGGGACCGGCGCCGCCGCGGCCGACGGCCGATCCCCTCTCGTGCTCGGGAGCCACCTCGACAGCCAGCCGACGGGCGGGCGGTTCGACGGGCCGCTCGGAGTCCTCGCGGCGCTGGAAGTCGTGGAAACGCTCGAGGAGCACGGGGTTCGGACGGATCGTCCGATCGAAGTGGTGAACTGGACGAACGAGGAGGGCGCCCGTTTTCCTCCCGCGATGATGGGCTCGGGCGTGTTTTCGGCCCGCTTCGCCCTCGCGGACGCACTCGGCGCGACGGACGCGGACGGGGTCACGGTCTCCGACGCCATCGACCGCATCGGCTTCCGCGGCGCCCTCCCCGTCGGGGGCCGCCCGTTCGCCGCCGCTCTCGAACTGCACATCGAGCAGGGCCCGATTCTCGAGGAGAACGGATGCGAGATCGGCGTGGTGACCGGCGTCCAGGGCGCCCGCTGGTTCGACCTGACAATCACGGGAGAGGAAGCGCACGCGGGGTCGACGCCGATGTCCCGGCGGACGGACCCGGTGGCGGTGCTCGGGCGGTTTCTCGTCGACGCGCAGCGCCGCATCGAACAGGACTTCGCGCCCCACGGGCGGCTGACCTTCGGGGTTCTGGCGGCGGCGCCGGCGTCGCGGAACACCGTGCCCGGGCGCGTCACGGTCAGCGTGGACCTCCGCCACCCCGACGACTCGACGCTCGATGACATGGAGGACGGTCTGCGCGAGGCGGCGAACCGCGCCTGTCTCGAACGCGGAGCGGCGTGGCGGCTCGATGACGTCTGGCGCTCTCCTCCGGTGCGGTTCGCCGGCCGGTGCATCGACGCCGTCCGGGCGGCCTCGGATCTCTGCGGCTATTCCTCCATGCCGATCGTGGCCGGCGCCGGCCATGACTCCGTGCACACGAACGACGTCACGCCGACGGGGATGATTTTCGTCCCCTGCGAAGGCGGCATCAGTCACAACGAGGCGGAGAACATCACGCCCGCACAGGCGGAGGCGGGCGCCAACGTTCTTCTCCACGCCGCGCTCGGACTCGTGGAGCCACCGCCGGCTGATATGTTGTCCGCGCCGACAACCCAACCAGGAGGCGCCGCGTGACCGCCACGACGAACACCGCCACGGCGAACCCCGCCGGGCTCGCAACGGCTCAATGGCAGGACATCGACCGACGCCACCACGTCCACCCCTTTGTCGACCCCCGGGTCGTCGCCGAGAAGGGGACACGCGTGATCGTGGGCGCGGAGGGCCGCCACCTCATCGACTCCGATGGCCGGCGGATCCTCGACGGCATGGGCGGCCTGTGGTGCGTGAACCTCGGTTACGGACGGGAGGAACTCGCGAGGGCGGCGTACGACCAGATGGTCGAACTTCCCTACTACAACACGTTCTTCCGCTCGGCGCCCCCGGCCACGATCGAGCTGTCGCGGGTCCTCGCGGAACTCACGCCCGGCGCGATCGCGCACACCTTTTTCTCGAGTTCCGGCTCCGAGGCGAACGACACCCTCGTCCGCCTCGTCCGCCGGTACTGGGACCTCCGCAAAAAACCCGAAAAGAAGACGTTCATCAGCCGAACCTACGCGTACCACGGGAGCACGATGGCCGCCGCCAGCCTCGGCGGTTTCGAGGCCATGCACGCGGTGGGCGACCTGCCGCTGCCCGGCTTCGAGCACGTCATGCCCCCGTACTGGTTCGCCATGGGGACGCCCGACGAGACGCCCGAGGAGACCGGCGCGCGCGCGGCGCGGGCGGTGGAGGAGAAGATCGCGGAACTCGGCGCGGATCGCGTGGCGGCGTTCATCGGCGAGCCCGTCATCGGCGCCGGAGGCGTCATCGTGCCGCCCGACAACTACTGGCCCGAGATCCAGCGCATCTGCCGCGAGAACGACGTGCTCGTGGTCTGCGACGAGGTCATCACCGGCTTCGGCCGCACGGGCGAGTGGTTCGGCGCCCGGAAGTTCGGGATCGAGGCCGACCTCATGACGATCGCCAAGGGACTCACGTCCGGCTACCTGCCGATGTCGGCCGTTCTCATGACCGATGCGGTGTTCGACGTGCTGGCCGAAGGGGGAGTGATCCCGCACGGGTACACCTATTCCGGGCACCCGGTCTCCGCCGCGGTGGCCCTGGAGAACCTCCGGATCATGAGGGAGGAAGGCGTGGTCGACCGGGTGAGGGAGGACACCGGCCCCTACTTCCAGGCGCGGTTGAGGGAGTTGAACGATCACCCGCTCGTGGGCGAAGTGCGGGGCGTCGGGCTCGTGGCCGGCGTCGAACTCTGCAGGGACAAGACGACCCGGGAACTGTTCGAGCCCATGGGCGAGGTGGGCGCTCTCTGTCACGAGCACCTCTACGACGAGGGGGTCGTGTTCCGCGCCATGCGCGACGTCATGTGCACGAGTCCGCCGCTCACGATCACGCGCGACGAGATCGACGAACTCGTGACGAAGGCCCGGGCGGGCATCGATCGGACCGCGCGGGACCTCGGCATGATGTAAGGGCCGGCGCGCGGGGCTGAATTCAGACGCCTTCGAGAGTCTCCGCCATGAGGTGCCGGACCACGGCCCGGACGTCGCCGGTCTCCTCGTACACGGCGAGTTGCCGCTGCGAACTCGACCCTTCCCTGAGGATCCGGAGCGCGTACTCCACCTCCGCGCGGGTTCCGAGTTCGTCGACCACGTCGTCGAGGAACCACTCGATGAGTTCGACGATCAGGTCGGTGGCGGGGTGCTCGCTCTGCCGCCCGAAATCGATGAGCTTTCCCGTCAGCCCGTACCGGGCGGCGCGCCACTTGTTCTCCGCGAGGAGGACTTCGGGGTAGAGGCGGAAGGTGAGGTTGTCCCGCCGCAGCTTCCAGAGTTTCGCCACCAGCGCCTGGAAGATGGCGGCGATACATACGACCTCCTCCACGCGCGTGCACATGTCGCACACGCGGAATTCGAGCGTCGGGAACTTGTGGTTGGGGCGCACGTCCCACCAGATCTTGGTCGGGTCCGGGATCGTGTTCGAGCGGACCATCGTCTCGATGAAGTGCTCGTACTCGCTCCAGCCTCCGAAGCTCATCGGAATGCCCGTGCGCGGAAAATTGCGCCAGATGATGCTCCGGTACGAGTGGAGTCCCGTCTTCGATCCCTCCCAGAAGGGGGAACTGGTGGAGAGGGCGAGGACGTGCGGGAGGAAGTACCGCGAGACGTTCATCGCGTCGACCATGAAGTCCCGATCCTCGATGCCCACATGGATATGGGTGCCGAAGATCAGGTTCCGTTCGGCGACCTGCTGCAGGTCCTCCCGCAGGCCGACGTAACGGTCGAGCGGCGTGATGTCCTGCTGCTCCCAGGTCGAGAACGGATGCGTGCCCGCAGCCACGATGGCGAGCCCCTTCTCGGCGACCTTCCCGCTGACGAGGCGGCGCATGCGCAGCACCTCCTCGCGCGCCTCCCCCACATCCCGGCAGACCTCGCTTGCCGTCTCCACGCACGCCTGGTGAAGTTCCGGATGGATCTGCCCGCGCGTCTCCGGATCACCTTCGAGAATCTCGGTGATGAACGACGTGAGTTCGCCGGTCTCCGGGTGGACGACCTGGTATTCCTCTTCGATCCCGAGCGTGAGTGAAGGCGCTTTCATGTGACCCTCTCGAGAGAGCGTTTCGAAGCCGCGGGGGCAAGCTACTTTCGAGGATCGCCGGGGGCCATGTATGTTCCCCCGTCCCCGACCCGACCCGTCTTTCCGACACGGAGGCTCCATTGATCGACTGGCTCTTCGCAACCTGCATCTTCTGGATTGTGGCTGCGGTCTTCTTCGGCGGCATCTACGACGCGGAGACCGGATCGCCCGGCCGCCAGGCGCTGGGGCTTCTGCTCAACTTCGTCGTTTTCCTCGGCATCTTCGCGGTGCTGCGGCTCGCATTCGGCGGGCTGGGCGGAGAGAGCGGATTCCTGCGCACCGTGTGGGGGACCATCGTGCCCTCGGCCCTGCCGACGATGCTGCTCGGCCGGATCGGGAAGGTGGTTTTCAAGCTCGCCGGCGTGACGATGACGCGGAAAGTGTTCTCGGCGGACGCCCACTAGCCGTCCCCTCCGCAGGCGAGATCGCGCGCCGCACTTGCAATCCCGCGATGGTGGGCGAATTATGCGCCCGGATCGCTCGTCGGAGCTTACCTTCAACAGGGAGAACCCAGGATGACCAAAGACGATTTCGCGGCGAAGCTCGCCTCACAGGCCGGCCTGAGCAAAGCCAGCGCCAGGGATGTGATCGACTGCATTTTCTCGACGGATTCGGGCCAAGGGATTATCGCAGGCGAGCTTGACGCCGGCCGCGACTTCACGGTCACCGGCTTCGGCACGTTCGGAACCCGGCACCGCAAGGCGCGCATGGGCCGGAACCCGCAGACCGGCGAGTCGATTCAGATTGCGGCCATGAACGTTCCCACCTTCAAGGCGGGCAAGGGGCTCAAGGACCGCGTCCGAGCCTAGATCGGTCAGCGCGACGGGGCTCGGAGTCTCCCGGGTCCCGTCGCGATCGCCTTCACTCTCCGTCTTCGTTCTCCCGTTACAACCTGAGCAGCCCCGGTAGCGTCCTCAGCGCTTCGAGGCTGTGTCCCGACTGGAAGTAGTCCACGAACGGGAGGGCGGTGCGCATGCCCCGGGCCTCGGGCGCGTAGCGCGAACTCTCGAGCAGGGGATTGAGCCAGATCACCCGGCGTGCGCGCCGCTGAATCCAGCCCATGGCGCGCCGGAGGGGTTCGACCTCGCCCTGGTCGAGTCCGTCGGAGAGGATGATCACAAGCGTCCGCCGTCCGAGCATGCGCCGGCCGTGCCGGGTCACGAACGTCTCCAGGCACTCGCCGATCCGCGTCCCGCTCGACCAGCCGCGGGCCCGCAGGCGGTCCAGCGCGGGATCGATCTCTTCGCCGGCCAGCCAGGGCGTGAGGTGCGTGAGGCGTGTGCTGAACGCGAAGGTCTGGATGTCGCGCGCGCGCCCGCACCCCAGGAGGAAACGCAGCAGGAAGCGGCTGTAGCGCTCCATCGAACCGCTCACGTCGCAGAGGACGACGAGTTGCGGCGGCACGTGCCGCCGCCGTCGCCGGGCGAGGCGGACGAGTTCACCCTCGTGGGCGACGAGCGACCTCAGCGTTCTCCGCACGTCGATCGGCCCCCGGCGGCCGCCGGGCTCGAGTCGGCGGCTGCGTCGCGTCGACAGCCGCACCATCAGCCGTTCGAGCCAGGCGTCGACCTCGCGCAGTTCCTCGTCGCCGATCGAGGCGAAGGAGCGCCGCGCGAGCGAGTGGGCGGCGCTGTAGACGGCGCCGATCGGACGCTCGGCGGAATCCGGCTCCTCGCGAACGTCCTCGCCCAGTTCGCTGCGGGCCATCGGCGGCGGCCCGTCCGGTCCGGAAGGCGCGCCGGCCGCCTGGCGAGCCCCTCGGTCCCGCGCGGCCTTCGAGAGGAGATCTTCGACTGCGGATGACGGCTGCACTCCCCGCCACCACGCGGGGAAGCAGCGCTCGAAGATCTCGAGGTCCGCGGCGTTCGAGCAGAACGCCGCGCGGAGGCCCGCTCTCACGTCCTCCACATCCTCCGTATCGATGTGCGTGAGCGTGGCGAGCGCCGCCGTCGACTCGGAGAGCGCGCAGCCCACCCCTTCGCTACGCAGTCGCCGGCCCAGGTCGACGACCCGCTCCGGCGTCAACTCGCGCCGTCCCCCGCTGAGGCGAGCAGTTCCCCCAGCCGCTCCTCCGTCAGCCCGGCCAGGTCGTTCGGGTCCTTCACGAGCGCCCCGATCGCGTCGCGCGCCGTCTCCGGGCGCAGCGGGTCCGGCCCCAGGTGCTCGAGGGCCGCGGCGAAATCCAGCGTCTCCGCCACGCCGGGGGGCTTGGCGAGCCGCTCGCGCCGCAGCCGCTGGGCGAGCCTCACGGCCTCCCGCGCCCGGGCGGCCGCGATGTCCGGGCGTCGCCGCCGCAGAATCTCGACCTCCAGCGCCGGCTCGGGATAATCGATCCACAGGTAGAGGCAGCGCCGGCGCAGGGCGTCGGACAACTCGCGCGTCCCGTTCGAGGTGAGCACGACGACGGGCCGCGTCCGGGCCTCGACGGTGCCCAGCTCCGGGATCGAGACCTGGAAATCCGACAGCAGTTCGAGCAGGAACGCCTCGAACTCCTCGTCCGCCCGGTCCACCTCGTCGATGAGAAGGACCGGACGCGTCTCGCAGCGAATCGCGCGCAGGAGCGGCCGCTCGAGGAGGAAGTCCGGCCCGAAGATCGTGCGCTGGACCGCCTCGGCATCGCGGTCGCCGTCCTGCAGGCGGATGTGGAGGAGTTGCTTCTGGTAGTTCCACTCGTAGAGGGCCGTGGGAAGGTCGAGCCCTTCGTAGCACTGGAGGCGAATGAGTTCCGCTTCGAGCCACGTGGCGACCGCCTTGGCGATCTCGGTTTTGCCGACGCCGGCCGCCCCCTCGACGAGCAGCGGCTTCTCCATGGCGAGGCCGAGATGGACCGCCGTCGCGATCCCCCGGTCGGCGACGTAGCCCACCGCTTCGAGTTCCTCGATGATCTTCGCGATGTCCGGTTGCAAGGCGACGACCTCCCCGGTTGCGGGTGCCGGTTGCGGGTGCGACGCGGCAATCTCAGCTTCCGGTGGAAGCCGATCCGCGGTAGAGCCGCTCCCGGCAATATAACCGCTCCCCCGGAGACTACGCCCGGCCGTGATCCGTCCCCGTCCGGCTCCGCTCGGCGACACGTGCAACCCCCCGAGGAACGACGATGGCGATCGAGATAGAAAAGACGTTCGATGTTCCGCAGACCGTGGACGAGGTGTGGAGTTTCCTGACGGATCCCGAGCGCATCGTCGAGTGCCTGCCGGGCGCGACGCTGCTCGAGGCCGTCGACGAGCGTACCTACCGGGGCGAGATCGGGCTCAAGCTCGGCCCCATCGGGACCCGCTTCCTGGGCGAGATCCGTTTCGACGAACTCGACGCCCAACGCCATCACATGAAGATGACGGGGGAGGGGCGGGACCGGCGGGGCAGCGGCAACGTGAGAATGACGATGTCGAGCCATCTCCAGTCTGTAGGAGAGGGAGGGGTCGAAGGAACCCGGATTTGGGTGTCGCAGTCCATCGCGTTGACCGGACGGCTTGCGTCGTTCGGGCGCGGCGGCGTGATTCAATCGGTGTCGAATGTTATGTTCAACCGCTTCACGGGCTGTGTGCGTGAGAAGCTGGCGCGGTGATCCGCGGATCACGACTTGCGCGCGGCGGCAGCTTGCATTAATCGACCTTGATACCCTTGTTTTGAAGTGATGCCGGTTTTGGTGTGTCGCACGGCCCTGTGATCCGTGCGCTGTCCGTTGCACGAACCGTCCGAGGTACTCGATGAGAAGCACGCGGAACATTCTCCCGTGGGTGGCGGCCGGGCTCGCCGTCCTCTCCCTCCCGGCGGCGCCTCGGGCGCTCGATGCGCAGACCAGCGACCTGCTGATCCTTGTCGCGCCCGTCACGGCGACGGAGCCGGTCGACCGCCGTTTCGGCGAGCGCATCGCCGAAGAAGTCCGGGATGCGCTCAAGATCTTCCCCGGCTACATCGCGATCGAACGCAATGATGCCCGCGATCTGATCGACGATTTCGATCTCGACGAGAGAACGATGACCCCGATCGACTGGCGGCAACTCGGCGGGCAGATGAATGCCGCCCTCGTCATGACCGGGACGGCGGTCACGGCCGCCGGAGGCGTTGAAGTCGACGTCACGTTCGTCGAGCCGCGGAGCGGGGACGAACTCCCGATGGAGCCGTTCACGGTGGCGGACGACGACTCCCACGAGGAGGCGGGCACCCAGATCGTGGGGCAGCTCGGTCAGGGCGTCGAGTACCTCCGTTCGCTCGCGTTCTGCGGCGACTACCTGGCGTCGGAACAGCCCATGGACGCGATCTCCAACTGCAACGCGGCCCTGGCGCTGAACCCCGAAAGCGGCCGGGCGCACTACCTGCGCGGCCGCGCGCACATGCTCAACGAGGCGTGGGGCGACGCGGTCATCGACTTGCAACGCGTCGTGGACAACAACGCATCGGACACCGAGGCCCTCGAATCGCTCGCGTTCACGTACGCCCAGCTGGGCGACGGCGCCGCGTCGCTTCGTTACTACCAGCAGTATCTCGACTTCCGGCCGGACGACGTCGAGAAGCGGCTGCGGATCGCCTACGAGCTGACGCAGGCCGAGCGCTGGGGCGAGACCGTGCAGCTCCTCCAGGACGGCGTCGAGCGCGCGCCGGACAACGTGGGCCTCCTCGAGTACCTGACGGGCGCGGCGCTGCGGGCCGGACAGACCGACGGGGCCGTCACGGATCCCGCGATGCTCCGCGTGGCCGTCGATGCCTCGGGCAGCCTCGTGGAGCTGCAGGGCGACGCCGTGAACCCCTCGACGCTCTCCAACGCGACGAACGCGTACATGCTCCTCGAGGAGTACGACAACGCGCTCGACTTCTCCGAGCAGGCGCTCGAGGCGATTTCAGCTTCCGACGGCAGCGGCGAGGGCGAGATGTCCCGCGAGCAGCTGCTCGCCCAGGTCCACGCTTCACGCGCCACGATTTATGATCGGATGGAGAATCCGGCGATGGGCGTGACGGAGCTGGAGCAGGCGCTCGCCTACAACCCGGACGTGCCGAACGGACGGCAGCAGCTTGCTACGCTCAAGTTGAAGACCGGCGACATCGAAGGGGCGATCGCCAATTTTCGTGCCGCCGTGGCAGACGGGGCGGACGCGAACCGGGTCGGCAACGCGATCTTCAGCTTGGCCTACACGAATCACTTCGAGGCCCAGTCCAGGGCGGCGCAGTCGAACCCGGCCTCCATTGATGTGGCCGAAATCGCGACGGCGATCGAGCTGTTCACCGTCGCCTCGGAGTTCGTCCAGGATCCGGCCGCATCGGAACAGCTGCACTTCTTCCTCGCGTTCGGGTACTACCTGCAGGGAAGCGCCTACGATAGCCGCAACGAGGCAGACGAGGCGTGCGCGCCGGCGCGCAACGCTCTCAACGCCTTTCAGCGCGTGAGCACGCACCTGGGGCAGGCGGGGAGCCATCAGGCCGGCAGCCAGCAGCAGATCCGCGAGGCGATCGATATCCAGCTGTACCGCCAGGAGTCGATTATCGAGGCGTCCTGCAGCCGCTGAACTCCGAAGACCCCGGCCCGCTTCAGTGCGGGCCGGGGTTTTTTTTGTTTGCGCGATGGTATGAAATGGGGAGAAAAGGGGTTGACACCCATCGCCAGGGTGTGTAAGGTGGGATCCGGTGGGTGGAAACGGGTCGTTCTGGGAGGGACACCCTCGAAGAATGTCGAAGGCACGATTTGCCAGGCTTTCTGGGGAGTTATCGACATCAACTCGACTCGCAGGGTCGAGTCAGCCTGCCGGCGCCTTTTCGAAGGGGCCGGGAACGGGAGCCGTTCGTCCTGCTCAAGACGCAACCCGACGCGCTGTCGCTCTATCCGGAAGACGCCTGGGCTGGCGTGCAGGACGAACTCCGGGAGATGTCGAAACGGCAGCCGCATTTCCGCCCCCAGGTGCTTCGCGTCACGGCGGACGCCGTTCAGGTCTCGCCGGACGCGCAGGGAAGGATCCTGATACCGGAGAGGATGAGAAGCGCGGTCGCGCTCGGGAGTGAGGCTCTGGTCGTCGGCGCGATCAGCCACGTCCAGATCTGGAATCCGGAGACGTTCGAGCGCGTGACGAGTGCGACGGACGAGGACTTCGACCGATTGATAGAAGCGGTGTTCGCCTGATGGGTTTTCCGATCGCGGCACGGTGGGGGGAGTCGAGGAAGCCGACGGAGTGACAGAGGAGACGTTTCGGCACACGCCGGTCATGCCGGATGAGGTGCTGCGGTGGCTTCGCCCGGAGTGCGGAGGCGTTTTCCTGGATGCGACGGTCGGCGGTGCGGGGCATGCGATCCGGCTGCTGGAGGCCGGGTCGGCCGTGCGCGTGATCGGGATCGACCAGGATGCGGAGGCGATCGAGGCCGCGAGGCGGAGGCTCGCCTCGGCGGGCGAACGGGTGAAGCTGATACGGGCGAACTTCAGGGACGTGGCTCGTCCCGGGTTCGCCGCCGAGATGGACGGTCTGGCGGGAGCCCTGATGGACCTGGGCGTCTCGTCACACCAGATCGACACACAGGAGCGCGGTTTTTCGTTCCGTCCGGGCACGCCGTTGCGCATGCGGATGGACGAGGAGGCGCGCGAGACAAGGTCCGCGGCCGAGTTGCTGAATCGCGCGGACGAACGCGAGTTGGGCCGGGTCTTCCGTGATGGGGAAGAGCGTAGGTGGCGGACGCTCTCACGTGAGGTGGTGCGGCGGAGGAAGATCCGGCCCTTCATCACGAGCGACGACCTCGTGGCCGCGTTGTCGGCGGTCCTGGGTCGTTCGGCGCAGGAGAAGCGGAAGGCCAGGCTGTTCCAGGCCTTGCGGATCGCGGTCAACGACGAGTTGGCCGCGCTGGGCGAGGGGCTCGAGGGAATACGGGGCCGGCTCGCTCCGGGTGGACGGTTGGCGGTGCTTTCGTACCACTCGCTGGAGGACCGGTTGGTGAAGGACGCGTTTCGCAACTGGTCCGCCGACTGCCGCTGCCCTCCGGGTCTCCCGGAGTGCCGGTGCCGGGGAAGGTCGCTGGGGCGGACGCTGACGCGCCGGCCTCTGCGTCCCTCGGCCGGGGAGGTCGCCGGGAATCCGCGGGCGCGCAGCGCGCGCCTCCGAGTGTGGGAGAAGCGCGGGACGGACGAGCAGGCGGGCGGCGCATGAACTGGAGCGGGGGCGTACGGAGGATCCGTCGCAGAACCCTGATCCGGTGGATGACTGCCGGAATGGCAGTTGCCGCGCTGGCCGCTTCGTTGGCGAGCGTGGTCCGTCGGGGGGAGGAAGGGCGGCGGTTGATGACCGAGCTGCGCGGACTCGAGGCGGAGGATCGGATCGTCACGGACCGGATCGACGCGGCGCGGACAAGAGTCGATTCACTCGCGGCGCCGGCGCGGATAGAGCGCGCGGCGGAGGCGCTCGGCCTGCAGCGGGCCGGAGAAGAGCAGCTGCTTCAGGTCGACGCCGGATACGCGACGGCTGAAGAAGGGGTGGACGTCTCCGGCAGGGGAGCGGACAGGTGACGCGTTTCGGCATTCACAGCACGACGCAGTTCGAGGGCGTCGCGGGCGATGCGCAGGAGGCGGCGCTCGCACGCACGCAGCGCACCCGGCATCGGGCGCTGGGCGTCGCGTTCACCCTCGTCGCGCTGGCGTATGCCGTGCGTCTCGGCGACCTCCAGATCCTCGAGAGCGAGGCGCATCGCGCGAGGCAGGTCGCGCAGAGCGCGGAGTGGGAGTTGTTGCCCGCGGTGCGCGGGCGGATTCTCGATCGCCGCGGCCGTGTCCTCGCGGCGCCGGACACACGATACCAGGCTTTCCTCGCCGTAAACGAACTGCGCGTCGACCGGTCCGAGGCCATCGAGACGGTGGCCTCGGTCGTGCCCGTGGCGCCGGAGCGCCGGAGCGCGATCGCGGAAGCCGCGGGCGGCTGGTCTCTCGTCGCGAGCGACGTGAGCGACGAAGAGCGCGTGCGGCTGCAGAGGACGATCGGGCAGGGGATCTACTTCGAGAGCCGGTCCGCGAGAGAATACCCACGCAGCATGGGCCGCCGTCTCATCGGCGCCGTGGGGTCCGATGGCCGGGGCGGAACGGGCCTCGAGGCCGACCTCGACTTCTGGCTGGTCGGCGAACCCGGCCGCGCGGAGGTTCGACTCGATGGCCATCGCAACGCGTACCGCCCGCCCGGCGGACAGGTCATCGAGGCGGTGCCCGGACACGATGTCGTGCTCACGCTCGACGCCGAACTGCAGCGCATCGCCGAGAACGAACTTGCGCGGGCGCTCGCAAGGACGGGGGCCGGCGGGGGCGACATCGTCCTCCTCGACCCGCGCACCGGCGAGATTCTCGCGCTGGCGAGCGAGCGCACCGGCGGCGCGGCCGACCGGATCTCCGGTCTCACCGACCCGTACGAACCCGGCTCCACGCTGAAGCCGTTTCTTCTCGCGTCCCTCCTCAGCGAGGGTGTCGTCGATCTGGACGAGATCGTGGACGTGGAGGACGGGAGGCTGCGGGTCGGCTCGAGGGTGATCTCGGACGTCCACGGCTACGACACGCTCAGCGTGCGACGGGTCATCTCCAGGTCGAGCAACGTGGGGGCCGCGAAACTGTCCACCCGTCTGACGCCTGCCGTCCAGCATCGCTATCTGCGCGACTTCGGTTTCGGCATGCGGACCCAGCTGGGGCACCTCTCGGAATCGCCGGGACGCCTCAGCCGGCCCGAATCGTGGACCTCGCTCAGCCCCGCTTCGCACGCGATCGGGTACGAGATCTCCGCCACATCCCTGCAACTCGCCCTGGCCTACGGCGCCATCGCGAACGGTGGCGTGCTGATGCGGCCGAGCCTCGTCAGAGAGATACGGGACCCGTCCGGGCGGCTGGTGCGGCGCTTCGACCCGATCCCCGTGCGGCGCGTCATCTCCGAGGAGGTGGCGGCGGCCGTTCGCGGAGTGCTGGAGGAGGTCGTCCGGGACGGTACCGGAACGCTCGCGGGCATGGCGCGGTTCGCCGTGGCCGGAAAGACCGGAACGGCCCGCCTCGCCGTGAACGGCCGCTACGCGCCCGGACGCTACCGCGCCTCCTTCGTCGGCTTCGCACCGGCGGATGACCCGCGCATCGTCATTCTCACCCGACTAGAGGACCCGAAGGGCGGGGTCTACTACGGGGGCGCGATCGCGGCGCCCACCAGCCAGGCCACCCTCAAGGCGGCGCTCGCGGCCGATGGCGTGCAGGTGGATCCGCGCCTCGTCGTTTCCGACGCCCGTCCCCGACCGTGGTCCGGCGGAGTTGCGGGCGGCGCGCCGGAAGGCGCCGTCATCTTCGCCTCCAGCGGCACCGGCGCGGCTGGCGCCGCCGATGGGCCCGACACGAGCGGGAGAGGCGTCGTCGCGCTGCCGGACCTGTCAGGATTGTCCGCGCGGGCCGCCGCCGCCCGCCTGCACGCGCTCGGCCTCCGCGTGGAATGGCGCGGACGGGGAAGCGTCGCGGGACAGAGCCCCGCGCCCGGGAGCGAGCTGCTCCGCGGCGAGACCGTCGTGCTGAGATAGCCGGGAGGGCCTCGCGCGATGGCCCCGGGCGATGCCCCCGGGGAAGGCGGAAGCGAACGAAGAACGGCCTCGGGAATACAAGGTTGGAGGGAGGTTAGTCACTGGACTTTGCCGCAACAGACAGCAACGAACCGACAGGTTGAGCGCAGGCTTTACGAAGCGGGCCTCGAACCACGATGGAAGGGGGTTCCTCCCGCGGAGTTCCCCGCGTTGCGCTCGGACTCCCGCCTGGTCGGCGCCGGCGACCTCTTCTGCGCGATTCCGGGGACGCGTGTCGATGGCCACGCGTTCGTGGGAGCCGCCCGGCGCGCCGGGGCCGGCGGCGCCGTCGTCGAGCGCGTCGCCGATGTCGACCTACCGCAACTGGCCGTTCGCGATGCCCGGGCCGCCGTATCCCATCTCGCCTCACTCTTCGCGGGCGACCCCGGCGATGCACTCCGCCTCGTCGGCATCACGGGAACCAACGGGAAGTCGACCACCGCCTGGCTGACGCGCTGGATCCTGGGCGACATGGGACCCGCCGCCGCATTGGGAACCCTGGGCACCGTATCCAGCGACGGTGAAGTCGGCGCCCCGGGGCTGACTACCACCGATCCGATCGACCTGGCCCTCGAACTCGCCGCGTTGCGGGCGGGTGGCGCCGAGGCGGCGGTGCTCGAGGTTTCGTCGCACGCGCTCGACCAGCGCCGCGCGGATGGCTTCTCCTTCGATGCCGTGGGCTTTACGAGCTTCAGCCGCGAGCATCTCGAGTACCACCCCGATCTCGAGGCGTATCGGGAGGCCAAGCTGCGCCTGCTCGAGCTGCTTGCGTCGGGTGGCGTCTGCGCGGTGAACGACGATGAGCCCGCCTGGAAGGAGATCGCGCCGCCGAACGCCACGACGCTCCGCTACGGCTTCGAGTCGACGGCGGACCTGTGGCCGGATCGACTCTCCCTCTACCCGGGAGGCGCGCGCTTCACCTTGCGGGCGCCGGGCGAGGCCGCAGCCGTGTCGCTGCCGCTTCCGGCCGACTTCAACGTGCGGAACGCTCTCGCGGCCGCCGCAATCGCGTGGGGCTTCGGCATGCCCCTCGACCGGATCGCCGCCAGACTCTCCGAGGCGCCTTCCGTGCCCGGACGCATGGAAGTGCTCTCGCGTGAGCCGGTTTTCGTCGTCCGCGATTTCGCGCACAACCCGGATTCGTGCGAGCGGGCGCTCTCCTCGTTGCGGGCGATCGTGCCGGGCCGGGTCATCGCCCTCCTCGGCTGCGGCGGCGACCGGGACCCGGGCAAGCGGCCGCAGATGGGGAGCATCCTCGCGCGCCTCGCGGATGTCGCGATCGTCACGAGCGACAATCCCCGATCGGAAGATCCGTCGGAGATCTGCCGTCAGATGGTCGTCGGGCTCCCGCCGGACAGCTACGAGATCGTCGTCGACCGACGAGAGGCGATTGCGCGGGGGCTCGCCGAGGCGGGCCCCGCCGACGCCGTCGCGCTCCTCGGCAAGGGGCACGAGACGTACCAGGTCATCGGCGGAGAGCGACTGCCTTTCGACGAGCGCCGGATCGTCGAGGACCTCCTTCCCACGCTTCCGGACGCATCCGGGCTGCCCGGAGGGACGGCGTGACGGTGGCCACGCAGGCTCCGACGCTACGGTCGGGCTGGATCCGGGCGGCGCTCCGCCTGGACGCCGGCGGCGCCGGGAGCCCCGGCGACGGCGGAGAGCGGGCGTACGCCGGGGTGTCGTGCGATTCGAGGACGCTGAAGTCCGGCGAGCTGTTCGTCGCGCTCGCCGGGGCGCGGCACGATGCCGCCGATTTCCTCCCCCAGGCGGCGGCCCGGGGCGCGCCGGGCGCGATCGTTCGCGCCGGACGGGAAGATCCCGCACTGGGGATGGAGTACTTCCCCGTCGCCGACCCACTGAGGGCGCTCGGCGATCTCGCGGCCCGGGCCCGGCGCGAGTCCGGGGCCACGGTCGTTGCGATCACCGGCAGTTCGGGCAAGACGACCGTGAAGGAGATGATCGCCTGCGCTCTCTCCGGAACCCGCCGCGTGTACCGTACGGAAGGGAACTACAACAGCCAGGTGGGGCTTCCGCTCACGATCCTGGGCGCGCCTCCCGATGCGGACGCCTGGGTGCTGGAAGCGGGGGCAAGCGAGCCCGGGGAGATCGCGCGATTGGCGGAGATCGCGTACCCCGATCACGTCGTCATCACGACCGTCGGCGCCGCGCACCTCGAGTGTTTCGGGGATGTGCACGGCGTGCTGCGGGAAAAGATGGGGCTGGCGCACGGCGCCTCGGGCCGCGGCGTGCTCGTCGTGGGAGAGGAACCCGCCATCCTCGCGGACGCCGCCCGGGCACACCGGCCCGACGCCATCGTGGCCGGCTTCGGACCGGGGGCCGATTTCGCACCCGAGACGTACGCGGTCGAAGCGGACCGGATCGAGTTCCGCCGCGGCGGAACCCGCGTCGCGCTCGGGGTGGGCGGCGAGCACCACCTGCGGGACGCGCTGATCGCCGCGGCGCTGGCGGAATCGATGGAGGTGCCGCCCGACGCCGTCGCCCGCGGGCTGTCGCGCTACCACCCGCTCGGTCTGCGCGGCGCGCTGCGCCGCATCGGGCGCCTGACGGTGCTCGCCGACTGCTACAACGCCAACCCGGATTCGTTTCGCGCGGCGATCGCCCAGACCCGCGATCTGCTCCCGGGCCGCCGCCGCGCCGTGTTCGCGGGCTCGATGCTCGAACTCGGCTCGCAGGAGGCGCGGGCGCACCGCGAGATCGGCGACGAGATGCGGGCGGCCGGATTCGACGTCATCGCGGCGACGGGCCTCTTCCGCGACGCGCCGTTCGACGGCGTGCAAGAGCATGCCCTGATCCGGGCGGAGGATCCCGAAGCGGCCCTGCGACCGTTCGCGGACGCCCTGGAAGGAGATGAGGTCGTGCTCGTAAAGGGCTCGCGCGGCGTCCGCCTCGAGCGGGTCATCGACGAACTGGAAGCCCGTTTCGGAGGGGACGCCTGATGCTCTACCACTTCCTCTTCCCGCTCGCGGACCAGCATATCCTGTTCAACGTCTTCCAGTACATCTCGTTCCGCGCGGCCGGCGCCATGGTGACGGCCCTCCTCACCGCGTTCATCATCGGGCCGGGCGTGATCCGCAAACTCCGGAAGCACGGCATCGGCCAGATCGTGCGGGCCGAGGGGCCGGCCACGCACCTCGTGAAGGCGGGCACGCCGACGATGGGCGGCATCATCATCCTCGCCGCCTGTCTCCTGCCCACCCTTCTCTGGGCACGGCTGGACAACACCTACGTTTGGGTCGCCCTCGTCGTCACCGCCTGGATGGGCGCGATCGGTTTCATGGACGACTATCTGAAGATCGTGCGCCGACACTCGCGCGGCCTGATCGCGCGGTACAAGCTCATCTGGCAGTTCGTGCTGGGCCTGGCGCTCGGCGGGTTCCTCCTCTGGCAGCCCCTGTCCTCCTTCGGGGCGACGCAGACGATGCTCCCGTTCTTCAAGGACCTGACCATCGTCATCGCTCCGGCGATCTTCCCGCTGTTCGTCGCCATCGTCGTGGCGGGGAGCGCGAACACGGTGAACCTGACGGACGGTCTCGACGGGCTGGCCACGGGACTCGCCGCGATCGCCGCGCTCACGTTCGGCGCCTTCGCCTATGCGATCGGCCGGGTGGACACGTCGGCCTACCTCGGCGTCCTGTACCTGAACGGGGCGGGTGAACTGTCGGTGTTCTGCGCCGCGCTGGCGGGGGCGGCGATCGGCTTTCTCTGGTTCAACGCCCATCCGGCGCAGGTCATCATGGGCGACACCGGGTCGCTCGCTCTCGGAGGCGCGATCGGCGCCGTCGCCGTGCTCCTGAAGTCGGAATTCCTCCTCGTCATCGTCGGCGGCGTGTTCGTCCTCGAAGGGTTGTCCGTGATGCTCCAGACCGGATGGTTCAAATTCAGTCGCCGGCGTTGGGGCGAGGGCCGCCGGATCCTGCGCATGGCCCCGCTCCATCACCACTTCGAGAAACTCGGCTGGCCGGAGACGCGCGTCGTCGCGCGGTTCTACATCGTCGGCGTCATCTGCGCGCTCCTCGGCCTGGCGACGCTCAAGATCCGCTGATGGCAGACGACCGACGCCCTCCGCTCTTCGGGCCCGGCGAGCCCGTGGCCGTCCTCGGACTCGGCGTGTCGGGGACCGCCGCGGCGCGTCTCCTGCACGCGCTGGGAGCGGACGTATATGCGAGCGATGCGTTCGAAGGTCCCCGGCAGCGCGAGGCCGTGGAAGCCCTCACCGCCGAGGGCATCGACGCGGAGGTGGGACAGCACGACGTGGAGCGAATTCTGAACGCCGACCTCGTCGTGACGAGTCCGGGGATATCGCCGACGGCTGAGATCCGGCGGACGGTGGCGGACGCGGGGGTGCCCACCGTGGCCGAAATCGAGGTCGCCTATCGCCACCTCCGCTCGCAGGTCATCGGCATCACCGGCACGAATGGAAAGACGACGACGACTGCGCTCTGCGGGCACCTGCTGCAGCAGGCCGGCGTGGACGCGCTAACCGCGGGGAACATCGGCCGCCCGCTCTCCGAGATTCCGCTGATGAAGCGACAGCCGGACTGGCTCGTGGTCGAACTGAGTTCCTTCCAGCTCGCCGACCTCCAGGCGTTCCGGCCCGAGGTCGGCCTGCTCGTGAACCTCGCGGCGGACCACCTCGACTGGTATTCGAGCATCGAGCGCTATTACGAGGACAAGGCGCGTCTGTTCGCGAACGCCGATGGGGACAGCCGGTGGGTCCTGAACGGGGACGACGACGACGTGCTCGCCATGGCGGAACCGGCCGCCGGGCGCCGCTACATCGCTTCGATCGAGCCGCATGAGGAACCGGGCGCATGGCTGGATGAAGCCGGGAAACTCGTCCAGCGTCTCGAGTCCGGCGGAGCGCCCCAGCCGTGGATCGCGGCCGACGAACTGCAGCTGGTCGGCGACCACAACGTGATGAACGCGCTCATGGCGGGGCTTGGAGCGGCGCTCGCCGGATGCGACGCCGCGGCGATCGGAGCCGGACTCGCTTCCTTCCAGGGACTTCCCCATCGACTCCAGAGAGTGGGCGAGTTCGAGGGCGTTCTCTGGATCAACGATTCCAAGGGGACGAACGTCTCCGCGACCCGCGTCGCCCTCAACGCGTTCCACCGGCCCCTGGTGGCGCTCCTCGGAGGTCGGCACAAGGGCGAGTCGTACCGGGCGCTCGCGCCCGCGCTGCGCGAGAACGCGCGGGCCCTGGTCGCGTTCGGAGAGGCCGCGCCACAGATCGTGCGGGAACTGGGCGATGTGGCGCCCGTCGAGGTCGCTCGCGGATTTCCGCAGCTCGTGCGCCTCGCCCGCGAGGCGGCCCACCCCGGCGATGTCGTCCTCTTCTCCCCCGCCTGCTCCAGCTACGACATGTTCCCGGACTACCGGAAGCGCGGCCGGACCTTCGAAGAGTGCGTCCGCGAATCGTACGAGGGCCCGGCCCCGGAGCGGGTGACGTGACGGATCACGCCATCAGCCGGGAACTCCCGCGGGTACAGGAGTTCGCCGGTTCGCCGGCGTGGGTGCGGAATGCGCTCATCGGGATCACGCTCGTCCTCGTCGTGTTCGGGCTCCTCTCCGTCTATTCCGCGAGCTCCTTCGCGGCACAGCAGAGCGGACTTCCGGGGAATCACGTGCTCATGAGCCAGCGGGCCCGCGCCGCCGTCGGCTTCGTGGCGCTGATCGTCGCCGCCTTCATCGATTATCGCGTGTACCGGCGGTTCGCGTGGCCGATCCTCGGAGCGGTGGCGGCCCTCCTCGTCGTCATGATCCTCCCCTTCACGACGGACATCGCGCCCATCCGGAACGGGTCCCGCCGCTGGCTGATGCTCGGGCCGGCGACCTTCCAGCCCTCGGAACTCGCCAAGGTGGCCGTCGTCTTCTGGACCGCCGCGCTCGCCGTTCGCAAGCAGCGGGCCTTCAACAGTTTCCTGAGCGGGGTGCTCCCGTTCCTCCTCGTGCTGGGCCCGCTTCTCGCCCTCATCGTGGCGGAGCCGCACCTCTCGGCGACGCTGATCACGGCGGCGCTGGCGGCGACCGTGCTCTTCGCGGCCGGGATGCGCATCCGGCATTTTCTCCTCCTCGCGCTGCCTATCGGCGCCGGGGTGTGGTGGCTCGTGCGCTCGAACAGCTACCAGCTCACGCGGATCCTGGCGTTTCTCAATCCGGAGGCGGACACGTCGGGCGCCGGCTACCAGTTGCAGCAGGCGCAGATCGCGATCGGCTCGGGCGGGATCCTGGGCGCCGGCTACGGCGAGAGCACACAGAAGCTCCACTATCTGCCCGAAGCGCAGAACGACTTCATCTATCCGATCATTGCGGAGGAATGGGGGTTCGCGGGCGCGGTCACGATGATCGTCCTCTTCCTCGCCTGGACGCACCTCGGATTCCGGATCGCGAAGTCCGCCCCGGATCTGTTCGGGCGCCTGATCGCGATCGGGCTTACGGCGATCGTCGCCATCGGAGCGTTCGGGCACATCGGCATCACGATGGGGCTGCTGCCCACGACGGGCGTGAGCCTCCCCTTCATCAGTTCCGGCGGCACGGGGCTCGTCATCGCGCTCGGCGTCACGGGCGTCCTGCTCAACGTGGCTTCGCGGCGGAGATGCTGACGGATGGCGTCGCCTCGTATTCTGCTTGCGGGAGGCGGCACGGGCGGGCACCTGTATCCCGCCCTGAACCTGGCCGCGGCCTTCGGCCGGCTGGCCCCCGAGGTCGAATGCGTGTTCCTGGGCGGACGGCGGGGGCTGGAGGCCCGCGTGCTGCCTGACGCCGGGTACGAGTTCCGGCTGCTGCCGCTGCAACCGCTGTACCGGCAGCGGCCCTGGCGGAACTGGCGTCTGTTCGCGTCGGCGCCGACCGTCCTCGCCGGCGTGCGGCGCGCGTTCCGGGATTTCGATCCGCGGCTCGTCGTGGGCACGGGGGGATATGTGGCGGGGCCCGCGCTCGCGGGAGCCCGCCTGCGCGGCGTCCCCGCGGCGATTCAGGAACAGAACGCGGCGCCCGGGCTCGTGACGCGCCTGTTCGCGCCGGGCGTCGATCAGATCCACCTCGGATACCCGGAGGCCGAGGCCCGGCTCCGGCTCGGGGGCCGGACGCGCCTGAGCGCGCTGGGGAATCCCGTCGCCCCCTCGACGGACGGCGCGGCGGACGCCGGCCATTCAGGCCGCCCGGCTCCGGCCCGCTTCGACTGGCCCGCGGGCCGGAACCTCCTCGTCTTCGGCGGGAGCCAGGGGGCTCTCGGCCTCAACCGCGCCTTTCTGCGAGATCTGGAATGGGCGGCGCGGGACGCCCCGGCGTGGCCGGACGACGTCTCGGTCGTGTGGATCGCCGGACCGGCGCACGCGGCCGAACTCTCCGCGCGCACGTCGGAACTCCCCTTCGCGGACCGCGTGCGCGTCGTGCCCTACATCGACGACCTGGGGCGGCAATTGGACCGCGTGACGCTGGCGCTGTGCCGGTCGGGCGCGATGTCGCTGGCCGAGTTGTGCGCTGCGGGCCGACCCGCGGTGCTCGTGCCGCTCCCGACCTCCGCCGGGGGGCACCAGCTGACGAACGCCCGGGCGCTTGCGGCGGCGGGCGCCGCGGAGGTTCGCGAGGAGGGGAGCGTCGAGTCCGGCGAGCTGTGGTCGCTTTGCCGCGACATCCTCACCGACGATGGGCGCCTGGCCCGGATGTCGGCGGCTGCCGCGGAGCGGGGCCGGCCGGATGCGGCCCTCGAGATTGCCCGCGAGATGCTCACGCTCCTGAACGGGCGTGCGGCGTGACGGGGACGGCGATGGGTGCGCCCCGTGCGGTGGGGACGCCGGATCTCCCGGCGCCCGGGGCTCGCATCCACCTGATGGGGATCGGCGGCGCGGGCATGCGCGGACTCGCCCTTCTCCTCGACCGCGCCGGCTACGTCGTGAGCGGGTGCGACCGCGCCCCGGCGGATGCCCTCGGCGACCTCGCCGCGAACGGGATCCGGGTCGAGCGGGAGCACGCCCCGGCACACGCGTCCGGGATCGATCTTCTGGTTCGAAGTTCGGCCGTGCCGGCGGACGAGCCGGAGGTCGTCGGGGCGGAAGTCGCCGGCATTCCGGTGATGCGCAGGGCGCGGGCGCTCGGCGCCCTCCTCAACGGACAGGCGATGGTCGGGGTTGCGGGGACGCACGGAAAGACGACGATCACCGCGATGACCGGGCACGCGGCGGCCGCGGCCGGGCTCGACCCCCTCGTCCTCGTCGGCGGCCGGGTCGACGCGTGGAAGGGGTTCATGCGGCTGGGGGAGGGGCCGGCCATCGTGGAAGCCGATGAGTTCGACCGTTCCTTCCTCGAACTTCATCCCACGCTCGCCGTGATCAGCTCGCTCGAGCCCGAACACCTCGACACATACGGAGACTGGGAGCATCTCCGTTCCGCGTTCATGGAGTTCGCCGCGCGGAGCCGGCGCGCCGACGGTCTCATCTACTGCCACGATGACGAGGGCGCCCGCGGACTCGCCGAGGCAGCCGGGTTCGCCGGCACGGGGCGCGGTTTCGGGTACGGCTTCGGGGACGGAGCCTGGTGCAGGCTCGAACAGCCGGGGCCGCGCAGGCTGCGCCTCTCCTGGCCGAATGGAAGGGTCGATCTCACGCTCCGCGTGCCCGGGCGCCACAACCGGCTCAACGCCGCGGCGGCCTTCCTCGCGACGCTGCGGCTCGGCGGCGATCCGCGGGCCGCGGCGCGCGGGCTCGGCGAGTTCCGCGGGGTGGCGCGCCGGCTCGAGATGATCGCGGCGTGGCCCGACCTCACGGTCTTCGACGACTACGCGCACCATCCGACCGAGGTCGCGGCGTCGCTTGCCGCGCTGCGGGAGGCCTATCCCGGCGCCCGGCTCACGGTCGTCTTCCAGCCGCACCTGTTCACACGGACGCGCGACTTCGCGGACGCGTTCACCCGCGCCCTGACGGCCGCGGACGAGGCGCGCGTGCTTCCCATCTATCCCGCGCGTGAAGCGCCGCTGCCGGGCGTCACCTCGGAGTTGATCATCGGCGGGGCCGGCGCGACCGCGGCGCCGATCGACCGGAAGGACGCGCTGGACCTCGTTCCGCACGAGGTCGGCGCCGGACAAGCGGTGCTCGTCTTCATGGGCGCCGGCGACGTCACCGACCTCGCGCACGCGGCGGTCCAGCGGCGGGCGGGCGATGCGGTGGGAACGTGACGTCCCGCTCGCGCCCCTGGTCCGCTACCGGATCGGCGGGCCGGCCGCGCGGCTCGCGCGACCGCGGTCGATCGCGGAACTGGACGCCGCGCTGCGCGATACGTCCGGCCGCGGCTGCCGCGTGCTGGGGACCGGGGCGAACCTCCTCATCGAGGACGGCGGGGTGGCGGAGCCCGTCCTCGTCCTCGAGGGGGATTTCGGGGCCGTCCGGGTCGGGGCGACCGCCATCGAGGCGGGGGCCGGCGCCCGTTTGCCCGCCCTTGCCCAGGCCGCGCGCCGCCACGGACGGTCGGGATTCCATTTCCTGGAGGCGGTCCCCGGCACCCTCGGCGGAGGCCTGCGGATGAACGCCGGGTCGAGGGACGAGGGGCTCTGGGATCGGGTCGAATGGGCGGACGCCGTGACGCCGGAGGGCGAACTCGTGCGGGTCCGGCCCGAGGAAGCGCAGCCCGCGTATCGCCATGTGCGCGTGCCGGCCGACTGGGTGTTCGTGCGCGCGCGCCTCGACGCGACGCCGGCCGAGGCGGACGCCGTACGCGAGGCGCACCTGAATTTCCGCGAGCGAAAGGTCCGGGATCAGGTGTACGACCTGCCCTCGGTCGGTTCGACATGGAAGAACCCGGGTCCGCCTCATCCCCCGGCCTGGAAGATCGTCGACGAGGTGGACATGAGAGGGGCCCGGGTCGGGGGCGCCCGCATCCACGAGCGGCATGCGAACTTCATCGTCAATCTCGGCGACGCCCGCGCCGCCGACGTGATCGGACTCATGGCGGAAACCCGCCGCCGCGCCCTCGCGCGTCTCGGCGTGGCGCTGGAGCCGGAGATCCACCTGTGGGGGTTCGATCCCGCGCAACGCGCCCGCGTGGGGGCCGCATGATCGCTCGCGGGACGTCGCGCTCCGGGCGCATCACCCGCCGCGGACGCCGCAGACTTCTCTTCGCCCTGATGGTCGCCGCGATCGGCCTTTCCGTTCCCATCTGGGTGCCGCGCCTCCTCGCTACCCTGCCCGCATTTCAGGTTTCGGAACTCCGGGTGACCGGGACCGAGCACGTCCCGCCCGACGAGATCCGCGCCCTCGCCGTCACCCCGGACGCGTCCGTGTGGGACGATCCCGCGACGTGGGAGGCGCGCGTCCGCACACACCCCATGGTTCGCGAGGCCACGGCCCGCCGGGAGGGCTTCAACATCCTCGAAATCGCCATCGTGGAGCGACGTCCGGTTGCGCTCGTGGCGACGCCCGAACTGCGTCCCGTGAGCGAGGATGGCTACGTGCTGCCGCTCGACCCCTCCTCCGAGTCGCTCGACCTGCCGATCGTCCGGGGTCCGGTCGAAACGGAGGGCGGGTTCGTGACCGACCCGGGAATGCGGCAACTCATCTTCGCGCTCGCGCGCCTGGATCGGACGCGGAGCGATTTCATGTCCATGGTCTCCGAGGTCGGGACCGCGGCGGAGGGAGGATACCGCTTCCTGCTCCTGCCCGGCGCCGGGGCGGATGTCGTGCTTCTGCCGGGCGACGAGCCCCTGCGCGCCCTCGACCGGGTATCGATCGCGCTCGGGCAGGTCGAAGATCGACGCGTCGCACGTGCGGACGCGCGTTTCAGGGGCCAGGTTGTACTGACGCGCGTGGAGGAGCGATGATTCAGGGGGCGGGCATTGTCGGGGTGGATGTGGGGTCGACGAAGACCTGTGCGGTCGTCGCCGCGGTGCATCCGGGCCGCCAGCCCACCGACCCGCTCGAGATTCTCGGCCTCGGCGTCACGCGTTCCGAGGGCATGAACGGCCCGAACATAGGGAGTATCGAGGCGGCGACCCAGGCCGTTCGCACGGCCGTCAGACAGGCGGAAGCCACGGCCGGCCGCGAAGTCGAAGCCGCCTACGTGAGCGTGCCTAGCGGGAGCGTCCGGACGTCCCGATCGAAGGGCGTGCTTCAGGTCGCCGGCTCGGAGATCACGCCCGCCGACGTCAAGCGCGTGCAGGAGGTGGGCCGGGCCGTTCCGATCCCGCCCGGGCACGAGTTGATACACGCCCTGTCCCAGCGGTACAGCGTCGACCATCGTGACGGGATCCGGGATCCCGTCGGCATGGCCGGCGCCCGTCTCGAGGCGGATGTGTGTATCGTGACGGCGGACGTGGCGATCTGCCACGAGATCTCGAAGGTCGTCGACCGCGCGGGGTACCGGCCGGACGAGTTGGTCATGGCGCCGCTTGCCACGGCGCTCGCCGTGCTTGAGGATGCCGAGCGCGAGGCCGGCGTAGCCCTGGTCGAGGTCGGGGGCGCAACGACGGACGTGCTCGTGTATGGAGGACACCGCCTCCTGCACGCCGCGACGCTGCCGTGGGGCGGCTCGATCGTGACGCGGGACATCGCGCGCGGCCTCGGCATGCACGAGGACGAAGCCGCGCAACTCAAGGAGCGACACGGCGGAGCGTTGCGCGACCGGGCCGACTCGCAGGAACTGCTCGACGTCTCGGGGGCTCGCCACGGACGCGCTCGACGTGTGTCGCGCGAGTTGCTGCTGCACATTATCGAACAACGGCTGGACGAGATTCTGGGACTGGTCTACGAGGAACTGGAGACGAGCGGAACGCTGGGCGGACTCGAGGCGGGGATCGTGTTGAGCGGCGGCGGGGTCTCGCTCCCGCACACGGAAGACCTGGCTCGTTCCGTTTTCAACCTGCCCGTTCGCACCGGAATTCCTTCGCTCGGTCTCGCGGGCATGGCGGAGGGCGTCGCGCGTCCCTCCTACAGCACGGCCGCGGGACTGGCGCTGTACGGCGCATCGCGGGCCTCGGCCGGAGGGTTGGTGGGAGCGACCCGCGCGTTCGCGAGAGTCGGTGGGTGGCTACGGGAGTTTTTCTGATGGGAGGGAGGGGAGATATGGTCTTCGCGTTCGATGAGGACGGCGTGCGTAACGCAAAAATGAAGGTCGTCGGCGTGGGCGGCGCCGGTGGCAATGCCGTGAGCCGCATGATCGACGAGGAACTCGATGGCGTGGAGTTCATCGCGGTCAACACCGACGCCCAGGCGCTGAAGGAATCCGGCGCCCACCTCAGAGTCCAGATCGGGAAGGAACTCACGCGAGGCCTGGGGGCCGGCGCCCGTCCCGAGATCGGACGCCAGGCGATTTCCGAGAGTGCCGAAGAGATACGATCGGTGATTGCGGGTGCGGATCTCGTCTTCGTCACGGCGGGGATGGGCGGAGGCACGGGCACGGGCGCGGCCCCGATCATCGGCGGCATGGCGAGGGAAATGGGGTCGCTCTGCATCGCGATCGTGACCCGGCCCTTCCACTTCGAGGGCAAGAAGAGGATGCGGCACGCCGAGATCGGGCTGCGGGAGCTCCGGCGCGCGGTGGACACGATGATCGTCGTGCCGAACGAGCGTCTGCTCGCCGTCGTGGGCAAGGAGATGACCTTCCGCCAGGCGCTCAAGAAGGCGGACGAGGTCCTCCTCCAGGCGACCCAGGGGATCTCCGACCTGATCTCCGTGACCGGCGAGGTGAACGTGGACTTCGCGGACGTCCGTACGGTCATGTCGAACCGCGGGGCCGCCCTCATGGGAACCGGCACGGCGACGGGCGAGGACCGCGCGGTGGAGGCGGCGCAGCAAGCCATTTGCTCGCCCCTCCTCGACAACGTATCCATCAACGGGGCCACGGGCGTCCTCATCAACATCAGCGGCGGTCCCGACCTGACGATCGATGAGGTCACGACGGTCAACTCGATCATTCAGGAGGCCGCGGGGGACGAGGGCGAGATGATCTTCGGAGTCGTGCACGATCCCCAGCTCGAGGGCAGGCTCCGCGTGACGGTGATCGCGACGGGCTTCGGAGACATGGAGGAGGACGAGCAGGCGCCGGTCGCGGAGCGGGTGATCCCTGCGCGCAAAGCGTCGCCGCTGCCCCCCGCGACCCCGGTGGTCATCGGCTCGAGATACGAGCGTCCGAGCGTGTTCGACGATCGCCCGGCGCCGGCGACGCGACCGGAGTCCGAGCCCGTCGAAGCCCCCGTGGAGGTGAAACAGGCGGGCATCGCGTTCGAGGCGCTCGCGGCCGAGGCGCCGGCGGCCGAGCCCGCGTTCCAGCCGACGGCCGACGCCGCGATCGAAGCTGCTTCGGAGCCGGAGCCGGAAGCTGCTTCGGAGCCGGAAGCTGCGCCGGAGCCGGACGCTGCGCCGGAGCCGCCGGTGGCGGAGGGATCGACGCGCGAAGGCACGGGGTACGACGCCGAATCGGCAGCGCCGGATCGGGCCGCGGAAGAGGTGACGCCCGACATCGAGCCCGGAGTGCCGGACCGCGAGTCGTGGACCGATTCCCGCGTCGAGTTCGAGGATCTCGAAATCCCGACGTTCATTCGGCGACAGATGGACTGAGCGCTTGAGAACAAGACTAGCTGCTGCGGTTGGATTCGCTCTCGCGGGGGTTCTGGTCCTCGGTTGGGCCGCGTTCGGTCCCCGGGCCGGGCGGACGGAGGACGTCAAGGTCGTCGAAGTGCCGACGCCGCCTGCCCCCATCACGGTCGTGCACCGCCTGCAGCGGGGCGAGACGCTGGGCGATGTGTTCGAGGATCATGGCCTGAGTCCCGCCGCGACGCACGCCATCGCGGAGGCGATGGGCGAATTCGAGAGTCCGCGCCGGCTGCGGCCCGGCGTCGCGATTCACTTCGTGCGCAGACCCGGCGAGTCTCCGGCGCGCATCCGCGTCCACCTGGACCCCGACCGCATCCTCCACCTGTGGTCCGGCGCCGGAGCCGCGCCTTTGTGGTCGGCCCGGCTGGATTCGGTGCAGGTCGTGCGAGACACGCTTCTCCTCGCGGGTCTCATCCGGTCGAACCTGTTCGACGCGGAATTGTCGGGTGACGTGGAGGCGCTCGGCGACGCGGAACGCTTCGACGTGGCGTACCGGATCTCGCAGGTCTTCGCCTGGCAGATCGACTTCTGGCGGGATCTGCGGCGGAACGACGCCTACCGGATTCTCATCGAGCGCGAGGTGCGGCCGGACGGGTCCGTGCGTGACGCCACGGTGCTCGCTGCGGACTTCCGGAACGACCGGCGGGTCCTCACGGGGGTGCGATTCGAGCATGCCGCGGCCGAGCGCGTGGAGTACTACGACGAAGCGGGCGAAGCGCTCCGGGGTCAGTTTCTGCTCGCGCCCCTGGACATCGTCCGTGTGACGAGCGGCTTCAACCTCAGGCGCTTCCACCCGGTGCTCCGGCGTACCCGGCCGCATCTCGGCGTCGACTACGGGGCGGCGAGAGGCACGCCCGTGCGCGCGACGGGAGCGGGACGCGTGACGCGGGCCGGGTGGTGGGGCAACTACGGGAACGCCGTCGAGATTCGTCACGCGAACGAGATCCGCACCCGATACGCGCACTTGACGAACGTCGCGCGCGGCGTCTCGACCGGGACCCAGGTGGAACAGGGGCAGGTCATCGGATATGTGGGGGACACCGGTCTCGCGACCGCCCCTCATCTTCACTACGAGTTTCTCCGGAACGGCGCGCAGGTGAACCCGGCCCGTCTGCAGTTGCCGGGGGCCGAGCCGGTCCCCGCTGAACTGCGCGAGCAGTTCGAGGCGGTGCAGCAGGCCGTGCTCGCGCGGTTGCGGAGCCTTCCGATGCCGATCCATCCCACGCAGCGCGCTCGCCGCACACAGGATTGAGCCCCGGCCTCTGGCTTCTCG
This sequence comes from Gemmatimonadota bacterium, assembly GCA_022820995.1. Lineage (GTDB taxonomy): Bacteria > Gemmatimonadota > Gemmatimonadetes > Palauibacterales > Palauibacteraceae > Palauibacter. The sequence continues at coordinate 26,550 of JAJEEM010000071.1, read as the reverse complement.
TCGCGCTTGGCGCAGTCGCACTCGCCGGCTGGGCCTATGGCGCGCGCGAGGAACGTGTCGCGGGTCGCACCGGTCCCGCCGCCGTCCGGGCGGCCGCCGTCTTTCTGATTCTGGGCGCCCTCGCCCTGCCCGCGTTGCGCGGCGGCGGTGTCGGAGTGCCCGAACGCGTCGTGCTTCTCGACATCTCGCGCAGCATGACGCTCCCGGTCCGCGCAGGAGACACCGGCGGGGCGACGCGGCTCGACTCGGCGCTCGCCCTGCTTCCCGAACTCGCCCCGGACCGGGTCTACCTGTTCGGAGACCGCCCCGTCCCCGCCCGGCTCGATTCGCTGGATGCGCTCGGCGCGACGCACGACGCGAGTAGGCTCGAACCGGCGCTGCAGGCCGCGCGCCTGGGCGGAGCCGACAGCGTGTGGGTGGTCACCGATGGCGAGTTGACGGATCGTGACGCCGCTCGCGAGACGGCCACGGGACTGGGCCTCGGGGTACGCGAACTGCGGGTCGCCGCGATCGAGCCCCGGGTGGCGCTCGCCGCGCTGCAAACGCCGGAGCGGGCCCGCGCCGGCGATACCGTCCGAGCCACGCTCGAGTTTCATGCCGGCGGGGGATCGGGCGGTGGGGGCGGGCTGCCCGACAGCGTGAGCTTCCAGCTCGAGCGCGAAGGCACGGTCGTCGCGACCGTGCGTGCGTCCCGCCCGGCCGCCGGACGGACGGGTCGGGCTCAGATCGCCTTCGTGCCGCGCGACGAAGGCGCCGAGTCCGCCTGGCGACGCTATGAAGCCGTGCTCGTCGATCCGCCGGATCCCTTCGGCGTCTCCGGCCGGACGGGCGCGTGGATCGAGGTCTCGGAATCCTCCGCCGGGGCCGTGCTCGTGTCGCTGGCCCCCGACTGGGAGGCGCGTTTCCTGGTCCCCGCCCTCGACCGGCTCGTCCTGGGCGGAGCGCGCGGCTACCTGCGCCTGGCGGATGGCCGTTTTCTCGAGATGGGCGCCGCTCCCCGCATCGTCGAGGCATCCCGGGTGCGCGAAGCGGTGCGCGGCGCCCGGCTGCTGGCGGTCCAGGCCTCGCCGGAGGAGCTCCCGGCGTGGCTGGCCGGCGCGCTGCGGACCCATGCGCGGACGCTTTTCTTCGCGGGGGGGCCGGGTGAAGTGCCGGGTGTCGGGGCGCGCGTGACGGGTCCTCTGCCAGGGGAGTGGTACCCCGCCGGGCCGGTGCCCGCGAGCCCTTCGGCGGCGCTCCTCGCCGAGGCCGATCTGGATCTCCTGCCTCCGGTCCGCGAACTCTACGCCGTGGAGCCGGCGGGGAGATGGTCGGTGATCGACGCGAGCCGGAACCGGCGCGGAGAGGGAAGACCTCTCCTCACGGCGGGCGAGGATGGGACGCGCCGGTGGGCGCTTTCCGCGGCCGCCGACTGGTGGCGCTGGTCGCTGCGGGGGGACGAGCCGCGCAGGGTCTACGAGGGCGTGTTCAGCGGCATCGTCGGCTGGCTCGTCGAGGACGCGACGCCCCGGCTCGCCTCGCTCGTGCGGACGCCGGCGCCCGGCGAGCCGCAGGTGTGGCGCATCCGTCCGGGATCCGAGGACCTCACGATCCGGCTGCTCGATGAGACGGGCGCGGAGGTGTGGAGCGACTCCGTCGCGGATCCCCCCGCCGAGATCGTCGGTCCCGGCCTCCCGCCCGGTCGCTACGAGGCGCTCCTGACGGCGACCGGCCCCGACGGTCCCGTCGAACTCGGCCGACCGGTCGACGTCGAGCCCGATCCCCGCGAGTTTCTCCCCGGGCCCCCATCGGAACCGCTCGCCATCGGTGCGCAGCCCTCTCCCCGGGCGCCGGTCGAAGTCCGGTCGCCCCGGCCCGTGTGGCCCTTCCTCCTCGCCGTTCTGCTCCTGTGCGGGGAGTGGGTGTGGCGGCACCGGATCGGACTCCGGTGACCGGCACTCTCCGACGCCCGAAACGCGGCCTGTGGCGGCGGATCGTCGACTTCGCGCTCACGGACGTGAACACGCTCGTCGACGGCGGGCTCGATGGCGCCGCCATGGAGCGGCTGGAGGAAGTCCTGCTCGAGGCGGACTTCGGCGTCGACATCACGCTCGAACTCGTTGAAGCGCTCGAGCGGGCGGCGAGCCGCGGCGCGATCGCGACGGAGAGCGATCTGCGCGAGACGCTGAGGGCCCGGCTCGCCGAGACGCTGGCCGCCGCCGAGGCGCCCGCCGGCGGACTGGCCGCCGACTCGCCGCCGCGCGGCGGGGCGCCGGGGGTCCTCCTTCTCGTGGGCGTGAACGGCGTGGGGAAGACGACGACCGCGGCGAAGCTTGCCGCGCGCCTGCAGGCCGGGGGTGGCCGCGTGCTGCTCGCGGCGGCGGACACGTTCCGGGCGGGGGCGCAGGAGCAGCTCCGGGCGTGGGCGGAGCGGCTGCAGACCGATTTCGTGGGGGGAACGCCCGGAGCGGACCCGGCCTCCGTGGCGTTTGACGCGGTGGCGGCGGCGCGCGCGCGGGATGCCGCCTGGGTGCTGGTCGACACCGCCGGCCGGCTCCACACGCAGGACGATCTGATGCGCGAGCTGGTCAAGATCGATCGAGTGCTCGGCCGACAGGCGGAGGGCGCGCCGTACGAGCGGCTGCTGGTCGTCGACGCCACCTCCGGACAGAACGTGATGAACCAGGCGCGACAGTTCGGGGCGTCGCTCGACCTCACGGGCCTCGTGCTCGCGAAGTTCGACAGCACGGCGCGCGCCGGCACCGTCGTCTCCGTCGTGCGCGAACTCTCCGTTCCCGTCCGCTTCCTCGGCGTCGGGGAGTCCCCGGAGGACCTCGAGGAGTTCTCTCCCGAGCGGTATCTCGACAAGATCCTCGCACCGGAGCCGTGATCGCGTGACGGCCGGGCGCTCCATCCTGCGGGGATCCGTGCAGTACCTGAAGGGCGTGGGCCCCCGGCGGGCGGAGCGCTTCGCGAAGCTCGACGTGCACACGGGACAGGATCTCCTCTACCACCTCCCGTACCGGTACGAGGACGCGACCACGGTCGACGCGATCTCCGGGTTGAAGGTCGGTCAGGATGCGACGGTCATCGGGCGCGTGGTCTCGAAGGGCGTCATCCCCACGCGGCGCCGGCTGCGCGTCTTCCGCGCCGTGCTCCGCGACGCGAGCGGCCACATCGAGTGCGCGTGGCCGGGACGCCCGTGGCTCGACCGCACGATCGACAAGGGCGACCTGCTGCTCGCCGCCGGACCCGTGCGCTTCTACCACGGCAAACAACTCCAGCCGCGCGAACACACCGTGCTGGCCCGAGCCTCCGACGAGAGAGGCGCCTCCGGCGACGGGCCCGCCGAGCGAACCGCGGACGCCGGGGAGCGTCCCGCCGCGGGGCGGGTGTTTCCCGTCTATCCCGCCACCGAGGGGCTCACGCACCGACAGATCCGCGCCGTCATCGAACTGAACCTCCCCCGTCTCCTCTCCGACCTCGGGGACGACGACCCGATTCCCGGCGGCTGGCTCGAGGAACTCTCCCTCCCCCCGCTCGCGGAGGCCCTTCGCACCCTGCACCGTCCGTCCGCCGTCGCCCGGGTCGGGCGCTGCCAGCGGCGCCTCGCCTTCGAGGAACTCTTCTTCCTCCAGCTTCTCCACGCCCGGGCCCGGGCGCGCCTCCGCCACGAGGTCCGCGGCATCGCCTTCGACGCTCCGGCCACGCTCACCCGCGCGCTCCTGGACGCCCTCCCCTTCGAACTCACGGCGGCCCAGCGCCGCGCCTGGTCACAGATCGAGGCGGACATGGCCCGGCCCGCGCCGATGAACCGCCTGCTGCAGGGGGATGTGGGGAGCGGGAAGACGGTCGTGGCCGCGCTCGCCATGCTCAAGGCGATCGAGGCGGGGCGGCAGGCGGCGATCATGGCCCCGACGGAACTGCTGGCGGAGCAGCACCGGCGCACGTTCGTGAAGATGCTCGGCCCGCTCGGCGTGGAGCCCGAACTCCTGACCGGCGCCGTCACCGGGAAGGCGCGGCGGGAAACGCTGGGGCGGATCGCGGCCGGCGACGCCCGTCTCGTCGTCGGGACGCACGCCCTGATCCAGGAAGGCGTCGACTTCGCGTCCCCGGGACTCGTCGTCATCGACGAACAGCACCGCTTCGGCGTCGAGCAGCGCCGCCGGCTCCGCGAGACCGGCGAGGCCCCCGACGCCCTCGTGATGTCCGCGACGCCGATCCCCCGCAGCCTCGCCCTCGTCCTCTACGGCGACCTCGACCTCTCGATCATCGACGAACTCCCCCCCGGGCGACGGCCGATCCGGACCGCCGTGCGCGGTCCCGAGAGCCGCGACGCCGCGTTCGACTTCCTCGGCGACCAGCTCGCGGCGGGCCGCCAGGCGTACGTCATCTATCCCCTCGTCGAGGAGTCCGAGGCCCTCGAGGCCCGCGCCGCCACGGTCATGTTCGAGCAACTCCAGGCCCGTTTCCCCGACGCCGCCGTGCGCCTCCTCCACGGACGCCTCTCCTCCGCGGAGAAGGACGACGCGATGCGGAGCTTCCTCGCGGGCGACACGAACCTCCTCGTCGCGACCACCGTCATCGAGGTGGGCATCGACGTCCCCAACGCGACCGTGATGATCATCGAGGACGCCGAACGTTTCGGCCTCGCGCAGCTCCACCAGCTGCGGGGACGCGTCGGGCGGGGCGCCGAGCAGTCCTACTGCATCGTCTTCCACGCCTCCGAGACGCCGTCGGAGAGGCTCGTCGCCTTCGAGAAGAAGACCGACGGCTTCGAGCTCGCCGAGGAAGATCTCAGGATCCGCGGCCAGGGCGACCTCTTCGGCAAGGAACAGCACGGCGCCGTGCTCCTCCGGTTCGCGCAACTCGACCGCGACGTCGACCTGCTGGAGGCCGCGCGCCGGCGGGCCCGCGCCATCGTGGACGCGGACCCCGGGCTCTCGAAGCCGGCCCACCGCCGGTTCCGCCACGAACTCGATCTCCGCTACGCCCAGCGGGAGGCCCTCTACCACGTCGGCTGACCCGGCCGGCAGCCCGGCGGTTGCGTTTGCCCCGTCCCGAAGGGAGCCGCAACTTGTCGCCGCCATGTCCGAACACACCGTCACCATACGCGAATTGCCCGCCCGCATCGGGGACGAGGTCCGTCTCCGCGGCTGGGTCCGGGCCCTCCGCTCCAGCGGCAAGATCTCCTTTCTCGTGCTTCGCGACGGCACGGACGAGATCCAGTGCGTCTTCGTGCGCAACGAGGTCCCGCCCGAGGTGTGGGAACCGCTGACCACCGTGGGGCACGAGGCGTGCGTCGCCGTGACGGGGGTCGTGCGCTCCGATGCCCGCGCCCCCTCCGGCGTCGAACTCACCGGGTCGGCCTTCCAGGTGCTGGGCCCGTCGACCGACTTTCCGATCCAGCCCAAGGAGCACGGCGTCGACTTCCTCCTCGAGAACCGCCACCTCTGGCTGCGGAGCGCGCGGCAGATCGCGATCATGCGCATCCGGGACGAAGTCATCCGCGCGATCCACGACTTCCTCCACCACGAGGGGTTCGTTCACGTCGACACCCCCATCCTCACCGGCGCCATCGGCGAGTCGGCGGGCACCCTGTTCGAGACCGAGTATTTCGACCTCGGCACCGCGTACCTCGCGCAGACGGGACAGCTTTACGTGGAGGCCGCCGCCGCGGCGCTCGGCAAGGTGTACTGCTTCGGCCCCACCTTCCGGGCCGAGAAGTCGAAGACGCGCCGGCACCTCACCGAGTTCTGGATGGTGGAACCCGAAGCCCCCTGGATCGACTCCGAGGGGAACATGGCGCTCCAGGAGCGCTTCATCTGCTGGATCGTGAAGCGCGTCCTCTTCAACCAGCGCGATCAGCTCGAAGCACTGGGCCGCGACATCTCGAAACTCGAGGCCATCCAGCCTCCTTTCGACCGGATCAGCTACACGGACGCCGTCGCCTTCCTGCAGTCGAAGGGGAGCGACATCGAATGGGGTGCGGATCTCGGGGCCACAGCGGAGACGCTGCTCGTCGAGGGCCGGGACAAGCCGCTCTTCGTGTTCGACTATCCCAAGGGGGTCAAGGCCTTCTACATGAAGGAAAACCCGGAGGATCCCCGCACGGTGAAGTGCAACGACATGCTCGCGCCCGAGGGATACGGCGAGGTCATCGGCGGCAGCCAGCGGGAGGACGACCACGACAAGCTCCTCGCGCGCATCCGCGAGGAAGGGCTCCCGGAGGCGTCCTACGACTGGTATCTGGATCTCCGGAAATACGGGACTTTCACACACAGCGGGTTCGGGCTGGGCGTCGAGCGCACGGTGACGTGGATGTGCGGAATCGATCACCTGCGCGAGACGATCGCGTTCCCCCGGATGATGACCCGCATCACGCCATGAACCGCAGGGCCCCCGGCGGTCCCTGGAAGGAGGACGGATGACAGAGAAACAGCTTTTCGGCACGACTCTGACACTGGGCGCGATCCTGGCGCTCGGTACGGTCCTCGTGCCCGCGACGCCGCTCGCGGCGCAGGAGCACGCCGAGATGTCCGAGATGATGCACTCCGTCGAATACCTGGGCGGACGGCCCAACTCGCCCTTCTCCGAGGCCGTCCGGGTCGGGAACGTCCTCTACCTCTCCGGCAAGCTCGGGACCGTGCCCGGCGAGGGACTCGTCGAGGGCGGGATCATCCCCGAGACGCAGCAGACGATGCGGAACATCGGGGACGCGCTCGAGCGCTACGGCTCGTCGCTCGACCAGGTCGTGAAGTGCACCGTCTTCCTGGCCGACATCGCCGATTTCCGGGACATGAGCCGCACGTACATGGAGTTCTTCCCCAACCATCGGCCGGCGCGCAGCGCGTTGGCGGTGGGCGGCCTCGTGCTGGACGCGCGCGTGGAGATCGAGTGTATCGCGACCGTCGGCCTCCCGGGCGGCGGCGACGGGGACGGCGGCTCATAGACGCCGGGCGCACGGCCCCGTGATCCGCCTCACCTGCCTCGGCTTCGTCGTCGGCGCGATCGTGTTCGCGGCGCTCGGAATGTGGATGAACACCTACATCGAGTTCCCGGCGTTCTCGAACCCCGGCCCCGTCGGGATCCTCGCCCTCATCGGAGGCACCACGTCGGGCCTCGTGAGCCCCCTCCTCTTCCGCCGCCTCGAAGCCCGGAGGCGCCGTCGCAAGAAAGGTGACTCAGAATAATGCGGGTGGGGTCGCTCGCCGTGTGGATGGCGGCAATGCTGGTCGTGGTCGGCGCCGGACCCATCGGAGCGCTGCAGGAGGCTGCGTGCGGCGGCCGCGGATCGCTGTCGGTGGAAGTGCGCGACGATTCCGGGCTGGTTCCGATCCCGGGCGCGGCGGTGGCGGTCCGCTGGTCGGCGGCGGAGGGGCGGCCGGTCCGGGAGGCTGCGGATGCCGAGGGACGGCTCGTGCTCTGCGTTCCGCCCGACGTGCAGGGGGCTGTCCTGTGGGCCGAGTTCGGCGACGCCTCGAGCGAGGAAGCGTCGGTAACCCTGCGTCCCGGCGCGACGACCGCGGTCGAACTCCAGCTTCTGTTCGGAACTTCGGCCACCGGGCGCGTCCTCGGGCAAGTGCGGGATGCGCGGAACGACCGGCCCGTCGCCGCGGCCTCGGTGTCCGTACCGGGCCGGCCCGAGGCGGCACAGAGCAACAACCGCGGGTACTTCGTGCTCAGCGGGCTGCCGGTGGGCGAGCACGAGCTTTCGGTTCGGCACCTCGGCTACGCGCCTCTGGTCCAGCAAGTGATAGTCGCGCGAGGCCTCACGACCGAGGCCATGATCGGGCTGTCGCCGGACCCGGTGGAACTGGCGCCGCTGGTTGCGGTCGCCACGAGGTCCCGGCGCCTGGAGATCACCGGGTTCTACGAACGCAGGGAGTGGGGGGAACTCACGGGTGGCGGCGAGTTCTTCACGGCGGAGGACATCGCGCGCCGCAACCCGATGCGGATTTCCCACATGATCGCGGATGTTCCCGGAGTCAGGCTGGGCAACTGCGGCCTGCAGGCGCACGGCTGCCATCTGTACAGCACAAGGGCATCGGCGGGGTTCTCGGGCCAGGGTTGCAAGTTGAACGTCTACATTGACGGGACCCTGGTCATCCGCGGGAGTGACGAGCGTCATGCCGCCGAAGAGGTGCCGCTTCCGATCCTGCGAATGACCCGCATGAGCAATGTGAACGAGACCGTCAACGATTTCGTCCTCCCGGTCGAGATCGAGGGGCTCGAGGTGTACACGGGAGGTGCGTCGCTACCGGCCGAGTTCTCCGGCTACGACGCCCGCTGCGGCGCCGTCGTGATCACGACGAAATAAGTTCAGACGAGCCGCCGCAGGGTCCCGGCGTCCAGGCGGTGTCCGCCGGGATAGGTGTGGGATGTGAAGCTGACGCCCGCCGCCCGGAGGCGCGCCTCATGGGCCTCGATGGCGGGTCGGTCGAAGTACTCGTCCCCATCCCCAACCACGAGGTGGAGGTCGGCGGCGGAGAGCGTGTCCCCGTGCTCGCTCAGGTCGAGGTCGGGCGGGACGGTGGAGCCCCACAGGATCGCCCGGTCGATGCGGGCGCGGCCGAACGCGAGCCAGCGGCAGAGGGTGTGGACCCCCTGGGAGAAGCCGAGTCCGACGATCCGCGGGGGCGCCGACCCGCCTGACGTCTGTCGTGACTCCTCGGCGAGGATGTGCGCGTGCAGCCGGTCGAGGTAGCCGACGTAGTCCTCGATGTCCGTGAGGCGGTCCTCGCTCGTCATCCACGAGGCGCCCACTTTGCGCGACTCGTGTTCGATGTAGTGACGGTGCAGACCCTCGGGGGCGACGATGCACCGCGCGCCCTCGTGAATCGCCTGGAAGTAGCGCAGGAAGCGGTGGGCGAGTTGGTGGTATCCGTGCAGGGCGAACCAGATCTCGGTTACCGGCCGCTCGTGCGGCTCGAGCACGGCGAATCGCACGCGCCGCTCAATCGTGATGTGTCTGGGTTCAACCGCCACTGCGCCTCCCGGCCCGCCGACTCCGAATCGCGGGCTGCCAGGGTTCGAAGGGTGATAGATTGCAGGATGGCTTCCGAGTTCGTCTACACGCGGCGCGTGGAGTTCGCGGATACGGACACCGCGAACCTCATCCACTTCACGGCGCTCCTGAAGTTCATGGAGGAGGCCGAGCACGCCCTCTACCGGTCGTTCGACCTCGTCGGCTTTCGCTGGGGCGAGGATTCCGTGTTCGGGATGCCGCGCGTCTCCGTCTCCTGCGACTACCTGGGCGCCGTCCGCTACGGCGACGAGGTCGACGTGAGACTCCGGGTGCGCGAAGTGCGCCGCAAGGCGATCCGCTACGCCGCCGACTTCACGGTCGAACGCGCCGGCGGCAGGGAAGTCGTGGCCCGCAGCGACTGGACCGTCGTCTGCGCCCGCCGCGAACACGGCAGCCAGGACTGGCAGGGGATCGAGATCCCGCCGCCTCTCAAGGGCCGGCTACGGGAGATGCTCGCCGCGTAGCCGCACACAGCCGTTCAACCCCCTCCGCCTCGGCGGCCCGCGCGAGCTTGCGGTCCAGCGTCGCCAGGGGACGGTTCTCGCGCAGCGCCAGCTCCAGATAGAGCGCGTCGTAGATCGTGAGGTAATGCGCTCTTGCGAGTCGCAGCACCAGCGGCCCATTCGGCTTGTAGTCCAGCTGCACGGGGAGCGTCTCGAGGGCGGTGAGTGCCGTGTCCGTGATGGCGGGCGTCGTGCGTCCCCGTCGCTCCGCGACCAGCAGGGCGTTGCGCAGTTCCGCCCACCAGAGCTGCGGAGCCACGCCGCCATGGACCCTGACCTGTTCGAGCGCGAAGTCCGCGTCGGCCGAGGGTTCATCCATCATCGCCCAGGCCACGGCCGTAGAGCCATCGATGACGGCGGACCTCACCGGCGGCCGTCATCCCGGAAGGCGAGGATTTCCTCGACCGAGAGACTGCCATGTCGCTCGCGCAACGCCTTCAGTCTCGCGATCGCCGCGTCCACTGCCTGTCGGTCGAGCGTGTTGGGAGGAACCAGTCGCGCTACGGGGCGCCCCCTCTTCGTGATCATCACGCTCTCGCCCGCGGAGACCGCCTCAAGGAGAGCGGAGAGGTGCGTCTTCGCTTCGAAGGTGCCGACTTCGCGCATCTGGTGCCCTGCCTTCCGACCCAAGTCCGTAATAAACTAGTTATAAATCTAGTTAGATGGAGCGTGGCGGGTCAAGCTTCGGTGGCGGCGTCGAGGACGGTGACGACGTGGCGGGCCGTGGCGTCGGCGAGGTCGGCGACCTGGTGGCGGCAGCTTGTGCCGTTGGCGACGAGCCATTCGTCGTCGGCGAGCGCGCGGACGGTGGGGAGGAGTTCGAGTTCGGCGACCTGCCGCGAGACTTCGGCGTGTTCCGCCTCGTAGCCGAACGAGCCGGCCATGCCGCAGCACCCGGCGGGGATCGCTTGGACCTCGAGGTCGGGGATCGCGCGGAGGACTTCCAGCGTCGGGCCGTCCGCGCCGAACGCCTTCTCGTGGCAGTGGCCGTGGACGCGGACGCGCCGGACGGGGAGGAAAGCGAGGTCGAGCCGGTCGAGCGCCGCAGCGTCGACGAGCCATTCGGTCAGCAGCCGGGCCCGGTCCGCGACCGCCGCGGCCTCGGGCCCCGGGTCCAGCGCCGGCAGTTCGTCGCGCAGCGTGAGGAGACACGACGGTTCGAGTCCCACCACGGGAATCCCCCGCTCGATGAACCGGTTCACCGCGCGGACGGTGCGGTCGAGTTCAGTCCGCGCCTCCTCGACGAGACCCGCGTTGAGGAAGGTGCGCCCGCAGCACAGCGGTCGGCCCGCCGTGACGGCCTCCTCCACCCGGTAGCCCGCCCTCGACAGCACGCGAACGGCGGCGTGGGCGTTCTCGGGCTCGAAATAGCGTGTGAAGGTGTCGACGAAGAGCGCGACACTCGGCGCGCCGTTCCCCTGGGTGGGAATCTGGGCGGGAATCGGGGAGGGAAGCGCGGCGGGAGGCCGGGAGGGCAGGGAAAACGGCTGCGACGACCAGCGCGGGAGAGGCCGGTCCGCCGCCAGACCCCCGACGCGTTCCCCGAGGCGGGCGAGCGCGGGGATCCGGTTCCGCAGGTTGACGAGCGGGGCCGCGCGCGAGACGAGCGGCGCGTAGCGGGGGAGGTACGCGAGCGCCCGGTCCCGCGGCGAGAGCGGTTGCTCGGCGCGCAGGCGGTGCAGGAACTCCACCTTCATGCGCGCCATGTCCACGCCCGTCGGACACTCGCGGCGGCACCCCTTGCAGCCCAGGCAGAGGTCCATCGCCTCGTACAGTTCCGGCGACGTCCACGGGTCCTCCCCCAGCTGTCCCGACAGCGCCAGCCGCAGGGCGTTGGCGCGCCCGCGCGTGGAGTGCCGCTCGTCGTTCGTGGCGCGGAAGGACGGGCACATCACGCCGGGGCTCCGCTTGAGGCACGTCCCGTTGTTGTTGCACATGTCGACGGCCGGCGAGAAGCCGCCCCACGCTCCCCAGTCGAGCGCCGTCGGCAGCCTTCGGGTCTCCAGCCCGTAGCGGGCCCGCAGGAGCGAGGGTTCGTTCATGCGGGGCGGGTCGACGATCTTCCCCGGGTTCAGGACGTCCTCCGGATCGAACCGGCGCTTGATCTCTCCGAAAGCCGAGACGAGGCGCGCACCCAGCATCGGCTCGAGGAATTCCGACCGAATCCAGCCGTCCCCGTGCTCGCCGGAATGGGAGCCGCCCAGTTCGCCCGCGAGCGCGAAGGCGTCCACCGCGATCGCGCGCAGCCGCTCCACGTCGTCCCCATCCCGCAGGTCCAGCGCCGGACGCACGTGGAGACAGCCGACGGACGCGTGCGCGTACCACACGGCGTGGGTGGCGTGGCGATCGATGATCTCCGTCAGCCGGCGATACCACTCCGGCAGCCGTACGAGCGGGATCGCGCAGTCCTCGATGAAGGCGAGCGGTTTGCGCGCGGCGGGCCGGGACATCGAAATGCTGAGCCCCGCCTTGCGCATCGCCCAGATGCGGGCCTGGAAGTCGGGGGATTCCGCGCGGGTGACGCCCACGGCGATCCCGCCCAGCACGGACTCGAGCCGCGAGAGGGAGGTCGAGACCCGCTCCGGGTCGTCCCCGGCGAACTCCACCACGAGAATGTCGCGCGGCGGGCCGCTCCCGTCCTCGCCGAGCTGCCGGAGCACCCGCTCGAAACTCGGCATCTGCGCGGCCAGCCCGAGGACGGTCGCGTCGAACAGTTCGACCGCCGTCGGCTCGAGCGCGACGATCGCCGGAACCGCGGCCAGCGCCTCGCCGGTCCCATCGAAGCGGCACACGCCGAGCGCGCGCACGGCGGGAATGGGCTGAAGGTCGAGTTCGAGCGCGGTGAAGAGCGCGAGCGTCCCCTCCGAACCCACGAGAAGATCCGAGAGCCCGGTGCCCTCCCGGCCCAGACGGTGCAGCGCATACCCGGCCACGTGCCGCGGGACATCCGGCACCCGCCGCGCCAGCTCCTCCGCCTCGCGCCGGTAGAGCGCCCGCATGTCGGCTCCGAGCCCGCCCCCGGGCGCCGCGCCCGGCGGGGCGTCGCGGCGGAACTCGACCCGTCGACCATCCGCGAGCACCGCGTCGATGCCGCGAACGTGCTCGACCATGTGGCCGTACCGCACCGACCGCGACCCCGCGCTGTTGTTGCCGGCCATGCCCCCCAGCGTGGCCCGGCTCGCCGTCGCCACGTCGATGGGGAAGAAGAGCCCGTGCGGCCGCAGGAACGCGTTCAGCCGATCCAGCACGATCCCCGGCTCGACGACCACGCGCCGGGCGGCCGGATCGAAGTCGAGCACCCCGTCCAGCCCCCGGCTCGTGTCGAGGATCACCCCCCGCCCGATCGACTGGCCGCTCTGCGACGTCCCCGCCCCCCGCACGACGACCGACGTCCCGTGCTCGCCGGCGAGTTCCACCGCCCGCCGCACGTCGCCGGCGGATTCCGGGAACGCGACCCCCAGCGGCTCGACCTGGTAGATCGAGGCGTCCGTGCTGTACAGCCCGCGCGTGAACCGGTCGAACCGGACCTCTCCCCGGAGCCCCGCCCGAAGTCGAGCTTCGAGCCGAGCCTCGCGTCGAGCGTCGGGTCCGGGCCGGGGCCGTTGCGAACCGGCGCGGTCGTGAGAGATTGGGCGGGTCACGAGCCAAGTTGTATCGGCGGAAGCCCCGACCTGACAAGAGCGAGCCACCTTTGACCTACCGCGGCGGAAGACACTTCCTCCAGCTTCCGGGCCCGACCCCGGTGCCCGAGCGCGTATTCCAGGCCATGAACCGGTCCGTCATCGACCACCGCGGACCCGCGTTCGGCGAGATGGTGCTCGGCCTGTTCGAGGGACTCAAATGGGTGTTCGGAGACCCCGCGCACGTCTTCATCTTCCCCTCCTCCGCGACCGGGTGCTGGGAGAGCGCGCTCGCCAACGTCCTTTCCCCCGGCGACCGCGTCCTCCTCTGGAACAACGGGTTCTTCGCCTCGAAGTGGGGAGAGGTGGGACGGGACCTCGGCCTGCGGGTGGAGGCCATCGACGGGGACTGGCGGCGCCCGGCGGACCCGGAGAGGATCGCGGCGCGGCTCGCGGACGACCGGGAGGGGCGGATCCGCGCCGTGCTCGTCGTCCACAACGAGACCTCGACCGGCGTGACGAGCGACATCGCCGCCGTGCGCGAGGCGCTCGACGAAACCGGCCATCCCGCCCTCCTCATGGTCGACGCCGTCTCCTCGCTCGCCGCCACCCCTTACCGGCAGGCGGAGTGGGGCGTGGACGTCACCGTCTGCGGCTCCCAGAAGGGACTCATGCTCCCGCCCGGCCTCGGGTTCTGCGCCGTGAGCGAGAAGGCGCTCGCCCGCCACCGCGCGGGGCCGGAGGCGCCGCGCTCCTACTTCGACTGGACGGCGATGCTGCGGGACAACGAGGGCGGTTATTTTCCATACACGCCGCCCACGACGCTCCTCTACGGGCTCGAGGCGTCGCTCGCGATGCTGCGCGAAGAGGGGGCCGACGCCACCTTCGCCCGCCACGCCCGCCACGCCGGGGCCACGCGCCGCGCCGTCGCCGCCTGGGGTCTGCGCAACTACTGTCAGGACCCGAAGGCGGTGTCGAGCGCCGGGACGACGGTGATGGTGGGGGACGGGGAGGACGCGGACGCGTTCCGTCTCGCCGTGCTCGAACGCTTCGACATGTCGCTGGGGACGGGTCTCGGCCCCCTCAAGGGGAAGGTGTTCCGGATCGGACACCTCGGGGACCTCAACGAACTCACGCTGATGGGAGCGCTGGCCGGGGTGGAAATGGGACTGAAGACGAGCGGAATCGCGCACGAACCCGGCGGCCTGTCCGCCGCCGCCGACTTCCTGGCCGGGGCATGAAGCCGCCCGTGGGACGGACTCCGGTGCTCGCCGTCGCGTCGGCCGCCGCGGCGCTCCTCTCCTTCGGGTGCGGGGGAGAGGGCGGGGAACCGGGGGTCGTCGAACTTTCCCTGGGGCACGTCGGCTCCCCCGGCTCGCTCTACGACGTGACGGCCAACGAGTTCGCGCGCCGCGTGAACGAACGCCTCGCGGGCCGGGCCGAACTCCACGTCTACGGCGCGAGCCAGCTCGGCGGCGACGACGCGATGCTTCAGCGGCTGCGGCTCGGCACGCTCGACATGTCCATCCCCTCCACGATCATGTCCTCGGTGGTCGACGCCTTCGGCCTGTTCGAGATGCCGTACCTCGTCCGCGACCGCGAGCACATGAAGCGGATCGAGGAGGCCGTCGTGTGGCCGGAGCTGGCTCCGCGCGCGGAGGAGGGCGGTTACCGCGTCCTCGCGGTGTGGGAGAACGGATTCCGTCACATCACGAACTCCCGCCGACCCATCCACGGGCCGGAGGACCTGAGCGGGATCAAGCTGCGCACGCCGCGCGGCGTATGGCGCGTGAAGCTCTTCCAGGCGCTGGGCGCGAACCCGACGCCGATGCCCTTCTCCGAGGTCTTCGTCGCGCTCCAGACGGGGGTGATGGACGGACAGGAGAACCCGCTCACGCAGGTGACGAGTTCCAAACTGCACGAGGTGCAGGACTACCTCTCCCTCACCGGACACGTGTACAGCCCGGCGTTCGTCACGACGGGGGCCGGGCCCTGGGAGCGTCATCCCGAGGACGTTCGCTCCGAGGTGGAGGCGATCGCGCGGGAGATGCAGGCGTTCGTGTACGAGACGGCGGCACGCATGGACGAGGAACTGCTCGCCGAACTCGAGGCCACGGCGATGGAGATCAACGAGGCGGATCCGGCGCGCTTCGAGTCCGCCAGCGAGCCCGTGTACGAGGAGTTCGCTGCGACCGTCGAAGGCGGACAGTCCCTCATCGACCGGGCGCGCGCGGCGGGAGTCCCGGAGGCCGGCTCATAACCGGGCCATGGTGAAGACGGGCGTCCGGCGCTTCCTCGAGGGGGCGGTGCTCGTCCTCCTGGCGGCGCTCGCCACCGTCGTCGTCGTGGGCGTCGGGTTCCGGAAGGCGGGGGCGGCGCTCGTGTGGTACGACGAGGTCGCGTCGATCCTCCTCGCCTGGCTCACCTACTACGGGGCCGCGCTCGCGGCGCTCCGCCGGGCGCACATCGGCGTGCCCACGCTGACCCAGCGCCTGACGGGGCGTGCCCGGATCGCCGTCGTGCTCGTGGCCGAGGGCGCGATCATCGCCTTCTTCGCGGCGGTCGCGTGGGCCGGCTGGCAGGTCGTGCGCGTGCTCGAGGGGACGACGCTCGTGAGCCTGCCCTCCGTGCCCGCCGCGCTGGCGCAGTCCGTGATCCCCATCGGGGCCGTCCTCTTCATCCTCGCGCAGCTGCTGAGCCTGAAGGACGCGCTTGCCCCCGAGGACGCCCTTTCCCCGGAGGACGCCCGCTCGGAGACGGTCGCGGCCGGGGAGGGGGAGCCGTGACGCTCCTCGCGCTCTTCGTCGGCCTGCTGCTCCTCATCGCCCTCGGCATCCCCATCGCGGTCGCGCTCGGGATCGTCGCGCTCGTCGCGATGCTCGCCTCGGGCGGCTTCGCCATGCTCCCGAATGCGGGCCTCGTGCTGTTCGACGGAGCGACCTCGTTCCCGCTCATCGCGATCCCGCTCTTCATCCTCGCGGGCGCGATCATGAACGCGACCGGGATCTCGCGCCGGCTCATCGCCTTCGCCTCCGCGCTCGTCGGGTTCATCCGCGGCGGCCTCTCGATGGTCGGCATCTCCGCCTCCCTCTTCTTCGCCGAGATCTCGGGCTCCGCCGTGGCCGACGTCGCCGCCCTCGGCTCGATCCTCATCCCGGCCATGAAGAAGCGCGGCTACCGGACGCCCTTCGCCGCGGCCGTGATGTCCTCCTCGGCCACGCTCGCCGTCATCATCCCCCCGTCCATCCCCATGATCCTGTACGGCGTCATGGCCGAGGCCTCGGTCGTCGAACTGTTCGTCGCCGGAATCGTGCCCGGCGTGCTCGGCGGTCTGCTGCTGATGTTCGTCGCCTGGCTCTACGCCCGCCGCCACGACTTCCCGGTCGAGGGACGGTTCGAACTCCGCCGCGTGTGGACGACGGCGC
This sequence comes from Gemmatimonadota bacterium, assembly GCA_022820995.1. Classification (GTDB taxonomy): domain Bacteria; phylum Gemmatimonadota; class Gemmatimonadetes; order Palauibacterales; family Palauibacteraceae; genus Palauibacter. The sequence continues at coordinate 9,995 of JAJEEM010000071.1, read as the reverse complement.
GCGAGGCGGGCTGGGCCCTCCTCCTGCCGGCGATCATCCTCGGCGGGATCTTCAGCGGCTGGGTGACGGCGACGGAGGGGGCGGGGCTCGCGGTCGTCGCGTCGCTCGTCGTGGGCGGTCTCATCTACCGGGAACTCGACCTCGCCCACCTGCGCGAGGCGATGCTCGAGGGCGGCGTGCAGACCGCCGTCGTCATGCTCCTCGTCGCGACCTCCGCCCTGCTCGGCGACTACCTCACGGAACAGCGGCTCCCGCAGCAGGTCGCGGCCGGGATCATGGGGCTCACCGAGAGCAAGTGGCTCATCCTCGCGCTCCTCAACGTCTTCTTCCTCGTCATCGGCCTCTTCCTGCACTCGGCCGCGGCGATCATCCTCGTCGTCCCCATCGTGATGCCGCTCGTGCGCGCGGCGGGGATCGACCCCGTGCACTTCGGCCTCATCGTCACGCTCAACCTCGGCATCGGCCAGCAGACGCCCCCGGTGGCGAGCGTGCTCGTGACCGCCTGCTCCGTCGCGAAGGCGGACATCTGGGAGGTGAGCAAGGTCAACCTCCGCTTCGTCGCCGTCCTCGTCGCCGTCCTGCTCCTCGTCACGTACGTGCCCGCGATCCCCCTCGCCCTGGTGAACGTCTTCTACCACTGATGTGACGCCCGGCTCTCGGGCGGCGTCCTATGCTGGAGGCATGTGTCCGCGACCAGAGCACACCTGCGCCGCACAAAGCGAAAGGAACGGCCTTGGGCGACGAACCCGGAGGTCCCCGTTACGAGCCACGCCGAACGCGGCGAGTCTCTATCGTCTCATCTTTCGTCTTCGCTGCGCTGATCGTTGCCTCCTCGCTCGCGGTCGGCGCGACTGCGGCTGCGGGACAGGAGGCGGACTGCGGGGATCGGGCCTCTCTTCTCGTCACGGTGCTGGACGAGTCCGGGAGCATCGTGCTGCCCGGAGCCACGGTGGTTCTTCGCTGGACCGATGCGGAGCGCATGCCGGTGCGCGAGGCTGCGGATGCCGACGGTCGCCTTCGCGTCTGCGTTCCGCGCGACGCGACTGAGGCGGTCGTCTGGGCGGAGTTCGGGGACCATTCGAGCGGACAGGCCGCACCCGCGGCGCTGGTATCCGGGGAGGAGCGCGAGGTCCGGCTGCGAATCCTGAGTTCGGTGCCATCGGGACGTCTGATCGGGCGCCTGGTGGACAGGGAGACCGGCCGTCCCGTGGCGACGGCGGCCGTAAGCGTCGTCGGCCGGCCGGCGGAATCCGCAAGCGACGGACAGGGACGGTTCCGGCTGACCGGCGTGCCGGCCGGCCGGCACGAACTCCGGGTCCGGCGGCTCGGCTACGCGCCCCTTCGCCACGCGGTCGACGTGACCAGCGGCCGCACGACCGAGCTGGAGGTTGGCCTTGTGCGGGAGCCGGTGGAACTCGAGCCGCTGGTGGTGTCGACGACACGGTCGCGCCGGCTGGAGATCAAGGGCTTCTATGAGAGAAAGCACTGGGGGGAGTTGCTCGGCCTCGGGACCTTCTATACGGCCGAAGACATCGAGCGCCGGAACCCGCTGCGAATCTCGCACATGATCGAAGAGCTTCCCAGCATCCGGAGGGGGCTCCATAATGCCCGTGCGGGCTGTCGCTTAAGCGTTTATCTGGACAACGTAAGGGTCGGTCTCGACCTCGACGCGTTTGTACTTCCGATCGAGGTGGCCGGAGTAGAAGTGTACAAGGGGCCAGCGTCGCTCCCGGCCGAATTCGGGGGATCCGATTCGAGATGCGGCGTGGTTGCCGTCTGGACCAAATGACCTCTGCTCGGCCCCGCGCCGGGACTACCAGCTGCGGGCCGTTCGACGCGCCGAAGGCTGTCCCCGCAGACCCTCCCTCTCCTGTCGTATCCTTGCAAATCACGTAGTGCACTAGATGAATTGCAAGGATGGAGATACCCAGGGGAGCGGGGTTCGGGGCGGTCTGCCCGACCGCTTCCTGGCCGCCAGCGGTGAAGACAGCTTCGCCTTCCAAGCACTTCATTCGGGCTCGCCCACTGGCAGGGCGGGCTTCTCCGCACCTCTGAACTGGCCCGCAGCCTCGCGATCAATACCGCGACGGTGGGACGCTACATCGACGCGCCGAAGGCCGTCCCCGCGGACCCTCTACCGCCCGGAGGCGTATGGGCAGTGCGGTCGCATCATCCAGCGGCGACGGCCGCCGACCGGGATTTCACCGCGACGAGGGGAGGGGACGTGAGGACGAAACTCATCATCGCGACCGGCATCCTGCTGGCCTCGCCGCTGGCGGCGCAGGAGGATGTCGCGCTCCGGGCGGGCATGGCGATCTCATCCATCGTGGGAAACGGAGGCGACCCGATCATCGCGCCCGCGGTCGGCGTGGACGTCGGGTTTCCGTTGAGCGCGGGCCTGTCCCTGCGCCCGGGAGTGTCGTACGCAGCCACGGGAACGAAGACACGGTATTATGCGGGGGGCCAGGAGTGGACGGGTCGCCGCTCGATCGATTATCTGCAGGCGTCGTCGCTCGTCGCCCGGTCGGTCGTCGGCAGCGACAGGGTGTCTCTCGGGGTCCGGGCGGGTCCGTGGTTCGCGGTCAAGGTGGCGTGCGACGCCTCCGGCACCTTCGGTCCCGGGCTGTGCGAAGGTTCGGATCCGGGGGCCGAGGCCGTGGATTACGGATTGGCGGGCGGGCTCGGGCTCAACTACGGGATCGCGGACGGCCTCCTCATCGGTTTCGATGCGCTCTACTCGTACGGACTCAAGGACGTCATCGACTATCCTCCCCCCGAAATCGGCCTCACGGTCGAGGGGAAGGAGTACACGCGCCTTCTGTCCCTGCAGGTGGGCGTGGTGTTGAAGATGAAGTGACGTTGTTCCGGCCCGAACCGTCTTGGAGCCGAGCCTCGCGTTCGAGCGTGCCACGAACCTCGATGAAAGCGATCACCATGTTCGGAGCCAAGCCGGCGGCGGTCGTTTCCCTCTCCCTTCTCCTCGGGGCCTCGCCCAGGCCCGTGCTGGCGCAAGATGAAACGTGCGGGGACCGGCCTTCTCTCCAGGTGACCGTCGTCGACGAGTCCGGCGCCATTCCGATCCCCAGCGCCATGCTGGTGGTCCACTGGTCCGATGTCGAGGAGAGACCGCTGCGGGAAACGGCCGGGTCGGAGGGGCGTTTCCTGCTCTGCGCCCCTCCGCAGGCGACGGAAGCGGTGCTGTGGGCGGAACTGGGCGACGATTCGAGCGAACAGGCGACCGTGGCCCTGACGCCCGGAGAGGTGCGGGAGGTCGAACTCCGGGTGCTCCTGTCCGAGGTTCGCCGGGGGCGCCTCATCGGTCGCGTGTACGATGCGATGACGGAGAAGCCGGTGGCCACGGCGGCGGTATCCGTGACGGGTCACGCGCAGGAGTCCGCGAGCAACCGGCAGGGCCGGTTCATCCTCAGCGACGTGCGGCCCGGCGTGCGTCATCTGGAGGTGCGACGCATCGGCTACGCCCCGCTCCGCCATCGGATCGACCTGACGCCGGGCGTCACCACGGAAGTGGACATCGGTCTGGTGCCGACGCCCGTCGAGATGGAACCGATCGTGGCGACGGTGACGAGACTGCGCCGGCTCGAGATCAAGGGCTTCTACGAACGGAAGTACTGGGGTGAGCTGACCGGAAACGGCTACTTCTTCTCGCCCGAGTACATCGAGCGGTGGCGACCCAGCAACGCCCGCTTCCTTGTCGTGAGCAACGTCCCCGGGATCACCTGGTCGGGCAACAATCGGCGCATGAGCGCAGGTTTCTCGAGCTTGACGTGCAAGATGAGTATCATCGTCGATGGGGTTGGGTGGGGTGGGTGGCCAAACATACCCTGGTCGCAGCTCGCCGCCGTCGAGGTGTACAAGGGCCCGGCGACGCTCCCGGCGGAGTTCGGCGGCTCCGGCGGGCGCTGCGGCGCCGTCGTGATCTGGACGAAATAAACGTGGAGCGCCTTGCCCACAGCCTGGAGATGACGCGAATGGCCCGGACGATGACGATCGCGGCGGTATCGCTGCTGCTGGCTGCCGTTACGCCCGCCGCCGGACAGGACAGGGACGAATGTGGCGACCGGGCTTCGCTCCGCGTCGCGGTCCTGGACGAATCCGGGACCGTCCCCCTGCCCGGGGCCACCGTGGTGCTCCGCTGGAACGAGGCGAGGCGGAGGCCGGTGCGTGAAGCCGCCGATGCCCAGGGCAGCTTCTTCCTCTGCGTTCCCCGCGACGCGCAGGAGGCGACGCTCTGGGCCGAGTTGGGAGACGCGACGAGCGATCAGGCGGTCGTCGTCTTCGAACCCGGGGCCGCAAGCGAGGTGGAACTCCGCGTCGGTCTGGGGCAGGTGCGGTCGGGACGGATCATCGGCCGCGTATACGATGGCGTGACGGGCGATGCCGTCGCCACCGCCGCCGTTTCGGTCCGGGGTCGTAACCGGCTGGCCGAGAGCAATCGGCGGGGTGCGTTCATTCTGTCCGGCGTCCCGGAAGGGCAGCACGAGTTGGAGGTGCGACGCATCGGCTACGCCCCTCTTGGCCACTCCGTGACGGTGACGCGCGGGCTCACCACGGAAGTGGACATCGGGCTGGTGCCCACGCCGGTCGAAATGGAGCCGATCGTGGCGACCGTGACGAGATCTCGCCGCCTGGAGATCAAGGGGTTCTACGAGCGGAAGCTGTGGGGTGAACTCGTGAGCGGGGGCACGTTCTTCACCGAAGCCGACATTGAGCGTCGGCGGCCGCAGCGCATCACCCACATGATCGCCGACATGTCTGGAATCCGGTTGGGGCCGAACGGGAAGTTCTACAGCACGAGGCTGTCGGCCGGGTTTTCCGGTGAGGGTTGCAACATCAAGACCTTCCTCGACAATGCCGATGTGAGCGACGTCCCCATCCACACTCTCGTCCTACCGGTGGAGGTAGCGGGCGTCGAGATATACAAGGGGCCGGCATCGCTTCCGGCCGAGTTCGGCGGCTCCGATACACGCTGCGGGGCCATCGTAATCTGGACAAAGTGAGGTGTTGACGATGTCGCCGATGACCCGCCGCCCACTCCCGGTCGCCACCTCGATGGCCGTGCTTCTTTCCCTCGGTGCCAATCCGGCCGTCGCGCTCCAGGCCGTGCCATCGCAGGGCGGCGAGTGCGGCGACCGGGCCTCGCTGGTCATCACCGTGACGGACGATTCGGGGCTGGTTCCGATTCCGGGCGCTACCGTCGTGCTGCGCTGGACGGACGCGGTCCGCCAGCCCGTGCGCGAGGAGGCGGATGGGAGCGGCCGGCTGGTCCTCTGCGTTCCCCGGGACGCGGGACAGGCCACGTTGTGGGCGGAGTTCGGCGATGCTTCCAGCGAAGAGGCCGTGGTTGCCCTCGAGCGGGGGGCGGCACATGAAGTCCAACTCGGACTCCTGTTCGGGGAGATGACGACGGGGCGCGTGGTCGGCCAGGTGCGCGATGCCCGGACCCATCGGCCCGTGGTGGCGGCCGAGATTTCGGTCGGGAGCCGTGTGGCGGTCGTACAGAGCAACCGGACCGGCCGGTTCGTGCTCAGCGGACTTCCCGTCGGCGAGCACGAACTCTCGTTCCGGCACATCGGATTCTCGCCGCTGACGCACTCGGTGACCGTGACCCGGGGCCATACGACCGAGGTCGACGCGCGTCTGACCCCGGACCCGGTCGAACTCGAGCCGATCGTGGCCACGGCGACGAGACCGCGCCGCCTGGAGATCAAGGGGTTCTACGAACGCAAGTACTGGGGCGAGCAGCTTGGCGGCGGCACGTTCTTCACGGCCGAGGACATCGAGCGCCGAAACCCGGTGCGCATCACGCACATGGTCGCGGACGCACCGGGGGTCCGGCTCGCGGGCTGCACGCTCCGCGGACACGGCTGCAAGCTCTACAGTACGACGCACTCGCGAGGGTTCTCGGACCAGGGTTGCAAGCTGAACATCTACCTCGACGGCATCCTCGCCATTCGGGGAAGCGCCGAGCGTTGGAGTCTCGCATCGGGAGTTGTCGGCGACATGAACCCCCGGGACTCCATCAACGACCTCGTCCTCCCGACCGAAATCGCCGGGATCGAGGTATACACGGGTGCGGCGTCGCTCCCGGCGGAGTTCTCCGGCTCCGACGCAAGGTGCGGCGCCGTCGTGATCTGGACGAAGTAGGCCCGACTCCGGGACCGGTGCCGCGTCTTCTCCGGGCGCTGCCGATGCGATGTAAGATTTTTCGGACCCGAGGCGTTTGTGTTATCCGGAGCGCCGTTTTCTCGGGCGCTTCCCGGTAACGAACGGCCAACCCCAAGGAGAGAGACATGCGACGCAACCGCGCCCGCGGTGTCATCCGTCTCGACTAGACGCGCGCGCATCACGGCTCCGCGCGGAGCCACGTGAAGCACTCGGCGGGCCTGCTCCCGTAGCCTGGGGCAGGCCGCCGTGCGATGAACTGAGCGCGGCCGACATGTCACGTCGGCGGCGCCCTACGTGCGGCGCCTCTCTCGGACGAAGTTGAATGACCCTTGAAAGAGGCCCTGCCATATCAGCTGCTAGCGTTTCGCGACGCCGAAGCAGAAGGACGACGATCACCGGCCGCTGCCGGAGCGGTTCTGAGCCTTCAGGGCGGGTCGAGTTAGTCTCTGCACGCGCCCATCAAATTGCAGGATATACACTTACGCAGCAGTGAAACCCCTTCCAAAGCCGCCCCCCGGACGAACGCGCGTCGGGTCCGTGGCGGCTTTTTTCTTCGGGCGACGTATAGAAGGTAGAGGCCGGTGTCTCGGCCGGGTGCAAGGCACCGGCTGGGATCGGGTTCCCGGGCGGCGGAAGACAGGGACAGAGACGTCGGAGTCGGGGCTTGCAACAGGAGGGCGATGCTGCCCGTGCAGGGAGTCACGGGAAATCTCGTCGTCGGGGACCAGCCGCGGGTCGCGCGCGGCCTCGGCGGGAGTCCGTCCGGCTGCGGGACGACCTGTGGCGCCCGTGGCGTGGCCGCTGGCCGTTGCCGCTGTTGCCGGGCCTCTACGGGCTGAACCGGTGTGATCACTTCGGCTCGGGAGCGGCGGTTGGCGCGAAAGGCGGCGCGGGGTGATCGAGAGGCGATCGAAGCCTTATACGAGGAGCATTCGGAGCGGTTGTTCGCCCTTGCGTACCGCTTGACGGCGTCGTCGGCCGATGCCCGGGACGTGATTCAGGACGTGTTCCTGAAGCTGCCGCGGTCGCTCCGTCGTTTCGCCCGCGCTCGGCCGCTCGGTCCCTGGCTTCGTGCCGTGACGGCCCGCGCCGCCCTCGACCGGGTCAGAACGGAGCAGCGGCGGCGCGAGATCCCGATTGGCGCGGCGTTGGACGAACTGCCGCAGGTGGACTCTCCGGAGTTCCCGGTCCTGGACTTGATCGCGGCGGAGCGTGCGCTGTCCGTGCTCCCGGAGGAGCTGCGGACGGTGGCCGTCCTCAGGGGAATGGAAGGTTGCTCGCACCGGCAGATCGCCGAGATGCTCGGGGTCTCGAAGAGGACCTCCCAGAGGCGGTGGCAGGAGGCGCTGAAGCGTCTTCGCGCCGAACTGTTCGACGGCAGGGAGAAGTAGGATGGCAGGGAGAGGTAGGATGGAATCGGACAAGCGCAACGGGCGCGACGAACACCTGGACGAAACGACCCTGACCCGCCTCGCGGACGGGAGCCTGCGCCGACATGCGGCCGCCAGGGCGCGAGCACATCTCCGCTCCTGCGCGGCGTGTCGCCGCGAGGTGCAGGTCCTCCGCGCCATAAGCGCCGCCATCCGGGCGATCCCGGCGCCGAGGCCGCCCGAGGGCCTGTTCGATGAGATCTTCCCCGAGCCCCCCGAGGCCGCCGCGAGCGTCCCGGTGCCCGTTCCGTCGGGGCGGGTGGCGGCGTTCCCCCGCCACGTGGTCCTCGTAGCGGCGGCCGGTCTCGCCGTGGTGGTGGCGGTCGTTGCCCTGCTCACCGTCCGCCCCGACCGGCTCATGGCGGGCGCAAGCACGCTGCGCTTCGCATGGGAGACGCCGGAGACGCTGGCCCTCGAATACCAGACGTCCTCCGCCCTGGCGGCGGAACCTTCTCTTCGCGCGCGGATGCGCTACTGGGTCCCGGACCCCAACCGCTTCGCGCAGACTGAGCCGGGCTATGCCGTGGTCGAACTCTCCCGCGAGGCACCCGGGCTCTTCTCGGGATCCCTCGCGTTGCCGCCGGGCACCGCGTACGCGGCCGCGGCCGTCGAAGACGTGAACGGCGAACACATCGACGCCGATTTCGGCCGCTTCTGGGAATACCTTGAAACGGACGCGGAGGGGCAGCCGACGCTGCAGGCGCGCCGCTACCAACTGCTGGCGACCGGCGAGCTGAGTGTCGCGCGGGCCGCCGTCGTCGCCGAGGAAGCCGCCTCGCAGTTCCCGGATCAGCCCGAGTTCTGGGTCCGTCAGCTTCTGTTCGCACAAGGCGCCGTTCCACCGGCGGGTCGCGACGCCTTCCTCGAAGAACATAACGTTCGCCTTGTGGATTTGGATCGCGCCGCCCGGGCGGCTGAGCCCGGACCGGTGGAGCTGGACGCCCTCCATCGCTACGCGGTGCTTCTCAAACGACCCGACCTCGTACGTTATTGGTCCAACCAGTTGGTGAACCGCTATCCGCAACACGGCGCGGCCGCCTTGGTGCGTTTGCAAGCGGTCATCGGTTCCTCTGCGGGCATCCAGACAAAGCTAGACGACCTCGACGAGATTTGGGCCAATTCGGAAGCGCCAGCGATAGCCCAGGTCGGGCTCCGACTGTCCATCGAACTTGCCGATCCCGCCCTCGCGCAGACTTGGTTGGCTCGCCATGCCCAGGCTTCCGTATTTCGCGATCTGAGCTATGATACGGAGATTGCGCGAGATCTGGCGGTTGTTCCGGCCCTGCAACCGTTGGCTGAGTTGTGGATACTCGACCGTCTTGCCGAAAGCCGAGGCGAAATCGGCTGGGAGCGCCCGCTCGATCAGTCCCGTAGGAACTCTCAAGCTGAAGCAAGCCAACGCTCTGCCCGACTCAACCTTTATCTTGCCCGCCTACGCCTCGCACGCGGACAGGTATCAGCCGCGATCAACGCGGCCGAGCGCGCCGTCGAGCAGGCTTGGAGCCCGGAGCTCTTCGCTCAATTGGCCGAGATTCATCGCACTGCCGGATCCAATCTTCGCGCCGCCGAGTTGCTGGCACTGTCACTGGTCGACCCGCTTACGCCCTTGACGGGGTTTCCGAACGTCAGGCGGTTGGGGGGGCTCCCCGAGCCCTCGGAAGCGCAACTGGCCGTTGCTCGAAGGATCATGTACGAGCGCTTCGGCTCGGCGCTACTCGATGAGCATGTGAACCTCGACGCACGCGTGCGGTCCTTCACCGGAGAAGAGACAAGACTCCGCGATATCGTTCGCGGAAAGCACGTGTTGTTGGTCCAAGCCATTCGGCCAGACATGGTATCAGACGAAGTACTCGCGCTCCTGGGCTCAAACTCCGAACCGTTGACTGGGGCCGGTGTGCGGATCGTGTTCGTCGGGCAGCAACCTTCTCCCGTCTCGCGCCAGCGCTCCGGAATCGAATCACGCTTCCTGCACGATACCACGCACCAGGTGTGGGAAGATCTGGGAGCATGGCGTGCCGTCCAGTACTTCGTGTTGGACCCGGATGGTAGGCTCCGCCACCGCGGAGAGGATTTTGAAGCCGCTCTCCGCGTTTCCTTCGTACTCGCGACGCAAGAACTCGCGTCTGCGGATGTCACCACGAACCTGGAGGGAATGCACCCATGATCCGAAAGCGCCTATTCGCAGCCGCCGTCATCGCGTTCGCTGGCGCGATCATCCCCCTCACGATTAAAGCCGATCTAGGGATGGTCTGAACAAGTCACCACCGCCAGATTGATGGACCGTGGGAGTCGAACAGCGGTTCGGACGAGGCGGAGACTGGGGTGGGGACGATGGACCAGGTGACGTTTTCGGATGTGGAGTACGAGGGGAAGAAGCGG
>JAJEEM010000046.1 GCA_022820995.1 Gemmatimonadota bacterium | reverse complement strand
ACCGCTCCCGCCGGCCCGAAACAGCCCGTCTCGACCCCTCCCCGAGCTACCCTCGCACTCCAAATGGGGACATTATCCGGCCAACTATGCCCGAACCCGCTTCCGCACACCGCTCCCGGGACGCGTGTGAGAAATCCGGGCTATCGCCTCGTGGATGTCCATTGCTCGCGCCTCAAGCGATGATCGGTGCGGTGCTCGGTTCGGCAGGAATCGAGATAGTGCTAGGATCGGCGGTCGTCGTCACGCACGGCGCCGTCGACCATGCGGACCAGACGCCGAGATCGCTCCATGACGCGGCTGTCGTGGGTGGCGAAGACGAAGGTCACGCCGAGGTCGCGATTCAGTTCGCCCATCACATCGAGGAGCGCTTCGCTGGTGACCGAGTCGAGGTTCGCCGTCGGCTCGTCCGCGAGCACCAGGGCCGGGCGGCTCGCCACCGCCCGCACGACGGCGACCCGCTGCTGCTGGCCGCCGGACAGCTTGCCCGGGCGCCGGTCTTCGAGCCCTTCCATTCCCGTCCGCGCAAAGAGTTCCCGGACCCGCGCCTGACGCTCCTCCGCCGGCACGCCCTGGAGGAGCATCGGGAATTCCGCATTCTCCAACGCCGTGAGCACGGGGAGCAGGTTATAGGCCTGGAAGACGAAGCCAACCTCCTCGAGCCGGAGCCGCGCCAGCTCCTGGTTCGACATGCGGCTCACCTCGCGCCCGGCGACCCAGACCCGTCCCTGCGTGGGGCGGGTGAGGCCACCGATCAGATTCAGCAGTGTCGTCTTGCCGGAGCCCGACGGCCCGGCGAGCGCGGTGAACTCGCCACGCTCTATCGTCAGGCTGACGTCGCGGACCGCCTGCACGGATTCGGCTTCCTGCTCGAAGACCTTCCAGACGCTGTCGGTCCGGGCGGCTACCGTATCGCGCACTGCCATGACACCTCACATCGAGTTGAATGCAACCCGCCGCCCCCGGCCCTGGCGTGCGGCCAGCCGCCGGAGCCGATTCCTGCGCGGCGAGGGGCCGGATCGAGAGCGGCTACCGATCGAACTTCATCGCCTCGGTAACGTTGACCCGGGCGGCGCGCAGCGCCGGATAGACCGAGGCGAGAATGCCAATGCCGAGAATGAAGGCGACAATCTGAGCGATGCGCCGCACCCCGAAGATCGGAACGATGATAGGGTCGACGGCGGCACCCGCGAATGTCAACTCGTCGATGTCCTGCATGAAGACCGACGTGTCGAGCCCGTCGCCGAAGAAATACCAGGTGCCCAGGAGTCCCAGGCCGACGCCGACCAGCCCGCTGGCAGCGGACAGCGTGAGGCCTTCGATGAGGACGACGGCGCCCGTCTGACCCGGCGTCAGCCCCTGCGCCTGAAGCACGCCGAACTCGCGTTGCCGATGCATCACCGACATCAGCACCGTGTTGACGATCCCGAACGCGATGATGACGAACAGGAACCCCTGAATCACGTAATTTCCGAACTCGTCGATCGCGATCCCCGCCGCCAGGACAGGGTTCGCCTCGCGCCACCCAACGACGCGGGCCTCGCCGCGTTCCACCGGCTCGGCCAGCGCCACCGCCAGGCGGTCGGAGACCGATCGGATCCTGTCACTGCTCTGCAGGACGACCGCGACGTTGGTCACGTCGCTCCCGGAACCGAGCCACTCGCCAGCCGTCGCGAGCGTGATGTGGATCGTCGCCTGGTCGATGGCGGACACGCGGCTGCGGAAGATCCCTGTCACGTGGAGCAGTTGCCCCGTGATCTCGCCATCGGCGCCCTGCGCCTGCACGACGAAGCGCGATCCGATCTCGAGTCCCAGGCTGCGGGCCAGATCGGCGCCGACATAGGCCGCCAGCCGATCATCTGGCTCGAGGTAGCGCCCTTCGACCACCGCATCGTCGATCGTGCCGAAACCCGCTTCGGCGGACGGGGTCGACCCCCACGATCTGCGCCGGGCGCGCACCGGCCGCCGAACTCGCCAGTCCGTTGATGCCGAGCCTGGCGGACATTGTCACGACATGCGGCGCGATCTCCGGAGAGGCCAGCGCCTGCTCCGCGGCGCGGCGGACGTCCGTCGTCAGCCGGTTGTCGATCTGAGGGGTCAGCCGGTACTCGGGCCGCTCGACGGTCACGTGTCCGCTCCCCATGCGCACCCCGGAATCGATCCACTGCTCGTGACTGCCGTCGTCGACCGTGATCGACCAGACCAGGAATGCGCCGCCGACGATCATTGCCGAGGCGGTCAGCACTGTGCGGCGGAGATAACGGCGCAGGTTCCTGAGGGCGAGCCGGACCAGGACGCGCGGGAGCACGGCTACACGCCCGACAGAGTGTCGGCCGGCGGCACCCGCGCCGCCCGGAGTGCCGGGTAGAGGGCGGAGACGAGTGCGGTGACGATCAGGCCGATCGTCGCCCAGATCCATGCGGGCACGTTGGTCCCAACCCGGAGACTCGGTGTCAGCAGGACGCCCTCTACGGTGAGACTTCCGTAGAGCCATCCGAGGTCGGGCGGCGCCGTGGAGAACCAGACCATCAGCGGCACCGTGACGGCGGTCCCGAGGCCCAGCCCGATGATGCCGGTCGCGACCGCCTCGGACAGCACCGTGCCCACCACGGATCGCGGCGATGCACCCAAGGCCAGCATGACGGCGAACTCGCGGCGGCGTTCGAAGGTGGCCATCAGCGTCGTGTTCGCGATGCCGAAGCTGGCGACCGAATAAATGAGGACGATGAAGATCCAGTAGGTCGCATCGGCGAGCGCGACATACTGGGCAAGCACCGGATTGAGTTCCGTCCATGGCGCGACCGACATCGCCCGTTCGGGGGCTCCGAGGGCGGCCGCGAGGCGGGTCGCGGTAAGGTCGGCTTGCGACGGATCTAAAGTACTGACCGCGATCTCGTGGACCCGACCCGGGTCGAGGACCACGAGTTCCTGGAGGTCTGCGACCGGCATGACCATGGTGCCGGCATCGAACTCGAGCAGGCCGGTCCGGAAGATGCCGGTGACCGTGTACAGGTCGTTGCCCATCGAGCCGTCCGCCGCCGAGGCGACGACGATGAGTTCGTCCCCGACGCTCAACCCGAGCTGCCGCGCCATCTCGTCTCCCACAACGGCTTCGTATCGGCCGGCGGCAGGCAGGCGGCCCGCTGCCAGGGGGTCCAGAAAACGGGTCAGCGCCACCTCGCGCTCGGGGTCGACGCCGAGCAGAACGCCGGCCGATGTCGCTTCGCCGGAACTCACGAGTCCGCTCGCGTACACGCGCGGGGCGGCGGCCACGACCGAGGGATCCGCCTCGATGGTGCGCAGGATCTCCCCCACGTCGGCGCCCTCGCGGCCGCCGATGGTCTCGTACAGGCTGCGCTCGGGCCGGTAGTCGGCATCGTGGATCTCGATCTGTCCACTCACGAGCGACGTGGCGTTCTCGACGAGTCCCGTCGAGACCCCCTCGGCCCATCCGACCATGAACACCACGGAGAAGTAGCCAACCCCCAGGCCGAGCGCGGTGAGGACCATTCGCTTCCTGTTGCGGCCGAGGTTGCGCCACCCGATTCGCCACAACCGGCCCGTCACGCGTCGCTATCTCCCGCGCTGCAGGGTCCGGAGCGAGAAGAAGGATGGATCGATGTCGATGTCGAACTCAAGCTCCTCGTAGCGGATCGTCGTGCGTTCGTCCGGCTTGTCCGCCGGGTGCATGTTCATGACCCTGGGAACGATCCGCCCGCCGAACTCGGCGTAGTCGCCGTGCTCTATCGTCCTGGCCAGCTCGCCGTCCTCGTCGAAGAACTCCGCCCGGATCGGCATGTCGTCGGACTGCCGGATCCGGTACGCGATGTGCCCCCAGACGACGGGCACCTCCGGCTTGGGCGTCAGGCGAAAGTCCCAGACAGCCACGCCGTCCGCATCCTCTCCGTCGAACACGAGCTCGATGTCGTAGTCCTCGACGAGCCTGCTGTCCTTGACCAGGTCGTCGTTCGTGAAGTGCGATCCCATCCACGATCCGCCCATCATCGAGGCAGGAACCTTGATCGTCCGGTCAACCTTCGGGAGGTAGTTCCAGATGTCCTCGACGGCCTTGAGAGTCGCCGTTCCGGCTTCCCTCCGCGGCGCCCGCAGGCGGACGAGCGAATAGTCCGTGCCGAGCGACCAGATCTCCATCGTCATCCGCCGTTCCCAGTGCTCGGTCACGACCTCCATCGTCGCGACGCCCCGGCTGGAGTCACCGCGCATCAGCCGGTCCACCCGATCGATGATGGCGTGCGCGTCCAACTGGGCCCGGGCCGGCGCCGCGACCGCCAGATGCAGGATCAGGCACGCAAACGCGAGCCACATCGCCGTGCCGCGCCCATACGGCCCGGGGAGTCCCCGGCCTGTACCTGGCATGTGAGTGCAGTCTCGTCCGACGCCGGCCGGCAACGTCAGCCGTCGAGCGTCAGATTCCGCTGTTGCTGTCGGCGGCGGTCATGCCGTCCGGGAAGATCTCGTTCCACGCCGTCATGAAGCGCTTCATCTCGTCTTCCGTCCCGACGGAGACCCGCAGCCAGTCGAGCATGGGCGGGAAGTCCCGCCCCACGGCGACATCGTGCTCGCGGAACGCGGCCCTGACCTCGGACGTGGGACGTCCGGTGCGGACCATGAAGAAGTTCGTCTCCGACGGGAGCACCTCGAACCCCTGCCCACGGAGGACGGCCGCGGTCTGGTCGCGAAGCGTGTTCGACGTCTCCTTGATCCAGGCCTCGTACTCCTTGTCCTCGAGCGCGGCGACGCCGCCCCACTTCACGAGCGCGTTCACGCTGCCCGTCGCGTAGTCCCGCATCTGGTCGATCATGTCCGGCGGCGCGATCCCGTAGCCGAGGCGCATGCCCGCCAGCCCGTAGATCTTCGAGAAGGTGCGCGTCACGAGCACCTTGCGGCCTTCCTTGATGTACGGGACGGCCGTCTCGTAGCGCGGGTCCTCGATGAAGTGGTGGTACGCCTCGTCGATGAGGACGGGGACATCTTCCGGAATCCCGTCCAGCAGACGGCGGATATCGTCTCCCGGGACGATGACGCCGGTGGGGTTGTTGGGATTGCAGATGTAGACCATGCCCACGTCGCGATAGTTGCGGTTCGTGACCTCGATGAGGTCGTCGATGTCCTGCGTGTAGTCGGGCAGGAGCGGGCGCTCGATCACGTCCGCGTCGATCCCCGAGGCGGTCCGGTAGACGGTGAGGTAGGTGGGCGACACGCCGACGACCTTCTCCTCGTGCCGGAGGAAGGCCAGCCCGGCCACGCGCAGCGTCTCGCCGGAGCCCGCGTTGATCATCACGTGATCGGTGGGGACCCCGTGGGACTCCGCGATCTTCTCGAGGATGTCGCCATCGGGATAGCCGTAGCGGTTGGAGTACTTCCAGGCCCCCTTCATCGCCTCCAGCATCTTCTCGGAGGGTCCGTACGGGTTCTCGTTGGAGGAGAGCTTGGCGAGATCATCGTAGGGATCGAGCGGTTCGACGCCCTTCGGGGGAGGCTTGAGTCCGGCGCCGATGACGGCGGTCGGGTTCAGGCCCGCAACGCCCAGGGCCGCGGCGGCGCCGCCCACGAAGTGTCGGCGTGAGAACGTGTGCTGGGAATCCATCGCTTCCTCCATGCTCCCTCAAGTTCCTGTCGCCCGGCCGTCGTCCGCGAACCGGGAGTGCGGTCCGAACAAAACGATGCACTGATACTCTGCGGCGCGAGACGTGGCCCGCGCAACGGTGACGGCGTATCCTCCGCCCGAATGGCCCCTCACGAGACCACCCCCGATGCCGGCGTTCCCCCCATCGTGCCGGACGCGATGGCCATCCGCGTGCGGCCGGAATACGTGGCGGAACATTCGGATCCCGCGGCGTGGCGCTACGTGTTCGCCTACCACATCACGATCGAGAACGTGGGGGCGGAGACGGCGCAACTCTTCTGGCGCCACTGGCTGATCCACGATCTCGTGGCGGGCGACCACGAGGTCGAGGGGGAGGGCGTCGTCGGGCAGTCCCCGGTGCTGAGACCGGGGGATTCGCACCGGTACAACAGTTTCTGCATCCTGCGGGGCCCGACGGGCCACATGGAGGGGTTCTACCACTTCCGGCGCCGGGACGGCTCCGTCTTCCGCGCGCCGGTCCCGCGCTTCCACTTCTCCGCCCCGCCCGAAGCCGTGGGGACGCTGTTCAACTAGTGGAGGCTCCGAAGCGCATGGCGGACCCCCTGCATCAGGCGCTCTGGGCCCGGAACGCCGGCCTCGCGCAGGCCTGTCTCGACTCGCGCTTCGTGCGCGGCCTCGCCGATGGATCGCTCGCCCGTGAAGCCTTCCGCCGCTACGTGGCGCAGGACGCTTTCTTTCTGAAGGCCTTCTTCAGCGCCTACGCCCTCGCCGCCGCTCGCGCCGCGGACCGGATCGAGGTCGCCCGCCGGCTGCACGCCCTGATGCAGGGGGTCCTCGACGAACTCGAACTTCATCGCGCCTACGCCGAGCAACTCGACATCGACCTCGTGGACGTCACGCCCAACGCCGCCGCCACGGGGTACACGGATTTCCTCGCCCGCACGGCCTGGCACGCGGAAGCCGGCGAGATTCTCGCCGCCATGACGCCCTGCATGCGGCTTTATGCCTGGCTCGGGCAGCGCCTGTCGGCGGGGGATCACACGGAGAACCCCTATCGCGACTGGATCGAGACGTACGCCTCGCCGGACTTCGAGGGGCTCGCCGCGGAACTCGAGGGGCTGCTCGACGATCTGGCCGCGGACATGCCGGAGCGGGCGGCGGAGGCCTATGCCGAGGCCATGCGCCACGAACTCGCCTTCTTCGAGGCCTTCCGCTAGAAGCGGTAGGTGTAGTTCAGCTTGATCGAGGCGCCGCGGGAGAGGGTCCTCAGATCCATCCACCCCATCAGGTCCGCATCATCCGGCTCGTCGAGCAGTCCCGACTCCAGGTTCCGCCAGTTGTGGGTGTAGACGAGGAAGAGGTCGTTGCCCGGCTTCAGGATCCAGCGGAAGCGCATGAACAGCCCCAGCACGCGACTCACATCGTCGTACTGGAACTGGTTGGTCACGCCGATCCACGGGGTCGGGTCCCATGAACCCTCGAGGCGATAGAGGTTCGTGACGAAATCTCCCTGCGGCAGGTACACGGCGTTGCGCTCGTAGCCCGTCTCCAGGTTGATCCCGGGGTTCGGCCGGAAGTTCGCGTTCAGGTCGACGCGCACGCGGTCGCCGTTCCAGAAGCCACCGAAATTGGCCCCGCCTCGGACCGAGACGGGGCGGCGGCTCGTCGTCCGGCCGCGGAGCCGGTAGTCCCAGGTCGTGTAGTCGCCCGGCACGATGTCGATGCCGTCGCTGATCTGGAACTGACGGTCGAGGAACTCGTAGGTCCGGACCGCCTCGAAGCTCAGGTTGTCCCCGCTCTCGAAGTCGATGTCGATGAAGTTCAGCTGGAGTTCCTGCTCCTCGAGGATCATCGACCCCATTTCCCACAGGTTCCTCAACTGGACCGAGACCTCCACCTGCCGGATCCAGTCGATGGCGGGACGGGGGGACCACCCGATCCGCGGCTCCACGCGGCGGAAGTCGTTCCGGGCCACGAACCCGACCGCCGGACTGTAGTCGTCCCCGAACTCCCGGTAGGAGACGTGCCCCGACCAGAGGTCGTTGGGGAAGTTGATCCGGGCCCCCCAGGCGGAGAGGTCCTGGAACGTTCGCGACACGGCCGGATCGGGATTCGAGTTCCAGACCATGAACGCCTCGGCCTCGAAATTCTGGTTCCCGAACAGGCTGCTGGTCCGATAGTCGAGGTCCGCGCCGAGCGTATGCCGGTCCGGCGCCAGAAAGCCGTCCGCGTCGGCCGCGGTGGACCGTCGCGTATAGATCGCTCCGATGGCCGACTGCTCGAAGATGGGGACCCGGGCCCGGGCCACGGTGAAGGCCTCCCTTTCGAACCGTATCAGGTCGGCGGGATCCGGTTCTGCCGCGTTCCCGAGTTCATCCTCCGGGGCGTACGAGTGGGTGCCGGTGCCCATCTGGTAGAAGCCGAGGTCGACGCCGTTGACCTGGCCCGTGAGGCGCAGCCCGTAGTCGATGGGGATCTGCTGGCCGCCCTCGATCCCGATCCGTCGCGAGAAGAAGGGCTGCGGGCCGCTGCGGGGGGCGAACGTGAACACGCTCGAGCCCTCGAGGAAGAAATCGCGCCGCTCGGGGAAGCGCAGCGGGAAACGCGTGAGGTTGACGCGGCGCTGGTCGCTCTCCACCTCGGCGAAGTCCGTGTTGACGCTGAAGGAGGCGCGGAGACTCGGGGTCACGCTGTAGTTGAGGTCGAGGCTCATGTCGCGCGGGAACGTCGTCGGGTCCGCGTTGCCGGGGGTGTTGCGCCAACTGCCGACCCCCGAGGCCACCGCCTCCAGGCCGATGCCCTGCGAGACACCGTCGAGTCCCGCCAGCTCGCCCGCGAACACGAGGCGGTTCAGGCCCTCGTTCCGCCCGTACCCGCGCCACAGGATCTCCTCGTTGTTCCGCCGGATCGAACGCAGGAAATTGATGCCCCAGCTCCCGCCGTCCGGGACGAAGTTCAGGGTGCGGAAGGGGATGCGGATCTCCGCGGACCAGCCATCGGGGCGGCGCGCGGTGCGCACTTCCCAGATCCCGTCCCAGGAGCGGTTGACGCCGCCGAATCCGCCTCCGCCTCCGCCACCGCCGCCGCCACCGCCGGTGCCCGTGATGAGTCCGTCGCTGAGGGCGCCCGCCGCGTTCGTCTCGAAGTGGTAGCCCGTTCGCCCGTCCCGGAACGTGTCGAGCACCCAGGCGAACCGGTCGTCCGTGAACAGAAACGCGTCGCGCGCGCGCTGTCGGGCGAGGATTCGGTCGGGTTCGTCGAACAGGATCGCGGCGATATACAGGTTGTCACGATCGTAGGCGACGCGGACTTCGGTGGGGTGCGACGGGGGGCCGCCCTCGATGGGTTCACGCTGCCGGAAATCGCCGATCACCTGGGTGCGACCCCAGACCGATTCGTCGATGCGACCGTCGAGATCGATGCGGTCCTCGGCCGTCAGCCGCGTGGCCTGGATGGTGGAGCCACCATCCTCCTGGGCCGCGACCTCGCGAGGTCCGCCGAAAAAAAGCACCGCAAGGGCGAGGATCGGCCTGGAGAGCCGAAGGTGGCGCGCGCGTGTCATCGGTGTCCGCTGTATCCGTCGATCCCGGGTGGTGGCCGTCGACTCCCGGCCGAGGTTCAAGCGAGGTTCAGAAAGACGACACGCGCGCCGCGGGCGGGGTTGAATCGGGGACGGGGAGCGACGGCGAGCGTCGACCGGCGAGCCGGTGCGTCAGGTGACGATGATGCGGGATCCGACCATGATGCTCGGGTGCGTGGCGCAGTGGTAGACGTACGTGCCCGGCACGCTCGGGGTCACGGTGAACGTCTCGTTGTTGCCGAACGTCCCGCTGTCGAAGGCCCGCGCGCCCGAGGGGACATCGGTCGACGTCACCGTGTGCGGGTTCGCGCCGACGTGCCGCCATCCCACCGTCTCGCCGCTCCGGATCGTGACCTCCGCATCTCCGTTCCGGCGTCCGCTCGGATCGACGAAGGCGTTGTCCTCGATGTTCACCGTCACGTTCGCGCCCGGCACCGGCCCGCCCGACGGCGTGGGCGGCGCGGGCGGCGGTTCCGGCGTTGGGGGGCCGTAGCCGTCGCCGTCTCCGCAGGCGGCTGCGGCAAGCACACCGGAAAGGGCGGCAACGAACTCACGACGTCTCAAGGAGGGTCCTTTCGGCCTTGCGAAACCCGATGCGTCTTCGTGCGTAGTATGATTCCGTACCATACCGGGCCACCGGGAGGGGGTTCCGCGCCCCGCCGCCGGGCCCCGCAGCCAGGTTCAGTCGGGAGAGATACATGAACGGCAAGAGTTGCAACAGAGTGGCGAACGCGCTGCTGCTCGCCGGCGCCCTCAACTGGGGATTGATCGGCCTCATCGGATTCAACTTCGTGGCCGCCGCCTTCGGCCCCCTCGCCCGGCTCGTCTACATCGCCGTGGGCTGGGCCGCGCTGTACAGGATCTTCGCGAACGGCAGCCGGGACTCCTGATCAGAGCGTGCACGGGGTGCCGAAGCGTCGCGCGAGGGCGACGGCGGCCCCCCGTCCCCTGAATTCCTCCCCGAAGTAGTCGTACAGGAGACGCGTCATCTCCGCGATGGTGCGTTCCCGCCGCCACGTCGGGCGCCGCAGCGTGTTCACGAACACCGAGACGACGAGGTGCCCCGCTTCATCCGGCAGGGCGACGATCCCCACGTCGTTGATGGCGCCGCCCATCGTTCCCGTCTTGTGCGCGACAAAGGTCGACCGCGGCAGCTGGCCCCGCATCCTCCCGCGTCCGGACCGCGACCGGTTCAGAACGTCGAGGATCCACGCGCGCGATTCGGGCGTGAGCCCCTTTCCCTCGTGGATCGTGAGCAGGAGATCCGTCATCCCGTCCGGCGTGGCCGTGTCCCGCGGGTCCGTCCCGTAGCGCTCGCGCGCGGCCTGTCGGTGCGCGTCGGGCAGGGCATCGCGCAGCCGGAAATACTGGTAGCGATACAGTTCGCTCTCGGGGATCGTGTCCGGGAGGCCGACCAGGTCCGCGAAGGTGCGGGCTTCGGAGCGGTCGACGCGCACACCCTCGACGCCCAGCCGTCGGACGTGCCGCGTGGCGGCCTCGGGTCCGCCCGACATGTTGAGGATCACGTCGGTCGCCGTGTTGTCGGACTGGCCCAGCATGAGCGAAAAGAGACTGTCCACGGTCAGGCGCGCGGATCGCGCCCCCGACCAGGCGGCGAGCGGACTGTGCCCCGGGCGAAACTCCTCCACCGTCACCACGATGGTCTCGCCGGGATCGATCTCCCCCAGGTCGACGCGCCGCAGGAACTCGAGCGCCATGGGGACCTTCGATACGCTCGCCATCGGGTAGGACCGGTCTCCGTTGAACGAGATCCGGGCGCCCGACTCGACGTGCAGGGCTGAAACCCCGACGGCATCGCCGACCCTGCGCGCGATGCGACGAAGTCCCTCCCCGATCGAATCCGGCACGACACACGCCGCGCCCACGGGCATGGGGCCCGGAAGCGCCGGCGCGAGGGGTTCCTGCGCAGCCGCCCGGCCCGGGGGCGCGAGGAGGATGCTCAGCGCAACGAGCGCCGCGCGTGGACTCGTCAACGCTCCGGGCATGAACTGGAGGACATGCGTTCGCCTTTTTCCCTCGTGAACTCCCGCTCAATGTGTCAGAACATGCGGACAGCGGAAACGTTGTATCCGCCGCGGCGTCCCCCGCGCGTCTCGCGCGCGCGGGTTCGTTTCCCTAATCTGCGGGTCCCGGAACCATGTCGCATCGACGGATCGTTCGTCCAGGAGGTTTCATGCGTTTCCCGCGCCCGAGATGGATCCACGTTGCCCTCATCGCGCCGCTCTCGCTCGCCATCGCCTGCGGGGGAGGAGAACAGGCCGAGGACGCCGAGATGGCCGAAGGCATGGCCGCTGAACCGGCCGAAGAGATGCCCGCCGAGCCGGCCGTCACCGTTCGCATCACGCAGCCGGAGGAAGGCGCGACGGTGGGCCCGGATGTCCTGGTCGTCATGGAGACGGAGGGGATCGAGATCGTCTCCATCACGCCGCCCGTCGTCGGCACCGGCCACCATCACCTGTACGTCGACGTGGATCTTACGCCGCTCTCCGACATGATCCCGCAGAACGACCCCCAGATCATCCACATGGGGGACGGGAGCACCGAGCGCATGCTCGAAGGCCTCGCGCCCGGAGAGCACCGGCTCATCGCGGTCGTAGCCAACCCGGCGCACATCCCGCTCGATCCGCCGGTCGTGGACACGCTCCACTTCACGGTCGCGAACGAACAGTGACGGCGGCCGGCAGGGTCTCCGCCGGGGTTTCGCTTCTCTCGCTCGTCCTCGCGACGGGCTGCGCGCCCGGGGACGGAACCGGCGCCGCGGAGGAGATGGCGGACGGCGAGGAGGTGTCGCCGACGCCCGAGCCGCAGCACACCCTGACGGCGGACCAGACGCACAACCGCTGGAGCCGGGCGATCCCGCCGATCCTGACCGTGGAGTCGGGCGCCGTCATCGAGGCGTATCTCGAGGAGGCGTCGGATCGGCAATTAACGCCGGAGTCCACGGTCGAGGATCTCGCGACGCTGAGCTTCGATCCCATTCACCCGCTGACGGGGCCGGTGTACGTCGAGGGCGCCGAGCCGGGCGACCTCCTCGCGGTTACGCTGCACGAGATCGAACTCGGCGACTGGGGCTGGGTCGCGAACGTCCCCGGATTCGGGTTCCTCGCCGACCGGTTTCCCGACCCGTACCTGAGGATCTTCGAGTTCGAGCCGGGGGATACGAGCGTCGGCTTCGCGCCCGGGATCCGGATTCCGCTGCGGCCGTT
Organism: Gemmatimonadota bacterium; assembly: GCA_022820995.1. GTDB lineage: Bacteria > Gemmatimonadota > Gemmatimonadetes > Palauibacterales > Palauibacteraceae > Palauibacter. The sequence continues at coordinate 18,265 of JAJEEM010000046.1, read as the reverse complement.
CCCCGGCGTGATGGGGGTGGCGCCGGACACCGATTCGATGCTTGTGACCATCCCGCCCCGCCAGAACGGCGGCAACATGGACGACCGCGACCTGGTCGAGGGCACCACGGTGTACTTCCCGGTCCTGGTGGAAGGCGCGCTGTTCTCGATGGGCGACCCGCACATCGCGCAGGGGGACGGCGAGGTGGGCGGCACGGCGATCGAGGGGCCGTTGCGCGTCGTCTACGAACTCGAGGTTATCAAGGGCGCCGGTCCGATCGCGTCGCCCCACTACGAGACGGATGAATTCTATGCAGTGACGGGCTTCGCGCCGACGATCGACGAAGCGGCGCGGAACGCCGTCGAGGCGATGATCGACTTCCTGGTGAGTTCGCGGGACCTTTCCCGGCAGGAGGCCTACCAGCTGACGTCGATGGCCGGCGACCTCAAGATCTCCGAGGTCGTGGACGTGCCGAACATGCTCGTCGCCATGCGCATCTCGAAGGACGTGATCGGCAACTGACGGCCGGGCGCGGAAGATCCGCGCGCGCGGCCGGGGTCAGAGGCCGCGCGCGTCGATCGCGAGCAGCGTCCGGAGCAGCACGTTCGTCCCCGCCGTGATCTGGTCCGGCTCCGTGAACTCGAGCGGCGAGTGGCTGATGCCGTTGCGGCTCGGCACGAAGATCATCCCCACCGGCCCCAGCAGAGCGACGCTCTGCGCGTCGTGGCCCGCCCCGCTCGGCATGCGGAGCGCGGTGAGGCCGAGATCGAGCGCCTCCGCCTCGATGATGTCCCGGAGGCGCGGGTCGGTCGGCGCCGCGCGGCTCTCGTAGAACTGCTCGATGGAGATCGTCGTGCCGTCGGCCGCCGCGATCTCCTCGGCGCGTCCCCGGATCGCCTGGAAGACGGCGTCGATCCCGGTCATGGCGAGGTCGCGGATCTCGAGGCTGAAGGTGACCCGGCCGGGGATGACGTTCGGGGCGCCGGGCTCGGCCGTGAGCCGACCGACGGTGGCCACGTGCCGCCCGGGCAGTTCCCGTGCGGTCACGTGCACCGCGTCGATGATGCGCGCGGCCGTCACCATGGCGTCCTGCCGCATGTCCATGGGCGTGGTGCCCGCGTGGTTCGCGAAACCGTCGACCGTTACGGTCCAGCGCCGGATGCCGACGATCCCCTGCACGACGCCGATGTCGAGTTCGCCCCGGTCGAGGACGAACCCCTGCTCGATGTGCAGTTCGAGATAGGCCGTCAGGCTGCCGGCCTCTCGCCGGGCCGCGGCCAGGTCGGTGAGGTCGCCGCCCAGACGTTTCGTGCCCTCGCCGATCATGAACCCGCTCGCGGTGACGATGTCGCGCTCCCAGGGCAGGGTCTCGCCCGCGATCGCGCGGCTCCCGGTCTTGCCGCCCTCCTCGTTGGCCCAGATCACGAATTCCAGCGGATGCCGGGTTTCCCGGCCCGCGTCCACCAGCGTCGCGATCGCCTCCAGCGCGCCCATGGAGCCGACCTGGCCGTCGTAGCTCCCGCCCGCCGGGACGGAGTCGACGTGGGAGCCGAGGACGATGGGGGCGAGCGACGGGTCCGTGCCGCGCCGGCGTCCGATCAGGTTGGCGGCCCGGTCCACATGCACTTCGAGGCCGAGATCGGACATGATGTCCGAGAGCCAGGCGCGGGCCGCCAGGTCCTCGTCGCTGTAGGCGAGCCGCGTCGTGCCCTCCTCGGCGCTGCTGAAGCGCGCGAGTTCGCCGAGGCGGCGGTTGAGCCGTTCGCCGTCCACGAGCAGCCGCTGGCCGCGCAGCGCGCGGAGCGGTCCGGATGTGGCCGCCGCCCCCGCGACGCCGAGGGCGAGCGCCCCGAACCGCCGCCGGGAGATCGGCCCCATCAGTGGCTGAGGCCGTAGATGATGTAGTTGATGGCGAGTTCGTAGGCGTAGGTCGACCGGTCGATCGGGTAGTACGGGTTCTCCGACCACTCCCACGCGTCGCCCAGATCCGTGTTGTGGTTGATGACGACCATCAGCTCGCCGCGGTCGTTGAAGATCCCGCGGACCGTGGGCGGGCAGGGTCCCCAGCACTCCTCGTACCGCCCCCGCGCCGCGTTGTTGATGGCCGGGACCGTCAGGATCTCGTCGATGTCGTAGAACTGGTGGAAGATCGGATGGTCCAGCGGAATCGGCTCGATCCGGCGGCCGGGCAGGATGCGCGACATGTGGTACTCGAAGTTGTACCACGCCTCCTCTCCCCAGAAGTCGTCGACGACGAGAAACCCGCCCGCCTCCAGGTAGCCCCGGAGCCCCTCGATTTCGGCCTCCGAGAGGTTCATGTAGCCGACCTCCAGCATGTAGAGGAAGGGGAAGCGGCGCAGTTCGGGGTCGGCGAGCGAGACCGGGTTCTCCCACTCGTGCAGGTCAAGCATCGTGAGCAGGCGATGGAGGATGAAGAGGAACTGGCGGTCGGCCTTCGGGAAATCCGTGGCCCAGGTGCCGCGTCCCCGTCTCCCCCACCAGCCCCGCGAACCGGAGTAGATGGCGCGGGTGAAGTAGAAGTCGCGGCCCCACTCCGCCTGTGCCTGGGCCAACCCCGGTTCACGCTCGAGGAGCCAATCGCGCGCGGCCGCGCGCTCCTCGAGGTCGGAAGCGCTCGCCGCCTCGGCGACTCCTTCCGGCGGCGCGTCGGATCGCGCCGTCATGCCGGCCACGGCGGCGGCGGCGAGCACGGCGGCCAGCGCGGTGGCGACGATCGGGGCGGAGCGCAGTCGGAGACGCAGCATACGCTCATAAGGATTGCCGGAGGCCCGCTCGTCAACTACTTCCCGTTTTCCCCCGGGGTTCCCCCGGACGGTCCCGAGCCGCGGCAGGCGCCGACATGAACGAGCCCGACGGCCGAGCCAACGTCCATTTGGACGGCGTCACCCTCCGCTTCGGCGGCGTGACGGCGCTCGAGAACGTGTGCCTCGACATCCGCGGCGGCGAACTCCTCGCGCTCATCGGCCCGAACGGGGCGGGCAAGACGAGCGTGCTCAACTGCATTTCCGGGCTCTACCGGCCCACGGAGGGCACGATCGCCCTGCGGGACGCCGCGGGCCGGTCGCATGCGCTCCACCGCCTGCCGCCGCACCGGATCGCCCGGCTCGGCGTCGCGCGCACCTTCCAGAGCATCGAACTCTTCAAGCACATGACCGCGCTCGACAACATCATGCTCGGACGCCACGTCCACATGCGGGGCGGGGTCCTGTCGGGCGGGATCTTCTGGGGTCCCCAGCGGCGCCGGGAGATCCGGCACCGCATGCGGGTCGAGGAAGTGATCGATTTCCTCAACCTGGAGCCGATCCGGCGCGCCATCGTCGGCAACCTCCCCTACGGACAGCAGAAGCTCGTGGAACTCGGCCGCGCCCTGGCGCTCGACCCCGAGATCCTGCTCCTCGACGAACCGCTGGCCGGGATGAACTCCGAGGAGAAGGAGTCGATGGCGCGCTTCATCCTCGACGTGCACGAGGAGTGGGGGACGACGCCGGTCGTCATCGATCACGACATGGATGTGATCATGGACATCTCCGAACGCGTGATCGCGCTCGAGTTCGGGCAGGTCATCGCCGAAGGCCCGCCGGCCGACGTCCGCGCGAATCCCCGCGTGATCGAGGCGTATCTGGGCCACGGGGAAGCCGCGGCCGGCCCCGTCTCGTGAGCGTCTCGTGAGCGTCGGATTCGTGGACGGCAGCCTGCCGGGGCTCCTGCAGTCGCAGGCGGCGAGCCGCGGCGGGCGCGTCGCCATGCGCGAGAAGGAATTCGGGATCTGGCAGAGCATCACGTGGGCCGAATACGCGCGGCGCGTGCGCCACTTCGCGATGGGGCTCCGCGAACTCGGTCTCGGGAGCGGCGACCGGATCGCGATCGTGGGGGACAACCGTCCCGAATGGGTCATCGCCGAGCTGGCGGCGCAGTCGCTCGGCGCGCTCCCCCTCGGCCTCTATCAGGACGCGGTCGCCACCGAACTGGAGTACCTGCTCGCGGCCTCGGGGGCGCGGATCGTGGTCGCGGAGGACCAGGAGCAGGTCGACAAGGTGCTCGAGATCCGGGAGGCGTTGCCGCACCTGGAGCACATCATCTACTACGATCCTCGCGGGCTGGGCCGCTACGAAGCGCCCGGGCTTCTCGCGTTCCCGGACGTGGAGCGCCGGGGGGCCGAGCGCGACCGCGGGAAGCCGGACGAGTACGCCGCCGCCCTGGAGGCGGTCCGGGGCGACCGGCCCGCGCTCCTTTGCACGACCTCGGGGACGACGAGCAAGCCCAAGCTCGCCGTGCTCTCGCACTCGAACCTGCTCAGCATGGCCGCACAACTGCAGGATGTGGATCCGATGGCGGCGGAGGACGAGTTCGTCTCGTTTCTCCCGCTCGCCTGGATCGGAGAGCAGATGATGACGATCTCCCGCCACGTCCTGGTCGGCTTCCCCGTGAACTTCCCCGAGGAGCCGGGCACCGTGCGGCAGGATCTGCGCGAGATCGGGCCGCGCGTGATGTTCTCGCCGCCCCGCATCTGGGAGAACCTCGTCTCCGAGGTGCAGGTGATGGTGGAGGACACGACGCCGCTGAAGCGCCGCGTGCAGGGGTGGGCCATGCGGGTGGGCGGGGAGGCGGCCGACGACGCGTTCGAGGGGCGGACGCCGGATGGCTGGCGGCGCCTCCGGCGCGGGATCGCGGAGATCGTCGCGATGCGTCCGATCAAGAACCAGCTCGGCCTGCGACACCTGCGCGACGCCTACACGGGCGGGGCCGCGCTCGGGCCGGACGTGTTCCGCTTCTTCCACGCGCTCGGCGTGAACCTGAAGCAGATCTACGGGCAGACGGAGGTCGCCGGGATCTCGGTGCTGCACCGCGACGGGGACATCCGCTACCAGACGGTCGGGGAGCCGCTGCCCGGGATGGAGGTCCGGGTGGCGGGCGATGGGGAGATCCTCACCCGGGGTCCGGCCGTCTTCGAGGGGTACTTCGAGAACCCGGAGGCGACGCGCGAGACGCTGGTGGACGGCTGGCTGCACTCGGGCGACGCCGGGTACTTCGACGATGAGGGCCACCTCGTCGTCGTCGACCGCCTGAAGGACGTGATGTCGCTCGCGGACGGGACGACGTTCTCGCCCCAGTTCATCGAGAACCTGCTCAAGTTCAGCCCCTACGTGAGCGAAGCCGTGGTTTTCGGCGGCGAGCACCCGTACGTGGCCGGGATCATCGCGATCGATTTCGAGAACGCGGGGCAGTGGGCGGAGCGGCGCCAGCTCGCGTACACGACGTTCACCGACCTGTCGCAGAAAGCCGAGGTCTACGACCTGGTGCGGGCGCACATCGAATCGGTGAATCGGGACGTGCCCGAGGCGGCCCGCGTCCGGCGTTTCCTCCTGCTGCACAAGGAACTGCACGCGGACGACGCCGAACTCACGCGGACCCGGAAGGTGCGCCGGCGCTTCGTCGCCGAGCGCTTCGAGTCCCTGATCGAGGCGCTGTACGGGGAGGACGACTCCGTGGCGGTGGAGATGGAGATCACCTACCAGGACGGCCGCACCGCCAACGTGAAGCACGATCTGCGGATCGAGCGGCTCGACGGAGCGGAGTGACCGTGGACCAGTTCCTTCAACTCACGGTGGCGGGCCTGGGCACGGGCATGATCTACGCGCTCGCCGCGGTGGGCTTCGTCGTCATCTACAAGGCGAGCGACGTCATCAACTTCGCGCAGGGGGACCTCCTCCTGTTCGGGACCTATCTCGTCTTCTTCTTCCTCGTCCAGGTCGGTCTCCCGTGGACGGCCGGCGTCCTGCTCACGATGCTCGTGGCCGCGGCGATCGGCCTTGCGGTGGAGCGCACGGTGCTTCGGCCGCTGATCGGCGAGCCCATCATCTCGATGATCATGGTCACGATCGGCCTCTCGAGCGTCCTGCGCGCGGTCGTGCACGGGATCTGGGGACCGCAGCCGCGCACCTTCCCGCCCTTCCTTCCCGAGGGTCAGGTGATGCTGGGATCCGCCGTGGTGAGCGCGGACCGCCTGGTGGCGATTCCGCTGGCGCTCGCGCTGCTCGGCGGACTCGCGCTCTTCTTCCGGCGCACGCGGAGCGGCATCGCGATGCGGGCCATCGCCGACGACCAGCAGGCCGCCCTCAGCATGGGGATCAGCATCCCGCGGGTGTTCGCGACCGCGTGGGCGCTGGCGGCGGTGACGGCCGCCATCGGGGGGATCATGCTCGGCAACATCGTGGGCGTGACCCCGAACGTCGCGCAGATCGGCCTGCGCGTCTTTCCGGTCGTTATCCTGGGCGGACTCGACTCGATCCGGGGGGCCGTCGTCGGCGGCGCGATCATCGGGCTCCTGGAGTTCTACGCCGGCGGCTACATCGGCCACGGGCTCAACCTCATCGTCCCGTACGTCGTGCTGATCGTCGTCCTCATGGTGCGCCCGTACGGACTCTTCGGAAGAGAAATCATCGAGCGCGTGTAGGCGCGCGGACAGACAGCGGACAGGCAAAAGGGAGGATCTCCTGGAAAGCGGCGTCTTTCACACGGACTACCGAACCGATATCGGGCTCCGGCGCGTGCCGGCGGAGCGCGTGCGACTCGGATTGTTCATGGGCGCGCTCCTCGTCTTCCCCTTCCTCGCGTCGCCGTACTGGCTCAATCTCGCGAACCAGATCGCGATCGCCACGATCGGCGCGCTGGGGCTGAACATCCTCGTCGGCTACACGGGGCAGGTCTCGCTGGGGCAGGGCGCCTTCATGGCCGTCGGGGCGTACACGTCCGCGCTGCTCACGCTCAGGCTGGGGCTGCCGTGGGGCGTGAGCATCGTGGCCGCGTGCTTCGCGACGGCGGCGGTGGGCGTCTTCTTCGGCCTCCCCTCGTTGCGGCTGAAGGGGCTCTACCTCGCGATCTCGACGCTGGCCGCCCAGGAGATCGTGGAGTGGGTCGTCACGCACTGGACGGCGCTCACGGGAGGGGTCGAAGCCGTCGTCGTCCCGGCCCCGCGCCTCTTCGGGCAGCGGCTGAACACGGACTTCGGGTTCTACTGGCTCGGCATCGTCCTCGCGGGGGGCACGGCGCTCTTCACCGCGAACCTCTTCCGCTCGCGCATCGGCCGCTCCTTCGTCGCCGTCCGCGACCAGGACATCGCGGCGAGCGTCATCGGCGTGAACGTGTTCGGGACCAAGCTCCTCGCCTTCGCTACTTCGTCGTTCTTCGTGGGGCTCGCCGGGGCCCTCACGGCGTACTACCGCAACATCATCTCGTGGGAACGCTTCACGTTCGAGACGAGCATCCTCTACCTGGCGATGATCATCGTTGGAGGGCTGGGGACGATCCGCGGCTCGCTGTTCGGGGCGGCGCTCATCACCCTCCTTCCCGCCATGATCGGGAGGGTGGGGCAGGAACTGCAGGGGTCGGCGCCTGCGATCGCGGCCCTCCTGCCGAGCGTGCAGCAGGCGGTGTTCGGGATCGTCATCATCCTCTTCCTCGTCTTCGAGCCCGAAGGTCTGTCCAAGCTGTGGCGCAACGTGAAGGACTATTTCTACGTGTGGCCCTTCGCGTACCGCCGCGGAGAAGGCCGCTGATCGCGGGCCGAGTCCCTCGTTGGGTGTTCCTTGCGCGGAGCTTCCCGCAAGCGCGGGGCCGATTGCCCCCCTTTACCGTGGCGGGAACGGGCGATGGCCGCTGTCGGTCTTGCGCCCCGACAGGAACAGCCGGGCATCTTCCTGCACGCTGTCAATCGCCCAGTTCCGGTAGTCCCGGCTGGCCGGTTTTCCGCTGCTCATGTAAGGAGATACAAGCGCTTCCGCGGTCGCCCGATCGGCAGCGATCCGCTCGACGATGCGGCGCAACTTCGGGTCGTCGAGCGCGATTGCCAATTGCACGGCGGCCTTCACGACGAAAAGGTTCTGCGTTCCGGAGAGGCGCTCGCGCGCAACCTCGCGAACCTGTTCCAACTGGCGCGCGCTGAGCGAACCGTCCTCGACCATGAACCGCAGCGTCGTCACCCCGCCCGACACGTCCATGTCGATCCCCGTCGGAGCCTTGACGGCTGCCAGTACGGCAGGGAACGCGGCCGTCCCCAGGTCGGCAAGAGCGTTGGTGGCAACCGCACCGTGGTTTATCACTTCGACCAGAAACGGTATCGCGCGCGGGTCCCGCAATCCCGCCACGGCATCCATGTAGTCGAAGATCGCCTCGGAAGTCGGGGGGCGGTCCAGATCGTTGCGCCACTCCGCCCACGCGGCCTCGATCACGGCGGCCTTCAGTTCGGCGCTGGCGCGCGGCCCAAGCTCCGCCGCGAGCCGGAGCGCCCGGCCCCGCTCCGGCGTCACCCGGTTGTCCAGGAGCGCCTGTGCTGCCTCGCGTTCGGTCATCTCCCGGGCCACACGCGCTTGGGCGGCGACCGCTGCGGGGAGCGCGAACAGGACGAACAGGAGTGGCGCGACCCACACGATGGCGCCGTTCATCTTTCGTCCGTGCCGCATCATTTCCTCCGCCCGAAGGAGCCTTCCTCCAAACGACGGGAACCGGAGAAGTTCCGTCACCAGCGCCGCATTTCCCGGACGGGCGCGGCAAGTCCCCGCTTGGCCATGTCTCTCAGGCCGGCCGCAACTTCCGGATCCAGGTCGCCGAATACCTCGTGACCTTCCTCGGCAATGCCATCGAGGACCATCAGCAGGTCGGGATCGCGCATGACCGAGGCGAGGGAGATTGCTCTCTGGAGCACGTAGCGTCCGTCCCACGGGTCGACGAAGCGCTTCTGCGGGGGGCCGAGATGCAGCATCGTGACATCCTTGATGCTCCCGCGCATTTCGGCCGGCATCGCATCCCCCCAACGCTCCACGGCCGAACTCAACGTAAGTAACGCACCGGTAACGTCACCGCGAGCAGCATCCGGGGACCGCGCCCACTCCGTTACGTGGGGAACGATGGCGGGGCCGAACTCCAGCAGCGCCTGCCGGACACCCTGGCCGGAACAGATCATCTGCACCAAGGCCGGGATGCCGGCGGGGTCCCGCAGTGCAATCACGTAATGCAAGAGTTCCAACGAGAGTTCCAAGTTTCGGCCAGCGACCCCCGTCACGGTGCAGCCGTCCATGTGCAGCCTGGCCTCCCGATCCATGGCGCTGATTAGCGCCGCGGACAGCTCGGGGGCCACCACGTAGTCCGGGGGGAACTTCCACCCCAACAGATCCTCCGGATCATAGCCCAGCGGCACCTCGCCCAGCGCGCGGGCGACCGTGTCGCGGTCATGGCTTCTGAGGTCCCGGGCGATTTCGGCCTGGGACCGAGCCGGTCCGGCCTGCCCGGCCAGGGAAAACGGAGCCGATGCCGCGGCAAGCGCCGCGAGACCAGCGAGGACGACTAGATGGCGAACCTGTCTCATGGAAGCCTCCTATCTCCAAGCCAAGTGGTTGTGATTTCCATCGTCGGCAGGATAGTTGATGGATTCGGCCGCGTTGATGTTACCCCATTCTTCGATCGCCGCTTTCCGTTCTCTCGTCCATTCCGTCGCGGTATAGAAATCCACGGCCTGCCCGAAGATATGATGACTCCCGTCCGGGTTCTTACTGCTCGATATCGCTGCGTTCCGTACCGGGCAGCGGTAGCCCGACGTGTATTTCAGTGAAATGTTGAAGTGGGCCTCGACTTTGGCGATGCCAGCCGGCAGCGCGGAGCTGATGTAGCCGTAGCCGTCGTGGGAACTGTGGTAGCCACCCGTACCGACGCCGATCAAGTCGGAATGGGCTTTTGAGAATGCGGTGCACGGCCAGCTGCCCAAGACGCCCCTTTCGGTGTATTCCAGGGCCAAGCCATCTCTCGCGTCGCCGCACCCCTCAGGGACCTCATCATCGTCGTCGTCATTGTTGTCGCCGGGGTCCGCCGGGGTGCCGCCGCCGGAACTGCTCGAATGGTTCACGATCACGCTGATGGGTGAAGAGCTGCTCGTACCGCCGACGCACAAGCCGCTCGAAAGCAGATAATCGAACCCGAACGGACATGTGACGGTAACCGAGTATCCGGTGCAACTGATTCCGGCATCGCCCGTTTCGGCCCAGGTGTCGCAGTCGAACTCGGTAGTCGTCGCACTCTGCGCAGCGTTCAGCGGTCGCGGCGCCAGCCGCCGCCAGACCTCCCGGACGCCCGACCAGGCCAGCCGCGCAGCCTCGGCCACCGGCCCCCGCGCCGCCGATCCCTCTGCCGAAGCGGCGGCGACATCGATCCCCTTCTCTCGCAGAAAGGCCTCGATCCATGCCCGCGTCTCCGACTCGCCGAGCTCCGTGTCCGGGATCCTGCACACGGTCCTGAGTCCCAGCCCCTTCGGCAGCGTCTCCTCGCCCCCGCCATCGGCCGGCCGCTTCAACGTCACGTTCACCCCGTACAACAGGAAGCGAAAGCCGGACGCATCGAGCGCCGATGGGCTGAGCTCGAGTTCGACCCGGTATTCGTCGTACAGATCCTGCAGCGTTCGGTAGTGAATCACGCAGCCGGGTTTCGACAGTCCCTCGACCACTTCCTTGACCGAAGGCAGCTCCGCGGCGTCCGCCGCAGGCCCCCTGCGCGGCGTGCCGGAGGCGACGGAAGCCGCGACCGACGGTCTGGCGGGCGACGGCGGCGGGTCCGGCACCAGCGGTTCACCGCAGCCTGCGAACACCAACAGACAAGCCATGCCCAGCACTGGGCGAAGCGTGGCGGGCGAGCGAAGAAAACGCGGATACGAACGGATGTGGGAACACCTGAGCATCCAGCCTCCCGGGGTTGACGATGATTCGCTCCCGGGATTCGCTCCCGGGATTCGCTCCCGGGATTCGCAGCGTGGGCATCTTCCTACGGCATCGGGGTTTGCGATGCAAATGCGGCGACGCGAACACGCCGTCTCATGTTGCTTACCCGAGCTCGTAATCCTCGCGGCCCGCGGCGGAACGCGGGAGATGTGCCGTGTTCGAGCGGGAAGGTCTGTCCTCCGGCGACGGGACGTGAGAGACTGGTTTCAGGTGCGGCCGTTCGCGTAACGTTGCGGAGAGCGGACGTCCCGCGAAGGCCAACTCGAAACACGGTCAAGGAACAGGAAAAGGTGCGTCGCATGTTTTTTAGCCGACCTCGAGTCGCCGCGCCGATTGCCGGCTGCGTCGCCACGGTTCTCGCGCTCGCCGCGTGCGGGGGTTCGGAGGAGAGAGCGGAAAACGAGATTCTGATCGCGGCCATCTTCGACCTCACGGGTCCGACGGCCGACGTGGGGATCGATTACGCCGACGCGGTGCGGGGACACGTCGACTGGCTCAACGCGCGGGGCGGCGTCCGGGGCCGGCCGGTCCGGCTCATCTACCAGGACTACGGTTACCAGGTCGCCCGGGCGGAGCAGCTCTACACGCAGTTCGTGCAGGAGGGCGCTCTCATCTTCATGGGCTGGGGGACGGGCGACACGGAGGCCCTCCGGCTCAGGATCACGGACGACCGGATCCCGTTCTCGTCGGCCTCCCTCTCGCACGTGCTCGGCGACGCGCACGAATCGCCCTACAACTTCCTCGTCGCCACGAGCTACAGCGACCAGTTCAGGATCGTGCTGCGCTGGATCGCGGAGGACCACCGGGCGAATGGAGGCGAAGGGAACGCCCGGGTCGCGTTCATGCACAACGCGAGCCCGTTCGGCCTGTCGCCGTGGGCGCAGGGGGGCGAGGACTACGCGCGGGAGATCGGCGTCGACGTCACGCCGTACGAGATGCCGCGCGGCGCGACGGACTACACGGCGGAGTTCTCCCGCATCGGGCAGTCGGGCGCGACGTATGTGGTGTTCCAGAACACCTCCGCGCCGGCGGCCGTCGCTCTGCGCAACGCGCGGGGACTGGGGATCGACGCGACCTTCGTGTGCCTGAACTGGTGCGCCAACGCGCTCCTGTGGAGGTTGGCGGAGGACGCGGCCGAAGGGGTGGTGGGGGCGATCCCGTGGGCGCCGCTCACCGACGACGTGCCGGGGATCCGGGACATCCGCGGCTACCTGGAGTCCCGGGGCGAGGACTACGCGGAGAAGACGAACGCGTATACGCAGGGATGGTGGACGATGGCGGTGTTCGTCGAGGGCATCCGGAGGGTGCTCGATGCGGGGGAGGAATTGACGGGAGAGAATATCAAGCGAGCGCTGGAGACGATCGACGGCCTCGACACGGGAGGCGCCGGCCCGCCGCTGACCTTCACGCCGAGCGACCACCGGGGTTCGAAGGGGCTCCGGCTGTTCCGCGCCGAAGACGGAAGGTGGACCCCGATGACGGACGTCCTCACCGCGCCATCGTGGGGACCGGACGCGCCGTGATCCGGGGGCGCGCGTGAGCGCGTTGCTCGAACTCAACAGCGTCGAGGTCCTCTACGACGACGTCATCCTCGTCCTGCGCGGACTCTCCCTGGAGGTGCCGGAAGGGCACATCATCGCCCTCCTCGGCTCGAACGGGGCCGGGAAGACGACGACTCTCAAGGCGATTTCGGGTCTGCTCAAGGTCGAGGACGGCGAGGTCACGGACGGATCGATCCGCTTCGACGGACAGGAGATTCACGGTCTTCCCGCGGATCGCATCGTGCGCCGGGGGATCTTCCAGGTCGTCGAGGGGCGGCACGTGTTCGAGCACCTCACCGTGCACGAGAACCTTCTCGCCGGGGCGCACACGCGCCGGGACCGCGCGGCGGTGCCGGCGGACCTGGAGCGGGTGTACGGGTATTTTCCGCGTCTGGCCGAGCGCCGCCGCCAGTGGGCGGGCTACCTGTCGGGCGGCGAGCAGCAGATGCTCGCCCTCGGGCGCGCGCTCATGGCCCGCCCGCGGCTCATGCTGCTCGACGAGCCGTCGCTGGGGCTCGCGCCGATCCTCGTGCAGGAGATCTTCGGAATCATCCGGCGGATCAACGAGGAGGAGGGCACGACGATCCTGCTCGTCGAGCAGAACGCGCGCCTCGCCCTCTCCGTCGCGGACTACGGGTACGTCATGGAGTCGGGCCGCGTGGTGCTGGAAGGTCCCGCGGAGGAACTGGGGAGGAACGAGGACGTGCGCGAGTTCTACCTCGGTCTGAGCGAGATCGGGCGGCGCTCGTATCGCGACGTGAAGCACTATCGCCGCCGCAAGCGGTGGCTGTCGTGAGCGCGGTGCGGCGTCGTCCCGTGGATGCCGCGGAAGCGCCGGCGGACTGGCACGCGGCGCAGGATGGGCTCGCGGACGAAGCCGTCCGCCTGGCCCTCGAGCGCAGCCGGGAAGCCGGGGTCCGCCTCCGCGAGGCCGGGATCGCTCACCCCGAGCCGCGGGGCGTGGCGGGGCTGCGGGAGGTGGCGGTCCTGGCCAAGGACGACCTGCCGGAGCTGCAGGCGACCCAGCCTCCCTTCGGCGGGATGCTGGGCGTGGATCTCGGCGTTCTCCGGCGCATCCACCGGTCTCCCGGTCCGATCAACGACCCGGAGGGACAGCGGGCGGACTACTGGCGCATGGCCCCGGCGTTCCGCGCGGCGGGGTTCGAGCGCGACGATGTCGTGCTCAACACGTTCTCGTATCACATGACCCCGGGCGGGCACATGATGGATGCGGGGTTGCGGGCGCTGGGGTGCGTCGTCGTGGCGGGCGGGGTGGGGAACAGCGCGGCTCAGGCCGCCTTCGCGTCGCAGGTCGGCGCCACCGGCTACGTGGGGACTCCGCAGTTTCTGCTGACCCTGCTGGAGCGGGGGAGGGAAGACGGGATCCGGTCCACCTTCCGCCGGGCACTCGTCAGCGGCGCGCCCCTGCCCCTCGATCTCCGCAGGGTGCTGGAGGAGGGGCACGGAGTCTCCGTCTTCCAGGCCTACGGCACCGCCGACGCCGGGGCCATCGGCTACGAGTGCGAGGCGAAGGACGGCTGGCACGTCGCGCCGGGCGTCGTCGTCGAGGTGCTGGACCCCGGCACGCGCGAGCCGTGCGAGCCCGGCGACCCGGGGGAGGTCGTCGTCACGAGCGCCAACCCCGTCTACCCGCTCGTCCGCTTCGGCACCGGCGACCTGTCGACGTTCCGGCCGGAGGCGTGCAATTGCGGCCGGACCTCACCCCGGCTGGCGGGCTTCCTGGGCCGGACCGGCGAGGGCGTGAAGGTGCGCGGCATGTTCGTCCATCCGCGGCAACTGGCGGAGGCGCTCCGGGGCGCGCCCGGCGTTCGGCGCTACCAGGGGGCGGTAACGGAGGAGGACCATCGCGACGTGCTCACCGTCTCCGTCGAGGCCACCCCGGGCCGCCAGCCGGACGTCGATCAACTCGCCGCCCGCCTCAGGGAGGCGACCCGGCTCCGCGTGGAAGTCCGCACGGTCGAGCCGGACACGATCCCCGAGGATGCCCCCCCGATCGTCGACCTCCGGGAACCGAGCCGGGGTTAGCCGGAGACCGAGGGCACCTCGTTGCCGGCGATCCAGACGGACTCGATCGCGCGCAGGTTCTCGACCCCCTCCAGCGGATCCGCGTTCAGGAGGATGAGGTCCGCCCATTTGCCGGCCTCGATGGTGCCGACATCGTCCAGCCCGGTGCAGCGCGCCGCGTCGCCCGTGGAGGCGACGAGGATCTCCATCGGCGACATGCCCGACTCCGCCATGAGCGCGAGTTCCATGTGCTCGAAGTAGCCCTGGAAGCGGGCGGGCGGGCCGGTGTCCGTGCCCATCGCGATCGTGACGCCGGCGTCGGACAGCGCGCCGAGGTTCTCCTGGGCCTGCGCGAGCGCCTCCTTGTAGCGCTGTGCCGACTCGCTCTCGCGGTAGCGCGCCATGCTCTCCGGCGCGCGCAGGGCTTCGAGCACGGCCGGCTCGGCGGAGGCGAGGAAGAAGGGGTCCGAGAAGAACTCGGGTTCGCTCTCGTACACGAAGGTCGAGACCTCGCGCGTCAGCGTCGGCGAGTAGCAGACGTCGGCTTCGACGAGCCGTGCCGCGAGCGCGTCGTCCACGTCCCGGTCGCGGACGCTGTGCACGATGAAGTCCACGTCCACGTCGAGCAGCCCGTGTGCGTCCTCGAGATAGAAGAGGTGCGCCGCCACCGGAAGCCCGAGTTCGTGCGCCCCGGCGATCACCGCCTCGTACACGTCCGGCGTCATCTTGTACGTGCTCCCGAGGTTGTCGTCGACCCGGATCTTGATGAAGTCGACCCCCATCGCCGCGTTCCCGCTCACCATCTCGAGCGCGGCCCCCGGCGTGATCCCCGCCACCACGGCACCCGCGACATAGAGCCGGGCCCGGTCGAGGGACGGCGTGTCCTGCTCGTCGCGCACTTTGACGCCGGCGGGTTCGTCCCCGCCGAGACTGACGACGGTCGTCACCCCATAGCTCGCGTACAGCTCGAGCTGGCGCAGCACGTTGTCCCGCGAGTAGTGCCCGCCTTCGAGACCAAGCGTCGCGCCTACGTGACCGTGTGCGTTGATAAGCCCCGGAACGAGGTATTTTCCGGCCGCGTCGAGGACCTCGGCGTCCTCCGGAACCTCGATCTCCGCCGACGGTCCCACGGACTCGATGCGCCCGTCCCGGACCACGACCGTGGCGTCAGGCACGGGTTCGGCGCCGGAGCCGTCGATGACGGTCGCGCCGACGACCGCCAGCGCCGACGCTTCGGCCGCCTCCGGAGAAGAGGCCTCCGGATCGGCGCCGCTACAGGCCGCCAGAACCGCAGCCACGGCGAGCACGATGGGCGAAAGCGAAGTGCGTTTCTCCATGATCCGGACTCCTTCGACGGTTTGTCGCCACGCCCGGGGCGGGCGGACAACCATCGTAAGGAAAACGTACGAATCCGGGAAGATGATCTTTCCTCGACCGACAAACAGCCGATTGCATAACCGACAAACAGCCGATAGCTTGGCCGACAATTAGCCGATAACATGACCGAAAAATAGCCGGTGTTTCCCGAATGTCCCGGAACTCGCTGTACCCTCGTTCGATGAACAAGGCCCTGCGCGAGGCCATGTCCGACACGCCTGTCGTGTGTCTGGCCGGGCCGCGCCAGTGCGGCAAGACCACGCTTGCCCGCGTCCTGAAGCCGGAGCGGGCCTTCGTGAGCTTGGACCATCCCCCGTTTCTCGACGCGGCATCTGCAGACCCCGCGGGCTTCGTGGACAGCCTCCCCGGCGAGGTAACCATCGATGAAGTACAGCGGGCGCCCGGACTCCTCCCGGCGATCAAACTCTCCGTGGATACGGATCGACGCCCCGGACGCTTCCTTCTCACGGGTTCCGCCGACCTGCTGCTCGTCCCCTCCGTGACCGAGTCGCTGGCGGGCCGCATGGAGGTCGTGCGCCTCATGCCGTTCTCGGAATCCGAGAAGGAGCGCCGTCCCGGTCGTTTTCTCCGCGATTTCCTTGCGGGACGGTTGCGGCCCTCGCTCCGTCCGGGGACCGCCGCGCCGCCCGCGCCGGAACTCGCCGCCCGGCTCGTGGCAGGAGGATACCCGGAGCCTCTGACGCGGGCGCCGGCCCGCGCACGCCAGTGGCACCGCCAGTACGTGCGGAGCATCGTGGACCGGGATGTCCTCGATGTCTCGAACATCCAGGTTGCGGACCAGGTGGGTCGCCTCCTGGAGCTTCTTGCGGTCCGAAACGGCGAACTGTTCAACGCCAGCCGTGTGGCGCGCGACCTCGGCCTGCATCGAGGAACGGTTTCGGAATACGTGTCCGTCCTCGAGCGGCTCTTTCTCGTCAGACGCCTGCTCCCCTGGCACCGCAACCCCGGAAAACGACTGGTGAAGTCGCCCAAGGCGCATCTGATCGACAGCGGTCTCGCGGCTACGCTGGCACAACTCTCCGCCGGGGACTGGCTCACGAAGCGGCAGCGCATGGGACATCTTCTGGAGTCCTTCGCGGTGCAGCAGTTCGAGGCGCAGGCCGGCTGGACGGATCCCGATCTCCGCTTCTGGCACTACCGCGACAGGGACGGCCGCGAGGTGGATCTGGTGATCACGCTCGGGTCACGGACCTGGGGCGTCGAAGTCAAGGCGACGAGCACGCCCGGGCGGTCGGCGGGTCCGGGGCTGAGGCGCCTCGCCGCACTCTGCGGGGAGGATTTCGAGGCCGGAATCGTTCTCTACAACGGCAGCGACATCCTGCCGCTCGCCGAAGAGCGAATGCTGGCGGTTCCCTTCAGCGAACTCTGGACGCGGTAGTCTTGTCTCGCGGGTACGCCGGGTGACCGGCGGCGAGCAGGCGGCCGAACGCTAGACCGGGCGTTCGCCGCGGATGGTGACGCGGTAGCCGGAGCGCACGGCGGGGAAGTAGTCCCAGATCGCGTGGTGCTGCGTGCAGCGGTTGTCCCAGAACGCGACGGAATGCGGGCGCCAGCGGAAGCGGCAGTGGAAATCCGGCCGCTGCACGTGCCGGAAGAGGAAGTCGAGCAACCCCATGCTCTCGCCCCGCGGGAGATCCACGATGCGGACCGTGAACATCTCGTTCACGAACAGCGCCTTCCGCCCCGTCACGGGGTGCGTGCGGACGATGGGGTGTTCCGCCGACGGGTACGAGCGGCCCCCGTCGTCTCGCCCGATGAGCCGGTTGACCTCCCGGTAGAACGGGCCGCCGTCGTGGACCGCCGTGAGGCCGTCGAGCAGCGCCTTCATGCGGTCCGACAGCGCCTCCCAGGCGGCGTACATGTTCGCGAACAGCGTGTCGCCGCCGCTCCCGGGCACCGTGTGCAGGCGGAGGATCGAACCCATCGGCGGCATGGGATCGCACGACACATCCGAGTGCCAGCGCTCGCCGGTCGCCCGCACCGAGTTCTCGTCCGCATGGATCCGGAACACCTCCGGGTGTCCCGCGATCCCGGGCTCGTTGGGGTGCTCGACGAGTTCCCCGAACCGGGCCCCCAGCGCCTTCTGGCTCTCGATGGAGATGTCCTGGTCCCGGAAGAAGAGGACGCAGTGCGCCATCAACGCATCGCGAATGGTCTCGAAACTGTCATCATCGAGGGCGGCGAGGTCCACGCCATGGACCTCGGCGCCGATGACGGGTGTGACCGGACGGATTTCGGGTAGCGTTCGCATGCCGGCGAATCTTGAACGGATCAGGCGTCGCAGCAACGGCGGGCCGCCGGCGACGGGTCGGAGCTTGCCTGAGGCACACGGGCCGTTTCATTTTTCAAGGTCGGATCATGGGAGTGGTACGCCCAGGAGGGTTTCGAATGAAGGGTCGTTGGCCAGCGCTGCTGTTCGCAATGGGCATCGCCCTCAACTGTGGGGGTGGCGGTGCGGGCGAGGGCCCGGTCGGTACTCCCGTCGAGCCCCCGCCGCCTCCGGCCCCTCCGCCCACGGGGCCGCCGCCGCCCCCCCCCCC
>JAJEEM010000075.1 GCA_022820995.1 Gemmatimonadota bacterium | reverse complement strand
CGCTTCTTCCCCTCGTACTCCACATCCGAAAACGTCACCTGGTCCATCGTCCCCACCCCAGTCTCCGCCTCGTCCGAACCGCTGTTCGACTCCCACGGTCCATCAATCTGGCGGTGGTGACTTGTTCAGACCATCCCTAGGTGTCGTAAGTTGTTCGGCCGCCGTTCCGGCCCCATCTTGTGCGGCCGGACGGCGGCCTCCGCAGGGTGCCGCCGTCTCGTGCATCTCCCCGGCGTGATCTCTGGACGGAGCGGACCCGCGACCCATGTACGACCCGAGCGCCATCGAATCCCGGTGGCAGACCTGGTGGGAGGAGAACGGGACGAACGAGCCCGACCTCGACGCCGCCGAGCGTCCGTTCTTCAACCTCATGATGTACCCCTATCCGTCGGCCGAGGGGCTGCACGTCGGGAACCTGTACGCCTTCACGGGGGCCGACATCTACGGGCGCTTCCGCCGCCTGCGGGGCGACGACGTCTTCGAGCCCATCGGGTACGACGCGTTCGGCATCCACTCGGAGAACCACGCGCTCAAGGTCGACACGCACCCGATGGAGTTGATTCCCTCGAACATCCGCAACTTCGAGCGGATGCTGAGGGCGGCGGGGCTCATGACGGACTGGTCCCGCACGGTCGATACGACGGATCCGCGCTACTACAAGTGGACGCAGTGGATCTTCATCCAGCTCTTCAAGGCGGGCCTGGCGGAGAAGAAGGAGGCCGCCGTCAACTGGTGTCCGAAGGACCAGACGGTCCTCGCGAACGAACAGGTGATCGGCGGCCTGTGCGAACGGTGCGACACCGCGGTCGAGCAGCGGATGCTGAGCCAGTGGTTCTTTCGGATCACGGACTACGCGCAGCGGCTGCTCGACAACCTGGACTGGATCGACTGGTCCGGGACGACGAAGACGGCCCAGCGCAACTGGATCGGCCGCTCGGACGGCGCGCGGCTGCACTTTCCGCTCTCCTGCGCTGACGACTCCGCGGCCGCCGACGGCGCTGCGGACGCCATCGAGGTGTTCACGACGCGCCCCGACACGCTCTTCGGGGCCACCTTCATGGTCCTGGCGCCGGAGCATCCCCTCGTCGAGCGGCTCACGACCGATGACCGGCGCGCCGAAGTGGAGGCCTACGCGCACGCGGCCGCTGCCGTCGACCTCGTGGAGCGACAGAAGACGGACGATCGCGAGAAGACCGGCGTCTTCACGGGCGGGTACGCGCGGAACCCGGCCACCGGGGAGGATATTCCCGTGTGGGTCGCCGACTACGTCCTCATGGACTACGGCACCGGCGCGATCATGGCCGTGCCCGGCCACGACCAGCGCGACTTCGATTTCGCGCGCCGGTTCGGGTTGTCCGTCGTCCAGGTCGTGTGCTCCCGGGCGGCGCTCCCGGAGGGCGCGGATCCCGCGGACGTCGGGGGAGGCGAGGCGGAGGCCGCCTTCGTCGAGCACACGGCCGATGAGATTCTCGTGAACTCCGGCCGTTTCAGCGGGATGGAGGCCGACGCGGGCGGGCGCGCGATCACGGAGTGGCTGGCGGAGGGCGGACTCGCGGCGGCGGAGGTCAACTACCGGCTGCACGACTGGTGCATCTCGCGGCAGCGGTACTGGGGGCCGCCGATCCCCATCATCTACTGCGACGCCTGCGGGCCGCAGGCGGTGCCGGAGGAGGACCTCCCCGTCGTCCTCCCGTACGTGGAGGATTTCCGCCCCACGGCGACGGGCGTGAGTCCGCTCGCGCGCGACCCGGCGTTCCACGCGGCGGCGTGTCCGGCGTGCGGCGCCAAGGCCCGACGCGAGACCGACGTCTCCGACACCTTCCTCGACTCGGGCTGGTACTTCCTGCGATATCCCTCGACCGAGTTCGACGACCGGCCGTTCGACCCCGACCGGACGCGGAACTGGCTGCCCGTCGGCAGCTACATCGGCGGCGAGGAGCACTCCGTCCTCCACCTCCTCTACTCCCGCTTCCTCACGATGGTGCTGCACGACCTCGGGCACGTCGAGTTCGAGGAGCCGTACGACCGCTTCCGCAAACACGGCCTGCTCATCAGGGACGGCGCGAAAATCTCGAAGTCCCGCGGCAACGTGATCCTGCCGGACGAGTACCTGGCGCGATTCGGCGCGGACGCGTTCCGCATGTACCTGATGTTCCTCGGCCCCTTCCAGCGGGGCGGGGATTTTCGCGACGGCGGCCTGGCCGGGCCGGAGCGCTTCCTGAAGAAGGTGTGGGACAGCGTGACGGCGGCGGCCGAGGCGGGGCGCACGGGATTCGACGATCCCGGCGTGGAGCGGGCGCTGCACGCCACGATCAGGCAGATCTCGGAGGATCTCGAGGCGCTGAGCTACAACACGGCGATCGCCGCCGCGATGGATTACCTGAACGCGGTGCGCTCAGGCGGGCGCACGGCCTCGGTCGACGAGGTGCGGCCGCTCGTGATCATGATCGCGCCGATGGCGCCCCACATCGCCGAGGAGCTTTGGGCCCGGCTCGGCGGCGCGTCGAGCATCTTCGATCACGCGGAGTGGCCGGCCTGGGACGAGCGCAAGCTCGTGGTGGACGAGGTCGAACTTCCGGTGCAGGTGAACGGCCGGCTGCGGGCGACGATCCGGGTCGCGCGCGGAGCCCCCGAAGAGGTCGTGCGCGAGGCGGCGCTGGCCGAGGCGAACGTGATCCGGCGCCTCGACGGGGTTGCGATCCGCAAGGTGATCCACGTCCCGGACCGCATGCTCAACCTCGTCGTCTCCTAGCGCGGGCGGTTCACCACTCGACGGAACCCTCTTCCCCTGCGTCGATGGAGGCGGCGGTGCCCTCCTCGCCGAAGAGGTAGATCCGCAGGTTCGTGTAGAGAAACTCGCGTGCCGCGGATTCGTGGAGCTTGAGTCCGTAGTGGTTGATGAGGAGCATCTGTCGCTCCTTCCACTCTTCCCAGCACGACGCGCAGATTTCGGCCACGATCCGCTCGCCGAGTTCGCTCGGGAACGGGACGCGCTCGATCCGGCCCCGGTCGTCGCGGTCGCAGCGCACGCAGGCGAACGGTTCCGTCATCTCGATCCTTCCGTGGTTTCGGGGTTGTTCGTATCGCGGGAGCCTGTGTCCGCGGGACCCGCGAGGCGCGTCAGGGCCTCCCACGGATCGCCGGCCGCGGCCTCCCGCATCAGCGCTTCGACGGAGGGCACCAGGGCGCCGTGCGACTCGTACACGCGCTCGAAGTCATCCAGCCTCGTGTAGTAGAGGAGCCGCGAGATCATCCACGCGTTGTCGAGACCGTCGGGGTCGATCGAACCGTACCGCGCGTGGAGCCGCGGCTTGTACTCCGTCTCGAAGCGCCGGGCCGCTTCCTCGAACACCTCGCGTTTCGCCTTCCGCTTCTCGTCGTCGGGCACGGCGGAGGCGTACACCTCCTCCAGCGGCGAGAGGATCGAATGGAAGAAGTGGCCGAACACGCGCGTGTCCTCCCATCTCCACTGCGCCCGCCGGCAGGCACTCTCGTCCGCGAGCGCCTCGCAGAAGAACTCGATGGCGCCGCGGTGCCCGACGAAGTTCGCGAAGCTCTCGTTGAAATCCGCCTGGCCGGTGGGGAAGTACGTGCTGTGCGTGATCTCGTGGATGACGGTCTCGACGAGCCCCAGGCTGTCGAGCCGCAGCGTCGTCGACATGATGGGATCGGGGAACCAGCCCAGCGTCGAGAAGGCGGAGACCGGCCGGAGCGAAACGTCGTAGCCTTCCTCGGCCAGGCTGGCGGCCTCCGCGCGGGCGTCGTCAAAGTCGAAGTATCCCTTGTAGGGGAGGTGGCCGACGATGGGGAACCACCACGTCTTCCAGCGCAGCGCGAACTCCGGGGCCGCGAGCACGTTCAGGACCAGCGTGTCGCGGTGGAGTTGCGAGAACGACTCGTAGCTCGCCCCCGCGCGCAGCCCCAGGTCGCGTTCCGCGAAGTCTCTCGCGTCGAGGACGAGCCGCAACTTGTCGCGGGTCTCGCGGGCCACGGTCGTGTCGTGGATCACGGCCCGGATCGGGCGGCGCGTCGAGAGAATGCGGGCCTCCTCCCAGCCGGCGCGCAGGACGTACGCCGGCGAGCAGCCGCCCGCGCACAGCAGGAGCAGGAGGAGCGCGGCGCGCGCGCGGGAGACGGAGAGGCGGGCGCTCACCCCGCGCATCGTGCTCACGCGCACCGCACGTAGTGGAGGTGTTCCCGCACGTCGTCGCGCAGGTAGCTCCGCTGCGGGCCGTCGGCGTCGCTCCGGTAGCGGCGGTAGGGCCGGTCGTGAAACGCGTAGGTGTCCGGCAGGCCGCGTTCGCGCAGCGCGTCCTCGATGGCGGCGCGGTCCAGGTGCCCCTCGTCGTTGTAGCTGAACAGGATGTGGCGTCCGTCCGCGGCTTCCAGCACCTCCCGCAGGGCGTCCGCGGCCCGGTGTTTCCGGCACCAGTCCGAGCGCTGCGCCTCGTCGGGTATGAGTCCCGTCTTTCCGCGAATCTCCGGCGGCGAGGCCCAGCCGAGCGCCAGGAGTTCGGGGATGTGATAATACGCGGGATACTGCCGGCCGTTGTAAGGGGGGTCGAGATAGACGAGATCGACGGGACCGATGGATTTCAGGAGGCGGGCGGCGGGTCCGCGGAACGCGCTGCAGGCGCCGGCTCCTTCCCGGCGCCGGGTCGGCTCGATGGGACGGAGTTCGAGCGGGCGCAGCGCGTTCGGCTGCATGGTTTTCACGAACGAGGCGTACACGCCGGTCGTGTTCGCGACCCGGTCGGCGGCCTCGATGAGCGTCGCGATCAGGAGTTGGGCCGCGGCTTCGCTGTGGGAGGACCCGCGCGTCCAGCGCTCGATCCGCGTCCGGACCCGATCGATCTTCCGTCCGTTCTCGGGGGAGAAGTACATGCGCCCGTGCTCCCGGCCGGCGGCGCCGTCGCGCGTGTAGTGCTCGGAGATGAACCCGGGGCGGGCCGATCCCCCTGCGCCCCCGGCACCGCGGTCCCCGGGATCGCCGTCTCCGGGATCGCCGCCGCCCCCGGGATCATCGCGTTCGGCGAGCCCCTCGAGCAGGGCGCGGTAGCCGATCTCCCGCTTTCCGTTGCGGGCCGCCGCCGGGAGGAGCGAGGCGGGATACAAGGGGTGCGCGTCGAGCTGGACTCGTGCGACCTGGAGGGCGTAGGACGACGCCATGAGATCGCCCGCATGGACCTGCCAGCCCTTCTCCTTGAGAGCCGCCGACACGCTGGCGGTGCCGGCGAACGGGTCGCAGGCGACGCCGGGCTTCTGCTGGAACCGGTTCACGGTCTCCAGCAGGAAGGGGACGAGCTTCGTTTTGTTCCCGAGATAGCGCACGCGGCAGAATATGGAGACGGGATGCGGGCGAAAAGCTCCGGGGCGCGGTCGTGACCGCCGGGGCGCGTCTTGCGGCGGCGGCGACCGGCGTCGCGCTCGCGGCGGCGCCTCTGCTTCGGCGCGCCCGGCCGGACATCGCGCGAGCCCTCGCGGCCCGGC
>JAJEEM010000020.1 GCA_022820995.1 Gemmatimonadota bacterium | reverse complement strand
GTTCACGCCGGGCGAGGGCGGGGGCGACGCCGACCGGGCCGAGGCCCGGAACGACGCTGAGGGCTTGGCGCGGACCGTGTGGACGCTCGGTGAGGCTGACGACCAGACGCTGACCGCGGCGGTGGCCGACGGCCCGTCGGTCGACGTGACCGCGTCGCTGTTGACGCCGGACGACCTCGTGCGCGCGCTCACCGTCGTGTCGGGCGATGGGCAGCGCGCGGATGCCGGCGCCGCGTTGCCGGACCCGGTCGTGGTGCGGGCCATCGACGCCGATGGCGCGCCCGTGGCCGGAGCGACGGTCGCGTTCACGCCGGGCGAGGGCGGTGGCGCCGCGGAGCCGGCCGAGGCCCGGACCGACGCGGAGGGCCTGGCGCGAACCGTGTGGACGCTCGGCGCGGCCGCCGGAAGACAGACGCTCGTGGCGACCGTCGGCGACGAGTCCGTGTCCATCGAGGCGGCGGCGCACAACCCGGACCGGGCGGCTCTCGAATCCTTCTACGAGGCGGCCGGCGGCCCCGGCTGGACCGACAACGAGAACTGGCTCAGCGATGCGCCGCTCGGGGAATGGCACGGCATCACGACGGACGCCAACGGGCGCGTCGTCGAAATGCAGCTCGCGTTCAACGGCCTGTCAGGCCGCATCCCGCCGGACATCGGCCGTCTGACCAGCCTCAAGGTCCTGAGCATTGTATACGATGATGGCCTGGAAGGGAGCGTGATCCCGCCCGAGATCGGGCAGCTGCACAATCTGACGTGGCTGACCCTCAACGGGAACGGTTTTTCCGGTCCGATCCCGGCCGAACTGGCGCAGCTGTCCAGCCTGGACCTCCTGGGCCTGACACAGAATGCGCTGACGGGGGAGATTCCGCCCGAACTCGGCGACCTGCCGCACCTGGGCCAGATCTACCTCAGCGACAACCGTTTGACCGGCGAGATCCCCTCCGAACTCGCACACCTTCCGCTCTTTCGTCTTTCACTGGAACACAACCGGCTGACGGGGGAGATTCCCTCCGCGCTGGGCCGGATCGACGACCTGCAGCACCTTGAACTGGGGTGGAACCGGTTGACGGGGTCCATTCCACCCGAACTCGGCGCCATTCCGCGGCTGCGCACGCTGAATCTGCGGGACAACGCGCTGACGGGTCCCATCCCGCCGGAACTGGGCGGGCTTCGGAATCTGGCGGAGCTGAACCTGTCCGCGAACGCCCTCACCGGGAACCTGCCGGCGGAGTTTTCCCGACTGAGCGCGCTCCGCGTCCTCGACGTTTCCAACAACGCGGGCATGTCCGGCGCCCTGCCGAAGGCACTGACGGCGCTGCGGCTGAACGCGTTCCGGCTCGGCGGCACCGGGATCTGCGTCCCCCGCGACAGCGAGTTCCGCGAGTGGCTGCTCGCGATCCCGGACCCCTTCGCGCCGCTCTGCCCCGCCGGGAGCGCGGTCGCCTACCTGACGCAGGCCGTGCAGTCCATCGACTTTCCGGTTTCGCCGGTGGCGGGAGAGGACGCGTTGCTGCGGGTGTTCGTGACATCGGACAACGCCGGCGGCGCCGGCATCCCGCCCATCCGGGCCACCTTCTTCGAGGACGGCCGGGAGATCCACGTCGCCGACGTGCCCGGCCAGTCGACGCCGATTCCGGCCGAGATCGACGAGGGGAACCTCGAGGCGTCGGCGAACGTCACCATCCCGGGATCCGTGATCGTCCCGGGTCTCGAGATGGTCGTGGACGTCGATCCCGACGGGACGCTCGATGCCGCCGTGGAGGTGCAGAAGCGGATCCCCGAGACGGGACGCCTGGCGGCGGGCGTGCGGGCGATGCCCACCTTCGATCTCATCGTCGTTCCGTTCATTCGGCAGTCGAACCCGGACCTGTCGATCGTCGACACCGTGAACGCGCTCTCTCCGGATGACGAACTGTTCGAGATGACGCGGACGCTGTTGCCCGTCGCGGACATGGAACTGACCGCCCACGAGCCCGTGTGGACGTCATCCACCGAGGTCATCGACATGCTCGAGGAGCTCCGGCTGCTGCGCCTGGCGGAGGGCGGGAGCGGGTACTACCTGGGCACGACGCTCCCGGCCATCGGCGGCGGTCTCGCGCTCCGGGGTTGGGGCGTCGCCTTCGCGTATCTCCTGGATTGGATCGTCGCGCACGAGCTGGGGCACACGTTCGACCTGGGTCACGCCCCGTGCGGCGCCCCGCTTGGCGTCGACCCACTGTATCCGTACCCGGACGGGTCGATCGGCGCCTGGGGTTACGACTTCCGGTCGGACACGCTCGTGCCGCCGGACACGCCGGAACTGATGGGCTACTGCGGTTACAAGTGGATCAGCGACTACAGCTTCCGCAAGGCGATGGGCTACCGCCTGAACACCGAATCGGCCGCGTCGACGGCGGCCGCGGCCGAGACGTCGCTCCTGCTGTGGGGCGGGGCGAACGCGGAGGGCGACTTGTCCCTCGAGCCCGCCTTCGTCGTGGAGGCGCCGCCCGCGTTGCCCGAGAGCGGCGGAGCGTACCGCGTCTTCGGGTCGGATGCGCTGGGCAACGAACTCTTCTCCCTGAGCTTCGACATGGACGAGATCGCCGACGGCGACGGCAGTTCCTCGTTCGCCTTCGCCGTGCCCGTGCGCCCGGACTGGGCCGACGCGCTGGCGCGGATCACGCTGTCGGGGCCGGACGGCTCCGTGGAAATGGACCGGGATGGCGGGTCCGCCGCGGCGCTTCTCCGGGATCCGGTCACGGGACGCGTGCGCGGCATCCTCCGCGACTTGCGCACGGAGGATCTCGCCGGAGCCGCCATCGCCCCCGATCTACCCGAGCCGGGGCTCGAGGTCCAGCTCAGCCGAGGCGTCCCGGCCGCAGACGCCTGGAGGCGCTGAGCGGCGCTGCGTCCGACCCTCGGAGGATCGGATCACGAGCGGAGTCTATCCGCCTGCTCGCGCAAGGCGTCGCGGGCCCGTTCCCATTCCGCCCACGCCTGTTCGCGCGAGGCCTCACGCCTGCTCACGTCGGCGAGCCTCGCCGCTTCCTCGTCGACGGGTTCGAGCCGCTCCCGGTAGTCGGCCTCGCGATCCTCGGCGTCCAGCTCCGCCCAAACCTCACGCTCTCGACGGATCCTCGCCGGGATCAGCACCTTGTCCTCGAGGATGAGACTCGCGCCCTTCCACACCATCAGGAAGGCCACGATCAGCGTCAGCTCGAGCACGATCAGCATGACTCCTCCGGTCGGTCAGCGCCCGCGGGCTAGCGGCGGCGCGCCCGAGTCACCGCTTCCTTCGCTCGCCGCGCGTGGTCCAGGGCGTCGCGGGCCGCCCGCCCGACGGATTCGACCACTTCCTCCAGCCCCTCGCGTCTCTTCGGCGGTGCCAGGGCCTCGACGGCCCAGCGGCGGTCCTTGGCCCGACTCGCGTGCGACTCGCATTCGATGAGGGCAAGGCGAGCCTCCTTCGTGAGGAGTATGGCATCCCTCTCACGGGGGGGGAATCGAAGGGCTCGCTCGGCGTACGCCACCGCGTCATCCGCCCAGATGCGCGCTTCCCTCCTGTCGGCGATGGCCTCCTCGGCCCACTGGAGGATCGACTCGATCTCCTTCGGTTTCGGTTTGCCCGTCTTCCTTGCCATACCCGTTCCTTAGCCGGTGCGCCAGCCGACGCGTGCGGCCCATTCATCGCGGGCCTTGGCGTACGCCTCGTAGTCCGCGGGCGGGCCGTCCCCCTCGGCGGCCGCCATCGCGCGTGCACCCCGCAGCTGCTTGGCCAGCGGGGCGAGTCCGACCGCGCGTCGCCGCTTGTTCACCCGCCGCGGGTCTTCCATGGCGCACGGCGAGAGATTCCCCTCGGCGTCCCAATCGAAATGCGTCGCGTAGCGCTGCGGCCGGCCCTCGAAGAATCGGATCCGGTCCTCCAGCAGCGCCACGTGCCGGGGAGACGCCTGTCCTTCGCGCGCGGCGGCCTGGAGGAGAGGCAGCGTCCGCCGCATCAGGTCGGGCTCGGCGATCGCGTGCTGCAGGATCAACCAGGCGGCTTCCGCCCCGTCGGAACCGACGAGGTCCGTTCCCGGCCATCCGACCGACTCGATGATCACGTGAAGACGCAGCGCGTTCCGGTGGTGGACGCGCTCCATCCGCGCCTCGTAGCCGACGTCGAAGAGTTCGCCCGAATCCACGAGTTCGGCGCGCACCCTCTCGTCCAGCCCGATCATTTCCAGGAGTTCGTCCCTGAGCGTCTCGTTCATTACTCGTCTCCGGTCTCGATGTGCGAAGCTAGGGGAGCCAGCGGAGTGTCGCCGTGAGGGAGTGGAGGCGGAGGTCGGCGCCGGTCGGGTTGATGGCGACGCGACGGAGTTGGCGGCTGCCCTCCTCATCATAGCGGACGACGTCGATGTCGCCAGCGCCCGTGCGGACGCGTCCGGCGTCCGTGTAGCGGTATCCGAAATCCAACAGCACGTCGGCGCGCAGGGGGACGGTCAGGCCGGCGGCGAGCATCCACGCGAAACCGTAGCCCGTGTTCGCGGGAAGCGACGTGGAGGGCACCTCGCCGGCGGGTCCCCTGCGGAGGCGGCCGGAGGGATCGTCGGGACTGGGGAATCGCTGGACGTAGTCGGTGAGGCGGTAACGGTTTGCGCCCAGTCCCCCGCCCACCCACAGGCGCCCCCCGCCGAGCGCCCCGAACTCCCGGAACCCCGACAGCAGCAGTCGGCGGGCGTTCATGCGTGCCTCGGTCGGCTGCACCGGTCCGCCGCCCGCGTAGTTCGATTGGCCCTCGTACGCGCGTTGGCCCGTGACCGTCAACTCCACCTGGGCGCGAAACGCCCCGAACCGGTAGCCCGCCGCGAGGCGGTACTCCAACCCAGACCCGAGCGTGCCGGCGTCGGACTGGTCGTCACCGTAGAGAGCCGCCTCGCCCGCATCCTCACCGTCGACGAAGCGGAGGTCGGCCGGGAGGACGCCGTCGACCCCGACGGAGACGGAGACCCGGCCGAGCCCGGTGGGTGCCTGGGCGGCGATGCCAGGTGGCGCGGCGCAGAGGCAGCCCAGGCCGAGGAGAAGACCGGCCAGGCCGGCAGTGCGGCAGCGGTTGTCGACCTGCGTCATGGGCGTCACCCGAGTTCAGAAGTCGAAGATGGCGGCGTTGCGGTTGAGTTGCAGGATGAGCACGTCCGGGTCGGCCACGATGCGCTCCGGGTCGAAGGGGACGCGGATCTCGAACTCGACCGACGCGGCCCAGTCGACGTATAGCTCCGTCCGCGCCTCCCGGTAGCCCTCGGCCACCACCGAGCGGGTCCGGTCGTCCCCCTCGTCGGACCACCGTTCTCCCGCCGTCGCGGCCACCTGCACCGTCGCCCGGCCCGTGCCCACGTTTCGGATGGTCCCGCGCACGACCCAGGTCTCGCCGCCATCGCCGCCGGCCCCGCCCGCACTATCCGCTTCCCGGGTCTTCGTCACGTCGGCGAACTCGTACTCGGGCAGCGCCACCTGGTGGAACCACTGCCGGGTGAAGCGGTCGAACGCCGTCGTGTCCGGCGCGAACCCGCGCAGCACCGCCAGCATGTCCTGCAGCACCGGGAAGTCCGGGTCCGGGTTGTACTTCTCGATGAAGGCGCGCAGGCCCGCGAGGATGTTCTCGCGTCCCATCTCCTGCTGCAACATCCACATCGCCCAGCCGCCCTTGTCGTAGGTGACGGTGGCGTCTCCGCGGCGGCCGCCCTCCGTCCTCACCAGCGGGCGCTCCGAGTCGCGGAAGCGCCCGTTCGCGTACCGGGATTCGATCCGCTTGCCGAACTCCATGCGGTAGCGGTCGCCGTACACCTGTTCGTGCAGGAGCATCGCGGCGTAGTGGGCCATGCCCTCGGAGAGGACGTTGCCGCCCGGGCCCTCGCCGGGCACGAGCAGGTTCCCCCACCATTGATGCGCGGCTTCGTGCGCGACGACCATGAACGCCACATGCGACACGGGGTCGCTCTTCGCCAGGAACCCGACCCCCTCGCTGAACGTGATGTTCGTCGGGAATCCCTGCGCGTAGCTCGCGTACGCGGGGAACTCCGAGATCTTCAGGAGGTCCCACGGGAGGGGGTAGAACCACTCGGAGTAGTACCGTCGCGCCGCGTCGAGGGCGGCGGACATCTCCTCGATGTTGTAGTCGTGCTCCGGGTGGTGGTAGATCGCGGTGCCGTCTCCCTCCTTCACCGCGTACCTGCCGGCGATCACGTTGAACATGCTCACGGGATGATCGGTCTCCCACACCACCGTGCGCCGGCCGTCGACGACCTCGCTGCTCACCAGCTGGCCGACCCCGTTGGCGGTGAAGTCCTCGGGCGTCGTGATCCGCGTCCGCACCGTGAACGGCTTCCCGCCCCACCCGAAGAGCGGCTCCGTCTCGCCCTCGTAGAAATCGTCGGGGTAGTCGCGGGGCTCGGTCGCGTTGTCCTCGTCCACCCCGATCCCGGGCACGTATCCGGGCACCGGGACGAAGGTCGGGCCGAAGGCCGTGAGCACGATGCCGGACTCCAGGACGAACTGGCTCGCCCCGCCCGCCCGCTTGCTCATCCCCTCCATGAACACGAAGTCGTACTCGAAGCCGATCGTTAGCGTGTCCCCGGGTTCGAGCAGCTCACCGGGCCTGAACACGAACAGGTTCGCGCGGTCACTGGGGAACCTCGTCGTCCCGTTCAGCGTCCAGGTGATGGGGTCCCAGGGCCCGGCCGTGATCGGAATCAGCTCGTACGAGTACTCGCGGTGGTTGACGAAGGTGTACTCCCCCTTCACGGCGACGGCGCGCTCGCCGGGTTCGAAGTCGAGGTCGAGATCGACGCGGGAGACCGACGGCATGCGGAAGTCGGTCCAATCGAGGACGTTCTCCTTCCAGTAGTCCTTCTCCCATTCCTCCGCCGTCTCTCCCTCGTAGCCCGCTTCGCCGCCGACCGCGAGGAGCGAGGCGAGGACGACGGCCGGGACGGCCAGCGGCAGCAGGGGGAGGACGCCGAGCAGCAGCGGCCCCGGACGGAGGCGGTGGACGATCCCCGCGGCGTCGAAGTCCCGCCGGCCGAACCACTTCACGGAGAGCGCGACGAGGAGCGGCACCAGGCTCAGGTAGAGGAGGCGGTTTAGGAGGAGCGGGGTCCCGTGCAGGGCGAAGGCGCCCATGTCGGTCCAGCCGAGGGCATCCCAGCCGAGCCAGTTGTTGACCCACGTCAGTCCGTCGCCCGTCTGCATTTCGAACACCGTGTAGACGATGATTCCGATCCCGAGCCCGTACACGGCGTACGGGTTCCGGACGAGGGAGAAGAGGGCCGTCACGAGCGCGGTCCAGAAGATGAACGTGGGGACGAGCACCGCCCCCCATATGGCGATGAAGGGCAAGAGGTCGAGGCCCACGGGGCTCCCGGCCGCGAGTTGCTGGTAGAGGATGACCGCGGCATCGGCGACGAGCGCGGCGAGGAGGATGAACCCCGCCATGACGCTGTTGCCGAGCGTTTTGCCGAGCAGGACGGCCCCGGTTCCGATGGGCGCGGCGCCGAAGATGTCGTGCATGCGCCGGCTGCGTTCCCGGTGCAGCGACTCGACCGTGTAGAAGAGGAGCAGGAAGCAGAGGAGCAGGTTGAGCGTGTTGAGTTGCCGGCCTGCCAGGGCTCCCGACGTCAGCAGGAGCCGCGAGTCGAAGGGACCGATCGCGAGCAGCGTGGTCCGGAGCGTCTGAAAGAGGATCAGCGGTACGAAGAGATACATGCCGGGCCGGACCACGAGGTCCCGGATCTCGCCGCGAGCGATAACGCCGGCGGCCCTCAGGAAACCGAGGGGGCGGGTCGTCATCCCGAGGTCCGCCAGCGTCTCCGCCGACCCGGCCGACTCGACAGCTTCGGAACCGGCGGCCGGGGCCCGAGCCGAGGTCGGGGGCTTGCGGCGCCGAAGTCGGCGCAGCAACCGGGGTCCCACGTCGCCGGCCGGCATCCGGCGGGCGTAACTGCGGGCCGCGGCCCACACGGCCGCGAGTCCCACCGCGCTGACGACGAGGCGGCTGAGCACGAATCCCGCGTCGGGCCGCAGCGGCGCAGAGTTGTAGTACGCAACGCCGCGGTCGACCGTGAGGAACGTCTCGTTCAGCCACCGGAAACCGGACGGATCGACGAGCATGAGCGCGCGGTTCACCTCCGGCGCGAGCCAGCTCGGCGACCAGCCGACGAAGAGAGTCAGCGTGACGAGGAGCGCCACCATGGGGAAGGCGAATACGATGATCGGGCGGCGGGTCCAGGTGCCGAGGAAGAAGGAGACGCCCGCGAAGAGCAGGATCTGGGGAGCCCCGAATATCAGCGTCGGGAAGAGGTAGTTGCCGAGGGAGAAGGGACCGATCACCCTCGAACTCCCCGCCCCCTCGACGACGTAGGCGAAGAACATCGCGAGGCCCACGTACAGAAGCCAGATCGCCGTGAAGAGGGCCACCGCCCCGCAGAACTTGCCCCAGACGTACTCTCCGGGCGTCAGGCGGGTCGAGCGGAAGACCTCCACCACCTGCACCTCGAGGTCCCGGATCACCGCCAGCCCGCAGGAGATCGCGAGGAACCAGGCCGCGAGGGCCAGCATGATCACGCTCTGGAGCATGCCCTGGGTGAAGACCGAGGTGACGTAAGGCCGCGATCCGCCCGCCGCGCCGCTCCCGGTCGAAACCGAGACGGCCCCCTCCGACTGCCCCAGCGCCATGAGCGCCAGGATGACGACGAGAATCCAGTTGGCCGGATGGCGGAGTCCGGCCCGACACTCCCGGCGGGCCACCTCCCACCAGCGCGAGAAGGGGTTCACCGCGTGGCCCGGGCGAGGAGGAGGTAGGCGTCCTCCAGCGTGGGTTCGGCCGCCTCGAAGCCGTCCGGGGGCGGTCCCTCTGGCAGGTGGATGCGGACCTGGTTGCGGCCCTCGATGAGGACCGCCTGCGTGACCCGGTAGTCGCGGTCGACCGCCGCGAGATCCTCCTTGCCGACGGCACCCTGGTAGATCTCGCCCGCGAGGCGGCCCCGGGCCTCCGCCGGGGTCGTGTCCGCGACGAAGCGGCCGCCGTACATGATCGCCACGCGCGGGCAGAGCACCGAGATGTCGTCCACGATGTGCGTGGAGAGGAGCACCGTGCGGTCCTCCGCGAGTTCCGCGAGCAGGCGGTAGAAGCGGAGCCGCTCCTCCGGGTCGAGGCCCGCCGTCGGCTCGTCCACGACCAGGAGCCGGGGGTCGCCCGCCAGCGCCTGCGCGATCCCCAGCCGTTGCCGCATGCCGCCGGAGTAGCCCTTCACCTTGCGCTTCGCGGCGTGGGAGAGATTCACGCGATCGAGCAGCTCCGCCGCGAGGCGTTTCACCCCCTGCGGCGCCTCCACGCCCTTGAGAACGAGCAGGAAGCGCAGCATCGACTCGCCCGTGAGGTGGGGGTAGAAGCCGAAGTCCTGGGGCAGATAGCCCAGCTGCCGCCGGATGCGGCGCGGGTCGGCGACGATGTCCTCGCCGTTGAACTGCACGGTGCCGGAAGTGGGCTCCAGCAGCCCGGCCACGATGCGCATGAGAGTCGTCTTCCCCGCCCCGTTGGGGCCGAGGAGTCCGAACATCCCCCTGGGCACATCGAGCGACACGCCCTGCAGAGCGGCGACGGGGCCGGGGTACACTTTGACGAGGTCGCGGATCTCGAGCATGGCGTCGGCGACTTTCCGTTGATCGGTCGGGTCTCGGCGCCGGTCGGGCGCGGGTGGGACAATAGCGGCATCGGACGACGCGTGGAGATTGACACGCCGAAAGGCCTCGGGCGGGGTTATTTTTTACCCACCGCGGTTGAAGGACCGGCGCCTTGACCCGCCAGACTACCGAGGGGAGGCGAAGAGATGTTAGGTAACACATATAGGGTTGCCGGGGGTGCGGCGGCGGGTTCGGTTGGGGACCACCCATCCAAATTGGGGGGGGCCGATTCTCGCTGCGGATTCCTCGACGGACGGTGATGAGACAGGACACAGCGGCGAACACGACCTCCGATCCGGCCGTCGCCAACGGCCTCGAGATGCCGCAGGAGGCGATGCTCGAGTTGGCCCGGGAGGCGGCGGAAATCCTCGTGCGGCGCCGGGAGGAGTTGGCCGGGGAGGACGCCTGGGACGGCGAGTTCCGCGATGCGCTCGAAGAACGGCTCATGCGGGATCCGCCGGAAGACGGGCAGCCGGCGACCGAGGTCATGGAGCGGGCCGTTCGCGACGTGCTGTCGCTGGCGGTGCGCCTCGATCATCCCCGCTGCTTCGGCTTCATTCCGTCCTCTCCCACCTGGCCCGGGGTCATCGCGGACTTCCTGGCGGCCGGCTACAACGTCAACGCCTGCAACTGGCTGACGGCGAGCGGACCGAGCCATCTCGAATGCATCGTCATCGAGTGGTTCCGGAGCTGGCTGGGACTGCCGGAGACGGCGGGCGGCGTGCTCACGAGCGGCGGGTCCGCCGCCAGTGTGGACGCACTCGTCGCGGCGCGGGAGGCCGCGGGCTACCCGGAGCGCGCCGCCGTGTACATGAGCGACCAGACCCACCCCGCACAGTACAGGGCCGCGAAGATCTCCGGCATCCACCCGGATCGCGCGCGCATCGTGCCGAGCGACGGCCGCTCCCGCATCGACCTCGACGCGCTCGCGCGCATGGTGGCGGAGGACCGCGCCGCCGGGCTGAACCCCATCGCCGTATGCGCGAACGCGGGCGCCACCGCGACCGGCGCCATCGACCCGCTGCCCGAACTCGCCGATTTCTGCGCTGCGGAGGGCATCTGGTTCCACGTGGACGCCGCGTACGGCGGTTTCGCCGCCGTGACCGAACGCGGGAGGAAGCTCCTGAGCGGCATCGAACGGGCGGATTCCGTCGGGCTCGACGCGCACAAGTGGTTCTTCCAGCCCTACGAGGTCGGCTGCCTGCTCGTGCGGGACGTGTCGACGCTGGAGGAGCCGTTCGAGATCCGGCCCACCTTCCTCCAGGACTCCCTGTGGGGGTCGGGGCACCCGAACATGGTCGACCGGGGACTGCAGATGAGCCGCTCGGCCCGCGCGCTCAAGATCTGGATGTCCGTGCAGACGTTCGGGATGGCCGCGTTCCGGGAGAGCATCTCGCGGGGGATGGATTCCGCGGCGCGCGCGGAGGCGTACATCGACGCGAGCCCGGTGCTCGAGTGCCTGAGCCCGGCAACCCTGAGCATCGTCTGCTTCCGCGTGAACCCGGCCGGCGTGGACCTCGCCGAGGAGGCCCTCGACGAACTGAACCGCGAGGTGCTCGCCCGCCTGTTCTGGGAGGACCCCGCGTTCGTCTCCTCGGCCGTCGTGTCCGGGAAGTTCGCCCTCAGGCTGTGCATCGTGAACTACAACACGACCTGGGACGACGTGAGAGAAGTGCTCGAGGCCGCCGAGCGCTTCGGGAGAGAGGCCCTGAAGCAGCTGTAAATTCGGTAATGCCGTCTACCGATTCGCCAGCACCTCCATCGCCTTTCGCCGTCGGACCGAGATTTCCTTGATGATTCTCTTGGAAGTCGGTGTGATGGGACGCGCTGCGGATTCGGGGGAACTGCCTTCCTTGGCAGGACCAACCCCAGGCGACGGGTCGGTTACCCGGGATGGCGCAGCTTCGGCTGCCCGTCGGGTTGACTTCTTGCTCATGACGTTCCCCAAGCAGTTCAACAAGAGATACGGTCGAAATCCAAGGCTAGGAGGCTCAGTTGCTCATAGCAAGCAACGGGTCAGGCGTAGGCCGTCGACTGCAGACGGTCGATGATGGTCAGCACCTCGTCCATCCTGCCGCTTGCGATGAGGTCGACCGGGCGCTTCCCCTCCATGTCGCGGTGGGGACTGAACAACCAGAGCCGGGCCTCGTCGGGCTCGTACACATGGCCGA
The DNA here is from genome assembly GCA_022820995.1 of Gemmatimonadota bacterium. Classification (GTDB taxonomy): domain Bacteria; phylum Gemmatimonadota; class Gemmatimonadetes; order Palauibacterales; family Palauibacteraceae; genus Palauibacter. The sequence goes on along the minus strand of JAJEEM010000020.1, from coordinate 20,121 downwards.
GCTGGTCCGCGAGCCATTCGAGCCGAAGGAGCCGGGCAAGGCTGTTCGGGCGCGGCGCGGATCTGCCGGTCCGCCAGCGCGAGACGGTCTGCGGTGTGGTCTCCAGGAGTTGCGCGACTTCGCGCGCGGAGATGCCGCCGGTTTGCTTGATGCTGTCGAGCCTTCGACCTACAGCCGTTTCCACGGATCCTCCTGTGTCGCCGTTCGCACGCCGGTCACGGTACGTGAACATTATAATGCACACTGTAATGAACATTCATATGAACGTCAAGCAAACCCGGTCGGACGGACCGCGTCATGGCGGGCCGGGTTCGCGGACCGGGCGCGGGCCGGTCGGAGCGAGTCGGACGACGCGCGTTTCGGTGAGCGATTCGTTTTCATGCAGCGGCGTTTCGCCCTTCTGCGCGCCGATCTCCGCCACGCTCGAGAGGTCCGTGAACTTTTTCGCACCGGACACGGCCTCGGCGTCCCCGTCGTAGTAGTCGAACCAGGGCAGGCCGGCGTGGGCGTACTGCTTCGCCGTGGGCGGATCCGTCGGGGGCTTCTCGCCGGTCATCGCCATCCACTGCGCGGAATTCGCGATGGTGACGAAGCACCGGCTCGCGTGGCGCTGGTCCCAGGCGTCGAGGCCGTAGGGATCGTCGTAGATCTCCTGCCGCATGAGGCCGCCCGGGGCGAGTCCCATGCTCGGGCTCTGGACCCGCGGTGGCGATTGGACTGCCTCGTATACGATGTGGCGTCTGGCCCTGTGCTCGGCGAGGATCGCCTCGTAGCGCTCCGCCTTCATCGGGTAGGCGACGATCTGGACGCCGCCGTGCTCCGCGACGCCGGTGATCTGTTCCTCGACCGTGTAGCCCTCGCCGAGGGGCATGGCGATGAACTGGCGGATCACGCCCTTCTCGACGCAGTAGCCGTCGATCCAGGGCTGCTCGGGGAGCGCGACGTAGTCCTGCGGGTCCCGGTTGAGGTGATTCGTCCAGCCTTCCCCGCTGACGGCGCACACCTTTCCCGTCGCGATCTTCACGGCGAAGGGGTAGGCGGGCTCGCTGAAGTCGGAGTCGAAGCTGATCCACATCGCCTCCGCCTGGTGCATCGGCATGAGGACGCCCCCGCGGCGGAGCCACTCGGCGGGCAGGCGGGACTTGTAGTCGTCCACGTGCCGCAGGGGGAAGTTGCCCAGGCCGGGCGGGAGGGGATACGGCGTGTCGTCGTCCGGGATGCGCAGCGTGCGCCGAAACGAGACGGAACACTCCGCACGCTCGTGAACCTCGGGGAACCGGAAGTGCAGGCGGTCGTTTTCCAGGGTGATCATCTCTCGTCGCTCCTCGTGTCTCTCGTCATCGTTGCCCGTCCCCTTCCCCCTCCCCGTTGCCCGTCCCCGTCTCCCGCCCCCAGCTACCCGCCCCCGCTACCAGTCCCCGTCCCGCACCTCGCGCACGACGCGGAGAATCGCGTCGTCCGGCGCCTCCCTGAGCTGCCGGATCAACTCCGCGAACAGCTCCGGCCGCCTGCGGATGATCTCCTGGAGGTCGCTCGAGACCTTCCCCGCCAGCGCGAGGAACCAGTCCGGATCGGCATCGAGTTCCTCCGCCAGCCGGAGCGTCGTCGCCTCCGAGGGCGGCGCCACGTCGCCCCTCTCGATCTTGCTCAGGTACGCCGGCTCGATCCCGACCCGCTTGGCCACCTGCCGGAGCGAGAAGCGCGCGTCCTCCTGCCGAAGCCGCTCCCGGAGTTCCCGAACCGTGCGCCCGAATTGTGTCATGTGTCGTATATACTACACACTCGTGTCATTGTCAACGGAAAACGACATGGGGTTGCAGGCGGCGCCCCGGCGGGTTCCCGTTGGGGGCCACCCACCCAAATTGGGGGGGCAGATTCAACGGGCAAACGCTCTTGGAGGAGGATCGGATGGGGCGTATCTGTGGTGTGGTTGGTGCGGTGCTTTTGCTGAGCGGGTGTTCGTTCGTCTTCGTCAACGGGCCGCCGCCGGGCGACGGGCCGTTGCCGCGCGGAACGTGTACAACGTCGACCGCGGCACCCACGCTTGATGCGGCCGGAGCGGCGTTGTGGGGTCTCCTGGGCGGGGTGGCCGTGTTTGGCGATGAATCCGACTCGGACTTCGTCACCAATGAGGCGGTCGCCGTCGTCAGTCTGCTCATCGCCGGCGCCTACACGTACCCGGCGGTTCGCGGATTCAGGGCGACGAGCGAGTGCCGCGAACGTCAGTCGATGAGCGAACAGGCGATCGCCGACTACCTCCGCAGCGTCCGCCTCCCTGCCCTCGTCGATCCGCCGGTGACCGAAGGGTCCGCGGCAGGTCTGGACATGCACAGGGCCCGGCGACGCTGAGCATCACGTGCAGTCTCGCCGGGCTTCGTTAGTTTCCGGTAGCACTGGCCCGACGGCCTCGACCGTCGGCACCGATAGCCCCCTACCGGCGAGGCGATGAGCAACCTCCGAATCAACCTGGACGACCTGCTCCACGCCCGGACCGTCGAGTCCGAACGCATCGAGTTCAAGGCGACGTGGGACCCGAGGGTGACGGGCCACCAGGTCTTGAAGACCATCTGCGCGTTCGCCAACGACCTCAGGAGGCACGGGAGCGGCTACGTGATTCTGGGCGTCGCCGAGAAGGACGGCAGCGCCGACCTGCCGCCGAGGGGACTGAATCCCGAGCAGATAGACGACGCCACTCGGTGGATCACCGGAAACTGCCGCAGGATCGTCCCGCGGTACGTCCCCAGAATCTCCCGCGAAGAGGTGGAGGGCCGGAGCATCCTTGTCATCTGGGTGCCCGCGAGCGAGACGCCTCCACACCAGGCTCCCGACGGTGAGAGGGGTGACAGTAAGTACTGGGTACGAATCGACCAGAGGACGGTGGATGCCCAGCACGCCGGCCTCCTGACTCAACTGCTGAACCAATCCGCAATCGTGCCCTGGGACTCCCGGGCGGCGGAGGACGCCACGCTCGACGACCTCAGCGAGACCCTCGTTCGGGAGCACCTGAAGGCTTCCGGCAGTGCGCTCGTGGAGGAGAAGGACGCGCGAACGATCTACCGAAAGATGGACATCGTTCGGCGCATCAACGATCACGAAGTGCCGCGCAACGTCGGCCTCCTCTTTTTCTCGCGCGAGCCCGGGCGGTGGTTTCCCGGGGCGAGGATCGAGACCAGTATCCTCCGCACCGGGGCGAGTGGCGATGTCCTGGAGGAAAAGGACTTTCGGGGAGGCCTTGCGGAACAGGTGCGCGCGTGTCTGGCCTACCTTCGGCGCGAGGTCATCGGGTCGGCAATACACAAGCCGGCGAGCGGAGCCAGGGCGTCGCGCCGACCGAGCTACCCGGAGGAGGCGCTGCGCGAAGTACTCGTGAACGCACTCTACCACCGCGGTTACGATGAGAGTTCGCCGCACACGACACTGGTTCGGATCACTTCGGACCGGATCGACATCCGGAGCACGCCGGGGCCCGTGCCGGGGGTCGGCCGCGAGGAACTCATCCGGGGCGCGACGCCGAAGCTGGTGCCGCCGCGGAACCCGCGCGTCGGCGAGCTGTTCAAGGAGATCGGACTGGCCGAGAAGCGCCTGACGGGCCTGGACAAGGTCTACCAGGCGATGGAGCGCAACGGCTCGCCGCCCCCGGAGTTCTACTTTGACGAGGAACGCACTTTTTTCCAGGCGACCCTCCATGCCCACGCCTGGCGGAGCACGGGCTCGGCGATTCGCGAGGCGGGCGAACTGCGGGCTATCGGCCGGCCGCAGGAGGCGTTGGATAAGCTCGAGGCCGCGTGGCGCGCCAATCGCGGATCGCTCGTGATCGCCGAGGAGTTCGTGCGGCAGTGCGTGGCGCTGGGAGACCTCGACCGCGCCGAGTCGGTGGTCGGAACCAACCTGCACCTGGCCACCGACATCGAGCGTCCGGACGTCGTCGTGCCGTGGCTCGAGGCCCTGGTCGCGGACGGACAGCGAGAGCGAGCGCAGCGCTTCCTTGACGGACAGGGCTCAAGGCTCTCCGCGCGCGAGGCGGTCGGGGCAGCGATCGTCGCGAGACGCCTCAGGGACGAGGAGCTGGCGGCTCGACTCTTCAGCGCCGCTGGACGCGCGATTCTCGATAATCCCCGCGCGCTTCTGGAGAGTGCCCAGAACAAGCTGTGGCTCGCGGCAACGGCGCACCGCGAGGGACGCGCCGACGACAATCGTCGGCTCCTGGAAGATGCGCGCACGCTCCTGGAACGTCTCCTCGGAATGGACGCCACGCGGCGCCGGCATGCGTGGGCCTGGCGCGAACTCGGCCGGGTCCGCCGCTGGCTTCGCGAACCGGCATCGGCCGTGGACGAAGCCTACGCCAACGCGATCAGGCTGGCGCCGGACGAGACGAGGTTCCACGAGGAGCGCGGCTGAGGCGACCGAGAGTCAGACAAGCGGCCCTTGGCAGACCGCACACTTTACGATGAAGTTGATGTGAGCTATTGACGCGCTACGAAGTCCGGTTCTCACGCCAAGCTCGCTTCGTTCCGTGAGATCGCGCCTCACGCCAGGAGATCCGCAAGATGCCAGCGTCCCTCGTTCCGACCCGCGCGGCTGCCGCGCTGCTCTTCGCCGCCGCTCCCCTGCTCGCCGTCGTGGTTGCAGGCCGCTCCGGCCCCGCTCCGGCGGTCGCCCAGGAGCCCGCGGCCGCCCAGGAGCCCGCGCTGACCGGCTTCACCGCGGCGCGCGCCGCCACGCAGCTCGCGTGCGAGGCCCGGTTCCTGGATCTGCCCCGCTCCGAGTCGTTCCGCGAGCACCTGCGCACGGTCACCGAGAACCCGCACCCGGCGGGGTCGGAGGCCCAGGTGCGGGTCGGCGACTACATCGCCGGGGCCATGGAGGAGGCGGGGCTGGCGGTCACGCGCCACCCCTATGACGTCTACCTGCCGGAGCTGACCGACGACGTCGAGGTGCACATCGTGACGCCGGTCGCGATGCAGCTCTCCAACCGCGAGCCCGCGCTTGCCGAGGACCGCTTCTCCGGCCACCCCGACCTGCTCAACGGATGGAACGCCTTCTCCGGCTCGGGCGACGTCACCGGCGAGGTCGTCTACGCCAACTACGGCCGTCGCGAGGACTATCTCGCGCTGGACGAGATGGGCGTGTCCCTGGCCGGCAAGGTCGTGATCGCCCGCTACGGGGGGAACTTCCGCGGCTACAAGGTGCTGTTCGCCGAGGAGCGGGGGGCCGTGGGCGTCGTCATGTTCAACGATCCCGGGTTTTCGGGACTCGCCGCCTACCCCGAAGGCCCGATGATGAACGGGGAGACGATCCAGCGCGGCTCCGTCCTCACGCTCCCCTGGACCGGCGACCCGCTCACGCCGTTCGAACCCGCGCTGCCCGTGGACGGCGCGGGCGGCGACGACCGGAACGGCGGGCGGCAGGTGGAGCGCCTCGACCCCTCCGAGGTGCCGCTGCACAACATCCCCGTCCTGCCCATCGGCTACGAGGCCGCCACCGAGATCCTGTCCCGCATGACCGGCCGCGAGGTCCCGCCCGGCTGGGCGGCGGGGATGGAGGTGGACTACCGCATCACCGGCGGCCCGGAACTCACGGTGCGCGTGCGCGTGAACCAGCCCATGAAGCTCACCCGCGCGACCAACGTCGTGGGCACCGTGCGCGGGAGCGAGTTCCCGGACGAGTGGTTCATCCTCGGCGCGCACTACGACCCCTGGGGCTTCGGCGCCATCGACCCGAACGGCGGCACCGCGATGCTGCTGACGCTCGCCGAGGCGCTGGGCGAGCTGTCGCGGGACGAGGCGTGCCGGCCGCGCCGCTCGATCATGATCGCGCACTGGGACGCGGAGGAGTACGGCATCATCGGATCGACCGAGTGGGTCGAGGAGTTCCGCGAGGCGCTGGAGGCGAACGCGATCGCCTACATCAACGCCGACGCCGCGGTGTCCGGCGCCAACTTCGGCAGCTCCTCCTCTCCGTCGCTCAAGGGGCAGATCATCGAGGCCACGAAGGCGGTGACCTACCCCGGCAGCGACGAATCGGTGTACGACTGGTGGCTGGAGCGCACGGGCGGAGAGGCGACGGAACCGGCCCTCGGCAACCTCGGCGGCGGCTCCGACCACGTCGGCTTCTACACCCACGCGGGCGTGCCGTCGGGCTCGCTCTCCTCCGGCAACCCCGGCGGCGTCTACCACTCCAACTACGACAACTTCGCGTGGTACGAGCGCTTCGGGGACACGACGTTCGTCCACGGGCCGATGATCGCCCGGGCCGACGGCATCCTCGCGCTCCGGTTCGCCAACGCCGACGTGCTCCCCTACGACGTGGTCCGCTACGCGACCGACACGCGCACCCATGTCGAGACGCTGTACGAGGTCGCGGCCCAGCGCGGCCTGAAGGTCGACCTGTCGCGGCTCGTCGAGAGTACCAGTGAGCTGGACGAGGCCGCCGCGGTCCTGGTGGCGGCGCGCGAGCGCTGGCTCGGCTCCGGCGAGGTGGACGCGGCGGAGGCCGAGGCGGTGAACCGGGCGCTGATCGGACTCGAGAAGGCCTGGCTGAACGACCGGGGACTCCAGGGCCGGCCGTGGAGCCGTTCGATCTACGTCTCGCCGGACCCGTTCAGCGGCTACGCCTCGTGGATGCTGCCGGGCCTCCGCTACGAGATCGAGACGGACGACCGCGCCGATCTGCCCGGGTGGGAGCGCGTCTACATCGGCGCCGTCCGGAACCTGGCCGAGCGCATGCGGGCAGTGGCCGCGATGATGCCGTAGAGCGGTAGGGCATCCACGGTTTCTCCTGCCGGGAAGTCTACCGACGGTTAAGATCAGGATGAGCAAAGCGCGAGTTCCAGCCGCGAGGGACGGACTCGGTCAACGAACGCCGGTAGGGGCCAACATGATCCATGAGGGGAACCGGTCGTGACCGCCCGCGACGACGAGATCCGCCGCCAGCTGCGGCTGGGCGAGGACAGCGCGTGGGAGTTCAAGCAGGTCGTATTCTCTTCAGACCGGCCGGTGAGCCCCCGACGCGACGACCTGGCCGACGAGATCGCGGCCTTCGCCAACGCACGCGGGGGGACGCTGCTGTGCGGCGTGACCGATGCGGGCGAGGTCGAAGGCATGTCGCGTGGCAGGATGGACGCGCTGGAACGGCTGCTGGTCGAGGTTTGCACGGATTCGATCACCCCCTCGCTGGCGGTCGGGATCGAGCGCCACGAAATCGACGGCAAAGCCTTCGTGCTGGTCGACGTGCCAGCCGGCTACGCCCAGCACGACAGCCCCGGCGGCGCCTTCCGCCGCATCGGTAGTTCAAAGCGCAGGATGACCAGCGATGAGCGGCTGCGCCTGGCGCAGCGGCGCGGACAGGCGCGGTTTCTGTGGTTCGACGAGCAGCCGGTGCCCGGAACGGGGCTTAAGACGCTCGACCCGGCGCTGTGGGAGCCGCTCCTCGGCGTCGCCGGCAGGGCCAACCCCCGCGTCGGACTTACGAAGATGGGACTCCTCGCGGAGGGCGCGAACGGGACGCGGCACGCCACGGTGGCGGGTGTCCTGCTCTGTTGTCCGGATCCGCAGGAGTGGATCCCGAACGCCTGCATCACGGCGACCCGGTATCGGGGCCGGGACCGCGCCTCCGGCCAGGTCGACGCCCAGGTGATCGGCGGTCCCCTGCACCGCCAGATCCGCGAGGCCGTGGCTTTCGTCGTGCGGAACATGCGCGTCGGCGCCCACAAGGACCCGGCGCGCCTCGACCTGCCGCAGTACAGCCCCAGGGCCATCTTCGAGGCCGTCGTCAACGCTGTGGCGCATCGGGACTACTCCATGCGAGGTAGCCGCATCCGGCTCTCCCTGTTCGCCGACCGGCTGGAGGTGCAGTCGCCGGGCGCCTTCCCCAACGGCCTCACGGTGGACAACATCGCCGACCGGCAGGCCACGCGGAACGAGGTCATCGCGTCGATACTCGGCCGCATCCCGGTCGGCGACGTCGACGGCAGCGGCGACCGGCGCCACTTCATGGAGCGCCGGGGCGACGGCGTGCCGGTGATCCTGCGGGAGACCCTCGGCGCGAGCGGCAGGGAGGCGGAGTACAGAGTCGTCGGAGAGGCCGACGTCGTCGTGATCATGCCCTCGGCACCCGCCGAACCGAGTCCCGCGCGCGTGGCAGTCACGGTACGGGCCGGGGACCGCCTCCTGCCCGGCGCCGACGTCCTCGTTCTCTTCCCGAACACGACATGGAAACGGGCGGAGACGGACGCGAGCGGCGAGGCGCACGTCGACCTGTACACCGTCGATCTTCCGATGACCGTATTCGTGGCCGCGCCCGGTCACGCGGGCCACGTCGAGCGCGACTGGACGCCGGCAAGAGGAGCGCTCGCCGTGGAACTTGCCCCCCTTCCGAACGGCGGCGCGGTCATCCTCGCGGAGTCGACGGGCCGGGTGCCCGGACTCGCGGGAACGTTGAACCCGATTCGCGACTCCCATGACCGCACCTACGTGTACGCCTCCAACATCTCCATCGACGAAGGCAGTCCGCAGCCCGTCCACTTCCGCTTCGACGAGGATATCCGCCTGACGGACGCGAACGGCCGGGAGGTGCTGGCTCGCATCAGGGATATCGTCGGCCGATCCGCGCTGGTGGAGTACCGACCGCAGCGCTGAGAGGCGGCCCTCCCGGAGAGCAATCCATGAAGACACTGCCCGAACGGATCATGGAACACGCCGAGGCGGCGCCGGAGGCTACGCCCATCTGTCCACCCGCCCTGCTGCACCTCGGGCGGCGGGCGGCCGTTAATCAGGCCCTCTCCCGGCTGGCCCGCGCGGGCCGACTCATGCGGATCTGCCAGGGGGTCTACATGCGCCCCATCGAGACTCGCTTCGGGCGATGTGCGCCGAGCATCGAGAAGTCGCTCCAATCGCTTGCGGCACTCTGGGGGGAGACGATCGTCCCGAACGGCGGCAGCGCGGCCAACTGGCTCGGTTTGACGACGCAGAACCCGGTTCGCTCGGTCTACCTGACCTCCGGCCGCAGTCGGCAGTTGTACTTCGGCAAGCACCCCGTAGAGCTGCGCCACGCTCCGCGCTGGCAACTGGCGGCTCCGCACCGGATTGCGGGCGTGGCCATCCGGGCCCTGGCGTGGCTCGGCCCCGAAGAGGTTGAAGACGGTCTCGACGCAGTCCTGCCCAGGCTCTCGGGGGAGGACCTCGAGGAGTTTGCGGCGGCGCGGGCCGTCATGCCGCGGTGGATGGCGGAGCCGCTGAGCGCGCGTCTCGCGCATGAGAAGGGCAGCTGGGTGGTCGCGAGGGAGGCGGTGGAGCAGCACCGCTGAGACTGCGAAGCACTACTTCAGTTGCGCGTCAGGCGCAGCACCTGGGGATGGGCGATGTCGAGTTCGTCCCGCCGGACGCCGAGTACCGCGTCCATGGTGATGTCCGACACGGTGAAGCGGTCCGGAATCCGCACCGTTCCGAGCCAGGTCCCGTCGGCATCGAGCACCAGCCATTCCTCCGGCAGGTCCTGCTCGCTTTCTCCCCGGTAGAGTTCGAGCCAGACCGCCCCGGAAGGGTCGACGAGGATGTCGGCGAAGGCGGGCCGGGTCCGGGAAGCGGGCGCTTCCTCCAACACGTCCCTGAAGAAGCTTCCGGGCGGGACGCCGTCGGGAACGGCATCGCGCTCCGCGGCGATCGTCGCGTCGTCGAGGTCCAACGGGTAGCCCGGAATCCGCAGGATGCGCAGCAGGTTTCCGGACATGTCCAGTTCCTCCACCTGCATCGTTTCGGATGAACCGCGAAGGATGCGCCGTCCGAGAACCGCGATCGCGGATCCCCTGCCGAAGTAGGGCGCGATCGTCCGGTATTCGTCTCCGCGGGAGACGTACACCTCGTGTCCCCGCGTCTCGCCGATGCTGTCGATCAGCGTCCCCTGGAGGTCGAAGAGGACGAGAGGCTCCCGGCGCCAAACCAGCCCGCTGAGGCCCACCTGCGGCAGCACCGGCCGGCTCAACTCCGGAAGGACCGCACCGCCATCCAGGTAGTGCAGGTCGGTGGTGAAGAAATCGACGGCGAAGGTCCGGACCACTGACAGGTCGGGAGCGGCCACGGTGACCCGCCGGTCGCCGAAGGCCAGCAGCGTGTCGCCGGCGTTCTCGAGACCGCGGAGACGTCTGAACTCTCCGGGACCGTCTCCCTCGCCGCCGAAGGACGCCTGGAACTCGCCGGTCGCGGAGAACACCCGCACCTCCCGCGAGCCCCCGTCGGCAATCATGAGCGAGCCATCCGGGCGCCGCTTCATGCTGCCGGCCCCGTAGAACTCGTGGGCCAGACCGGTGCCGGAGAGCGTGAGGTCGACGACGGGATCCGGGTCGACGCGCCAGAGGCTGGAATCGCCCCAGAGCGGCCGCATCGCCTCGACGATCCGGACGCCCGCGCTGTCGCGCTGGACGACGAGGGGGGTGCCTGAGTCGCCCGCGCTGCAGGCGATCACACCGCACAGCAGGAGAAGGGCGGCACCCGCGGGACGGGCGATCGAACAGGTCCGCAGTGTCATTTCCGCTCCACTTCACCTGGCGACGACGGGCCCAGCGATAAACGATAGCCGGCGCAAGCCTGAATCGCGCGGACTGGGACAATGTGCTCTTCCCGATTAAGCTGACGACGGGGAGGAGGAGACCATGACGCTCGAACAAAGATGGGCCGAGGACGACAAGTTCGGCGACGCCGGGCTGAAGCCCGCGTCCGAGAGGCTGTCGCCCGTGGCGGAGGCCATCAGCCTGGCGGTCAACCACGACGAGCGGGAGGCCTGGGACCGGTACCTCGAGGTGGACCTCGATGACGATGATGCCGTCGCCGCGTGGCACAGGTGGTTCGAGCGGTACAGGCGCGAGCGCGGTTTCGAACCCGTCGAGGCCGACAACACTCCGTGCGCGGACGAACGATGAGAACTGTCAGATCCTTTGCGGGAACGACAACAGGCGGAAGGGCGCGAAGTAATGGCTGAAGCGCTGTACTTGCTCCTGGTGGGCATTGTGGTGGGCGTCTTCCTCGGCTGGTGGCTGTCGAACCGGAACGCGAAGAAGCGGCTGGAACAAGATCTGGAAGAAGATCTGGAAGAAGATGACGGCGCGTTCACGCCGGAGATGAAAGCTCAACTCTGGGCGGAGCTGGAGCGCAAGTGGGCCGAGTCGGGCGAAGTGAAGGAACGACCATGAGTGAGCAGGGACGGTAGGCGGGATGGCACCAGTCGGTGAATTCGTCTTTGCGGGCTTCCTGATTCTCGCCGTGATTGTGGCTCTTCTTCGCTTCGGCAGGCGAGCCTACGAGGACGTTGCGCGATCCGGCGATTTCGACCGTTACCCGGAGGCGGAGCGTCAACGGCTGGAGGACACGGCGGTCGAGCTTGAGTCTCGCGACGAAGCCCGCGAGCAGGAGCGCGAGCAATTCGTCGAAGATGCTTGGAAGCCTTACCGGAGCTGAGTCTCACCGTCGATCTGTCACGGCTCGTCGAGAGCACGCGGGAGTTGGACGACGACGCCGCGGTCCTGGTCGCGGCGCGCGAGCGCTGGCTCGGCTCGGGGGAGGTGGACGCGGCGGAGGCCGAAGCTGTGAACCGGGCGCTCATCGGACTCGAGAGGCCTGGCTGAACGACCGGGGACTCCAAGGCCGACCGTGGAGCCGCTCGATCTACGTCTCGCCCGACCCGTTCAGCGGCTACGCCTCGTGGATGCTGCCGGGCCTCCGCTACGAGATCGAGACGGACGACCGGGCCGACGTGCCCAGGTGGGAGCGCGTCTACATCGGCGCCGTCGGGAACCTGTCGGAGCGGTCGTCATCGGGCGACTCGCCGATGAGGACGAGGGGCGGCGGATCGCACAATCGGATACATGGGGCGGAGCGGGCGGCCGCTACAGGATCCGCGTTGGCCTAACCCGATCGTCGACCCGGAAGGTACGGTGCGCACGATCCTCCTCAGTCTCGTCTCGCTCAATCGCGTCGGGCATCCAGCGGTGCGATTCCGGCCAGCGGTTTCCGTTCGTTCTCCCGGTACTATCGTGCAGCATGCCGTTCACGATCCAGAAGATTCTACCGAAGTGGTCTACCACCCTCATCGCATCTCGACCTCCGCATCGATTCCGGCCCGGCGGACGAGCCGTTTCACCCGCTTCACCGTCTTGCCGTCGGGGACGCTGACCGCCGCGATGGTTTCACAGCATTGTGTTTCGAAATGCTCGGCCACCATGTCATCCGGGTCGCCTCAGCACCTTCTTCCATGGAACGTGAGGCCCTGCAACCATCGCGTGAATTCCGATCCTTGAGGAACGCAGAGACTCGTACCATCGATGAACAACGATTCCAGAGCCGTCAACTGTGTGAAACGCGGCGGAATTGGTCCGGTCAATTCCGGATTGTTGCGCAGCCATAACGCCTTGAGCTTCACGAGGTCTCCTAGTTCCTCCGGGACCTGCCCGGTCAGCTGATTGCCGTCCAGCAATAATCCAACCGACAAGTTGGTGAGGCGCCCGAGTTCGGCAGGAATCGGCCCGGACAGTTCGTTAGGTCCAAGTGCCAGGTATACGAGATTGGTCAGTTCGCCGAGCCAAGCGGGAATCGATCCCGTGAGTCGGTTCCCGCTCAGGTACAAGCGCTGCAGGCTCCGGAGATTTTGCAGCTCCGGTGGAATCGGTCCGGTGAGTTGGTTCGCGCCCAACCCGAGGAGACTCAGCTTGGTCAACTTTCCGAGTTCCTGCGGCATGGAACCCGTAAGTTCGTTACCGCTGAGCGACAGCCAGGACAGGTCAGCGAAGTCGCCCAACCAGGGCGGTACCGCGCCAGTCAGTCCATTACTGTCCAGCGAGAGCGTTCTCAGATTTACTAGATTGCGAAGCTCGTCTGGTATAGGGCCGACAAGGTGGTTACGACTCAAGTCTAGCCGCGTGAGATCCTTGAGGCTGCCGAGTTCCGGCGGAATCGGGCCCGTCAACTGATTGTAGCCGAGCGAAAGATCTGTCAGTCTCGTGAGATCACCCAACCAGGAAGGGACTGCGCCTTCCAATTCGTTGCCTCTGAGGAACAAATCCTCCAAAAGGGCAAGGTTCCCAAGTTCAGGTGGAATCGTGCCAGTCAATTGGTTGTCAGAGAGCGACAGGTCAGTGAGGTTCGTCAGGTTGCCAAGCTCAGATGGGATGGGGCCGACCAGCTGGTTGGCACGGACAATCAGCGTGCGTAGCTCCCGCAGTCCTCCGAGTTGGACCGGAACAGGCCCCTCGAACTGATTCTCGTCCAAGTACAAGAACCTGAGTTTCGTAAGATCCGCCAACTCGATCGGAATCGATCCGGTCAGCCGATTTCTTCCCAGACTCAAGCTTTCCAGCTGCGTGAGGTATCCGATCTCGGGTGGAACGGAGCCTGCTAAGTCGTTGCCTTCGAGCGACAGACTCGAAACTCGACCATCCCCGTTTACGGATACGCCTGCCCATTCCGAGACCGGCTCATTCGTTAGCCAGTTCTCGTTGCGACTCCAGAGGGGACCTCGCGTTGCTTCGTAGAGTGCGACGAGGGCGGAACGATCCGCTTGAGTCACATCGTACACCGTTACTTCGACGGTCGACTTGGCCGAACCGGCGGCAACCGCGATCTCGGCCGTGCCGTTTCCCACCGCTGTCAGCAGGCCCCCGCTGTCCACCGAGACCACCAGTGTGTCGCTCGAGGTCCAGCCGAACTCCGGGTCGCGGATCTTGTGGCCGTTTGCGTCAAATCCCTCCGCGGTTAGCCGCAGAGTATCTCCGTAGGTCCGGAGGGTGTCGGGAGAAGGCGAGATCGAGATTCCGGCTGCTTCCTGGATGACCGTGATGTCCGCACCCGCAGCCCATTCTCCGGAGGTGACCGAGACGCGAACGCTCCCCGTCGCTTCGGCCACGACCAGCCCCATGTCGTTCACCGAGGCGACCGTCCGATCGCTCGAGGACCACGTGAACTCGTACCCCGACACGGGATAGCGGTTTGCGTCGACCACATTGGCGGACAGCTGTAGTGTACTGCCTAACGCTCGGAGCGTGTCGACCGACGGAGATACCACGATGCCGGCGGCGACTTGGTCAACCGTTACCGCTGCCACCTGGGAGACGTTCCCGGACGAGGCCGTCACGCTGGCGCTCCCGTTCCCGGTCGCCGTCACGAGCCCGCGACCGTCCACGGTCGCCACCGAATCGGCGCTGGATACCCAGTTGACTGATGCGCCCGTCAGTTCGCTGCCGTTCTGGTCGAACACACGTGCGACCAAACGCGTCGTGTCACCGATAGCGGCGAGCCTCGTGACGTTTGGCGTCACTGTGAGGGAAGTCGGAACGGGCGGAGGTGGGGGCGGAGGTGTCGGGGGTGGGGGCGCCGTGGCTTCACCTCCTCCGCACGAGGTAGTAGCCGCGAGTAAGAGTAACGAGAGCCCATGTACAAGGCGCAGTCGCGACACGCGAACACTGATGTAGGCCTTTGTCGGATCGCGTTTCCTAAGCACTCCTGGAGGCTCCCCCTTCATCGGGAACGCGAAGGATTGCGCCGGATCGCTGCAGTACTCCCGCCCGTAGCAGTTGGTGGACCACGCCCTCGATGCGGCGCGTGATCGTGGCGCCGGTGCGTTTGAAGCCGAAGAGACGGCAGGCTTCCTTGATTGCGTCGTCCTGGCTGATTCCGAAGCTGTCGTTGACGGCGTGGTACAGGGCCTGCCCGATCTCCTCGGGTGCGATCATATCGATTTTCTTCAGCGCCTTGGCCGCGTCGGGGAGTTGCCCGTCCCGGCTCCGGACCTCAGGGGTCTTGTGGCCCGGACGCCAAAGGAAGTCGCTCCTCTGCTCGAACATGCGGGCTTGTCGACCGCGGTGGATTGCGTCCTTCATGCGCTGCTGGATCCGCGAGCCGGCGCGGCCGACGCGCGCCGCAGTTCTGACCCGGGTGATCACCTCATCGATGTGAACCGGGCTCTCGATCTGGACCACCTGGCTCATCCACTCGGCGAGAGTGGTCAGGTCCACCTCATGTAGCGGCGTTCCGAAACGATTGATGCGCGGCTTAGCCACGACGTAGGGACGTGAGCGATCCTCGACCGTCCGAACCGGCGCGCTGCTGCGCTTCAGCGGCTCGGGCTCGCTGCGCGCTCCGACGGGAGGCGGCGTCCCGTTCCCGGAACTGGCACGGCGGATCGCTTCCTCGACGCGGGTCAGTTCCCGCTCGCGATTCCGGAACCAGTCGGTGCTCCAGATACGGTGAATGGTCCAACCAAGGCCCTCGAGTACCTGCTGCCGAAGCCGGTCCCGGTCGCGAGCGGACCGGGCGCTATGGTACATCGCTCCGTCACACTCGATACCCAGCAGATACCGGCCCGGCTTATCCGGGTCCACGACCGCGAGATCGATGAAGAAACCGGCGGAGCCCACCTGATGCTCGATATCGTGGCCGCGCGCCCGTAGCGCCGTCGCGACGGCTTCTTCGAACGGCGAATCGGCCTCGCGTCCCGTCGCTTCCGGAAGGTCCAGGACGCCTGAGGCAGCATACTTCAGGAACGTCTTCAAGGCCTTGATGCCCCTCGCCTTCGAACGTCGCAGATCTACGTCCGCCGCAACGAAGTTGGAGTAGACGACGCAACGCCGCTTTGCTCGAGTAATCAGAACGTTGAGCCGCCGCTCGCCACCGTCCTTGTTCAGCGGACCGAAGTTCATGGGAAGAGAGCCGCCGCTGAGCTTCCCGTAGCCGACGCTGATCAGGATCACATCCCGTTCATCTCCCTGGACGTTCTCCAGGTTCTTGACGAAGAAGGGCTCGTCTGAATGCCGCGTGAAGAACGAGGCCTCAAGCGACGGATCCCGCCGGCGGAGGATCTCCAACTCATCCTCGATGCGGCGAGCCTGCTTCAGGTTGAAGGCAACCGCACCGAGCGTCAGGTGTGGCGTGGTGCGGGCATGCTCCATCACATCGGCAGCCACCCTCCTGGCTTCGGCGATGTTGACTCCTCCCCGCTCGTATGGGTTCCCGGGGTCATGCTGGAAGCGCAGGCCGGTCTCGGTTTTCCCGGCGTCGGGGCTCGGGAAGACGATCAGCTTGTTGTCGTAGAACTCGTGGTTGGACACGGTGATCAGCGACTCGTGCCGACTCCGGTAGTGCCAGCGCAGCCATCGCTCGGGAGCGCCCTGTGCGCAGAACAGGCCAAGGATGCTCTCGAGGTCGGCGGTGTCCGACTGCTCCTCGCCTGTGTCGCCGCCGGCGCGATCGAAGAAGCTCGTAGGCGGCAACTGCCGGCTGTCCCCGACGACGACCGATTGCCTCCCCCTCAGGATCGCTCCCATGGCCTCGACCGGCCGCACCTGGCTGGCCTCGTCGAATACGACCATGTCGAACGAGACCGACCCCGGCGGGATGTACTTCGCGATGGAGAGCGGGCTCATCATGAAGACGGGCTTGATGCTCTGGATCGCCTTGCCCGCTTCCTTCATGAGCCTGCGTACCGGGAGGTGGCGGCTCTTCTTCTCGAATTCCCGCCGCAGCACACCCAGTTGCCCACCGCCGTGGCGCCGCGGCAGTTGCTCCCAATGCCGTTGTGCGACGTCGACTCGATTGGATTCGAACTGCTCCTGATCCAGCTTTCGGAACTGCGTGGCGACGCCCTCGTGGGTGTTGCCATCGAATTGGGCCAGGGCCGGCCGCTCCTTGAGCGCCATTTCGAGCCAAGTGCTGTAGCAGCCGTACTCGAACAGGTGCACGAGGTGCTCGGCGGCGTCTCGTCGAGAGGCTGCCGCCTCCACCACCTCCGGAACGCCGGCTTCGATGGCCTTCGGTTCGACCTGGTTGAAGCGCACGATCTCGTGTATGGAGGGCAGTTGAGCAGCGGCCGAGGCGAGCCAATGATCCAGGTCGTCGTAGGGACCTTCGCCCACGCCTTGGCCGGACTCGAAGCGGTCCGACCTGAGCTTGATCGCCTCCGCCACGGCTGCCAGCGCCTGCTCGAGCCGCTCGATGCCGCTGCGGCATGCCTGGATTTCATGCAGCACGTCGGCCGTGTCGGGGCGCTGGTCGAGCATGTCGTGGATGCTCTCGTCAACGCGTCCCGCCGCCTTTTCCGCGTGAAGAGCGACGAGCCAAGCGGTGGTCCGCGCGAATTCGCGATACGGTTCCGGCTGATCGCCGAGGGTCAAGCCGGGGAAGAGCGCGGCAACCAGATCGCGAGATTCGGCTAGAGTTCGCCGGAGCCGCTGCGCTTCGAGGATCCCGTCCACCATCTTGAGACTGACCACCGCCCCCTTGGGCGGCTTGGTGCGACACAGTCCACGAAGCTTTGCGTTAGCCCCCCGCCAATCTCCAGACAGAAGCCGCCACCATTTCTCCCCATGGGCCGCAAGCGCCTGCCGGATATCCAGCACGTCCGCGTCCCAGGCTTCCGGAATGAGCAGAGAATCATAGCGTTCATGCAGATCGGCGTACGTCGAGGCGGCCTGCCCCATTTCCTCCACGGCGGGTGCTTGAGTAACCCAGCCATCGTTGCGATGCTCGGCCGCCAGCAACTCCGAAGCCTCGATGACCCGGTCGGCCATGTGCAGGAACCGCTCCACATCAGCCGGGCCTTCATTCGTGGTGTCGGTGCCCGGAAGCACCAGCGCCCGGAGGCGAGCCAACCCTTCGCGAAGCTCCCGCAGTTTGGCCGAAGCTTGAAGCAGAGTCTGTTCGATTCGCTGCTGGTCTGCCGGTAGCGGGAGATCGAGCAGTCCGACACCCCAGAACAGGTGGTCCCTGGGACAGCCAATCCCCCGAACGAGACTCTGCACGTCCTCGACAAGTACTCGATGGCGGGTGAAGTCCTGCTGAGTCCAGGACACCGAGCCCCGGCACCGAAGCCCCAGACCGTCCACTGCCAGCCCGCCGGACGTGAGTCGCTCCAGCATCCCGACCAGCTGATGGGGCGTGAGGCCGCTCTCTTCAACGGGCGCGTTGACGGCGACCGCGTAGTCGTTGAGTTGTTGGCGGCGGAGCTTCAGCGCTTCATCATTGACCCCGGCCCGGTCCGTGGGTCTGCCCAGGTCCAGGGTTCTCTTCATCTCGTCTAGAACCGCGCGCTTGTTCGTGTTGTGGCTGTGCAGCTCCAGGCAGGCATCGCCCAGGTGGACCGAGTCCAGGCGGCGCTTCACGACCTCCAGCGCCGCCAGCTTCTCGGCCACGAAGAGGATCTTCTTCCCTCGAGCGAGCCCCTCCGCCACCAGGTTCGTGATGGTCTGCGACTTGCCGGTTCCGGGAGGTCCCTGGATGACGAGATTGTGGCCGTCGATGGCGTCGACGACCGCAAGCGTCTGGGAACTGTCCGCATCGACCACCTGGTGCAGACCGGCCGCTCCCGGGTGATCATCGATGTGCTCGCCGTCGCCGACCGCGGACGGTTCGCCGCGGAAACCCTCGGCATCGTAGAGCGCGCTCAGTACCGGGTGGTCGGCGGGATGCTCGTCCTCCGGCCACTGCTCCGGATCGAGATCCTTGTAGATGAGGAACTTGCTGAACGAGAAGAAGCCGAGCTGGATCGCATCCTCATCCACGGACCAGCGCTTCATGCGACCCACGGCCTTCGCCACCTGCCGGAAGTAGTCGGGCAGATCCAGGTCATCCTCGGAGGGCATTTCCGGAAGGCGGAGGCCGAAATCGTTCTTGAGCTTCGCCTCCAGCGAGAGGTTCGCTTCGATCTCATCTTCCGTCCAAGCGAGCTTGAAGCTGTGGCGAACGTCGGTGCGGTCGAGCTGCACGGGAACCAGGATCAGCGGCGCGCTGCGTTCCAGCTCGCTGTTGTCGGACTCGTACCAGCGCAACAAACCCAGGGCGAGATAGAGAGTGTTGACGCCCTGCTCCTCGATCGAAGTGCGCGCGTGCCGGAAGGTCGCGAGGAGGTGACGATTCAGCGTCGTCCTGTCCAGCGAGGTCTGCAGCTTGTTGTCGACGTGGCGGCCGGCAGGCTCCGTGGAGTCGACTTCAGGCTCACCGAGGAGCGATAGCAACTCGGAGGGGACATCCTCGCCGCCGCCGTCCGATTGCGCCGCCTCCTCGGGCGCGGGGAGGAAGTACATGATCCGCCCCGTCGCGACCAGAATGCGGAACACTTCTCGCGACAGCTCGTCCATGACCTGAACCCCCAACCGCTTTGAAGGCCGGAAGTTCAAGAGCGAGTTCCGCAGCGACAGGTCGAGTACGTCCCGCCGCGACTCCTCGAGTTTTTGGGCCACCGATTGCCTGCGATCCTGCATTACGCCCTCTTCATGGAGTTTCATGGGAGCCCCACACGCACGTTCCACCCCGCATCTCCACCACGTGGGGCACCGAGCCTACGGTCGAGGTAGCTGTTTGCTCAAGAGCCCGCCGTCTCACGCGTGAGTGCTCGGGTGGCTCTTTCGTCCTCGAGGGCCCGCGACAGCCCTGACGCGATCAGGCCTGCGGGCACGGCGACGATCCCCATCCCGCAGATGAGGACCAGGAACGTGAAGATCCTGCCTCCCACCGTGATCGGGTATGCGTCGCCGTATCCGACGGTCGTCAGGGTTACGACCGCCCACCACAAGCTCGAGAACGCCGACTCGAACTTCTCAGGCTGCGCCTCGTACTCGAAGTGGTGGATGCCCATGGCCGCGATGTAGAGAAGGACCAGCGTCGCGAACAGGAAGACCAGAGCCTCATCGCGTGCGTACTTCACGGCGTTGCCGAGTCGAGCCATCGCCGTGTTGTACTGCGCCACCTTGAAGACGCGGAATACGCGCAGCAGGCGAAGGGCTCGGATCGCGCGAAGGTCGATCATCCCGGCCCACATCAGCGTGAGGTAGAACGGTAGCAGAGCCAGGAGATCCACGAGGCCGTAAGGGCTCCGGATGTAGCGCCACCGGTCCTCTGCAGTCCAGATCCGGAGTACGTATTCGACCGTGAAGAGCACGACGATGACCACCTCGGCTACCGTGAGGATCGTTCTCCAAAAGGGCGGCAGCGTGGGGACCGTCGAAAGCGACGGATATGACCCCCAGATCCTGGACACTCCCCATTTGTGACGATTGACCTCCGGGCGCGGTGCTGCCCAGGGTAGAACCTGGCAGACCGGAAGGAGGTCGACATGGCGCGGCGGCGGTACACGCCCAAGCTGAAGGCG
>JAJEEM010000059.1 GCA_022820995.1 Gemmatimonadota bacterium | reverse complement strand
GATGAACTCGCGGCCGTCGTCCGGGACCGAATCAGGTACTACAATCGGGTGCGTCGTCACTCCTCCCTCGGAGACCGGCCACCCCTGAAGATCATCGAGGACTTCTACCGAGAGGGCTGAGCAGCACAATAAACCCGGAGGCCGGGTGTCCAACTTTTGGGGGTCACTTCAGGAAGTCATTACGGTCTCGGCTGTGGATAGCGAAGGACTTCGTTCCATCTGGTCTCTTGGCGACCGTCAACTCGCAGACTACGGCCGGTGTGTCGACATCTGGGCACCCGGCACAGCCGTTGCAGCTGCCCAACATGGAACGCTTGGTGCCAACACAACGCTTGATGTCCACGTCGAAAACGGCACATCGATGGCGGCACCCCACGTCACGGCAGTGGCGTGGCTGATCCTTGGGGAGGAAAACAACCGAGCCTCACCAGCTCACATCAAGGAGGTCATTCGGTCAAGCGCGACAGAGGACGAGTTGACCGTCTTCAGTGGACCGGACGCGTTCCTATACGCACCGCGCTCCGTCGCGTGGGTCGGTGGGCCGTCCTCCGTGACGTCAAGCGGCACCTACACGTGGACCGGACGGGGGTGGGGCGGCTACTCACTCACGTATCTGTGGGAGGCCAGCACGGACGGCGGAGCGACGTGGACCTCCGTCGGCACCACGAGCCGTTACACACGATCATTCGGTGACAATGAGAACCGTACACTTTCACTGAAGCTGACCGTGACGAACGACTTCGGCGAGCGACCGTCCGTGACGTGGGATGTCCCGGTCAACACGGGCTGCGCGAGTAAGGCGTGCACAAAATGAGGATGCCGTGTGTGCGCGGGTGGCTGCTGACCATGGTGCTCGTGGCGTTGACGGCAGGGTGCGAGGACACGGTCGAGATTCCGCCCGTGCCGCCATCCTGCGGGCATCTGTTTCGGGAGGACCCTGCGGGGTCCGTCGTGATACCCGTGGGAGGCTCGCGTCGGCTGCGCGTGCGGTTCGCCGAGGAAGGGGAGCTGCCGCGCGGGGAGGACTTCTCGCATTGTCCTCAGATGTCGCTCGAATGGTTCCAATGGAGCGTCGACCACCCGGATGTCGCCCGGGTCGAACCGTACAGCGAGGCTGTCGTGACGATTACGGGATTGGCCGTCGGCGAAACGCTAATCCGGCTACAGTACGGTGAGCTTGCTGATATTCAGCGTGCGGTGCCGTTGGAAGTAGTGGCTCCGTCCACGGACGCCGACGACGTTTCGTCGAACCTTGCCGAACCGGACAGGCCGCAACACTGGCGCCCGCGGCGAAGCAACGCGGACGTCGGTAGGTGAAGGGACGCGCGGAGTGAGGACGCCGCACCGGGCATCAGGGTGGGTGCCAAGGGGTCGACGACATCGAATGACGTCGGCCCCTTCGGCGCCCCAAGTGCGGAGGCTGATGGTGGCGGCCGTGTTTGTGTTCGCCACGCCGCTTGCAGGCCAGGACGTCACAGATATCACGTTGAGAACCGGCATTGGGTTCTCTTCCGTCGGAGAGGGGTACCTTCCCTTCGGAGATGAGCGCTACGGGTACAGGGGAGCGGCCGGGAACCTCCTTGTCGGCGTGGACTTCGGGCTGCCGCTGGGCGGAGCGCTGGCTCTGCGTCCGGGCCTGTCCTACGTGAGGAAGGGGCCAAAGCGCTATCTCCAGCTTTCTCTTCCAGTGGCCCGGCATCGGGTCGTCAGCCGGGGCCGCCTTTTCCTGGACGTGGAGGCGGGACCGTGGTTCGCGTTCAGGACCGGCGCGTCCGGAGTGGAGGGGAGACTGCACATCAGGGAGGCGGATCTAGGGTTTGGAGGCGGCTTGGGGGTCTCCTACGGGATCACAGGCGGTGTCGCCATCCACATCGGGGCGGTTTACCACATGGGCCTTACCGATGTCACCGATATCGACCAACCCTCCATCCGCGAGGGCGACTTCGGATTGCCACAGGTTGAAGGCTGGGAGCGGACGGGCAACCTGGCGCTCCGTGCGGGTGTAGTGTTCCAAATATGAGACTTCCCTCCCTTGACGCGCATGGCGCATCGCCGAACCGAACAGCCGCGCCGCCTGTCGTGTCTACCAGAAGACGCCGAAGACGAGCCATGCGGAAATCGCCAGGAGGACTCCCGTGTAGAGCGCGGGACTGGCGAGCAGCGGCACGCGCTCCCTGAAGGGGTGGAGGCGGATCGGACCGAGTTCGCCGGAACTCTGCGCGAGCCAGTCGCCGGCACCGGTGGGCGGCGCATCACCGTGGGGCGGCGCTTCGCCGCCGCTCGCCAGCACGCGGGCCGACCTTCGCCAGCGCGGGTGGAGCGCCGCGAGGGCGCAGCCGGCGGCCGTGAACGCGACCGCCCACACGAAGGCCTCCCACTGTCCGGTGAGCCAGGACGGCAGCCAGGAGACGTCGATCACCTCGCGGTCCACGAAACCCACGACTCCGTACAACCCGCCCGTCGCCAGACCGGCCATTCCCACCCGCCGGTTCGTGCGCGTCACGGCTCCGACCAGGTAGACGATGAGAAGCGGCGTGACGAAAACAGAGGTGACCGAGCGGAAGGCGGCGAGCATCGTCGGCGCGCGCAGGATCAGCGGCAGGTAGGCGAACCCCAGCGCCAGGATCGCGACCGTCGCCATGCGTCCCACGCGGAGGTAGTGGGCGTCGTCGCGGTCCCGCGAGATGAAGCGTGCATAGATATCACGCGTGAAGACGGCCGACATCGACGAACCCATCGAGTCGAACGTGCTCACCGCGGCGCTCACGACCCCGGCCACGACGAGCCCCTTGGCGCCGATCCCCAGATAGGTGGAGATCAGGTGGGGGTACATTTCGTCGGGCCGGGCGAAATCCGGGAACTGCGCCCGTCCGAAGAGCCCCAGCATGTCGGTGAAGAGCAGAATGACGAGGCTCACGCCGGCACCGAGCACGCCGGCCATCTTCATGTCCCACAGCGAACGGGCGCCCATCATCCGCTGCGTCGAGGTGTGGCTCACCGTCCACCAGCCGGAGGAGATGAGGATCCACGCGACGAAGATGACGGCCGGCGACGTCGTCCCGTCCCGTCCCCGGAAGGCGCCCACGTGGGTCAGGTCCGCGGCGGCGAGTCCCGGGGCGAGTCCCTCGGCCGTCGTCCCCAGGCTCTCCAGTTGAGCGACCATCGCGTCCCATCCGCCCACCGTCCGCCAGACGGCGATGCACACCGCGAGGCCTCCCGCCATCACGAGCACGCTCTGCAGCACGTCCGTCGCGACGACCGCCCGCAGCCCGCCCACGGCGGTGTACGCGCCCGACAGGACGACGAGCGACACGATCAGCGCCCAGGACAGCTCCGGTCTCAGCCCGCCGACTCCGACGAGGGTCAGATGGACGGCCCAGATCATGAGTCCCAGCACGGAGGTCCGGTACTGGATCTGGATGAGTGCGCCGAGGACGCGGGTCCCGGGACCGAAGCGGTGCTCGAGGTACTCGGAGTTGGTGTACAGTCCGGCCCGGTAGATGGCGGGGACGATCACGAAGGTGGCGATCGTCACGCCGATGAGTCCGCCGAAGGTGTGCGCGGAGAGGAAGTGCAGGCCCTCGCTCGCGATCGTCCCCGTGGCCGACACGAACTCGGAGTTGTCCATGTTGGTCGCGAAGAGGGACAGGCCGACCGCCCACCACGGCAGCGCGCGCGAACTCAGGAACCACTCGCCGCTCGTGGAGGTGCCGCGGGCGCGGCGCAGCCCGTAGGCGATGATCGCACCGTTCAGTCCGAGGACGATCAGCCAGTCCAGGGCGCTCAAGGGATGGAGACGCTCCTGTCATGAGGTTGCCGCAGCCGAGCCGGGCGCCACCGTAGCCGGCGCCCGGCTCGGCCGTCAACGGCCGCGCGGCTCGGTCATGCCGCGACCGGCCGGGCGGACGCTGCCACGTCCAGCGCGCGGTCGAGGTCCTCGATGATGTCATCGATGTGCTCGATCCCTACGGAGAGCCGGATGGTCTCCGGGCGCACGCCGACGCTGATCTGCTCTTCCTCCGTGAGCTGCCGGTGCGTCGTGGAGGCCGGGTGGCACGCCAGCGACTTGGCATCCCCGATGTTCACGAGCCGCTTGAACAGCTCGAGTGCGTCGTAGAACTTCACGCCCGCCTCGAAGCCGCCCTTCACCCCGAAGGTCAGGATCCCCGAAGCCCGGCCGTCGAGGTACTTCAGGGCCAGCTCGTGGTACGGATCGCCCGGCAGTCCGGCGTAGCTCACCCACTCCACCGCGGGGTGGTCCTCCAGGTGCTTCGCCACCGCCAGCGCGTTCTCGGAGTGGCGCTCGATCCGGAGGTTCAGCGTCTGGATCCCCTGGATGATCTGGAACGCGTTGAAGGGCGAGATCGCCGACCCCGTGTTGCGCAGCGGCACCGTGCGCGCCCGCCCGATGTAGGCGGCCGGCCCCAGCGCCTCCGTGTAGACGACTCCGTGGTAGCTGGGTTCCGGCGTCGTGAACTGCGGATAGCGGCTCGCATGTTCGGTCCACGGGAATTTCCCGGAATCGACGATCGCGCCGCCGAGCGAGTTGACGTGCCCGCCGATGTACTTCGTCAGCGAGTGCACGACGATGTCGAACCCGTGCTCGATCGGCTTCAGAAGCGCCGGCGTGGCGACCGTGTTGTCGACGATGGTGGCGACGCCGTGGGCGTGCGCCACGTCGGCCACCGCCGCGAGGTCGACGATATTGCCCGCCGGGTTCCCGATGCTCTCGACGAAGACCGCCTTCGTACGGTCATCGATCAGCCTGGCCAGGTCGTCCGGGCCGTCGCCCTCGGCGAAGCGCACTTCGACCCCCAGCTGCGGCAGCATGTGGGCGAAGAGCGTGTAGGTGCCGCCGTACAGCTGGGGCACCGAGACGATGTTGTCCCCCGAGGCGGCGAGATTGAGGACCGAATAGTTGACGGCCGCGCTGCCCGAGGAGAGCGCAAGCGTCGCCAGGCCGCGTTCGAGCTGGGCGAGCCGTTCCTCGAGCACGGCCTGCGTGGGGTTCATGATGCGGGAGTAGATGTTGCCTTCGACTTCGAGGTTGAAGAGGTCTGCGCCGTGCTGCGCGTCGTCGAACTCGTACGCCACGGTCTGGTACAGCGGGACCGCCACGGCGTGCGTGGTGGGCTCGGATTCGTATCCGAGGTGGATCGCTACTGTCTCGTCTCTCATGATCTCCGTCTTCTCTCCGATGGGGCCCGATCTCTCGGGCGGTGAATGTCCGCGCCTCCCGCCGATCGTCTCGTCGCTGCGGAACGGCTGTGGAACGCGGACCGGTACTCCGTGTCGATCAGCCGCGCGCGCAGCCCGCGAGACAGAATTCGGCGTTGGCCAGACAGGCGCCGGCCGCGCCCCGGATGCCGTTGTGCGCGACCACGGTCATCGCGAGGTCGTGCGGCGGCGCCGCGCGGATCCGGCCCACGCTCGCCGCCATCCCTCCGGCCGCGCCGATGTCCAGGCGCGGCTGGGGACGGTCCGGCTCCGAGCGCACGATGAGCGGCCGTTCCGGGAGCGAAGGCAGGTCCGGCAGCGACGGCGGAGCCCGGAACTCCGCCAGCGCCCGGGCCGCGTCTCCCGGACTCGCCGGGGAGGCGAACTTCAGGAACACGTTCGCCGTGTGGCCGTCGAGCACCGCGACTCGATTGACGCTCACCGCCACGGCGATCTCCGACCCCAGGATCTTGTTGAGTTCCGGTTCGATCTTCTCTTCCTCGCCGGGGATCCAGGGGATGGCGTTCCCCTCGATCTGGACGGAACCGACTCCGGTCAGGCCCGCGCCCGTCACCGCCTGGAGGGTGACGACCGTGGCGGCCTCGATCCCGAAGGCGTCGTGCAGCGGGGCCAGGGCCAGCGCCAGTCCGGCAACGACGCAGTTCGGGTTGGCGACGAGCCGGCCGCCCCCCTCCGACCAGGGCTGTTCGGCGGTGAGGGCGAGCGCGCGCGGGTTCACCTCGGGCACCAGGAGCGGCACGTCCGCCCTCAGCCGGTGCGCCGAGGCGTTCGTGCTCACGAGGTGTCCGGCTTCCGCGAGCGCCGGCTCGAGTTTGCGTGCGACGCCCGACGGAAGCGCGGAGAGCACGATCCGGCACTCCGGCGGTTCCGTGGCGACGCGGAGCGGCAGTTCGGCCGCCTCCGCGGGCGGGTCTCCGCCGAGGCTCCAGCGGACCGCGTCGCCGTACCTCTCGCCCGCGCGCCGCTCGGACGCCGCGACGGAGGCGAGCCGGAGGGACGGGTGCCCGTCCAGCATACGGATCAGCCGCTGCCCGACGATTCCGGTCGCGCCGAGGACGGCCACCGGCAGGCGTTCGTCCGACCGATGGGTCATGCGCATCGGACGCTCGCCTTCCGGCCGCTTTCGAGGTCCGGTGTCGCGTCGTGCCGGCCGACCCAGGTGCCTGTGCCGCCGGGCGCCGCCACCCGGAACGGGATTCGGTGGTGCTCGGCGAAACGGAGCGCCCGGTCCTGCACGACGCCACCGCCCGTCCGCCGGGCCTCGGTCCACGTCGCCGTGCGCAGCGGCGCGATGTTCGGGAACCGTTTCGGATCGGCCGGAAAGATGCCGTCCACATCCTTCACGAGCCGGACCTCCGCGGCGCCGAGCGCGTGGCCCACGAAGAGGGCCGTGAGATCGGAGCCTCCCCGCCCCAACAGCGACGTGACGCCCGTCGCGTCGACGCCCACGAACCCGGGAAGGACGACCGCATCGTGAGTCGTGAAGGCCGTCTCGATCCGGCGGGCATCCACCGCCACCGGATCGGCGGATCCCAGCGGACCCCGGGTGCGGACGGGCAGGTGCCAGAACGACATGCCCACGGCGCGCACGCCCGCGGTCGCCAGCGCGAGGCGGAGCAGGGCGACGGACGCTTCTTCGCCCGTCGCCAGAAGCGACCCCATGAGATCGTCCGGAAGCGACGGAGCGACTTCGCGCGCCGCGGCGAGCAGGTCGTCGGTGGTGTCACCCATGGCCGACACGACCGCGACGACGCTCGCGCCGCCGGCGACTTCGGCCCGGATCTCCTCGGCCACCGACCGGTACGCGGACGGACGCGCCAGCACGGATGAGCCGAATTTGAGTACGTGAACGCGGCGAACTTCGCGCAATGAAACGCCTCCCCGAGTCTCGATCCACACTCAGCGGACTCCGGAGAAGCGACGCCCTGGGAACGACAGCTGCCGTGCTGACGAAGCGCGGCGGGCGACTCATCTACCAACGGATCACATCCGTCGCAGGAGTTGGCACATCAGTGGAAGAGCCACCTTCCACAGGTTGCCCCGGTGTCTTCGGGCCTGTCCCTCGACCGGTCTCGATGAGCGTTGAGGGCGCGGAGGCTACAGGGTCGTGGATCGCGCGTCAAGTTTTTGCGGAAGACGTCGGGCGACGCCAGGCGAGAAGCGCCTGCGCGCGTTTCTTGACCATCGCTCCCCAAGCCGCCAGGTTCGGCCGCTACTCATCGAGACCGGCTGAGGGACGGGCCCTTTGAAGCCGGGGCAACCGGGGCACGCGCGCTCGCGCGCAGCCCAGCGGTGCCAACTCCTGCGGACCCTCGAACAGGGATCCGAGAGATGAGCGTCGCACCCGCACGGGTCGGTCGGCTGCTCCGGAGTTGGCGTCGCGAACAACATGGAGAAGCCGAGTGAACGCCGTACTGCCGGAGGGGCGCAGGGGCGCCGTCGCGATGCCGGCGGACTGGAGGCCGGAATTCGCGGCCGGGGTCGACGCCCGCTTCCGGGTGCGCTACGAACTCGCCGGGCCCGAGGACGCCCCGCTGCTCATCGCGATGGGGGGCATCTCCGCCGACCGCCACGTCTGCGCGAACGTCCTGGATCCCGCGCCCGGCTGGTGGCGGAAGCTGGCGGGCCCGGGTCTGGCCATCGATACGCACCGCTGGCGGCTTCTCGCGATCGACTTCCTCGGATCTCCCGGGACATTCGAGCCGACGGAGTCCGCCGATCCTTCGAATGGTCTTTCGCCGGACCGGACTTACCTCACGCCCGGAGATCAGGCGGAGGCCGTGGCGGTTGCGCTGCGCCACCTCGGCGTCGAACGGGCCCACCGCATGCTGGGCGCCTCGTACGGCGGGATGGTCGCACTGGCGATGGGGATCCGC
This sequence comes from Gemmatimonadota bacterium, assembly GCA_022820995.1. GTDB lineage: Bacteria > Gemmatimonadota > Gemmatimonadetes > Palauibacterales > Palauibacteraceae > Palauibacter. The sequence continues at coordinate 227,716 of JAJEEM010000059.1, read as the reverse complement.
CATCCCGCGCGCCTCGGCGGCGTCGTTCTGATCGGGGCCGCGCACTGCGGCCATCCGCAAGCCATCGGCATACACGCGGTGCAACGGTGGATCGTCGAACTCGCGCTCCGGCACGGCCGGGGGAGCGAAGGCGTGGCGCTCGCCAGGGCGCTGGCGTTCACGACCTACAAGTCGGCGGCCGGGCTCGACGCCCGCTTCCCGCACGACTGGGAGTGGGAGCATGGCGCCCCGGTCTACGCCGTCGGCCGCTACCTGGAGGAACGGGGACGGGAGTTCGCGGATCGGTTCGAGGCGGAGACCTATCTGACGCTTTCGGCCTCGGTCGACCTGTGCGATCTGCGCCCGGAAGAACTCGGCGTTCCCGCCTGGCTCATCGGGTGGGAGGAGGACACGCTGGTCCCGCCCTGGCTGCTCCGGGAGACCGAAAGCCGGATCGGCGCGCCTTCGCACCTTCGGGTTCTGAGCTCCGACGCCGGACACGACGCGTTTCTGCTCCACGCGCCCGACTACGAGACGGCTCTGAGGGAGAGTCTCTTCGCGACGGCGCCGCCGAACCGGAAACCGAAGAGCCTGGTTCGGTCAGCCGGATGAGCAAGCGCGGATCGGCAGCCGAAGGTGCGAGGGAAAGGTCGCCGAGTGCAGAACCGTGTTCCGCGCCGTCCGCATGCGGGTCCCGGTCCCCACGTCCTCGCCGGTGTTGAGGTTGCGGCTGAAGCGGGGGAAGCAACTGCTCGTGATCTGAAGCCGGATCCGGTGGCCGGCCCGGAACACGTGGCTCATCGGGTAGAGCCGGATCCGGAACTCCGCCGCCTCGCCGGGTTCGAGCAGTTCGGTTCGGCTCAGCCCGCCGCGATACCGCGCGCGCAGGATCCCCTCGGTGAGGACGAACGATCCTCCCGCCGGATCGACATCCGTCACCCGCGCCACGAAGTCCGTGTCCCGCGTCGACGATTCGGCGTAAAGCACGACCTCGACCGGCCCCGTGACCTCGAGATCGTCCTCCAGGACCCGCGACGTATACACGAGCACGTCCGGACGCCGCTCGAGCGGCGCCTGCTCGACGGGTCCGCCCCGCATCGGCGTCTCGGCGTGGGTCGTGATCAGCCGGGACGAGAGATTGCCGCCCAGCGAGGGCGCCGGGTCCCGCGGATCGTACTCGAAGCGGTCGGGGGGCTCGTCCCCCGGCGGCTCCGGATCGAGCCAGGCCTCGTCGTCCCGGTTCGCGCGCCCGTGGCTGTGCAGATACCAGGGCACTTCCTCCGTCCCCGGCGGCGGCCACTCCGCGCCGTCCCGCCACCGGTTGGCGCCCGTCGTGAACCAGCGCAGCGGCGGTTCCTCGCCGATCCCGTCGTCCACGCCGCGAAGCTGCCAGTCGAACCAGCGCCGCTCCTCCTCCCGCACATCCACCCAGGAGTCGGGTCCGAAGTCGAGGTCCCCGACCGTCCTCGTCTCCGGGACTTCGTGCGACCAGGGGCCGATGAGCGTCCGGTTCTGCGCGCGGGCCCGGGGAGTCGCGGCTCCCGCCGTCATCCCCTCGTGGATGCGGAGCGCCGACCCCGGATACGCGTCGTACCACCCGCCCTGCTGAAACGCCGGTGCCGTGACACCGCCGTATTGGTCCGTGACCCTGAGGCGCCGCCAGTACTCGTCGCGCGTCGGGTGCTCCAGCCACTCCCGCCAATACGGGATCTTCCGCCCGATCGCGCGCTCGTCCATCTCGATGATCGGCAGGTGGGCCCAGAACTTCGGGTTCTGGAACAGACGCGCGGCCTGCCTGCCGGTCACGATCGCGAGGTTCGTCTCCCAGATCACGGCCGCGCCGAGCGAGAGGAGCAACTGGAAGGCCCCGCCCAGGTAGTGACAGTCCCCGAAGTGGTCGTCGCAGATCACGTGCGGCGCCATGCAGGTGAGGTGGGGGCTTCCGAGCGGCGCGCTCAGCCACTGCGTGAGGCCCCCGTAGCTGCGCCCCCACATCCCGAGCTTCCCGTCGCACCACGCCTGCCCCGCCACCCATTCGAGCGTGTCGCAGCCGTCCTCGATCTCGGGGACGTACGCGTGGAATACACCCTCCGAGTTGAAACGGCCGCGACAGTCCTGAACGACGAACGCGTACCCGCGCTCCGCCCACCAGATGCCGTTCTCGATGAACACATCCCTACCGCTCTCGTACGGCGTCCGCGTCAGGATCGTGGGAAAGGGGCCCCCGGAAGCGGGCAGATAAACGTCCGCCGACAGCCGCACCCCATCGCGCATCCGGCCCCGAAGCCCATGAAGCAGCCGCACCTCCCGCGGAGTGCCGGGCAAAAGGCCCTCAGATCTCCGGGATGGCGGCGACGATTTCGTGGGGCTCGGCGCGGACCGTGTAGTCCGGATCGGCGGAGGCGTAGACGATGGTTCCGTCGCGATCGATGACGAAGGTGGACGTGAGCGGGAGTTCCCAGGATTCGTCGCCGTTGAAGCGCGCGAGATCGATGCCGAGGCCGTCGCGGTAGAGCGTGCGCAGTTCGCCCTCGATCCGGAACGTCAGGCCGTAGTCACGAGCCACCCCCAGCCCGAGGTCCAGCAGGACGTCGAACTCGATGCCGTCCTCCTCGATCCAGCCCCGGGCGAACTCGGCGAGCTGCGGGGAGAGCGTGACGAGGCGCGCGCCCTTCGCTTCGATCTCCGGAAGAACCGACTGAAGAGCAACCTGCTCCTCGCGGCAGTACGGTCACCAGCGGCCGCGGAAGAAGCTGAGCACCACGGGGCCGCGCTTCAGGAGCGTCTTCAGCCGGACCGTGGGGCCGGCCACGCTCGGGCGCGCGAACAGGGGTGCGCGGTCGCCCACGCGGGGAAGACGATCGAGGATCCCGGAAGCCCGCAAAGCCTCCGTTCCCGCGGCCATGACTGCCGTGGCGGCGGCAGGGCGCGCGGCCTCCTTCTCCGCGCGGATCTCGGCGAGTCGCCGGCAGAGCGGCCCGGTCGCCATCACGGCGTGCCGGCGCGGAGGCGCCGGTCCCAGAAATCGAGCTGGGCCGTGCGGAGTTCGCTTCCCGCCTCGACCGTCGGCCCGAGCACGAGATGGGCCTCGGCGTCGCGCGTGTACGCCGGCCACGGCGGCAGTCCGGGGCCGTTCGGGTCGCCGTTCGCGGCGAAGTTGACCCAGTAGGAGGACATCGTGTCCGCCAGTTGACGGTCCGCGGCCTCCCGTTCGCCGGGACCGACATTGCCGAACGCATAGACGATCTCGGCCGCGTGGTACGACTTGAGATAGTCCTTGGCGGGTCCCGGCGGCTCATGCGTGAAGTAGTAGAGCCAGGCGCCCGCGCCGGCGGCCTCCGACGCCCGCGCCCACGTCCGCATCTGGATGCCGAACAGGGCGTCGCCGCGGCTTCGCATGAAGGCGTCGAAGATTTCGCCTTCCTCCTCCACCGGGTAGGCGGCGTCGAAGCTCTTCGCATCGTCGCCGACGCGGCCGGCTACCCACTCGCGCCACGCGTCGATCGTCTCCGGCACGGATCTCGGGGAAGAGAGAGAGGTCATCTCATCCGCGTTGAATCCGACGAGCACCGGGACGTTGTTGTGCGTTCCCCCGGCGAAGGCCGTCGTCACGTCCGTCGGCAGCACCCAGCCGTCCACGTTCTCGGCCGTCCTGAAGCCGCGTCCGGCGGGCGTCGCGAGGCCGGCGAGCACGCTGGCGGCGGAGAGCCTCCGCATGTCCTCCAGCGTCTCCGCCCCGAGCGCCGCGAGAAACGCCGCTCCGATCTCCTCGGCGGAGCGTCCGCCCTCCGGCGCGTCCGAGAGACGCATCATGGGGCCGAACCGCCCTCCGCTCTGTCCGATGGCGCGGTGGAAGAGTCCCGCCGCCAGCGGTGTCGCCATCAGCGTGTTCACGCTCCACGAGCCGGCCGACTCGCCGAAGATCGTCACGCGGTCCGGGTCCCCGCCGAACGCCGCGATGTTGTCGCGCACCCACTCGAGCGCGGCGACCTGGTCGAGGACGCCGTAGTTGCCGGACGATCCGTGTTCGGACTCGGCCGAGAGGAGCGGATGCGCGAGGTAGCCGAACGGTCCGAGCCGGTAGTTGATCGTGACGACGACGGCGCCCTTCGCCGCCAGCGCCGTGCCGTCGTAGATGCCGGTGGAGCCGGACCCCCGCGTGAGCGCGCCGCCGTGGATCCAGACCATGACCGGCCGCCGTTCCGAGGCATCGGCAGCCCCGGTCCAGACGTTCAGGTACAGGCAGTCCTCGGCGGTCGGGGCGGGCGGACCTCCGAAGAACGACCCCGCGCCGTAGGGGGTCTGCATGCACTCCGGGCCGAAGCTGTGCGCGCGCAGCGTCCGCTGCCCCCACGCCTCGACCGGCTGGGGCGGCTTCCAGCGCCTGTCCCCGACCGGCGGCGCCGCGAACGGAATCCCCTTGTAGGAGCGGATGCCGTCTGCCAGCATGCCGTCGACGTTCCCCGAGGCGGTCTCGACGCGGGTGTCCTGCGCGTGCAGCGGCGCCCCGAAGCTGCCGGCGGCCAGGGCGACGAGAAGGAGAGCGGCGCGGAGCACGCCAGCGAGCGTACGAACCGGACGAATGCGGGGATCACGACACATGCGATGCTCCGGAATCAGGAGGGGGGCGAGGGGCTGGCGGAGGGCGGGATCTCCCCGTTCCAGCGGAAGCGCTTGAGCGAGATGCGTCCCCACTTGTCGAACTCCACCCCCTCGTTCGCGAGCAACTGGTACTGAATCATCTCGGAGTAAGAGTCGCCGCGGGGGCTGATCTCGCCGCGCGCGTTGATCACGCGGTGCCAGGGCAGCGGCCGGTCGGAGGCATAGAGGGCGTAGCCCACGAGACGGGCCTGTCCGCCGAGTCCGGCGAGTTGGGCGACCTGCCCATACGTGGCGACGCGACCCGCGGGAATCCGGGCGACGACGTCGCAGATGCGCTCGTGGAGATCCGAAGCCATCGCGGTCCCTCCCCGTCAGGCCGCCGCGCCCGGGCGCTCGTTGGCGTGGACGCGGCCCTTCCAGTTCCACCACTTGAGCAGTTCGCCGTCCGTGCTCGCCGGTTCGCCGTCGGTCCTTCCGGTCTCCGCGGCACGGGTTTCCGCGTAATGGACGGCGCAGCGGAAGACGTACAGCACACACGGATCCATGCGCACGCCGCGCCGCTCGGAAAGTCGCTCATAGAGTTCGTTGGGATCGCGGCCTTCGAGATCCCGGACCCGGCGGATGCCGAGTTCCGTGAGGTCGCCCGCTATGCTGGGGCCGACGCCGGGAATGGTCTGCAGGTCCAGCGTCTCGATCGCGGCGGAAGTCATCGTCACTCGCTCGGTGGCCGGGCGTGGTGTCATCTTCGAGAACATTCTCGAACGCGTGAATCTTGGGGAGTGGGAACCGATGGACAAATCACGGCCGGGACTCGGTCTTGCACCGGCGATCGCGCTGGCGGTTGCGCTGGCCGCCTGTTCGGGAGATGGGGGCGCGCCTCAGACCCGGGTCTCCGGCGGCGGGGTCGAGCCCGACGCAGCTGCCGCCCTCGACCGCTTCGCCCCGGATCCGAACGATCCCTACGCGACGCCGGAAGCGGAGTTCGAGGTGCGGGTCGAGACGGATCTCATGGTCCCGATGCGGGACGGGGTTCGCCTCGCGACGGACCTCTACCTGCCGGTCGAGCCCGCCGACCGGGGCGACCGCCTTCCCGTCGTCATGATCCGGCTGCCGTACGACAAATCGTCCTACGGGGCCGGCGCGATCTCGCCGGCGCGGTTCTTCGCGGGACAGGGATACGCCGTCGTCGTCCAGGACGTGCGTGGAAAGTATGCATCGGAGGGATCTTACCTCCTGTCCGCGGCGGACCGGGAGGACGGCTACGACGCGCTCGCGTGGGCCTCGACCCGGCCCTGGTCGAACGGGAAGGTCGGGACCTTCGGCTGCTCCTACCTGGGGGAAAACCAGACGCAACTCATGACGCAGCGGCACCCGGCGCACGCCGCCGCCATCCCCCTGGCCGCCGGCGGGTCGGTCGGGTCGGCCGGCGGGCGGTACGGCTACTTCGGCATCTTCGAGGGAGGCGCCTTCGGGCTCTCGGCGAGCTTCGGCTGGTTCCGCGGCAACGGCCGGAAGCGGCCGGGAGGGGAGCCGCCGCCCCCGGTCGAGATGTTCGCCGCGCTCCGCGAGCTTCCCACCATCGACCTCATGCGGAAGTACGGTCCGCCCGACCGCGACACGGACTGGGAAGAGGTCATGAGCACGCCGCTCGCCGACGAATGGTGGGACGGACTCGGCTACCTGAGCGACGTCGACCGATTCGACACGCCGGCGCTCCACGTGAACTCGTGGTACGACCTCGGCGCGAACGAGACGCTCCAGCAGTGGCGGATGATGCGGGACAACGCGGTGAGCGACCGGGGCGGCGCGCACCAGTACGTCATCCTCTCTCCGACCAGCCACTGCATGTCCGAGCGCGCCACGGAACACACGGTGGTCGGGGACGTCGACTTCGGAGACGCCCGCCTGCCCTACCGCTCGCTCTATCTCGCCTGGTTCGACTACTGGTTGAAGGGCGCGGACAACGGGATCACCGACATCCCCCGGGTCCACTACTACGTGATGGGCCGGAACGAATGGGCGTCCGCCGACACCTGGCCGCCCCCCGGGGCCGCGGCGACCCGCCTCTATCTCCGCAGCGGAGGAAACGCGAACACGAGGCTCGGCGACGGCGCCCTCTCCGCCGAGGCCCCCGGCGAGGAACCCCCCGACCGGTTCGTCTACGATCCGGCGGACCCCGTCCCCTCCCGCGGAGGCTCCGTCTGCTGCACCGGGAACCCCGAAGACCAGCCGGGCGCGTTCGACCAGTCGGATATCGAGGAACGCGAGGATGTTCTCGTGTACACCGGCGATCCGGTGGGCGACGGCGGCCTCGAGATCGCGGGCCCGCTCGAAGCCCGGCTCTACGTGAGTTCGAGCGCCCCGGACACCGACTTCACCGTGAAGCTCCTCGACGTCCACCCCGACGGCCGGGCCATCAACATCGTCGAGGGCATCATGCGGGCGCGCTACCGGGACGGATACGAGGAACCCGTGATGATGGAAGCGGGACAGGTCTATCCGGTCCGGGTCGACCTCCATTCGGTGGCGCACTGGTTCGCACCCGGCCACCGCGTGCGGATCGAGGTCTCGAGTTCCAACTTCCCCCGCTTCGACCGCAACCTGAACACGGGCGGCAACAACTACGATGAGACAGAGTGGGAGGTCGCGGAGAACATGATTCACCACGCCGGAGACCGGGCATCGCACATCGTGCTGCCCGTCATGGAGAGAGGCGGATGACGCAATCCGAGTCGCCGCCCCCGGGCTACCGTCCCGACCTCGACGAGGCGGTCGAGACGTGGTCCCGCATGGGCGACGCCTCGATTTTACGTGGCGTCGCGGCCGTCATCCTGGGGTTCGTCGCGCTGACGCTGGGCTCGGTCCTTACCGGACGGCTGATGCTGTCGCTCTTCGGCGTGGAACCGGAGATGGCTCCGGGCGCCGCGTTCATCTTCACGAGTCTGGGCGTGCGACTCGCCGTCACCATCCTGGCGGGCTTCCTCGCGGCCCTCGCGGCTCCGCGCGCGCCACGGCTCCACGCCGGCGTCCTGGCGGCGATTCTCGTCTTCTTCAGCCTCGCCTCGCTCGCCGGCCTCTCCGCCTCCGGCGAGCCGTACGGACCTGCACGGTACCCCATCGCGATGCTCGTCATCGGCCCCGTCGGCGTCCTCATCGGCGGGTCCCTCAGAACCCGACGGCGGTGATCCCGAGCCGCGGAAAGGTCGAAATGCGAATCGAAACGCTGGCGGTGAAGACGGGGATGGACCCGGACGGGGCGAGCCGGGCGATCGCGCCTCCGATCACGCTCTCGACCACCTTCGAGCGCGGGGAGGACGGGTCGTACCCCGGGGGGTTCGATTACTCCCGCAGCGGGAACCCGAACCGGGCCGCGCTGGAGGCGGCGCTGGCCGCGCTGGAAGGCGGGCCCGAAGCCGTCGCTTTTCCCTCGGGGATGGCGGCGACGTTCTCCGTCATCTTCTCGCTCTCGCCGGGGGATCACGTCGTCGCGGCGGACGACGCGTACTACGGGACCGGGGTCCTCCTGCGGGACTCGTTCGCGGAGCGCGGAATCGAGGCGAGCTTCGTCGACATGACCGACCTCGACGCGGTCCGCTCCGCCATGCGGACGCACACGCGTCTCGTGTGGATGGAGACGCCGTCGAACCCGCTCATCCGCATCTCCGACATCGAGGCGATCGCCGGCATCGCGCGGGAGGGCGGGGCGATCTCGTGCTGCGACAACACGTGGGCGACGCCGCTCCTGCAGAGGCCGCTGGATTTCGGCGTGGATCTCGTCATGCACTCCACGACCAAGTATTTCGGCGGCCACAGCGACGTGACCGGGGGGGCCGTGATCGTGCGCGAGCCGGGCGGGACGCTTGATGCGTTGCGGAAAATCCAGAAGGACGGCGGCCTCGTGCCGTCGCCCTTCGACGCATGGCTCACGAGACGCGGACTCGAATCGCTCGCCGCGCGCATGGCCATGCACTGCGCCAACGCCATGGATCTTGCCCGCTTCCTCGACGCCCACCCGCGCGTCGAACGGGTGCACTATCCGGGCCTGGAGGACGACCCCGGGCATGCGCTCGCCGCGCGTCAGATGTCGGACTTCGGAGGGATGTTGTCGTTCGACGTCGCGGGCGGGCAGGAGGAGGCTTTCGCGGTCGCGGCCGCAGTGAAGGTCATCGCCCGGGCAACGAGCCTCGGGGGGACCCACTCCCTCATCGAGCACCGGGCTTCGGTCGAGGGTCCGACGACGCGGGCTCCGGAGAACCTGCTCCGGATGTCCGTCGGCCTCGAGCACGTCGATGACCTGAAGGAGGATCTGGACCGGGCCCTCGCCGCCGCCGGCTGAACCCCCAACCGCACCGGAGGCGTTCCCGCGCGAACGTCTCAGCTCTTCAGCGCGTGACTCCAGTCGGTGAAGACCCGCTCGCCGGCCGGGCGCAGCCCGGCGTGGCGACCCGATTCGAGGAGCGCTTCGACGAAGGTCTGCCCGTACCCGCGACTGAACGCGAGGAGGACGGCGTCGCCCCGCCAGGTGACGATCTGACAGGGGACGTGGAGGACGGGCCCTTGGGTCAGGAACGGCCGTGCTCGCGCCGGGTCGAAGAGGTCGAGGCCGGTGACGCTCTCCAGCACTTCGGGGACGGAGTCTCCGAGGAGGGCGAGCCAGCAGTGGGAGTCGGTGGTGTCCGTGTAGTGCGGGCCGTCCGGCATGGCCGGCGCCGCGCCGGGTCCGACGTGCCAGACGGAGGCCTGGGTCCCGTTCATCCGGTTGATCATCAGCCCGTCGCGGACCGCGACTTTCCCGGGAGTGCCGGGCACGTCGAGGCCGAACGGCCGCAGGGTCCCGATGTCCCGGTTCTGGACGTCCCAGCGCGCGCGATGGCTGAGGTCGACGAGGCTGGCCCGGCGCATGACGTCGGCGGGGGCGCGGTCCGATTCGTAGTCGAGCACGACGTTCCAGCCGGCCCGGCGCTCGGTGCGGGCGGGCGCGGCGTCGAAGCGGACCGGAGACCGGCGATGGGCCGCAGGCGCCGGCGGCGATGGCGCCTTGCCGGGCCGGCGCGGGCGCCCTTCGGGGGCGATCCGCAGGCGCTGCCCTTTCGGATCGTGGAAGTGGGGAGGCACCACGGTCGCGGTCCAGCGCACGGTCCGCCGGCCCAGCGACTCGTACAGGTCGAGCGAACGGCCCCGCTCCGCCAGCCGGTCCTCGACGAGGGCGAGGCCGTACTGCCACCCCAGCGTCTCGCTGTGCCGCGTGGTGCAGACGAAGCCGGCGATCCGGTCCCCGTCCACGACGAGCGCCCCGTCCTCGGGCCGGTGGGTGGGGTCGCGAGCGGTCCCGGCACCCGCGTCGCCCGCGGGGTCGTCGACCCGGAGTCCCACGAGCTTCAGTCGCCCGGACTGCCCCTCGCAGTAGCGGAGCGCCGCGGCGCCCACCTTGCCGGAGGCCGTATCCTCGCGGTCCCAGAGCCAGCCCATGCCGATGTCGAGGAGTGTGACGCGCTGCTCGGATTCCGTCCCGATGATCACGTGTCCCTTCTCGGCCCGCAGGCAGTTCTGCGCTTCGAGCCCGAACGGACGGATGCCGTACTCCGCCCCGGCCTCCCACAGCAGATCCCACACGTACCGGGCGTGGCTCGCCCGCAGGTGCAGTTCATAGGACAACTCGCCCACGAACCCGAGGCGGAGACACCGCGCAGCGACGCCGTCTCCCACCTCGATCTCGCGGCAGCCGAGGTACGGGAACGCCTCATCCGACAGCTCCGCGTCCGTGATCTTCTCCAGCACCCGCCGGGCGTTCGGCCCCGCCACGTTGATGGAGGCGAGCGCGTCGGTGAGGTTCACGAGGTTGTAGTCCCACCCGTCGTACCGCGTGTGGAAGCGAAGCCACTCGACGGTGGTCCCGGCCCGGTTCGAACTCGTCGTGAAGTAGAACTCGTCCTCGCCCGTCCTCACGACGACGCCGTCGTCGATGATGTTGCCGGTGTCGTTGCACATCGCCGAATACGTGCAGCGGCCGGGCCGGGCCCGCGTCATGTCGGAGATGTAGACGCGCTGGAGTGCGCGCAGGGCGTCGGGTCCCCAGATCCGGAACTTCCCCAGCGGTGAACTGTCGAGGAGGCCGACATTCTCCCGCACGTTGCGGATCTCCTCCAGACACTGGCGGTCCGCGCTGAAGTAGCGCGCCCGCAGCCAGGGCCCGGCCCGGCGGAACACGGCGCCCCGCGACGCCTGATCGTCGTGGAGCGGGGTCCGCTTGTGGATGTCGTGGTTCGGGCCCGCGAGCGTCGCGAGGGAAGGGGGGATGACCGGCGGGCGCACCGTGGTGGCGGCGAAGCTGCCGATCGGCCGTCCCGCGATCTCGGCCATCGCCATGGCGAGGTTCTGGCCAGGCACGCGGTACTGGCCCGGGCCGAGACCGAAGTTCCCGAAGCGCTTCGCGAGTTCGGGCACGTCGAAGGCGTAGGCGGCGCTCTGGGCCGCGTTCTTCCAGGTGCCGTCCTCGTCGAAGTCGAGGAACGCCTTGCGGCCGGGGGCGAGGCGGCGTCCGGCGACGGGCCCGCGGACGATCGAGGAGCCCCGGGCGGGCCCCGGCAGGTCGGCCAGACGCGCGCGCTCCCGGGCCAGCGCTTCCGCGACGTCCGCGCCGCAGGCCGCAGCCGCCTCCAGCCCGGCGGTCCGCCCGGAAGTTGTGAGCGCCTCGACATCGGTGAGCCGAAGGACGCCGCCCGCGGCGAACACGTCGGGCGGGAGCCGCTCGAGCTCGAAGGTCCGGGTGCGCTGGCCGTGGCGGAACCGCGCGCCGGCGCACGAGAGGACGCCGATGTCCGGCTGGCGTCCCGCGCTCGCCACGAGCAGATCGCACGCCACGCGCAGCGAGTCGCCCGCCCCGCCACCCGCGGATCCGACCGTCGCGCCGCTCCCCGCGCCGGTCGTCGTCCGGTCGGCCAGTTCGACGCGACGCACCCGGCTCCGCCCGCGAACCCGGGTCGCGGCCCAGCCCGGCCGGAAGTCGATCCCCGCCTCGACCAGCGCGGCCACCAGCGCTTCGTCGTGACCCTCGTGCCGCGCATCGGCGACCATGCGCACATCCACCCCGAGCGACGCCAGATCGACGGCGGCCTCCAGCCCGAGGTCGTCGCCCACGCTGAAGGCGGCGGCCGTGCCCGGCCGGACGCCGTACGTCCGCGCGAGCCGGATCGCCGTGTCGACCTGCATCACGCCCGGCCGGTCGTTGTGCTCGAACACGAGCGGCCGCTCGATCGAGCCCGTCGCGACCACGACGGCTCGCGCGCGGCACTCCCAGTGCGTCTCGTCGAACGCCTCCGCCGTCCCGCTGCCGGTCCAGCCGTCGGTCGGGCCGCCGGCACCCCGGTACTGGAAGCCCGTGAGGAGGTTCTCCCCCCAGATCCCCGTGACCGGCGCATGCCGGAACACACGCATGGATTCCATGCGCTCGAGTTCGTCGGCGAGGGCGGACACCTCCCCCGCGAGCGGACGACTGTCACGCACGCGCCAGTCGAGATGTCCCCCCAGCCACGGCCGGCGTTCGAACAGGCACACGCGAAGGCCGAGCCGCCCTGCCTCGAGCGCCGCGGACATCCCGGCCGGCCCGCCGCCGACCACCGCCACGTCGGCGTTGAGATAGCGTTCGGCTCGCTCCCCCCGGTCAGGGACGTCGGGTCGCAGCACGCCGAGGCCGGCCAGCCCCCGCATCCGTTCCTGGAAGAACCGGGCGGCCCACGCGGGCCGGTGGAACAGCCGGTAATAGAAGCCCGCCGGCATGAACCGGTCGAGCCGGTCGAGAAGGCCGAACACGTCGAAACGCGGATCTCCCCTCACGTTCTGCGCGCCGACGTCCATCCCCTCGCGCAGCGGCGTCGTTCCCGCCGACTGGTTCGGCACGCCGTCGATCGAGACGAGCTGGCTCGACCCTTCCCCCTCCAGGTCATGGAGCCCGCGGGGCCGGTGATACTCGAAGCTGCGCCCGAAGGTGCGGACCCCCGCCCCCCAGAGCGCCGAGGCGACCGTGTCGCCCTCGAACCCCTCCAGCGCGCGTCCACACCAGCGAAAACCGAGCGGGCGCGAACGGTCGATCCGCTCCGTCGACGAAGGAGGCAGCCGGCTCACGACGAGTCTCTCCCGCTCGCCTCGTGCCCGCCTGCCTCGGCGCCGCCGGGCGGGGCCTCGCGGTTCGTGGCCGGGTCGCGCCACGTCGAGAACCAGACGCCGCAGCCCGCCCCGTGGTGCCACCACTCCTCCTGCGGCTCCGGGCGGTTCATGCGGAACTGCGCCCATCGAAAGTGCGCCTCCGCGGCGGCCGCAGGGTCCGATCCGGCCGCGGGGTCCGACCCGCCCGCGGCTTGTGACCCGGACGCCGGATCCGCCTCCGCCGGCCGCGGGCCCCGCTCCGGCCCTCCGTAGGTGAACTCGTACACGTCGCGCTTCCCGCACACCGGGCACGTCAACCGGAAGGTCACGAGCGGCGTTCCAGGGTCGGGTCCAAGGTCGCGTCCACCGTCGGGTCCACCGTCAGTCCCACTGGCCGTACTTCATCGTCGTGGCCGTCTCCCCCATGTACCGGTTCTCGAGGAAACGGCGGAGCGCGAACGGCTCCAGGATCTCCGGCGCCTCCTCCCGCGCCATGAACTCGGCCATGTACTTTCCCGCCACGGGTCCGGACTTGAAGCCGAAGTATCCCCAGCCCACGTCCAGGTAGAGCCCCTCGTGCGCGAAGTTGCCGTCGAGGATCGGCGCCATGTCCGGCGTCATGTCGGCCAGCCCCGCCCACACCCTCAGAAACCGCACGCCCTTCAGGCACGGCATGAAGTCCGTCAGCGCCTCGGCCTGGTGCTTGAAGTAGCCCGCGGTGACGTCCGTCGTGTAGTTCACCTGCGGGTCCATGTGCGCGCCCGTCGCGATCTCCCCCTTCAGCGTCTGGTTCGCATAGACGTGGTAGGCGCCCGAACTCACGACGTGGTGGAGGAACGGCTTGAGCGGCTGCGTCACCATCGCCTGGATCGTGAGCGGGTTCACCGGCAGTTCGATGTCGAGCATCGCCGCGATCGCCGGCCCGTATCCCCCCGCCATGATCCCCAGCTTGCGGCACCCGATCGGCCCCGCGCTCGTCCGCACGCCCGTCACCCGCCCGCCCTCCGTGTCGATCGCCTGAACCTCGACGCCCTGGTGGATCGAGGCCCCGTGCTGGCTGGCGCCCCGGGCGAGTCCCCACACCACCGCGTCGTGGCGCACGACGCCGCCCGGCGGGTGGTACATGCCCGCCTGAATCGGATGCGCGGGCCGGTCCGACACGTCCAGCGCCGGGACCAGTTCCTTGCACTGCTGCGGATCCACCAGCTCCGAGCGCACGCCGCAGAAGTTCGCCGTGTTGACGGAGAGCCGGAACGCGGCGACCGCCGCCTCGCTGTGCGCGAGGTTGAGGTTGCCGCAGTTGTGGAACATGAGATTGAAGTCGAGTTCGTCCGTGAGGATGGGCCACAGCTTCAGGCCCTCGTCATAGAGCGGGACGTTCTCCTGCGTACGCTGGTTCGCCCGGACGATCGCGGTGTTCCGCCCGGAACCCCCGAACCCGATGTACTCGCTCTCGAGCACGGCGATGTCCCGGACACCGTGGTCCTTCGCGAGATACCAGGCCGTGGCGAGCCCGTGGATGCCACCCCCGATGATCACGACGTCGTAGTGGCGGCGGAGCGGCCTCTCCTCCCACAGGCGGCCCGGGCGAAGGACCCCCGCTCCCAGCGCGGACTTCAGCCTCCCCAGCGGCCCAGGGCTCACGGAACAGGCGTCGACGGGTGAGGGGTCAGCCGATGACCGAGTAGGACGAATCGGGATTCATCGTCCGGAGCCGGCTGAAGAACCCGAGATCACAGTCCCGTCTCGTATACTTCATGTGGAACCGGACCGGATCCGCGTCATGGTCGCGCCCGCCCTCGACCTGCTCGATGAGTTCGGCCATGAGCTGGCCCGCGACCGGCGCGTTCTTGAACTGGTTCCCGGAAGTCCCCACCGCCATGTAGAAGCCGGGCAGGTCCGACTTGTCATAGATGGGGATCCAGTCGTCCGACACGTCATAGAGGTCGACGAGTCCCTGCCGCGCCTCCGGCACGGGGAGTCCCTGCACCCGCTGCGCCTCGCGCAGGACCTGCGTCTTCCACTGATAACTGAACGTATTGTCATAGTCGTCCGGGTCCTCCACCCACTCCAGGTCGTCGCAGGGCGGATCCTCGGAACCGATCAGAATGTGGTTGCCGACCTCGGGTCGCGAGTAGCAGCCGATATCGCTGTCCGAGATCAGCATCCCGACCACGTTATAGTCGACGCCCTCCGGCGCGGGGACGTGACAGACCTCCTGCTTCAGGGCGCGCGTCTTGATGTTCATCCCGTCCTCGACCCCCGCCATCCGGTTGATGACGAAGGAGTGGGGCCCGCCCACGTTCACCACGACCGGCGCCCGCACCTCGGACCCGTCCTTCAGGCGGACGCCCGCGGCCCTCCCGTTCTCCCGCAGGATCTCCGTCACCTCGGTGTTGAAGCGGAACTCGCCTCCGTGGGCCTCGCACCCGAGTTGAACGTTGTGGCAGCACAGTTGCGGGTCGTTGATGTAGCCGGATTCCGGGATGTAGACGGCCCCGGCCACGTTCCCGCCCGTCGGCCGGCCGAACGCCGGGTCCTCCTCCGTCACGGGAGGCCCGAACTGCCGCGTGTCGAGGACGGAGAGCTTCTCGCGCATCCCCTCCGCGTCCAGGTCCTCGTACGCGACGTGGAGTTCGTCGAGACTCTCCTTCACCCGCTGCAGGTAGTGGTTCTTCTCCGTCTTCGTGACGAGACAGCCGGTGTTGACGTAGCGCGCCAGCCCGGAGGGGTCCGGCACGCCGACGTACTTCCCCCAGTCGAGCCAGTAGAAGTAGGACTCGCGCGCCATCGCCACGCCGTCCGGCGTCGAGTAATGGAGACGGATGATCGCGCAGGTGTTCGAGGTCGAGCCGTACCCGGCGGCGGGGAGCTTGTCGACGTTGAGCGTGCGGAACCCGCGCTTGGCCAGCTCGAACCCGGTGCAGACGCCGATGACGCCCGCCCCGATGATGATCGCGTCGTAATCCCTGGACATCCCGTTCTTCACCTGCCGATGCGCTCGTACACCGCGTGCGAGACGCGCTCGTTCCCGTCCGCGTCCGTGCTCCGGTACTCGTTGTCGATCCGGTTCCCGTCCTCGGACAGGACGTTGATGATGACCTGCGTGACGCGGCCGTCCTGCCGGCTCGTGATCCGGTTCGTGTAGCGGTCGACGACCTCCACCGCCGTCTCGATCCCGTCCCGTCCGGTCACGGGCCGGAACTCGCCGTCGAACATCGTCTCGTAGCTCCACTTCGCCTCGCCGCCGCGGGCGTTCGTGGACTCGACGGTGATCTTCATCCCCCCGTCCCCCCAGGGCTCATAGGTCATGACGTTGAGGGCCGGGGCCGGCGCGTCGGAGCGCAACTTCCACACGCCGTAGCGCGGGTTGGCGCGGTCGGCGGCCGGATCCGCGGGGGTCCCCGGGTTGAAGAGGAAGTAGTCGTAGATCGCGCGCGAGATCTGGGCGATCGTCGCCTCCCGCGCCGGAACCGGCCGCTCCGAGTCCTTCACGAACACGACCGTGATCACGTGTCCGGCGTCATCCGGGAGGTAGATGTAGCCGACGTCGTTCGTCGTCCCGCCGATCGTGCCCGTCTTGTGGCCGACGGGCGTGCCGGGCGGCAGCACGCCCTTGATGCGGCCGGTGCCGGTCTGGACGCGCAGCATGACGTCCTTGAAGACCTCCGTGTTCTTGGAGCCCAGCGCCTTCCCCGCCCAGGTCATGGCCAGCAGGTGCGCCATGGCGCGGGGCGTCGAGGTGTCCTGCAGGTCGGTCGAGAACGCCTCCCGGGCCGCCTCCCGCTCGGACGCGGAGACCTCGCCCGCGCGCTCGCGGAACTCCGCCATCGAAATCCGTCCGTCCGCCGGGGTCTCGACGCCCGAGTAGTCCCCGATGAGGATGGACGTCGGACGGTCCACGCTGAGGCCGTCCACGTTCAGTTCACTCATGCGGGCATTCACGGCGTCCGGGCCTCCGGCCGCGGTCAGGGTGAGGTCCGTCGCGCTGTTGTCGGAGATGAGAAGCATCAGTTCGAGCAGGTTCCGGAGGGAGAGCGCGACCCCCGGATCGTCGAACAGGTTCGAGATCGTGCCGCTGCCGGGATGGATGTCGCCGGGTTCGAGTTCGACCATGTCCGCGAGCGTGATCTCGCCCCGGTCGACGCGGGACAGGAGTTGGACCGCGATCGGAACCTTGTAGGTCGAGGCCATCGGGAAGCGCTCGTCCTCGTTGAACCACACCGCGCGGCCCGTCTCGATGTGGACGGCGCCCACGCCCACCGTGCCCCCGCTGCTCGGGGCCAGCCGCTCGATCTCGGCCAGAAGACGGCCAAGGCCCGGGTCCCCCTCGGGCGTGACGGACTGCGCTGCGAGAGGGACGGCGGCCACGAGCCCAACCGCAAGGGTCGCCGTGGTCAGGGTCGCCTTGGCCAGCGTCGTCGCCGCCCGCTTCGTGGCGGCCCGCCCGGTGATGTGATGACGTGTCCGGAGGCCCATCGATCTTACTCCCTGGTTCGTTTGAGCTGGATCCCGCTCCAGCCGGTACGGTAGCCATTGCGCAGCGCCCGGACGAGTCCGCCACGGCGGGTCGCCCTGGGAAGCCGATCCGTGACATACTCCGCGTATGGACACAGGGGAGGAGACCATGCCCGGCGGCGGCGCGCTGTCGTCCGAGGAACGCCGCGCGGCGGCGGCGGTGGACGGGGAGCGGCTGTTCGCGCTCCTCGCCGACCTCATCGCGATCGAGAGCGTCGCGAACCGGGAAACGCCGGCCCAGGAGCGGGTGGCCGGGGAGATGCGCGATCTCGGCCTCGAGACGGACGTGTGGGAGATCGACTTCGAGCGGCTGCGGCGGCACCCCGCGTACACCGCCGACGTGGAGCGCCATGAGGGTCTGGGTGTCGTCGGCAGCATGGGACGCGGCGAAGGCCGGACGCTGATCCTCAACGGCCACATCGATGTCGTCCCTGCGGGCGAGGCCGAGCGCTGGACGCACCCGCCCTTCGAACTCACGCAGCGCGGCGGACGACTGTTCGGGCGGGGGGTCGTGGACATGAAGGGGCAGCTGTGCAGCGCGCTGGCGGCGGCGTGGGCGCTGCGCGACGCGGGGATCGAACTGCACGGCGCCCTCCAGGTCCAGAGCGTGATCGGCGAGGAGGACGGCGGCTCGGGAATGCTGGCCACCATCGAGCGCGGCCACACCGGGGACGGGGCGATCGTCGTCGAGCCGACGGGGTTCGTCATCGCGCCCGCGCAGGCCGGCGCGCTCAGCTTCCGCCTCACCGTCCCCGGCCTCGCCGCGCACGGGGCGATGCGGGAGGAAGGCGTGGACCCGGTCGAGAAGTTCATTCCGATCTTCCGGCGACTCCGAGCCCTCGAGGCGCACCGGAACCACAAGGTGGCCGACCCGCTGTTCCGCGGGGAAGCGCTGCCGTACGCCCTGACCATGGGACGGCTCCGGGCCGGGATCTGGCCCTCGACGGTGGCGGAGAGCCTCGTCGTGGAGGGTCGCTACGGCGTCGCGCCCGGGGAGGACCTCGCCGGGGCGCGCGGCGCGCTGGAGGACGCCGTGGCCGAGGCCGCTTCCGGTGACGCATGGCTGCGCGACCACCCGCCCGCCGTCGAGTGGGTCGGGGCGCAGTTCGCGGCCGCCCGCACCGACGCGCGCGACCCCGTGGTCGACACCCTGGCCGGCGCCGCGCGGTCACTCGGCGGCACGGAACCCCGCATCGGGGGCGTGCGCTACGGCGCGGACATGCGGCTCCTCGTCAACCACGGCCATGTGCCCACGGTGCTCTTCGGCCCCGGCGACGTCCGCGAGGCCCACCGCCCCGACGAGAGCGTTAGCGCCGCCGACCTCGTCGAGCTCGCCCGCATCCTCGCCGTCACCGCGATCCGCTTCTGCGGAACCGGAGCGGCCTGACGCGCCCGGCCGTCCAGAAACCGGATACGCCTTCCGGTCGGGTCACGTCTCGCTAAGGTTGAGACTGCGTACACATATCAACGGCTACTCATCGAGTTCCCCCTGAGGACAGGTGCTGCCATGTCTGCTCGAACGTCGATCGCAATCCGGTGGGCCCTCTCATTCGCCCTGGCCTTCACGGCGGCCCCGCTCCCGCTCCACGCACAGGCATTCGAGGTCGAGGAGGCGACGGTCGCGGAGGCCCACGCCGCTTTCCGGTCGGGCGACCTCACCTGCGAGGGGCTCGTCGCGCGCTACCTGGCGCGCATCGACGCGTACGACCCGCAGGGGCCGAATCTCAACTCGATCGCGGTCGTCAACCCGCGGGCCCTCGAGGAGGCCCGAAGCCTCGACGCCGCCTTCGCGTCTGGAGGCCTCACGGGACCGCTGCACTGCATCCCCGTCCTCCTCAAGGACCAGGTCGAGACGAGCGACATGCCGACGACCTACGGATCGGCCCTCTTCGCGGGCTACATGTCGGAGCGCGACGGAACCATCGTCACGCGGATGAAGGACGCGGGCGCGCTCATCATCGCGAAGACGAACATGGGCGAATTCGCCTCGCGATACGTCGGGTCCGGGTTCGGGATCATCCGCAACGCCTACGACCCGCAGCGGAACCCCAGCGGGTCCTCCGGCGGGACCGGCTCCGGCGTGGCGGCGAACCTCGGCATGATCGGCATCGGCGAGGACACGGGCGGCTCCATCCGCGGCCCGGCGGCCGTCGCCTCGCTCGTCGGCCTCCGTCCCACGCTTCCCCTCGTGAGCCGCTTCGGGATGATGCCCGCCAACCCCACCACCGACACCATGGGCCCGATGACCCGCACCGTGATGGACGCGGCCATCCTCCTCGATGTCATCGCCGGCTACGACCCCAACGATCCCGTGACCGCGTACTCGGTGGGGCAGATCCCGGAATCCTACGCGGCCGCACTCGATGCGGGTGCGCTGGCGGGGGCCCGGATCGGCGTCATCCGTGAGCCGATGGATCGAACCGTGGACACGTCATCGGAAGGCTTCCGGCAGGTGCGCGCCCGGATCGAGGCGGCGCTCGGGACGCTCCGCGACCTGGGGGCGGAGGTGATGGATGTCGAGATCCCCGGAATCGAGGGCGTGGCGGCCATCTTCGGCGCCAATACCTACGAGACGGAAGAAGTGACGGACGAGTACCTCGCCGAACTCCGCGATCCGCCGTACCGCACGCTCGCGTCCATTCTCCTGAGCGGCCGCGTGAATCCGTGGCGCGCCGCCGGCATGGCCGACCTCTTGGGGAAGACCACCCGCGACCCCGGCTACCTGGAATACCTCCTGGCGCGCGACCAGGTGAGGGAGGACGTCATCGCGACGATGGCCGAACACGATCTCGACGCCTTCGTCTACGCCACCTTCGACCATCCCCCGGACCTGATCGCCGAGGATGTGGCGACGAACCCCGCCCCGGCCGACCGCTACGCTCTCGGCGACAACCGCTCGCTGAGCCCGCTGACCGCGTTCCCCGCGCTCACGGTCCCCGCCGGGTTCACGGACGACGGCCTCCCGGTGGGCCTCGAGTTCCTCGGCCGCCCCTTCACCGAGGCGATGCTCCTCGGCTTCGGCTACGCCTTCGAGCAGGCGACGAACCACCGCCGCCCGCCGCCCACCGCCCCGCCCCTGGGAGGTTGACCCGACGGGCATGCACCAACATCTTGTGCATGTGTCAGAATCATGCACATCACAGAGGGGTCATGTCGAGGATTCACTTCGTCGTCGAGGACAGCGCCAGGATCCGCTACCAGGCGGAGGCGGAGCGTGAGGGGAAGTCCCTCGGGCAGTGGCTGCGCGAGGCGGCCGATGAGAAACTGGAGGCCGCCCGTCCGCGGAAGTTCACCTTGGAGGAGCTACGCAAGTTCAACGCCGCGTGCGACGCCCGCCATCCACCCGGCGCCCGCGAGCCGGACTGGGAGGACGTGAAGCGCCTGATCACCGAGGACGAGCTCAGTTCCGCCAGAAAGCTGGGCCTCCTTTGATCTTCGTCCACGCCATCGCCTTCATCTTCTCCACGCTCCAACCGGAAAGGAGACGATCGTGTCCCGCATCCATTTCGTGGTGAAGGAGACGGAAAAGGTCCGCTACCAGGCACAGGCCGGGCGGGAGGGGAAGTCTCTCGGGCAATGGCTGCGCGAGGCGGCCGACGCGAGACTGGAGGCTACGCGGCCACGCCTGTACACGGTCGAGGAACTCGAGGCGTTCGCCGCCGAGTGCGACGCGCTCCATCCGCCTGGCGCGAGGGAGCCGGATTGGGAGGAGACGAAGCGCCTGATCGCCGAAGGAAAGCTCAGTTCCGCCAGAAAGCTCGGCCTGCTTTGATCTTCGTCGATGCCAACGTCTTCATGTATTTCGTCGGCCCCGATGATCCTCGCCGAGAGGAGGTCCGGGCCTTCTTCAGCCAGTCGAGGAAACGCAGTACGTCGCTGGTGACGTCCTCCGAAGTTCTTCAGGAACTTCTCCACGTCCACGTCAGCAGGAACCAGCACCAACGACTCCACGCGGCGTTTGATCTCGTGGACGCCGCCATGTCCGAAGTCTGGTCCGTCGACCGCGAGGATGTGGAGATGGCCCGGGACATAGTCCCCATGCACCCGGAACTCGAAGCGCGCGACCTTGTTCATCTTGCGTGCTGCATCCGACGTCAACCCAACCACCTCATGACCTTCGACCGGGCGCTGGCCGCCGCTTGGCGTTCCCGGTCTCCCCGCCGGAGTTGACGCGACGGTCTTCGGCTCTCCGCCCGCTCTGTCTGTGGCACGTTTCCCGGGATAGCGTATTCGGCGCAGTCTCCGCAGAAATCCGAGGCCGAGGTACGAAGGAGAGCAGCGAGATGAGGGATTCGTCGAGGCGATACGCGTCGCGCGCGCGGTGGATGGTCGGTTTGGGCGTCCTGATGGGGCTTCCGGCAGCATCGCCCCCGCTGGCGCCGGAAGTTCAAGCGCAGGAGGTCGATCAGGCGCTGGTGGCGGAGGTCGTCGCCGGCCTCCCGCTGCGCGAGATTGGCCCCGCGTTGATGGGTGGCCGGATCGCGGACATCGCCGTGCATCCGCACCGGAGCAGCACGTGGTACATCGCGGTCGGCTCCGGCGGGGTGTGGAAGACGACGAACGCGGGCGTGACGTGGGACGCGATCTTCGAGGACGAGTCCGTGTACTCGATCGGCGACGTCGCGATCGACCCCAACAACCCGGACGTGATCTGGGTGGGCACGGGCGAGAACGTGAGCGGGCGCCACGTCGGCTGGGGGGATGGCGTCTACCGCAGCCGCAACGGCGGGGAGACGTGGGAGAACGTCGGGCTCCCCACCTCGGAGCACATCGGGAAGATCCTCGTCGACCCGCGCGACAGCGACATCATCCTGGTGGCGGCGGAGGGGTCGCTCTGGGCTGCGGGCGGGGAGCGCGGCGTCTACAAGTCCACCGACGGCGGCGATTCCTGGCGGCTGGTGCTCGAGATTGACGAGAACACCGGCGTCACCGACATCGAGTTCGCCCCCGGCAACCCGGACATGATCTACGCGGCGGCGTACGAGCGGCGCCGGAAGATCTGGGGGCACCTCGCCGGCGGCCCCAATTCCGGCATCTACAAGTCCACCGACGGCGGCGAGAGCTGGCGCCGGATCTCGGCCGGACTCCCGAGCGGCGATGTGGGCAAGATCGGACTCGCCGTCACCCCCGCGAACCCCGAGGTCGTGTACGCCACCATGGAGGCGAACGACGACGAGCGCGGCTTCTACCGGTCGCTCGACAAGGGGGAGAGCTGGGAGCGGCGGAACTCGTACATCTCCGGCGGCACCGGTCCGCACTACTACCAGGAGATCGAAGCCTCGCCGCACGATGCGGACATCGTGTACCAGATGGACGTCTTCATTCAGGTCACGCGGGACGGTGGCGCGACCTTCGGCAACCTCGAGACGGCGCGCGACAAGCACAGCGACAACCACGCGCTGTGGATCGATCCCGAGGACCCGCTGCACCTGCTCGTGGGGACGGACGCGGGGCTGTACGAGAGCTTTGACGATGGCCGGACGTTCCGGCACTTCCCGAACATGCCCATCTCCCAGTTCTACAAGCTCGCGCTCGACAACGCGGAGCCCTTCTACAACGTGCTCGGCGGAGCGCAGGACCTCGGCACCCTGTGGGGTCCCGCCCGCACCACGAACATTGAGGGGGTCCGGAACCGGGACTGGTACGTGCCGATGGGGGCGGACGGGTACGCGGTCCAGATCGACCCGCGGGATCCCGACATCCTCTACCTGCAGACGCAGCAGGGGAACCTCTACCGCTACGACCGGGAGAGCGAGGAGGCGCTCGACATCCAGCCCCAGCCCGCCCCCGGCGACCCGCCGGAGCGCTGGAACTGGGACTCGCCGGTCCTCATCAGCCCGCACGACCCCGACCGCATCTACCACGGCTCGCAGCGCGTATGGGCGAGCGACGACCGGGGCAATTCGTGGACCGCGATCAGCGGCGACCTGACGACGAACGTGAACCGCTACGAGCTGGAGTTCATGGGCCGCGTGTGGAGCGTCGACGACCTCATCGACAACGGCGCCATGTCGAAGTACGCGACGATCACCGGGATCTCCGAGTCGCCGGTGACGGCGGGGGTGATCTACACGGGGAGTGACGACGGACTCATCCACGTGACGGAGGACGGGGGCACGAACTGGCGGCTCGCGGCCCCGCTGCCCGGCGTGCCGGAACGGGCCTTCATCAACGACATCGAAGCCTCGCAGCACCTCGCCTCGACCGTGTTCGCGGTGGCGGACAACCACAAGGAGGGAGACTTCCGGCCGCTCCTCTTCCGGAGCGACGACGCGGGGCTCTCATGGCAGTCGATCTCCGGCGACCTGCCGGACGGCACGATCCTGTGGGCGATCGAGCAGGACCACCTGAACCCGAACCTCCTCTTCCTCGGGGCGGAGTTCGGGATGTACGCGAGCGTGAACGGGGGCGAGAACTGGCACATGCTCCCCGGTCCCACGATCCCGCACCGGGATCTGGAGGTCCAGCGGCGGGACAACGACGTGGTCGGGTCGACCTTCGGCCGCGGCTTCTACGTGCTCGATGACTACACGCCGCTGCGCGAACTTGCCGAGGGCACGAACACCGTCGCGGGTGCGGCGGAGGGCGGCGCGCTGTTCCCGGTGCGCGACGCGTGGTGGTACATCCCGTCTGTGCCCATGCAGGCGCGCGGCAAGCCGACGCTCGGGACGGACGACTACACCGCGCCGAACCCGGACTTCGGCGCCGTGATCTCCTACTACCTGCCCGAGACATCGACGACGGCGGCGGAGGCCCGCCGCGCTGCCGAAGGGGAGGTGCGAGCGGCCGGGGGAGATGTGGCGTTCCCCGGCTACGACGTGCTGAACGAGGAGGCGACGGAGAGCGGGCCCCGGGCGCTGATCGCGATCGCCGATGCGGGCGGCCGGACCGTGCGCTGGGTCGCCGGCCCCGCGAGCGAGGGGCTGCACCGCGTGAGCTGGGATCTGCGGGCCCCGGCGCCGGATCCGATCGAACTCACGGTGCCCGGCTTCACGCCGCCGTGGGTGGGACCGCCTCAGGGGCCCCTCGTCGCCCCGGGCGACTACTCCGCGCAACTCGTCGTGGTGACGGCCGAAGGCGCGCGGGAAGTCGGACGGGCGCAGGCGTTCGAGGTGAAGGCGGTGCCCACAGCTGAGCCGGGCACGGACTTCCGGGTCGTCGTCGCCTTCCAGAACGAAGCGTCGGAGCTGAGGCGCCGCATCGCCTCGGCGGGTCAGGAGGTCGGCCGCGCCCGCGACCGGCTGCGTCACATGCGAGCCGCGCTCCTTGAGGCGCCGGATGCCCCGCTCGAACTGTTCGGCGAACTGGATGCGCTCGGCGCGAGCCTGCAGGATTTCTCGATCCGTCTCTTCGGCGACCCGGCCCGCCAGCGCCTGAACGAGCCCACCGTCCCCTCGATCTCGAACCGCGTGGGACGGGTGATCGGCGGCCACTGGGACACGCGCCAGACGCCCACGGCGACGCACCGCCGCAACCTTGAGATCGCCGAAACGGACTTCGGCGGCTGGCTCACCGAGTTCCGGAACTTCATGGACGGCGCCTTCGCCGGCGCCGAGACCGCCCTCGAAGCCGCCGGCGCCCCCTGGACCCCCGGCCGCCCCCTCCCCGGCGGCTGACGACCGATGGAGTGGACGCTTCTCACGGCGGCGATTCGCAGATGGACCGGAGGGAGGGCGCTCAGGCGCGTCGCCTTCGTGCTCGCAGTCGTTCCGTGGGCCTGTAGCGCGCCGCCCCCGGAGAGCTCGGAGCCGGGACGCAGCCAGGAGGCGCTGGCCGCGGAGATCCGTACGATTCTGACCGGAGAGGTGCGGCCCGAACAACAGAGCGCCGTGTCGCACGTCGCGAGTATCGAGTCCGGCGCGATCGGCGCTGACCTTCGGTCGGCGATGGCGGAAGCCTTTGCCTACGCGACCCTGGCTGGCGGTTCGGCGTTCGAGGACGTGCGGCGCACGCTGGAGGATCTGCTCGCACCTCTCTATTCGCCGGACGACTTGGCGGCGGCACTCTCCGGCATCGCCTCGCGTCCCGCACCGACCGCCGAGGAGACGACCGCAGCGGTGCTCGCCGCCCGTCTCCCCCCCTCGGAAGTAAGCGAGGCGCTGCGCGCCGCCATGAACCGGGCGGTGTCCGAGATAGGGGGAAATCAGTACGCGTACTCACAGCACAGCAGCCTCCTGACGGACGCCCTGGCCGAACTGTTCACGGACGAAGAACTGGCCAGGGTCATTGGCTCCATCGAGGCTGTTCCTCTCACCTACGAACAGACCGCCGCCATCCAAGTGGCGTTCCGGCACTGGGCCTATCCTGACGAGGATCGAGTCCGCGACCTCCCCGGACGCGACCTCCGGTCGGCGATGATCGGTGCGGTGGAGCGGCTGAGCGCGATCCACAACGCGGCGGAGTCCGAGATTGAGCGCCTCGGAGTCGCGGGTGACAGAGCGGGCCAGGAACGCATCTGGAGGGAGCGGCGCGAACGCGGGAGGGGCGGAGCCTCTTGGAGGCGCGGGCTGTCGCGGGTGCTCGGGACGATCGGAGATACACTTGCTCTGCCGGCTCTTGCAGCGCCGCGCCGGGATCAACGCTGGTCCCGTTCGGTGAAGCCGCGATCGCCCATGCGGTTGCCGTGCTGCGGAGTCCGAACGCCCACCGGGAACAGAAGCGATCCCTTCTCGTGGACCTTGCGCAGATCGCCGCCGGACCCATCACCGCTGAGAACCGAAGGACCCTGAGTGCTGTCGCACACGGTTTCCTGAACGGTGAGACGCTGGGGGACAAGGGATTGGTATCCGACGGCCAGGGGCGTGTCATCGAACCCGCGATGGATCTGGCGCTCGCCCTGGAGGACGCGGCGCTGACCGAGAGGCTGGAGCGGCTGGCGGCGGACCCCGGGCAACTGACCCGCTTCGGCGTGGCGCCCCAACATGCGGCCGACCTGGTCTGGCGGTTACGCGAACGGATCGCTTGGTCGCCGGTCGTGCGATCCCCCGAGCAACTGGTCGCGACATTGCGCACGATCCCTTCCAGTCCCCGTCCCGCGCTCCCGCAACGGGAAGCGGCGGAGCAACTGGAACGGATGCCTGCCGAAGAGATCGACGACGAACTCCGCTCGGCGATGATTGACGCGTGGACGTATACGAGAACCCCCTCCGTGGAATGGCGCTGGTACCATGTGCGCACACCGCTGACCAACGCCCTCATAGCCGGGTACGAACCGGCCGATGTCGCGCCACACATGCGTGCGTTCATCAAGGGAGAAAGCGGTCCCGAACAGGACCTCGCGATCGCGGCCGTCCGCCGGTGGCGGGAGGAGACGCCGGAAGAGGCGCGGGTGGCGATGATCGAGGCGTTGGAGCACCTGAACAGCGAGACTCGGGAGACGGGCCGGCCGGCGTACCGCAGTCGCCACGATTCGCTGGTCGATGCGGTGAATCGCCTCGAGGATCCAAGGGGGGTGCCCGCCCTGATTCGCGCCGGGACACCCCTCACGTGCGGCTGGACGACGCCGGATCTCTTCGAAATGTCGGTCGAGGAAATGACTCGCGCGATCATCGAAGACGCAGCGCCCGTCTGGCTCGTCTCCGAGGGTCTGCTGGAGTTGGGCTACATCAGCGTGCGCGGAGGACTTCGCGCGCAACCGGCACGGATTCGCGCATTGATGCTCGCGACCGCGAGCCACTTCCTGGACGGGGAGCAGCCAACCCTGTCCTCCTCGGTATCCGCGGAGGATCGCGTCGCGATCCTTAAGGCGGCGCTTTACCTGGCAGTGGCCACGGCCGAGGAGCGTCTCTCCGATCGAGTGAATCGCCTCGCATCCGACGTGACGGCGGTCGAGGCCCTGGGCCTGGATCCGGCCGAGGCGTCCGAAGTGAGCGCCCACGCCCGCGAACTACTTGCCGCACGACCCCTCCTGGGCCCCTCGGACTGCTGATCCCCCATGACGTCGAAATCGTCGACTACCACTGAGGTGAGAGCGATGTCCACGGACAAGCTGGCGCCGGTGCATCCTGGCGAGGTGCTGCAGGAAGAGTTTCTGGATCCCATGGGGATCAGCCAGTATCGCCTGGCCACGGATATCCGGGTGCCTCCCGGCCGCATCAACCAGATCGTGCATGGAAGGCGCGCGATCACCGCCAACACGGCCCTGCGGTTGTCACACTACTTCGGCACGTCGGCCCGCTTCTGGCTCAATCTCCAGACGGGTTACGATCTGGATGTGGAGAGAGAGCGCCCGCTATCTGCGGATCTCCCCCGAGCCGCCGGATAGTCCAGAGCTTTGGCCTGAACTCCGCGCCGTCAGTGGCCGATGGCGAGGCCGTCCTTGCGGGGGTCCGACGCGCCGGCCCAGCCGCGGTCCAGCTTCATGACGAGCTGACCGCCGCCGAACGAGGCGCTCTCCCAGTCCACGAGTTCGTGGCCGAACGCGCTCATTCCGTCTTCGAGTCCGTCGGTCAGCTGCTCGACCGCGACGCGCAGGCCGCCCATGTGGCGGAAGCGGGCCGCGTCGATCGCCTGCTGCGGATCCATCCCGAACTCGATCATGTTCAGCACGACCTGCGTGTGCCCCTGCGGCTGCATCGAGCCGCCCATCACGCCGAACGCCATCAGCGGTTCCCCGTCGCGGGTCACGAACCCCGGGATGAGGGTGTGGAAGGGCCGCTTGCCGGGCGCGACCTGGTTCGGGTGTCCGTCCTCGAGCGTGAAGCCGGCGCCCCGGTTCTGCAGCACGAAGCCCGTCCCCGGCACGACGACGCCCGAACCGAACGAGCCGTAGATCGAGTGGATGAAGGAGACCATGTTCCCGTACCGGTCGGCGACCGAGAGGTAGATCGTCTCCGTGGCGGTCGCGAACTCTCCGGGTTCGACCCGCTCGGCGGCCACGGACGGGTTGATGAGCGCCCGCCGCGCCGCGAGGTAGTCGGAATCCAGCAACTCCTTCGGGTCGATCTCCATGTGATCGGCATCCCCGACGTGCCGCGCCAGATCCGCGAACGCCACCTTCTTCGCCTCGATCAGGTGGTGGAGGTACTCGGGCGAGTTATGCCCCATGCCCGCCAGGTCGAACGGCTCGAGCATCCCCAGCATCTGCAGGGCGGCGACCCCCTGGCCGGCCGGCGGCAGTTCCCAGACCGTCCACCCCTTGTAGTCCATCGACAGCGGCTCGACCCAGCGCACCTCCATCGCGGCCATGTCCTCCGGCGTGAGGTAGCCGCCGAGTTCCGCGAGTCCCTCGGCCACGCGCGTGCCCAGTTCACCGCCGTACATGGCCGCCGGGCCTTCCGCCGCGATCGTCCGCAACGACCGCGCGAAGTCGGGGTTCCGGAACCACTCGCCCGCTTCGGGCGCCCGTTCGCCGTCGATCAGGTAGGTCGCCGCCGCCCCCGGGTCCGCCTGCAGCTTGTTCAACTGCCCCCGCCACTGGCCCGCGATGATCGGGGTGACGGGGAAGCCCTCCTCGGCCAGCGCGATGGCCGGCGCCACGAGGTCGGCGAGCGGCCGGCTCCCGTACTTCTCGTTGAGGGCGCCCCAGCCCGCGATCGCCCCCGGTACGGTCACCGCTCCCGGGCCCGAGCCCGGCACGCGGTCGTAGCCGTCCGCCCGGATCCGTTCCGGCGTCATGTGGGTCCCGGCCCGCCCGGTCGCGTCCAGGCCGACGAGCCGGCCCTCCTCGGCGGACCAGAAGAGTGCGAACAGGTCGCCGCCGAGCCCCGTCATGTGCGGTTCGACGAGCGAGAGCACGGACGAGGCCGCGATCGCGGCGTCGAAGGCGTTGCCGCCGTCGCGCAGCACGCCGAGCGCGACGCTCGACGCCATGGGCTGACTCGTCGCGACCATTCCGTTCGGAGCGTAGACGGTGGATCGCCCCGCCATGGACCCCGGAGCATTCATCGCGGCCTCCTGACTTGACGAGTTCTGCAGGGTCTCCGCGTCCGCAGAGCCGCAGCCGACGGCTGCTAAGGCGAGGAGGGTAGCACTGAAGGCCGTTGCCACGTGAGAAGAGAAGATTCGATGTGGTTTCACGCGATCTACCTCGATGGACGATTTCCCAAATAATAGCCAAGACCTAGGAAGGCAGCT
The DNA here is from genome assembly GCA_022820995.1 of Gemmatimonadota bacterium. Lineage (GTDB taxonomy): Bacteria > Gemmatimonadota > Gemmatimonadetes > Palauibacterales > Palauibacteraceae > Palauibacter. The sequence continues at coordinate 198,400 of JAJEEM010000059.1, read as the reverse complement.
CCCGAAAGAGCATGGCTCAAGAGCAGGACCGAAGTTGCGCGCTGTCCTTCGTCACCGAGGAACGCTGCCCAGAGGAGTATCGCGAGAAGCGCCAGGCCGGCACATATCCCGACCCAAGCCATCTTGGTTCTGGAGACCCAGCGACGGTCACGATGTTCGTCATCACGACGCAGTCGCTCCCTGTGAAATTCCAACTGCTGCTGCTGGTTCTGGTGGGCCAGCGCGATCCCCTCACGCAACACTTCGGTGCGGCGATCAGCGCTCGCTATACGTTCCTGCTCGACAGCTCGAAACTCGGCCCACAGCTCCATCTGCCTCGAGTCATGCTGAACAACTGCGCCACCGGTCTCCTCGCTCACTGGTAGGCTGTCCTCGGAGGCATGATTAGGTCACCGGGCGATGGCGACAGAACCTCATCGTCGAGCGCCGCCGCAAATGCTTCGGCCGACACGCTGTAAACGACATACCCTCCAAAGGGTGATTCCTCGAAACGTGTGATGGCGCTCTCCATTGATAGCGCTTCCTGCCGGCGGACGACTTCCTCCACCGCCTCCGCGAACCGCTCGCAATAGAAGTCCGGCATGACGCGAGGAAGCATGTCCATGGTGAGCATCGACACTCCTCATGTTCGGGTGATACCTAATCAAGTAACCTAGGGTGTCAACCGCTCGGCAACCAAGGTCGTCGGTGCGATCTGTGGTCTACGGTCTCCATGCGGCCATGGCATCCCAGCGCGGGTGACGGGAGAGGTTCACCGGCCCCGATCCGTCCGCGCCCATCGCGTAGATCTCGGAGTTCCCGTCGCGTTTCGTCGAGAAGAGGATGAACTCGCCGTCCGGAGACCAGCGCGGCAGTTCGTCCACTCCGGCCCGGCCCGAGAGGTTGGTCTGGCCGCTGCCATCCGCCCGCATCACGTAGATCTCGGCGTCGCCGATGTCCCGGTAGGAGGTGAAGACGATCCGCGATCCATCCGGCGACCAGGACGGGGAACGCGCGCCGCCCTCGGCGGGAAGCCGCGTGAGCCCCGTCCCGTCGGCCCCCATCGTCCACAGCGAGAACTGTCGGCCCCCGCCGCGGTCCGAGGCGAAGACGATCCGGGCGCCGTCGGGCGACCACTCCGGGTCCACGTCGAAAGACGACGGGCTGCGCGTGAGGTTGACCGGATTCGATCCATCGATGTCGATCACCCAGATGTCCGGATCCCCCGAGCGCTCGGAGACGAAGACCACGCGCCTACCGTCCGGGGACAAGCGCCCGGAGCGGTCGTACGCCGTGTCCCGCGTCACCGGCCTCCAGTTCGAGCCGTCCGCGTCCATGAGGAAGATGTCGGGGTTTCCGTCGAGCCAGCTCGTGAACACGATCCGCGAACCGTCCGGCGTCCAGCTGGGCTCGAGGCTCGTCTCGCCTTCCGGCGTGAGGGGCCGCTGTCCCGTCCCGTCGGCGTTCGCCACCCAGATGCGCATGAATCTCTCGCGGATGGACGTGAAGACGATCTCGCCCGCTGCGGGCGGCGCCGGACCCGTGGCGTCCCCGCACCCGAGCGTCACCAGCGCTGCCAGCACTGCTGCCAGCAGCACATGAGGCCGACGGCCGGCCACTCTCCAGGCGTACATGACGTTCGTCCGTCCTCCAGGTCTCGGGAGATTCCACGCAGCCCGATCCCTCGTTGCGTCGGACCGGGACGCGGACGAGCTTGCGCCAGACCGATCCGGATCCACGAGGGAGTTGAAGATGAGACAGCCCGCGCCCCCGCACCAAGCCCTCCGGCCCGCCCTGTTCCCTTTTCTCGCCACGTTCCTCGCTTTCGGCTGCGGCGAACCGGCCGCTGAGGCCGGAGATGCGGCCTCCATGGACGAGGCCGAACTCCTGCAGCGTGCCCCTGAGATCCACGAGCGCGTGCTCACGATCGACACGCACGACGACATCCCCTACAACTTCGCCACCCCGGAGGTGGATCCGCTCAACGCGGACCGCCAGGTGAACCTCGAGAAGATGCGCGCGGGCGGGCTCGATGTCGGCTTCTTCATCGTCTACGTGGGACAGACCGAGCGCACGCCCGAGAACTACGAGGCCGCGAAGCAGGGCGCGATGACGAAGTTCGCGGCGATCCACCGCATGGCGGACGAGATGTACCCGGACCTCATCGGTCTCGCCCACACGGCCGATGACGCGGAGCGGATCCATGCCGAGGGCCGTCTCGTGGCCGCGATCGGAATCGAGAACGGGTATGTGATCGGCACGGACCTCTCCCTCCTCGAGCGCTACCACGAACTCGGCGCCCGCTACATCACCCTGGCGCACAACGGGAACAACGACATCGCCGATTCGGCTCAGCCCAACTTCGCCTTCGGCGACACGCCGGAGGAGAACGGCGGGATCAGCGACTTCGGCGAGGAGGTGATCGCCGAGATGAACCGGCTCGGGATCATGGTCGACGTCTCCCATATCTCGAAGGCGGCGAGTCTCGAGGCGATGCAACTCTCCGAAGCTCCGGTCATCGCGTCGCACTCCGGCGCCCACGCGGTGAACGCCCATCCCCGCAACATGGACGACGAGCAGTTGTACGCCCTGCGCGAGAACGGCGGCGTGATCCAGGCCGTCGCCCTGGGGGCCTTCGTGAAGTCGCCCCCGGAGGCGCAGCAGGCGGAGGTTTCCGCGCTCCGGGAGTCGATCGGCTTCACGAGCTTCTCGCAGATGACCGATGAGCAGCGCGTCGCCTTCCGGGACGGGATGGCGGAGATCCGGACGCGTTACCCGGCGGTCAACGTCGCGGACTTCGTCGATCATATCGACCACGCGGTCAACCTGATCGGCATCGATTACGTCGGGATCAGCTCGGACTTCGACGGCGGCGGCGGAATCGAGGGGTGGAGCGATGCCTCGGAGACGTTCAACGTCACGCTCGAACTCGTGCGCCGCGGCTATTCCGAGGAGGAGATTCGGCAGTTATGGGGCGGCAACACGCTCCGTATCTGGCGCGCCGCCGAGGAAGTCGCCGCGGATCTGCAGGCCGGGGGCTGACCCGCGGCATGGAGACGCCCTGTCCGCACGGTCGCCGGCCCCGGATCGTGAACGCCCACCCCCGGACCACGGTCCTTCCGCTGCGGCAGGCAGCGGCCGCGCTGTGGCTCGGGGCGGCCGCCTGCGGCGAGGCCCCGCCGCAGGCCGGCGACGCCGACGCTCCCTTCCGGGTCGGCGCCACGATCGACGTGGGGGCGGCCCCGCACGGCATCCGGTTCAATCCGGACGGGGATACGGCCTGGGTGGCCCTGAGCGGCGAAGGCCGGATCGCGGTCGTGGACCTCTCCGAGTCCGCCGTCGTCGCGCGCTGGGAGGCCGGGGACACGCCGCTCGACCTCGTCCGCGTCGAAGGCGGCTGGCTCGTGAGCCAGTTCCGGGATTCGACGCTCATCCTGCTCGACGAAGAGGGCCGGATCGTCCCCGGCGCCGTGTGGGGCGTGGGGGCGGGGCCGTCGCTGTTCACACCCGGGACGGTGCGCGGAGAGACCTGGATCACGACCGAGTTCTCGGACCGGCTGTGGACGGTGGACACCCGGGAGGGCACGCCGCGCGCGTTCCAGGCCACCGGCGATCGCCCCTACCCGGCGGACGTGATGTGGGACGGATCCCACGCCTTCGTGCCCAACTTGGATGACGGGTCGGTCTCCGTCATCGACCTCCTGAACGGTGAGTTGGACGCCACGGTCGAGGGGTGTCCCGGCCCGCCGGGGGGCGCGCTCACGCCCGACCAGGTCACCTACGTCGTCGCATGCGGCGGATCCGACGAGGTGGCCTTCATCAACACCGCGTCCTTCGCGATCACGGGCCGCGTCTCCGAGGGCATCGGCCCCCGGCCGTTCTCCGTCGTGGTGCCCGGAAACGGTCGCCATGCGCTGGTCAACAACGCGGGCGGGAGCACCGTCTCCGTCGTCGACCTCGAGTCCCGCGCCGTCGTGCAGCGGCTGGAGGTCGGCGAGCAACCCATCGTCCTCCGCGCGCACCCGGACGGCGAGCGCGTGTTCGTGGCGAACGAGCTCTCCGGCACGCTCGTTGAACTGGCCCCGGCCGCGCCGGAGTCGCCGGCTCCCTCCGAGGGGGAGGCAACGCTGAACGAGGTCGTCGTGCTCGGGATGATCCACTCGGGTCACGAGACCAGCGAGATGTTCAGCCTGGAAGTCGTGAGAGACCTCGTGCGGGAGATCGATCCGGACTATTGGCTGACGGAGATCCCGCCCAACCGCTGGGACCGGGCATGGGCCGAGTTCCAGGCCGCGGGGACGGTCGAGGAGCCCCGGGTCCGCCGCTTCCCCGAGTACATGGAGGGACTCTTCCCCCTCTCCCGCGAACTGGAGTTCGACGTCATCCCCACGGCGGGGTGGACGGAGCCGATGTCGGACTTCCGGGCCGCGTATCTCGACGCCTACTCGCGGGACCCGGCCCGGGCCGAAGGATGGGCGGAATACCGTGCGGCGGCGGACGCTTCAGCCGAGGCGCTCGCCGCGGGCGCGTCGGACGACCCGCGCTGGATCCACACCGATGCCTACGACGAAGCCTACGACATCCGCATGCGGACGTATGCCCGGCTGTTCGACGCGGATCTCGGCCCCGGGGGGTGGGAGGCGATCAACGCCTCGCACTGGGCGTACATCGAGGACGGGCTGGACCGCCACCGGGGGGAGGGCGTCCGCTTCCTCCTCACCTACGGAGCGGGACACAAGGGGCCGTTCCTCCGCGAACTCCGGAAGCGTGACGACATCGCGCTCCTCGACGTGGGACCGTTCCTCGACCGCGTGGGAGCCGCCCGCTAGCCGCGAGCTCGCTGCAGCCGGGCTGCCCCCTGGTCTCCGCGCCCGCTAATCCCCGAGCAGGTCGAGGATCGCGGACTTCGAGATCAGCTCCGAGAAGACGTGCGGCTCCCGGTCCGGCCGGTAGAGCACGTAGAAGGGGATGCCGTAGCGGCCGAAGTCGGCCAGGTAGCGGCCGATCGAATCGTCGCGCCGCGTCCAGTCGGCACGCATCGCGATGACGCCATGCTGCTCGAACGCGCCGGCCACCTCCTCCGTCTCCAGGAAGAGCGTCTCGTTGACCTTGCAGGTGAAGCACCAGTCCGCCGTCACGTCGACGAACACGTAGGTGCCCCCGGCTGCGAGTTCCTCGGCCCGGTCACGGTCGAAGGGCTGCCACGCGATCAGGCGGTCCTCGGGCGCGACGCCGATCGTCGAGGGTCCCGCTTCGGATCGACCCGCGGCCACCGTGGAGACGGCCGCGACCGTCAGCGCCGCCGCCGCGATCCCGGCCAGGCGGCGCCCCGGCCGACCGCGCGGCGACCGGCTCGCGAGCCAGATCGCGAGGGCCACGGCGAGCAGCCCGATCTCGAAGAAGGCCACGCGCGGCGCCGACACGAGCCCCGACATGACGAAGAGGAGCCACACGAGCGTCGCCGCGAGCAGGAACCCCATCACCACCCGGAAGGTCGCCATCCACGCCCCCGGCCGCGGCAGCACGCGCCCCGCCGCCGGAAACGCCGCGAGAAGCAGGTACGGAGAGGCCATCCCGGTGCCGATCGCGCCGAACATCGCGGCCGTCGTGCCCGAATCCTGCGTGAGCGCGAAGCCGAGCGCCGTCCCCAGGAAGGGGGCGGAGCAGGGCGTCGCCATCAGCGTGGCGAAGAAGCCCGTCACCAGGTGGCCCGCGAGCCCCTCGGACGGACCCGACGAGCCCACCTTCGCAAGCGCTCCCGGAAGGTGGATCTCGAACAGCCCCCACATGTTGAGGGTGAAGAGAAGGATCACGACCGCGAGCGCCCCGACGAACAGCGGCTCCTGGAACTGGATCCCCCAGCCCACAGCGACGCCGGCCGCGCGCGCCCCGATCGCCGCCCCCGCCAGCAGCAGGAAGGAGAGGATGATCCCGGCCGCCGTCGCGAGGCTTCCCGTCGTGAGGGCACGCCTGCCCCCCTCCGCGCTCTTCATCAGCCCGAAGACCTTGAGCGACAGCACGGGAAGCACGCACGGCATCGCGTTCAGGATCAGCCCGCCCAGAAAGCCGAGCAGCACGAACCACAGAAAGCCGCGCCCGGCCCCGCCGAGCTGCGATCCCCGGCCGCCCGTCGTGGTTTCCGCCGCGAAGAACTCGGGGTTCGCGACCTCGCCCCCGGCGGCGATCGTCAGTCCCACCGTGGCCGGCGTCGTCACCGGGGCGAGACACATTTTGTCGTCGCACGCCTGGTAGGTGACGTTCGTTCGAATGGGATACGTGCCGGCCGCCGCTCCCGCCGACGTCGGCAGCACGGTTCGGATGAAGATCTCGCCCTCGTACACGGAGATGGCGGTAGGCGCAAAGTCGAAGCGCTTCATCTCGCCGGGGGGATAGCGGGGAGTCTCCGGCGCCGGCCAGTCGGGCGGCGCCTCCACGTCGATCTCCGTCGCGATCAGGTAGTCGTAGGTCGGCTCGTAGCTGTTCGCGTGCCAGCCGTCTTCAATCGTGAGGCGCACCGCGAGTTGCGCGGGCTCGCCGGCGACGTAGGCGGTGCGGTCGAGGGCGACGGCGATGTCCCCCTTCTCGAGATCCGGCGTCCCCTGTCGAGGGAGCTGCGCCACGCCCGGGCGCGGGAGGAGAGATCCCGCGACCGCGGCCAACAGCGCCGCGCGCGCCATCCACATCCCGCCTCCGTATGTCCTGCCTCTCGAACCGACCGTCATTCGTCCCGATCCCTTGAACTCGAGCTTCCGACAACGCCGGGGGGAAATTAGCCGTCCGGCCCCCGCGTCAAAACACCCGTCAGGCCCATCGCGATTGACGCGCGCAAAGGCGGCGGACCACTCTGAAAGCCACGAGGAACATCCCGCGACACCGGAATCCGGAGGCCGACATGAAACGCTGGGGTCTGTTGCTGCTGAGAGTAAGCACGGGGTGGCTGCTGGTGATGTGGGGTCTCGACAAGTTCGCGAACGTGGAGCACGGCCAGCGCGTGGCCGAGAGCTTCTATCTCGGAATCGGCTCGCAGGCGATCGTCCAGAACGTCTTCGGCGGCCTGGAGATCCTCCTCGGGCTGCTCGTGGTGTTGGGCCTGTGGAGGAAGCGGGCGTACCCGGTGGCGTTCGTCGTCCTCCTCATCACGGCGCTCGCGGTGTGGAAATCGATCCTCGATCCGTGGGGCTGGGTCCTCGAGGGATCGCAGGTCCTCTTCTATCCCTCGATCATCATTCTCGCCGGCTCCATGGTCCTCTGGGGCACGATGGACCAGGACGAACTGACGCTCGACGCGCGTCTGGGTTGACCCCCGGGCCCGGCTGAATCCGGCCCGGCCCGGAAGCCGTCAGCCGTGCTCGGGTTCGGGCTGCCGGACCCGTCCGAGCCGCCACACGCCGAACGCGACGAGGACGGCCACGATCGGCAGCCCGGCGGTCCCGGTGAGGACGATCAGCGACGCCATCACGAACGCGCCGGCGGCGGCGATGAGTCCCGTGATGAGCCAGCCGCCGAGTACGACGAGAATGCCCGTCACGCGCTGCTCGGCGTCGGCGGCGCGCCAGGTCCGGTCGCCGAGCGAGGCGCCCATCGCGGCCATGAACGTGATGTAGGTCGTCGACAGCGGGAGTCCGTTCGCCGTCCCGATCGAAATGAGCAGCGCCGCGACCGTCAGGTTCACGCTCGCCCGCAGCAGGTCGTAGGGCGGGGCCGAAGGATCCAGGGGCGGCGGCGCGGTCCGGCCCTCGACGCGCGACCGGAGACCGCCCGGCGTCAGGCGCCCGACCAGACCCAGGCACGCGTACCCCAGGGTCACGAGCGCCGCGCCGATCCGGCTCTTGCGGAAACGCTGTTTCGTGTGCCCCTGGGCGGCGAGCCGGATCTCCGTATCCGTCACCCGCCGCGCCTTCTGCGACCTCGCGAGCGCCGTGACCATGATCGCGCCGGCCAGCAACAGGGCCCACGCCGGCGTCTCCACGCGGCCGGAGAGGTCGATCCCCTCGACGAGCACCGCCTGGAATGCCGCGACCGAAGGGCCGATGAAGTTCACGAGGTCGTTCCCCGCGAACGCGATCGACAGCGCCCCGGTCCCGGTCAGGACGATCGCCCCGATGACCCTCGCGGGCCGGTGCCGCCAGACGACGGCCATGCCGCCCGCCACGAGGAACACGCCGCCCAGAATCCAGAAGATCCCGTCGCGGAGCGTCGACATCGTCCCTTCGTCCAGGATCGCGGCGCCCTGCAGTCCCTTGAACAGGACGAAGTAGGCCATCGCGGCGAAGGACACGCCCGTCCACAGCCAGCCCCAGCGCGGGAAGCTCGCCTTCAGGTCGTGCCCGTACACGACCCGCACCAGGAACATCACGGCGGCCGCGCTCACGAACGCGGTCACGACCGAGAGGAAGATGGCCGTGTAGATGCCGAGCACGGGGCCGCTGTTGATCACCCCCAGCGCACCCTGGACGCCCTCGCCGTTCGTCCACAGCGCGACCGCGATCGAGGCGCCCACCAGTTCGGACACGATCGATACGGTCGTGCTGGTGGGCAGGCCGAACGTGTTGAAGAGGTCCAGTAGGAGGACGTCCGCCGCCATCACGCCGAGGTAGAGGGCGAGGATCGAGGTCAGGATGATCGCGCCCTGGGCGTCGACGAAGTGGCCGGGATCGAACACGCCGCGGCGCGCCACCTCCATGAGTCCGCTCGACGTGAGCGCGCCGAACAGGATCCCCACCGTGGCGATGACCATGATCACGCGCCGCCGGGCCACCCGCGACCCGAACGCCGAGTTCAGGAAGTTCACCGCATCGTTCGCGACCCCGACCCAGAGATCGAAGGTGGCGAGGCCGAGGATCAGGAGGAGGGCGACGGTTTCGAACAGGGGATCAACGCCTGGCTGGGGCTGTCTGGATCCGGAACACCATCATGCCGACTGTCGCGCGAGCGGCGCTTTCAGCGCCAACCCTAGGCCGTTTCGGCGGGCGGGCAAGCGCCGTGACGAGACTGTTACGTCAGCCCCGCCCACCCTCGTCTTCCCCAAGGCGATCAGCGGTTCTCTGTTCCTGTCCCGGCGCCATTTCGGTATCCTCCAGAGTCGCAAGATCTGAACGCGAACACACCCGATCAAACCGCAGGAGCCAAGATGCGTGTCCCCCCATTCCTGATGGAGCGGTGGCAGTCCACGTTCGAGCACCGCGTGGACTACAACATATCCGAGAGCGGCGTTCATCCGCTCACCCTTTCCGAACTCCTGGACCTCATCGACCTGGACCCGGCGGACGTTCGCCTGGAGTACGGCCAGAGCGACGGTTCCGATCCGCTGAAGGCGGCGATCGCGGAGCTGTACGAGGGGGCGGTCCCCGACAACATCATCGCCACGACGGGCGGGGCCGAGGCGAACTACGTGGTCCTCTGGAGCCTCGTCTCGGCGGGAGACCGCGTGGTGGCGCTGGAGCCGACCTACGGCCAGACGCCGGGAATCGCGCGGGGGCTCGGCGCCGATGTCGTCTCGTGGAAACTGAGGGAGGATCTCGGCTGGCAGCCCGAGCCGGGAAGCGCCGCCGACGTCATCACGCCCGGTACGCGTCTCGTCATCGTCACGAACCCCAACAACCCGACGGGATCCGTCCTCACCGAAGCGGCAATGGACGAGATCGTCGAGGCGGCGGAGGCGGCCGGGGCCTGGATCCTGGCGGACGAGGTCTACACGGGGGCGGAGGTCGAGGGCCCGGAGACGCCGAGCTTCTGGGGCCGCTACGACCGGGTGATCGTGACGAACTCCCTCTCGAAGGCGTACGCGCTTCCGGGGCTCCGGCTCGGCTGGATCACGGCGCCGGCGCACATGCACGAGGAGTTCTGGAGCCGGAAGGACTACACGACGATCACGCCGGCCACGCTCTCGGACGTCACGGCACGCCGCGTGCTGAGCGCCGACGTGCGCCCCCGCGTACTCGAGCGGACCCGGGGGATCATCCGGACCAACCTCTCCCGCGTCACCCGCTGGCTCGATCACCGCGCGGACCTGTTCTCCTACCGCGCCCCGGATGCCGGCGCGATCTGCTACGTGCGCTACGGTCTCGACATCAACTCCACCGAACTGGCGGAGCGGCTGCGGGCCGAGAAGGGCGTCCTGCTCGTGCCGGGCGACCATTTCGGCATGGATCGCTACCTGCGGATCGGTTTCGGAAACCCGGCCGCGGAACTCGACGAGGCCCTCGACCGGGTGGCGGCCCTCCTCGAGGAGGCGTACGCGGCGGTGGCGTAGCGGCCCGTGAGCACGGTTGAAATCGAGGTCAAGCTCACCGGAGTCGACGATGAGCTGTCCGCGGCCTTCGACGACCTTGGCGGAAGTCGACCGGCCCGCGAACGGCTGCTGACGACCTACTACGACACGCCGGAAGGCCATCTCCGGCGCCGCGGCTACGCGCTCAGAATCCGAAGTCGAGGCGGCGCCCGGGAGTTGACCCTGAAGCGGGACGAAGGGGATGGACTGACCCGTGGCGAGTGGACATCACCCCTGCCGCCCGCGACCCGCGACGACGGGGCGCCGAGGCTCGACCAACTCCCCGCGGAGGTGCCCCTCGGCGACCTCGGGATCGCGGACTCCGACGCGCTGAACCGCACCTTCCTCACCGATATCGAGCGCACGAAAAGGGAGGTCTGGATGGGCGACGCGCGGGTCGAGGCGTCGCTGGACACGGGCCGGATCGCGGCGGGCGGACGTGAGACGCCGGTGGCCGAACTGGAGTTGGAACTGCTGCGCGGGCCGGTGAGGGACATGCTGGCGGGCGCGCGCGAACTCCTGGCGAAGCGTCGCCTCGCGGTCGGGACGCGCTCCAAGGCGGCGACAGGCACGGATCTGCTCCTCGGCACCTCCCCGCCCGCCGTCAGGGCGGCCCGAGCGAAACTCGATACGGCGGACTCGATCGACCGGGCGCTCGCGAAGGTGGTCCGGGCGGCGTCCGTCCACGTGACGGGGAATCTCGCTCCGGTGCTGGAGGCCGGCGATCCCGATGGCATCCACCAGCTGCGCGTCTCGCTGCGGCGGCTGCGTTCGGCGCTCCTCTTCCTCAAACCCCATCTCGGGTCCCGCGCCGCTGCCCTGAACCGCGAGGCCCGGCGTGCGCTCAAGCGGCTGGGCCCGGCACGCGACCTCGATGTCTTTTTGCTCGATACGCTGCCTGCCGTGATCGACGCGAACCCGGGAGTCTCGTCGTTGCTGCGGCTTCGCGACGCCGCCCGGGAACGGCGGGACGCGGCCCATGAATCGAACCGCAAGCTGATCCTCGGCCGGCGGTTCAACCGGTTCATCCTCGATCTGCTACAGGTCGCGCACGGCGGCGGACTCGTCGCGCGGGACAGCGGCGAACCCCTCGTGGAGACGGCGAGGGACAGGCTGGCCGCGAGATACCGCAGCCTGATGAAGGCGGGTAAGGGCTTCGACCGCCTCGGCGAGCCGGAGCGTCACCGGGTCAGAATCGCGGTCAAGAAGCTCCGCTATGCGGGCGACTACTCACGGAGCCTGTTCCCGGGCCAGGCGACGGGAAGCTGTCTTCGACGTCTCTCGTCGCTGCAGGACGATCTCGGCCGCCTGAACGACGCGGCGGTCGCGCGGCAGATCTCGCGGGAGCTGGCCGCGGCCGATCCGACCGCGGTCGACGGGGCGTCGCGCGTCCGCGACTGGTGCGACGAACGGGTCCGTTCCGCGGAGCCGGGCCTGATCGAGTCCTGGCGCACCTTCGTCGCGGCGGAACCGTTCTGGTAGCCGGGCCGGCAGCCGCCCAGGTATCCGTCAGGACACGATGCGCGGACCCAGCGAACGGCGATGGTTGCGGACGCCGCGCGCGAAGAGGAGCAGCGTGAGCAGGAGCGCCGCCCCGCCGATCACGAGCCGCACGGGATTGTCGGAGACCCGGTTTCCGGGAGTGTCGAGCAGGGCGTCGAAGAGCGTGGGCGGATCGTACAGGACTCCGCCCTTGCCCACGCGGGACACCGTCTGCGTGAGCGATATGTCCAGGCGCGGATCGTTCTCGAGAATGAGAAAGTCCCCCAGCTTGCCCGGCTCCAGCGTCCCCCGCGACTCCTCGAGTCCCAGGTGGCGGGCCGCCTCGCGCGTGGCGGCGTAGAGGGCGTCCTCCGCCGTCAGTCCGGCCGCGACGAGCGCGTCCATCTCCTCATGCAGCGCCAGCCCCGGCGCGAGCGCGCCGTTCGTGGCCGTGGAGACGGACCCTCCGGCGGCGTGGAACTCCCGCACGAACTCGCGGAGCACCTCCAGCGCCGCACTCAACCGCTCGCCCTCGGCGGCCGTGCGGTCGGGAAGAAGCCGGTCCTGAATGCGCTCCGCGACCATCGCGAATCCGACGAGGCGGTTCATCCCGTGCGGAAGCCGGTAGGGGGCCGCCCAGCGCTCCTGCTCCAGGAGGCGCGGCGCGAACGCGGCGCCCCGGGCCCCCATCGCGCGGGCGGAGTCCAGCAGCGCCTCGCGGTCGGCCAGCGTCGACCGCGAGCGCGCGTAGAGTTGGAGGTCCCGCTCCTCGCGGCCGGGCGGCCCGCTCACGTCCGTCGGGATCGTGGCGGCGAGCGCCTGGCCGAAGAGACCGAGCGGGTACGTCGGTTCGTCGACGGGCGTTGCCGGCCGCGGCACGGGAATGCGCGCGTCATCGCTGCCCGTCGGCGGCAGCGGCTCCCCCTCGGGCCCCTCCGCGATCTCCGTGATGGCCGCCGTCGTGACGCCGAGCAGAAAGGCCAGGTAGGCGGCTTGCTCGTTGCTCGGCACCTCCGTGGCCTCCTTCACATCGATCAGCCCCGGCACCACCCAGAAGCCATCGGCGTCGAGCACTTCCACGCCCGCCGGCTCGGCGCAGTCGGCCTGCGCCCCCACGCACGTCACCAGGCCGTCGACTACGACGAGCCGCCCCGTGGGCCACACGGCCCCCGTGCCGTCGATGATGTTCGCGTTGTCGACCACGATCGCGCCCGGCCCGCCGCACGCCGCGAGGCCGGCCAGAAGAGCGGCCAACGCCGCCGGGTAGCGTTTCGTTCCCGTCATGACGTTCCAGTTCCGTTCAGGATTTCCATCACTTCGCTGTGCAGCGCCGGCGCGGCCGCCACCGTCGACGCGCCGCCGATGGGATCGTCCCCCTCCCATGTCGTGATCACCCCTCCCGCGCCCCTGATCACCGGGACCAGCGCCGCAATGTCCCACGGATGCATGATCGGATCGAGCATGATGTCGGCCCGCCCCGTCGCGACCATGAGATATCCGTAACAGTCGCCCCAGCCCCGGTACAGCGCCGTTCTCGACCACAGCGCCTCGAACCCGGCGAGGTTCCGGTGCCGGCCGACCGCTCCCGGATCCGTCGTCAGGAGCGTCGCCTCCGACAGCGAGACGTCTTCGCGGACCCTCACCGCCTCCCCGTTGAAGGTCGTCCCCGACGGGGTGCCGATGGCGAGTTCGCGCGTGATCGGCTGGTGGATCACCCCCAGGATCGGCTCCTCGTCGCGCAGCAGCCCGATGAGCGTCCCGAACAGGGGGACGCCCGCGACGAAGGAGATCGTCCCGTCGATCGGGTCCAGCACCCAGACGTATTCCGCGTCGTCGTTCTGCGGACCGAACTCCTCCCCGACGATCCCATGGTCGGGAAAGCGCTCCAGAATCCGGTCGCGGAGGAGCGTCTCGGCGTAGCGGTCCGCCACGGTGACGGGCGATTCGTCCGTCTTCGATTCCACGGCCAGGTCGGGATGGCGGAACATGCCCGCGATCGCCCGGCCCGACTCCTCGGCCAGTTCCGCCGCGAATTCCCTCAGCGAATCGGGGTCCACCTCTCCTCCGGTCTCAGGTTCGAGCGCCGTCCGACCCATTTGAGCGCCATCCGGCCCATACGATAGTTTGCCGAACATGCTCAGGCTTCATCCGTACGAATACCACATGCCGCGCGCGCTCGACGAGGCGCTGTCGCTGCTCGCCCACCATGGCGACGACGCGATGCCCATCGCCGGGGGGACCGACCTCGTCCCCAACATGAAGCACGGGCTGTTCACGCCCGGCCACCTCGTCGCCCTCAGCCGCGTGCGGGAGATGCGCGGGATCGTCTCCACCGCGGACGAGATCCGCATCGGGGCGGCGGAGACGCTGACTTCGGTCGCGACCCACCCGGACATCCTCGCGCAGCTCCCCAGCCTGGCCCGGGCCGCCGAACTCGTGTCGGGTCCGCAGTTGCGGCGCGTCGGCACCATCGGCGGCAACGTCTGTCTCGACACGCGGTGCGCGTACTACAACCAGACGAAGTTCTGGCGGAAGGCGCTCGGCTACTGCCTGAAGAAGGACGGCGACCTCTGCCACGTCGTGAAGGGCGGCACCCGCTGCGTCGCGGCGCACTCGGCGGATACGCCTCCCGTGCTCGCGGTGCTCGACGCGGTCCTCGAAGTCGCGGACGGGGACGGGACGCGCGACGTGCCGATACGGCGGTTCTTCACTTCCGACGGGATCTGGAACCGATCCATCGGGAGGAGCGAACTCGTCGTCGCGATCCGCGTTCCGCGGCCGCCCCCAGGTACGCAGATTGCGTTTCAGAAACTCCGGCCCCGCGCGGCGATCGATTTTCCCCTCGCCAACCTGGCGGTGCGCGTCGCGCGCGACGACGACGGCCGCGTGTCCGACTTTCGCCTCGTCGTCTCAGCGATGGGCGCCTATCCCCGCCACGTCGGGAAGGTCGAGGACGCCGCCGTGGGGAATCGCCTCGGCGCGAGCGTGATCGAGGCGGTGGCCGAGCAGGCGTTCCGCCAGTGTCACCCGCTCTCCAACATCACGGTCGATCCGGAGTGGCGCCGCGCCATGATCCCCGTGCTCGTCCGCCGCGCCCTCAACGAGATCGCCGCCGCCTGACCCCCCTCGGATCAGTAGGCGAAGAGGTCGGCGAGCGGAACGTAGGCCTCGCCCGCGAAGGCCAGCACGTCGTCGATGCCGAACAGGATTTCGTCGAGGGCCGCAAGTTCGGAGTTGGTGAATCCCCGTCCCGCGGCATCGACGAAGACAGGCGCTTCGACGGTGCCCTCCACGAGGGCCTCCACGCGCCCCGCCTGGCGGATCTCTCCCTCCTGCGCCCCGTTCACGACGGCGAGGTCGACGAACGTACGCCCGGCCGAGCCATCGATGTCCATGCGGAAGACGAGATCCGCGTGCGACCCATCCGCCGACAGGCCGCCGCCGACCTGCAATCGCACCTCGGTCGCCTCGGCCGAGAGCACGCGGTGTTTCGACTTGACATGGGTCATGCCGGCCGCGTCATCGAACTCAAGCAGCTCGTCGAGTTCGAAGTCGAAGCGCCCGTTATGGTCTTCCGCGAAGCCCTCGGCGAGCAGGCTCACCGACACGCCGTTCGCGTCGGATGCGAAGGCGCCGTCCACGACGTAGTCCGCGACGCGCCGGGTCCCGCCCCCGCTCGTGTCGAAAGCCCGCACCCGCAACCGCGCGGACACCGCGTCGCTCTCGTCCGTGAGATCCACGAATCCGAACGGCTGCAGCGGAAGCGCGGGGAGACCGGAGGAAAGATCGACGACATACAACTCGAACCTGACCCCGTTTTCCGGACCGCCGTCCCCGTACTCCACGTACGCGTCGACGGACGCGTCGAAGATGAACTCCTTGCCGAGAAAATTGATCGGGAAGAGCGGCGTCTTCCCGCCCGATGCGCGGCTCGCGGCAACGTTCGCCACCGCCCGTTCGAGCGAACGCGGCTTGAGCGCCCGGAGGAGACCGACGCGATCGGACGAGCCGCGGAGCTCCGAGTGGGCGACCCGATTCGACCGGGGTTCGGACAGCCCGAGCACCTCGGCGATCGTCCGCACCTGCGCCACGATCGCGTTGTCCGCGGCGAACCGGAGCGAGTAGATGGAGTTCGCCGCCAACTCCGGATCGAAGGGAGGATCGGGCAGCGGCGGTCCGACGATGCCCCGTTCATCCCCGCAACCCGCTGCTGCCAGTACGAGCAGCCCCGCCACCAGGGCACGACATCTTCCCGCCACTGCGATCCCTCCTGCCATCGTTGAAGCGATTGGACAGGAGAAAGACGAGACCGGCGGGAATCGGGTCACCGCACGGGGCAGGCGGGACGGCTGGTCACGATCCCCACCGCGCGCATACCTTGCCGAAGACGGTTGAAGAATTCGGTCTTCGTCACGATGGCCCCCGACCGGGGGCTCTTGATTCCGAGGAGGTAGGATGCACGCCTTGCCCGACCTGCCGTACGCCCACGATGCGCTCGAACCGACGATCGACGCGCGCACGATGGAGATCCACCACGGCAAGCATCATCAGGTGTACGTGAACATGCTGAACGGCGCGCTCGAGGGTCACGACGACCTTGCGAGCCTCTCCCTGGAGGACCTGCTCCGCGGCATCGCCGACGTGCCCGAATCGATCCGCGGAGCCGTGCGGAACCACGGCGGCGGCCACTCGAACCACTCGCTGTTCTGGACGTCGATGTCTCCGGACGGCGGCGGGGGCCCCTCGGGCCACCTCGCGGCCGCGATCGACGGCGCCTGCGGCTCCTTCGACGACTTCAAGGCGGCGTTTCAGCAGGCCGGGCTCACCCGCTTCGGCAGCGGCTGGGCGTGGCTCGTGGCCGGGGGCGGCGGCGAACTCTCCGTGTACTCCACCGCGAACCAGGACAGCCCGCTGATGCAGGGAGACACCCCGCTCCTCGGCGTGGACGTGTGGGAGCACGCGTATTACCTGAACTACCAGAACCGCCGGGCGGACTACCTGGCCGCGTTCTGGGACGTCGTGGACTGGGCCGCCGTGGCCTCCCGCTACGCCGCCGCCACCGGCTGAGTCCAGCAGCTACGGAAGCAGTTCACAGGCGCTCCCGGACCTTGCTGAGCGGCACCCCAACGCCGCTCAGCAAACGTCTACGCACTCGTCGGGGTGAATGCGGTGAAGCGACAGCCACAGCGCCTCGTACTCGTAGTTCGCTGCATCGTCCGTAATCGGGAACCGCCAGTTACGCCAGCACCACCACCAGCCGCAGGGCGGGTTCCTCTTGTTGATGTCGTTCAACGTGAACCCCAGCGGTTGATCCGGCGGAAATGGCGCGCGGTTCACCCTTAGTCGCCACTCGACGTTCGGCTCGAGAGTCCACACGCCTGAGCCTTCCGCGACAACACGGTCGTCCTGCACCAGCCGTGCGGCGAACCTCATCTCACCGGAATCCGGCACGCGGAACTCCCGCACGCCGTCGGCGAAGTCGGGAGCGGTGAACGTCATGCGCGGGTCGACACTGCCGATCTCGAGTACGAAGCCCGCCAAACCGCGCGGATCGTCGAGCGCATTGACGAGCGTCACTTCCCGGCCGCTGTCGTCCGGCGGCCAGGGAAGTCGCTGTTCCCGGGCGTTCACCTGTATCAGGAGCGTCGCATCTTGAGTCTCGAGCGAGTTCGAACACGCATGGACGGCGACACACATGGTGGCGATCAGCGTCGCTTTGCTCCTCATCGCACTACGCTCCGATCCGTGTCCAACGCCGCTTCGGGATCGCCTGTGCGCCCGGCAGACCACGGAGCGGTGGGGCGTTGCTGCAACCGGCGGCCAGGATGATGAGCGGAGCGCGGAGAGGCCGTTTCATGACAAGCCTCTACCCGTTGACGTGATATAGGTTCTTCAGGCACAGGTTCCGCGCGTGTAGAACCGGTCAGTCGCCGAGGCTGACCCCGATCGCCTGGGCGGTCATCACGATGTCGCCGTCCACCGGGACCAGTTTGAGGTTGGCGAGCGCTTCGCCGAGCGGGATCGCGCGTACGTGAGGCGGATCGAGCGCGACCATCGTTCCGAATCGGCCGCGGGCCACGCACCGCACGGCGGCGGCGCCGAAGCGCAGCGAGATGACGCGGTCGTAGGAGGTCGGCTGGCCGCCGCGCTGCAGGTGGCCCAGCGTCAGCGACCGCGTCTCCTTCCCCGTGCGCCGGGCAATCTCCAGCGCCACCATGTCGCCGAGCCCGCCCAGCCGCTCCTGGTCGTCCGCGCCACCGCCGGGGACCGTCTTCATCACCATCTCGCCGCCGGCGGGCGTCGCGCCCTCAGCCACGCAGACGATGCTGAAATCGCGCCCCGCCGCCTCACGCTCCCGGATCTTGTCGCACACTCTTTCGATGTCGAAGGGAATCTCGGGGATGAGGATGACGTCGGCCGAGCCGGCCAGCCCGCTGTAGAGCGCGATCCATCCCGCGTCCCGTCCCATCACCTCCACCACCATGACGCGGCGGTGGCTCTCCGCCGTGGAGTGAAGCTTCCCGATCGCGTCGGTCGCCGTCTCCACCGCCGTGAGGAACCCGAACGTGAGGCTCGTCCCGCAGAGGTCGTTGTCGATCGTCTTCGGCACGCCGACCACCGGGAGCCCCCGCTTCGACAGCCGGTGCGCGAGGTCGAGGCTGCCGTCCCCGCCGATCGCGATCAGCGCGTCGATGCCATGCTCCCGGAGGCTCTCGATGATCTCGCCGGACCGGTCCCGCGCTTCGATCGAACCGTCCGGCAGGCGCACCGGCCATGCGAACGGATCGGAGCGGTTCGTCGTCCCCAGAATCGTCCCGCCGCGGTGCGTGATCCCCCGCACCTCGTCGGCCCCCAGCGGAATCACCCGCCCGGGATCGTCGGGCAGCAGGCCCCCGTAGCCGTTCTCGATGCCCACCACGCTCCAGCCGCGGCGGCGCGCGCTCAGCACGATGGCCCGGATCACCGCGTTCAGCCCCGGCGCGTCGCCGCCGCCGGTGTTGATCGCGATCTTCCTGATCTCTCCCGCTCCGCCCGCGCGCGGGGCGGTCGTCCCGGGATCGTCGTCGCCGGGTACAGCCTTCCTCTTGTCCATGGCCCGATTATCGGCGCTCCGCCCGCGCGTGGCAAAGCCATTCGCTGCGGGGGTTGACGCTACGCCCTCGGGTCGGCACCCTCGCTCCCCATGTCACCGCGCCGCCCGCTGGACACGATCCTGTTCGACCTCGACGGTACCCTCGTGGACTCGACCCACCTCATCGCCGAGTCCTGGCGGCATACGATGCGGACCCACTTCGACGATCCCCCTCCGGACGAGGTGTGGCTGAGGACGCTGGGCCAGCCGCTGCGGACCCAGCTCGGCTACCTGGTGGACACGGCCGAGGAAGTTCAGGCCATGGTCGACACCTACATCGACCACAACTTCCGCGAACACGAACGGCTCATCCGTTCCTTTCCGCGTGTCGCCGAGACGCTCGTTCAACTCCGGGAAAGAGGCGTGCGCCTGGGCGTCGTCACGAGCAAGGCGAGTGCCGGCACGGCCCGAAGCCTGGCGGCGTGCGCGCTGGACCAGGCGCTGTTCGACGTGATCGTCACGTCCGACGAGCCCGTGCCGCACAAGCCCGACCCGGCCCCCATCCGCCTGGCGCTGGAGCGGCTGGACGCCGCCGCCGAGACCGCTGCCTACGTGGGCGACTCCGTGTGGGACATGCGGGCGGGACACGCGGCCGGCGTGACGACGATCGCGGCGCTCTGGGGGCCGTTCTCGGAACGGGAACTGGTGATCGAACGCCCGCACATCATGCTCGACGCGATCGAGGACATCGTCGGATACGCGGCGGGACCGGAGGCGGTCAGCTAGCCGGAGGCGGACACCTGGCCGGAGGCCTCCCGCCCGTCACTCCGCGAAGGCGAGCGCCCCTTCTTCGAGCGAGCCGTTGGCCAGCGCCGCGGCGAGCGCTTCGTCGAGCGTCTCCACCAGGTGGAACTCGAGCTGCTCGCACACGTGATCCGGGAGGTCCTCCAGGTCGCCCTCGTTGACCGCCGGGAGGATGATCTCCCCGATCCCCGCGCGGGCGGCGCCGAGCACCTTCTCCTTCACGCCGCCGATCGGGAGCACCCGTCCCGAGAGCGTGATCTCGCCCGTCATCGCAACGTCGTGCCGCACGGGGTGGTCGCCCAGGGCGCTCACGAGCGCCACCGCCATGGCGATGCCCGCCGAGGGCCCCTCCTTGGGGATGGCGCCGGCCGGGACGTGAATGTGAATCTCGTGGTCCCGCAGCCGCTCCTCCGTGAGATCCAGCCCATTCGCGTGGCTGCGCGCAAAGGTGAGGGCGGCCTGCGCACTCTCCTTCATGACGTCGCCGAGCTGTCCCGTGAGGACGAGCCCCTCCTTGCCCTTCAGGACCCTCGTCTCGACGAGCATGATGTCCCCGCCCACCGGCGTGTAGAACATGCCCGTCGCCACGCCGACCGTATCCTCCTCCATCTTCTCGGCCGCATGCACCTTCGGCCGGCCCAGCAGTTCGCGCAGGTCGTCCGCGTCCACCGCCGCCTCCGCGGATCCCGTCGCGATCTTCCGCGCGGACTTCCGGCAGACGGACCCGAGTTCGCGCTCGAGCTGCCGCACGCCGGCCTCGCGGGTGTAGCGCGTGATGATCGCGCGGATCGCGCCCTCATCGACCTCGAGCTGCTCCGGGAGCAGGCCGTTCCGCCGCTTCTGCCGCGGCAGGAGGAAGCGGCGCGCGATCTCGAGCTTCTCGGCTTCCGTGTAGCCGCGGAACTCGATCGACTCCATCCGGTCGCGCAGGGGGCCGGGGATCTGCTCGAAGACGTTCGCCGTGGCGATGAAGAGCACCTGCGAGAGGTCGAACGGCACCCCGAGGTAGTGATCGACGAACGCCTCGTTCTGCGCCGGATCCAGCACCTCCATCAGCGCCGCCGAGGGGTCGCCCTGGAACGACACGCCCAGCTTGTCGATCTCGTCCAGGAGGAACACGGGGTTCTTCGTTCCCGCCCGCTTCAGTCCCTCGATGATGCGGCCGGCCATCGCGCCCACGTACGTGCGTCGATGTCCGCGGATGTCCGCCTCGTCGCGCGCCCCGCCCAGCGACACGCGGACGTACTTGCGGCCCATGGCGTCGGCGATGGAACGCGCGATGGAGGTCTTGCCCACGCCCGGCGGCCCGACGAAGAGCAGCGTCTCCCCCGCGCGGTCGTCCTCGTATCCCGGCACCGGGTCGGCCTCCGCCTCGCCGGATTCCTCCTCATCGGAGGTTGCCCCATCCGCCTCGTCCGGCGCGTCGCCGTTCCCCGACGCCTCGCTCTCCGCGTCGCCGTCCGTCCCCGCGTCGCCGCCGGTTTCCGCGTTGCCGTCCGCCACCCCGTCGCCGTCCGCCTCCGCCTCCTCGGCCTCCAGCTCGCGAGCTTCGCGCAACCTCGCCTCTTCCTGGAGCTTCCGGACCGCGAGGAAATCGAGGACCCGGTCCTTCACGTCGCGAAGTCCGTAGTGGTCCCGCTCCAGGATGTCCTCGGCGCGAGGGATGTCCAACTGCTCCTCGGTCGTCTCGGACCAGGGGAGATCCGCGACGATCTCCAGGTACGTCCGCACGACCTGGGCCTCCGCGGACTCGCGCGGGATGCGCTCGAGACGCCGAAGCTCGCGGTCGACCTCCTGGCGCGCCTCCTCCGGCAACTCCAGCGCCTCGATGCGCTCGCGGAGGTCGTTCGTCTCCTGGAAGTCGATGTCCTCGCCCAGCTCCTTCTGGATCGCCTTCATCTGCTCGCGGAGGAAGATCTCGCGCTGCCTCTCCCCCAGTTCCTCTTGCACCTGCTCGCGGATCTCCTCCTGCGCCTCCAGCAGGCCGATCTGCTTCTGCAGGTGCACGAGCAGCGAGCGCAGCCGGGCCTCGACGGCGAGCGTCTCGAGAAGGTCCTGCTTCTGCTCGACCTCCAACTCCGTGTAGAAGGCGACGAGATCGGCCAGTTCGCCGGCCGTCGACACCCCGCCCAGGAGGTGATCGACGATTTCCTTGGGGACGCCGCGCAGGCGGCTGACTTCCGCGGCTCTCTCATGGACCTCCTTGTAGAGGGCCGCGAATGCCCGCTCGTCGGGGTCGAGCGGGTCCATGTCGTCCATCTCGCGCGCGACGACCTCGAGGTATCCGTCGCGCTCGGCATACTCGAGGGCGGCGGCGCGGGTGTCCCCCTGGATGACCATCTGGATGCCGCCGGGCACCTTCTGCATCTGCGCGATTCGGCACACGGTCCCGATGCGGTACAGGTGCTCGGGGTCCGGCCTCTCGATTTCGGCATCGAGCTGGGCGACCGCGAAGAGGAGCTTGTCCCCCGCGATCGCCCGGTCGATGGCCTTCATCGTCTTTTCCCGGCCCGCGGCGATCGGCGCGGCCACGGCGGGGAACACGACCGTGCCCCGGAGGGGGAGTACCGGCAGCCGCAGGCGCTTCGATTCGGTCTGGCGCCCGGGTTCCGTCCCTTCGTCGGGGGCCGCCGCTTCGGCGCCCTCCACCTCGGTGACCTTCATCTCGACCAGGACGCCGCCGTTCTCGGCGGGCAGCGTTTCAGCCTGATCCTTGCGTCCGTTTTCTTCGCTCATGCTTGCGTAGCTCTATGTCCTCGGGCGAGATGCGTGCGCCCGCCGGGTTGACGTGCCTGCGCCCGCCGGATTCGCGTCTTCCGGTGCAGGTTTCGGGCCCGCCGGTTTCGCCGCCCGGACCCCCGCATCCGCCGATCTGGCGCAACGACGCCCGTAGAGGTCTGCCGATGCGGGCGGTGTGCGTCAAGACGGCAGCCAACGGCGCTTGCTTGGCAGTCGAGCGGGACTTCGCCATCTTCAAGATATGACGAAACAGGTACTGAGTTCGGGCGGTCGCAAGACGTCGACCGCGGAGGAACGATATTATCGGCGCGGGCTGGGTCTGAAGAAGGAGATCCAGCCGGTGATCGATTTCGAGTACGGGAGCGCCATCGTCTCCCTTATCAGGGAGCGGGACTTCGAGCTTCAGGCGGGGCGGATCCTCCTGCGTCTCGCGAAGAGTTCCGGCTTCTGCTACGGCGTGGACCGCGCGGTGGACTACGCGTACGAGTCGCGCCGCAAGTTCCCGTATCGGCGGATCCTGCTCGTGGGCGAGATCATCCACAACCCGCACGTGAACCGCCGGCTCCAGGAGATGGAGATCGAGTTCCTCTATCCTTCCGACGCCGGGGAGTTCGACTTCAGCGGCGTCACCGAGGACGATGTCGTGATCATTCCGGCCTTCGGCGTGACGCTGCACGATTTCGAGGCGTTGCGGGCCCTCGACTGCATTCTCGTCGACACGACGTGCGGCTCGGTGCTCAACGTGTGGAAGCGGGTGGACGGCTACGCCCGCGATGGTTTCACCTCGATCATCCACGGCAAGCACTGGCACGAGGAGACGCGGGCGACGAGTTCCCAGGTCCTGAAACACGAAAACGGGAAGTTCCTCATCGTGCGCGACATGGAGCAGGCCCGGCTCGTCTGCGCGTATATCCGCGGAGAAGGGGAACGGGCTTCCTTCATGGAGGCGTTCGCGGAATCGGTGTCCGACGGGTTCGATCCCGACCTCCATCTCGGGAAGGTCGGCGTCGCCAACCAGACGACGATGCTGGCTTCCGAGTCGCTGGCCATCGCGGCGGAACTCGGCGAGGCGGTCGTGGATCGCTGGGGGCCGGAGGAGATGACGGACCGCTTCCGCAGCTTCGACACGATCTGCTCGGCCACCCAGAAGCGGCAGGACGCCGTGAAGGAGATGATGGAGGATCCGCCGGACCTCATGGTCGTGATCGGCGGCTACAACTCCTCGAACACGAACCAGCTCGCGTACCTCTGCGGGCTGTACACGACGACGTATCACATCGAGGACGCCGCCTGCATCGACACCGTGCGGGGACGCATCAGCCACAAGCGGATCGGAACCGATGAGACGGTGACGGAATCCGCCTGGCTGCCGGACGGCAACATCAGCATCGGCATCACGGCGGGCGCCTCCACGCCGAACTCGAAGCTCGGGGAGGCCGTGGAGCGCATCCTGCGGGGCACGGGCTACGACCCTTCGGGCCTTCTGAAGTCCTGACTGCCGCGGCGGCGCTCAGTCGCCGGCGAGCGCGGCCCGGAAACGGGCCTGAAGCAGGACGCCGTCCCGCGGCGGATACGAGTCCGATTCGGCGCTGAGCGCGATCTTCGCCACGCACAGAACCGGGCCTTCCCCCGCGAACAGCATACCGGCCAGCGCGTCGAAGTCCGTTGCCGCGAATCCCGCGGACCCCTCCCCGACTTCGGCGCCGACCGTGAAGGCGGCGTCGATGCCGGCACCGCGTGCGATCGCGGCGATATCCGTGTCCCTTCCGGTGAGCCCCGCCTGCCGTCCCGTCTCGCCGAACGCCTCGTTGTCCAGCACGAGGAGGGCGAGGTTGGAGGGGGCCTGGGCGGCGATCGTGGCGAGGCTCCCCACCCCCATCAGCATCTCCGCGTCCCCGGTGACCACGAGCACGCGCCGGGCCGGCTGCGCGAGGGCGACGCCGAGTCCCAGCATCGCGGCGCCGCCCATCGCGCCCCAGAAGTAGAAGTTCAGCGGCGAGTCGCCCGCCGCGTGGCAGTCCCAGGCCGGGGAACCGAGCCCCGCGACGACGGCCGCGTCGCCGCGCCGGTCCAGGATCCCCGCGACGAGCGCGCGCCGGTCGAGTCCCGCATGCCGGTCCGGTCCCGCGTCCCGCATCAGTCGCCGCCCGCGAACGACTTGGCGCCGATGATGCGCTGGCTGACGAGCACCGCGGCGGGGCGTCCGGTTCGCCGCGCCTGCCCGGCGGCTTCGACGAACGCCGGCGCCACCCCGGAGGCGGACTCAGGACGGAACACGTCCACGCCGAGGGCGGCGAGGAGATCGGGCACCGCGCGCCCCACGGGGACCTGCCACGGGTTCCGCTCCTCGGCTTCGCCGCGCATGGATACGAGAAGGAGACATGGAATCCGGCACACGTTCGGGAGTCCGAGCATGTTCACGACGTTGCCGACCCCGCTCGACTGCATGGCGACGGCCGCGAGTTCGCCGCCGAGCCACGTTCCGCAGGCAAGGGCGATCCCCTCCTCCTCCGTCGTGAGCGTGATGAGTCGGATCGCGGGGTCCGCGTCGCACAGTTCGAGGAACCTCCCGAGGCCGGCGTCCGGGACCGTGGCGACGTGACGGATGCCGAGGTCCGGGAGCGATCGGAATACCTGCTCCCCCCAATCCGCGCCATCGGAGTCTTCCGCGTCGCGATGCTGCGGGATGTCCGGGTCGTCCACTGTGCTCACGTCGAACAATATGCCGCCCCGTTCCGCCCGGAGCCATCGGCGGGAGCCATCGCGGCGGCCGCCGGCAACCCGTACCCTCCGTCCCGTCCCTTCGATCGACGAAACCCGGATGGAAACCGGCCCAGGTGTTCACGAGTTCCGAATACGGTTACGAGGCGATCCGGGAGGGCGTCCGCAGCCTGTGCGAGCGCTTTCCGGGCGAGTACTGGCGGGAGCGGGACCGCGAGAGCGCCTACCCGACCGCGTTCATCGACGCGCTGACCGAGGCGGGATATCTCGCGGCGCTCATCCCCGAGGAGTACGGCGGCGCCGGACTCGACCTCAGGGCGGCGTGCGTCATCCTCGAGATGATTCAGCGCACCGGGTGCAACGGGGCCGCCTGTCACGCCCAGATGTACATCATGGGCACGCTGCTCAGGCACGGCAGCGAGGCGCAGAAGCGGCGGTACCTGCCCCGGATCGCGGCGGGAGAGTTGCGTCTGCAGGCCTTCGGCGTGAGCGAGCCGACCTGCGGCACGGACACGACCCGGATCGCGACGACGGCCGAGCGCGACGGCGACGCGTACGTGATCCACGGGCAGAAGACCTGGATCTCCCGCTCGGAACATTCCGATCTCATGCTCCTCCTCGCGCGCACGACGCCTCGCGAGGAGAGCGCGAAACCCACGGCGGGGATGTCCGTCTTCCTCGTCGACCTGCGGAACGAGGTCGGAAAGTCGGTCACGATCCGGCCCATCGAGACGATGATCAACCACTCCACCACCGAGGTGTTCTTCGATGGACTGCGCGTGCCCGCGGCGAACCTCATCGGCGAGGAGGGAAAGGGGTTCCGCTACATCCTCGACGGGCTGAACGCGGAGCGCGTGCTCATCGCGGCGGAGTGCGTGGGAGACGCGAGGTTCTTCGTGGAGCATGCCGCGGAGTACGCGAAGGGCCGCGAGGTGTTCGGGCGTCCCATCGGGCAGAACCAGGGCATCCAGTTTCCCATCGCCGAAGCCCACATGAAGACGGAGGCGGCGGCGCTCATGGTCGAGCGGGCGGCGGCGCTGTTCGACGACGGGGCGCCGTGCGGAGCCGAGGCGAATATGGCCAAGTACCTCGCATCCGACGCCTCGTGGGCCGCGGCCGACATGTGCATGCAGACGTACGGGGGCTTCGCCTTCTCCACCGAGTACGACATCGAGCGGAAGTTCCGCGAGACCCGGCTGTACCAGATCGCGCCGATCTCCACGAACCTGATTCTCTCCCATGTGGCGACCCACGTCCTGGGTCTCCCGAAGTCTTTCTGAGCGGGAGGCGACCGAGGGTGCAGGGAGATGCCGGCGCGTGGGACGCCTGGATCGGCCGGTCCGACGAGGCCGTGGACCGGGCCTCGCTCGCGCTCGTACGCGGGATGCTGGCCACGCTGGACCGGAACCCGGACGGCGCGGGCGACGGCGATCCGCTGCCGCCGCTCTTCCACTGGATGTACTGCCGGGAAGTGGCGCCCGGCAGCCGACTCGACAGCGACGGCCACCAGAAACGCGGCGACTTCCTGCCGGCGCTGCCCTTCTCACGCCGGATGTGGGCCGGCGGACGGCTCGCCTTCGAAGGGAGCCTGCGGATCGGCGAGCGGATCCGCCGCCGCTCGACGATCCGGTCGATCACGCCGAAGACCGGTCGAAGCGGTCCGCTCGTCCTCGTCACCGTCGAGCACCGGATCTCGGGCGCGGGAGGCGAGGTCGTCGAAGATCAGGACCTGGTCTTCCTGGAGCGGCCCACCGAGCCGCTCGTGCTGCCCGACGTCTCCGGCCCCGAGGACGAGATGGCGTGGTCCGAGCCGGTCACGCCGGACGTTGCGATGCTGTTCAGGTTCTCGGCGCTCACCTTCAACGCGCACCGGATCCACTACGACCGGAGCTACGCGCGGGATGTCGAGATGTACCCCGACTTGGTCGTGCACGGGCCGCTGACGGCGTTGCTGCTCGCGGATCTCGCGACCCGGCGCTCCGATCGGCCGCTACGGACGCTGGCCTTTCGCGCCCGCCGCCCGATGTTCGTCGACCGCCGGCTCACCGTTCAGGGCCGGCGCGTCGAGAACCAGGTCGACCTGAGGGCGCTGGACGACACGGGCGCCGTCGCGATGTCCGCCGACGCCACGCTGGCCTGACGGCGGCCACGCCGGCCCGAGGGACGGCCCCGCCGGCCTGACGGACGCCCCGCCGGGCCGATGACGGGCGCCCTCCGCTCGAAGGCGCCGCTTCCTACATCTGCAGGGCGTGCTGGAGCACGATGACGCCGATCGCCGCGACCAGCACGCCGCCGGCCCGCCACAGTCCGGCCCCCATCCCCAGCGCCGTCTCCATCCCCTTCTGCGCGAGTCCGGGCATCAGGGCGTAGAACGCGCCCTTCGCCAGCGCCAGCCAGCCGTAGACGGTGAGGATCGTCGGCACGCCGCCCCACACGTTGTGGAAGGCGACGATGAAGGCTCCGATCCCCATGGCGAGGAACGCGACCGTCAGGCTGCCGGCCGCGCCCTTCGACTGCAGGTGCTCGATGAACGCCCTCCAGTCCGCCGGACGCAGGACGTAGGACACCCCCAGGGCGATGAGGTTGATCGACACGAACACTTCCACTGCCCGAGTGAGGTCTTCCATCGGTTCCTCCCTTCTCAGCTACGGGCCAAATGCACGGCCGGTCCCGGCCGCATGTCCTTTACCGTATCGCTTTACCTTCCGTATCGCGTCCGCGCCGGGAGCGGCGGCGTCACGTCTCCGCCAGCGCCGCCACGGCGCGCTCGTTGTCCTCGAGCGTGTTGTAGAAATGAGGGGAGAATCGGACGAGGGGGCCGCGATGGTCGACAATTACGTCGCGCGCAGCGAGGTGACGCACGGCGGCGGCCGCGTCCTCCTCATGCTCGACGAGGACGAGGGCGGATCGCGCCGCCGGATCCGAGGCCTGATGGAGCCGGTAGCCGAGATCCGACAACCTCTCCCGCAAGTCGTTCGCCAGGAGCCGGTTACGGCGTTGAATCGCCGGGATGCCGTACTCCAGGACGATGGAAAGTCCCCCGGCGGCCGTGTACGCGACGCCCGCGGCGGGGGTGCCGAGCTCGAAGCGCCTGGCGTCCGCCCGGGGGGTCGCATCGCGAATGTCGAAAAGAAACTGGTTTTCAACACCGAACCAGGAGAGCGTGACCGGATCGAGGCGCACGGAGGGGTTCACGTGGAGATAGGCCATGCCCGGCCCGCCGCAGAGCCACTTCAGCGCGCCGCCGACGAGGAAGTCCACCCCCAGCGCCCCCGCGTCGATCGCGAGTTGTCCATTTGACTGATATGCGTCCAGCAAACTGAACGCGCCCGCATCGTGAGCGATACGGGTGAGTTCGGCCGCGTCCTGGGTGTTGCCGCTCGTGAAGAAGACGTGCGAGGTCGCGAGCAGCGCGGTGCGTTCGTCCACGGCGGCGCGGATCGATTCGAGGGGGACGTGGATCCCGTCCGGACTCGGCACGATCTCCACTTCGAGTCCGTTCGCCCGCTGCGACAGGAAGTGGTGGCCGACCGTCGGGAAGTCGAGTTCCGTGAGCACGACCTTGTTGCGGCCCGTGCCCCGGACGCTCGCCGCGATGGCCCCCCAGACGACGGACACCGCCGCCGAAACACTCGACATCAGCGCAATCGTGTCGGCGTCCGCCTCGATGGTCTTCCCGAACAGGGCCCGGACTTCCTCGAGCTTGGCGACCCAGATCTCGTACCAGGCGCCCGCACCCATCTCGTGCCAGAGGTCCTCGAAGCGCCGGCGCTCCTCGACGGAGCGGAGGGAGAGCGCGCCGAGGGAGTTGGAGTTGAGGTACGCCTTGCGGGAGAGGATGGGAAACTGGTCCCTCACCTCGTCGATGCGATCGTCGAGCGGAAGCGCGGGCTCCGCTAACCCGGTCCCGGCCGCTGCGGCCGGGCTGGCCGATCCCGGCTCGGCCGGAATATCGTGTTTCGCCATGGATGATCCGTCACCATCGGCCCCGGAGAGGGGGCCGCTTCTCGATTTCGAGGCAGGTCAGACGCTCGAGCGGCGCGACCGCAAGCACGCCGGTCCCGGCGGCGAACCGGACTGCCCCCGGTGCGAGACCCGCATGGTGCGCTGCGTCGAGCAACACCGGGCCCCCCGCTCCGACGACTCGCCGTTCCGGGTCCGACTCGCGTGCCCGGCGACCGACTGCGGCGCGTGGACATCCTACAATTGGTAAAAGGGGTCGACCCCGACAACCCGCCCGTCACCACTCCATCTCGGGCAGGACCTCCCCCTGGAGCCGGAACATCTCGTTGATGGTGTGGACTGCGGCGCGGTAGGAATCCGTCGTGGGATCGAGCAGGAGCGCCTGGAGCAGCGTCCCGCGGGAACCGTCGTCGAAGGCGTCGACGAGCAGCCGGTTGATCGACGTCTGGGTCCGGAGCAGTCCCAGGATCCCCTCTGGAAGCTGTTCCATCACGGCGGGGTGCAGCCCGTTCGCGTCCGCGCGGGCCGGGACCTCCACCACGGCTCCGTCGGGCAGGCCGGGTACGTATCCCTCGTTCGGGACGTTCACGGCGTCGAGGTGGGTGTCGACGCCGCACAGCACGCCCTCGAGAAGCGGGACCGCCAGCTCGCCTGACGGCATCAGTTCGCCCACCGCTCCGACCTCGCCTTCCCCGCCGCCCTCGTCGCCGTCGTCTCTCACCCGCTCCAGCGGGGCATCCGGAAACGCCGGCACGTCGGTGGGATTCTCGCCGAGGTTGTAGAGCCAGGTGGGGGTCTCTCCCGTTTCCCACGGAGTTCCGTGCACGGGGTCGTGGAAGAACTGGAGGAGGCTGCTGCCGAGGAATTCCCGCGCCCAGCCCAGGTACTCGCCGATATGGTTCGCCCCGGGGCTCGGATACCGGCCGAAGACCCGGAACAGGATCCGGCTCAGTGCGATCTCGTCCCAGTCGTGGAGCCAGTGCGCCTCCCGCTCGCGGCGCCGGAGTCTCGGGTAGAGATCCTCGCCCGTCTCGCGGTCACGCACGGATTCGAACCAGCTGAAGTGGTTGAGCCCGCTGGCCCGGGCGTCGAGGCGCTCCACCGGCAGTTCCAGGAGGCGCGCCATCTGTTCCGTCCCGTGGAAGACGCCGTGGCAGAGTCCGACGACGCGCACCGATGAGAGCCGGCTCTGGGCTTCGCACAGCTTCGTGAGCGGGTTCGTGTAATTGACGAGCCACGCCTCGGGGCAGTGGACCTCCATCGCCCGCGCCAACTCGACCGCCGGACCCATGTTGCGGAGGGCGTGGAAGAGGCCGCCCGGTCCGCCGTTCTCCCCGTAGATCTGGGAGGAGCCGAACATGCGGGGGACGTGGAAGTCCTGAGCCCAGTAGAAGTAGCGGTTGATTTCGATGGCGAGGACCACCGCGCGGGCGCCGGGGAGCGCCGCTTCGAGATCCGTCGTCGCGGACACGGCGACCCGCCGGCCCAGCCGCTCCGCGACCGCCTCCGCGTACGCCCGCGTGCGGGGGAGTTCCGAGGGGTCGATGTCGACGAGAACCAGGCTCAGGCCCCGGTCGCAGAGGGCGTCGCTCAGGAGCACGTCGCGTATCGAGGCCGGACCGAACTCGCGGCTGCCGGCTCCGACGAGGACGATCCTGAGGTGGTCCGTCACGGCGCGCCTCCCGCGGCCCCTGCCCCTGCGGCGCCGGATGGCGTATCGGCGTGGGCGATGCGGACGGTCATCGCGCCGGCGACCAGCGACACGGCGACGAGGAGCAGGCCCACGCCGGCGCGGCCCGTGAGCAGGTGCCCGATGCCGAGCAGGCTCGCGTAGACGAAGAGCGCGCCGAGCAGGAAGCCCGGCCACATGCGGCTCGCGGGCGGGTCGGTTGAGCGGACGCCGGTGCGCTCCGCCACATGGTCCCACCAGCCGCCCGGGTGCACCCGCCGGTAGAAGCGGTCCAGCACTTCGTCCGACTCGGGCCGGGTCGCGAGCACGACGGCGAGCCAGAGCGCGGTGCACGCGATGAGGATGATCACCCCCCGGATGAGGTCCAGCTCCGGCGCGTAGAAGCCGTCGGCCGCCCCGACCGCCGCGGCGGGCAGGACCGGCTCGAGCGCGCCGACCAGGACGCGCCCGTTCGCCAGGAGCACCGAACCGGCCATGGCGGCGATCTCGGCCCACGCGTTCACCCGCCACCAGTACCAGCGCAGGAGCCAGACGAGCGCGACCCCGGCCGTGAGTTCAATGATGTAGATCCAGCCCCTCTGGATCGACTCCATCTGCCAGGCCACGCCCGCCGCGACCACCGCGAGCAGCACGACCATGACCCGCGACGCCGCGACGTAGTGCCGCTCGGAGCGGTCCTTCCTCAGGAAGCGGCGGTAGACATCGTTCACCATGTACGACGCCCCCCAGCAGAGGTGCGTGTCCATCGTGCTCATGAACGCGGCCAGGAAGGTGGCGACCATCAGTCCCCTGAGCCCGGCCGGCATGAGTTCCCGGATCATCATCGGATAGGCGAGTTCGGGGTCGGCGGCGAGCGCCGGGTCCATGGCGGTCGGCGGGAAGACGAGGAGCGACCCCAGTCCCACCACGATCCAGGGCCAGGTGAGGAGCACCGTTCCCGCGAAGGCGAACCACAGCGAGGCCTTCACGGCCTGACGCTCGTCCCGCGTCGCGAACAGGCGCTGGGCCACGTAGCCGTCGCCCTGCCCGCTCCTCAGCCAGAGGATGCCGATGAGGCACAGGAAGGAGACGATCTCGAGCGAGGACGCGGTCGCGGCGGACGGCACGAGATCGAGAGCCCCCGGCGGCGCCTCCGGCACCTCGCGCACGGCCTCGGCCATCGCGGCCGGACCGCCGAAGCGCGTGAGCACGATCCCCGCCAGCGTCATCGCCCCGAGCATGCCGGCGACGAACTGGAGGAGGTCGGTGACGACGACGCCCCAGAGTCCCGACGCGACCGTGTAGGCCAGCGCGAGTCCGACGCAGACGGCGAGCGTCAGGGCGGGGTCCCACCCGAGGAGCACCCGGCTGAACTTCACCATCGCCAACATCACCCAGCCCATGACGACGGCGTTCTTGAGGAGGCCCTGGTAGACCGCGGAGAAGCCCCGCAGCGCGCGGGCCGGAGCCCCGCCGTAGCGGATCTCGATGACCTCCGCGTCCGTGAGAACCCCCGCCCGCCGCCACAGGCGCGCATAGAAAAACGTCAGCATCAGGATCCCCGCCGCCTCGTACCACCAGAGCCAGTTGCCGTACACCCCCTGCCGGCGCACGAGGGCGGCCGTCGCGAGCGGGGCGTCGGTCGCGAACCAGGTGGCCGCGATGGACGTGCCCGCGAGCCACCAGGGGAGCGAGCGGCCCGCGATGAAGTAATCCTCGACGCTGCCGCTCGCCCGCCTGGCGAAGCCGAACCCGATGGCGAGGACGATCGAGCCGTAGATGCAGACGACGATCCAGTCGAGCGTGGTCAGCGCCACCCGTCAGCGGTCTCCGTCCGGCGCGGGCGCCGATGCTCCGCGAGGCGTGAGGACGTTGGATAGGATCCGGTAGGCGCCCGGCACCCCGTACGGCAGTTGCCGGTGGAGGGCGAGCGCGAGATAGGTGTAGCGCCCCTCGCCCACGGGGGCGGTGAGCCAGACGCCCTCCTGCGGCGCCTGGCCCGTGTCGTGCGTCTCCACGAGCGGCGTGTACGCCGGATCCCACACGGAGAAGAACTTGGAGCCGCGCTGCTCGATCCACCCCTCGAAATCCGCTTCGGCGATACGGTTGGGCGCGGCCATGAAGGGGTGGTCGGGCCGGAGCAGGCGGACGGGCGCGTCCTCCTCCGACACTTCCTCCGCTCCCCGGGGGAGGGAGGCCGGATACGGCGCCATCGCGGACGGCACGTACTCCTGTGTCTGGTACAGGACGACGAGGTGCCCGCCCCGGCGGGCGTACTCCAGGAGACGCGGGTTGTACTCGACGAGGTCTTCGCGCACCGCGTAGGCGCGGGTGCCCACGACGATCGCGTGGAATCCCGCCTCGTCGCCGGAACCCGTGCCGGCGGCCGGATCCAGTTCCGCGAGGGCCGCTTCGTCCAGGAGTTCGACCGTGGCGCCGAGCGCCTCGATCCCCGCCGGGACTTCATCGCCGACCCCCATCACGTAGCCGACCCGGACGCCGTCGAGTCGGGCGACGGCCACGGACCGCACCGTGGTCAGGGCGGGATTCCAGAGCCGCGCGAGCGGCAGATCCCGGTGCTCGATCGTCGCGTAGCCGCGGCGATGATCCGTCCCCCGCGCGCGGCCCACGGCCGCGATCTCCGCTTCGCCTCGCCATCCGGCTGGAGGCGCGATGAGGAACGCCGCGTCCACGACCTCGCCCGGACCGCGGAAATCGTGCTCCACGATGGCGGGAGTGCCGGGGATCGTCGTCCACCCCTCCGGCAGCTCGAGACGAACGGTGGCGGAGAGCGGCGCCGCGTTCGCGACGACCCGCGCACGCACTTCAATGCGCGCCGCGCCGCCTTCCCCGGGCAAGTCGACGTCGCCGCCCGCGCCGTCGACGGGCACGATGCCGACGCCGGGCGCGAGCGAGACGGAGAGGGCCGGGAGCGTCTCCACCCTCCGGGTCACGGAGCCGTAGGGCAGACGCGAGACGGGGGCCGTCACCGGAACCATGTGCGCGATGGTCTGCCCTCCGATGGCGAGTTCGACGCCGGCTGCCAGCGCCGGCCCCCGCCACGGGAGGTGAAGGTCCGCCGAGTCCGATACCTGGTAGTGGTTCTCCGACACGTCCCCGCGTCCGAAGTACGGCGCGGCGGGCGTGGCCGGAACCCGAACCTCGAGCGGTTCGGCCGAGCCGTCCGGCAGGCGGGCGCCCCCGCTTGACGACGCCAGCGTCTCGCCGCCGCGGCTCTCGATCCAGATCGTGACTCCGTCGCCCTCCGCGGATTCCGGCGGCTCGACCCGGAGGCGGATCGCGGCGGGCTGGCCCGGCGTCAGGACCGCCTCGCCCGGACCGGCCGGGCCGCCGGCAACTTCCGCCGACACGGTGGTTCCGCTCGCCGCCAGAATCGCGTCCTCGAACTGCCGTTCCTTCAGCACGAGGTGGAACCGCGTCTCCGGAGCGTCCGGCAGCGCGGCGGCCGCCGCCCGGACCCACCCCAGCCCGCGAGCGAGGTCGGCCACGGCGCGCTCCGGGTCGCGGAAATCGAAAGCCGCCACGATGGCGCCGACGAGGCGGTCCAGTTCGGCGAGCAGCGAATCCGCCTCCGGGGAGGTCGCCTCGCCCAGGAGCGCGGGGAGCCCTCTCAGCGTCCTGTCGAGTCCCGCGAAGAACGAACCCGCGACTCCCGCCGCCCGCTCCGCCCCGCCGCCGGTCCCGTCGAGGCGTCCGTAGAGATAGCGGCCGCCGCCCGTCCGCACGCGCCCCGCCGTCTGGGAGCGCTGAAGGCCGAGCCCCCGGCTGGCCCAGCGCTGGTAGGTGTCGCCGAGCCACGGGCTCATCCCGGTCGCATTCACCTCCACGTCGTGCGGTTCGTCGACGCGAAGCCCCCCTCGGAAGGTGCGGAGAACCCGCCAGGGCCGGAGCCCCTCCTCCGCGATCTGGCGCGGAAAGCGCGCCGGGTCGGCGGCCGCCACAACGGCCTCCGGCGTCAGCAGCCCCGCCGCGTGGTGGTGGCCGTGCCCGTCCCGCGCCGATCCGTGGAAGCGGCTCACGACGACGAGCGGGCGGTTGAGGCGGATGACGCGGACCATGTCCTCGAGCACGGCCTCGCGGTCCCAGCTGCGGAAGGCTTCGTCCACCGACTTCGAGTAGCCGTAATCGACCGCCGTCGTGAAGTAGAGGTCGTCGAGGCCGTAGTAGCGGCCGGAGAGGACGAGTTCGCGCGTCCGGATCAGTCCGAGGGCGTCGAAAAGTTCAGGGCCGATCGCGTTCGCGCCGGCCTCGCCGCGGTTGAGGCTGAGGAGCGCCGTCCGCGCGCCCCACCCCCGGCTGGCCAGGGTGAGCATGCCGGCGTGTTCGTCGTCCGGGTGCGCCGTGACGTGGAGGAGGCTCGCCGTCGTGGCGAGTTTGCGGATCCGGTGCCAAGCCCCCATCGCCCCGCGGTCCACGTCCAGCCGTTCCTCTCCGACCGGAGGAGGGAAGGCGAGGACGCGATCCGGTCCCCGGCCGGCGGGGCTCGCTTGCCCGACCGCCACGGTGGCCCCCGCGAGGGTCGCCAGAACCGCAAGCGGAAGGACGGCGCCGAGTCCGCATTGCCTGTGAGCGATCATGGATCATCCAGGTCGGTGGGTCCGCATTCGCATCGTGTCCGCAGGCGGAAGCCCCGGCAAGGAGGCCTTGCGAGCGAGCCCAGCCCGCCGATACTCAGACGGATCGTTCCACAGCCGCCAACTCCGGACCCGATGACAGACTCCGACATCCAGATCACGGTTGAGGGGACCCCGAACCCGCACGCGGCGAAGTTCGTCCTGGACCGCGACATCCCCGGCGGGGGGAGCCGAAGCTATTTCGATCCCGAATCCGCCGCCGAGGACCCGCTGGCGGCGCGCCTGTTCGAGGTCGATGGAGTCCGGGCCCTGCTCATCGTCGAGAACTTCATCACGGTGACGAAAACCGCCACGCTCGAGTGGCCGGAGCTATTGGACGAGATCGAGGCGGCGATCCTCGGAGCGCTCTCCACCCCTCGGTAACACTCGTTCGACCCCCCCCAATTTTGGGGGGTTGAAAGAGTCCGCCGCATCGTCCCCATCTTCTTATGGCACAACGTGTTGATACCATGTACATATCTCCCCCGTAAGTAGTCTCCGGGCGGCAGAGCCACTGGCGCCAAATCCATCTCTCAGGGGAGAAAGGAACATGCTTACGCTGCGCTGCTTCGGCGAGGTCGCGACCTCGGACACACGCGGGGCGAGGATCCCGCTGCGGTCACGGAAGCACACGGGCCTCCTGCTCTATCTCGTTGCGCACCCCGGAACGGTTCACATGCGGGAAACGCTCGCCGATCTGCTCTGGGACAGTCGCGACAGGAAAGCGCGACACTCGCTCAGCCAGGCACTCTACGACATCCGGACATCCATGGGTCCGGTGATCACCGTGGACGCCAACACGGTCCGGCTCGTACCGCAGCGGATCACGTACGAACTCGATGCATTCGAACGAGCGTTCCAGGCCAGGGACCACGAGACGGTCATCGACCTGTACCGGGGAGACTTCGCCCCCGGTCTGCTCAACCTGGGAGCGGACGAGTTCGAGCGCTGGCTGGACGGCGAACGGGAGCGTTGTCGCGTCCTGGTCGCCATGGCGCTCAAGAACGTGCAGCAAGCCGCCGAGGAGAGCGGGGACTGGGACCGGACCTGTCTGGCCGCGCTCCGGATCGTGAGGCAGAACGAGTTCGACGAACACGCGCACAGCACTCTCATGCGTGCGTTGTGCATGAAGGGCGACTACGCCTCCGCCCTTTCCTACTACCGGGCGCTGGAGAAATGCGGTTGGGTCGCCAGCGCCACGAAGCTGGCGGAGACGGCCGAGTGGGCCCGGAACCAGCTGGATGCCGCACCGCTCGTCGTCCGCGAGCGCGACGAACCGCGGATGTCGGATCGAGGAGGAGAGTTCCGCCAGCTGAGCCTCGCTCTCCGTGCGTCCCGCGCGGCGCCCATACGGTTGGTCCTGGCCGGAGAGCGCGGTCTCGGGAGGGAAGACGTAGTGCGGGACTTCGCCCGATTCGTATCCAGCGGCGGAGGGTCGGTGCAGTGGCTTCCGCCGGATCTTGCGGGGACGCGAGAGAATCTGGCCTCGGCGTTGGGCCGATACCCTCGAAAGACCCGGCTCATCGTCATCAGAGCCGATGTTCGGGATTGGGCCGCCGTGGATGAAGTCATGCGGACCGCGGATTTCCCGGGCGCCATGGTGGTCGGTTTCTCGAGCCCGGAGGTGGCTCGGCAGGCGGAGGCCGCGCGTCTCGTGGACTTCGTGATCACCTTCGATCCACTCACCACCGACGCGTGCGCGGCGTCGCTTCAGGCCACCGAGAGGGGGTGCAGTCCTCTCCAGGCGATCGAGAGTGCGCGGCTCTCCGGCGGCAATCCGGCTCTGGCCCGGGCCATTCTCAGGGTGTGGATGCGTCACAACTTCGGCCCCACGACCGTAGGCGACCGGGAATCGGGCGCGCGACTGGCCTACGAGCGCTCCGCCGAGGTCCGGTCGCTTGTCGGCGATCAACTCGAGACCCTCTCTCTCCAGGAAGAACGACTGGGGGCGACGCTGGTGCTGCTCACGCGCGCCGCTCGCGCTCACGCAGAACTGATCGTCGCCGGATCTTCGGGCGAGGGTGCGGTTGAAGGGCTCCGGGCCAGGGGCTGGCTACACTCCGAGAACGGCCGCTGGACGTTGAGCCGGCCTTTCGCCGGCGCCGTGCTCGCGTGGAATCTGACGCCGGACGAGAGAACGCAGGTGCACCTGGCGGGGGGCCGAGCCCTCGAGAACGGGAGTCTCGGAGCGCGTGCGGCGGCCGCCTCCGAGTTCGCCGCGGCCGGAGAGTCATCTCGTGCCTTCGGTCTGGCCTGCAGGGTGGCAAAGGGGGCGTTGCGGGAAGGCCGGTCGCGGGTAGCGGGTGAGGCGGCGGCGCTGGCGTTCGAGCATGCCACGGGTGGGGCCGACCGCCTGCGTTCCGGCCTCCTCCTCTCGGAGGCCGAGTTGCAGCGGGGACGGTTTCGGCGGGCCAAGAGCGTGCTGCACCAGGTCGCCGCCGTGGCGGACACCGGGAACGACCTGAGCCGCGTCCAGCTGGCGTTGGCTCGGGCGGCGGTGGCCGCGGGAGATCGACTCACGACGGATCTCCACCGGCAGAATCTCCCGGAGGCTCTCGAGCACGCGACCGACCCGGCGCTCATCCGCGCGCTGACCGTGCAGACGGCGGTACTGGAGGCGACGGAAGCCACGCCCCGACCCAGTGGCAATCCCGGTTTCGAGGGGATCCGTGCACATCTCCGCGGGATCGTCCCGGAGGACGCCGACTACGCGGGCGTCTGGTGCGACGCGTTTCGGCTCCTCTTCCATCAGGTTGGGGGCCAAAGCGGTCTCAACGAAGCTCACCGGGTCCTCGAGACCTGCCGTCACGGGCTCGGCCGCCTCGGCTACGAGGGGCTCCGGGCCGCGACCGCCGCGGAGTTCTGGGTGGCCATGCGAGGCGCCCGCCTTCATGACGCCCTTCAGTTGCTGGAAGACACCTCGGAGACCTCCAACGAGACCCGACACGAGTCCGCGAACCTCAACAACCTGGGCGCGGTGCTGCTGGAACTCGGCGACTTCGAGCGGGCGCTCGCTGAACTCGGCCGCTGCCGTGCGTTGGACGAGGCGCTCGAGAGTCCACCCGAAGCCCGAGCCTACGCCCTGCTGAATCAGGCGCAGTGCGTCTTCTTCAAGGGGGACTACGCTCTCTGCCGGGAATACATGGAGCCGTTGCTCCGGGGTCCCGGGCACACGGGCCGGCATCCCTTCGGGGCGCAGGCATGGGCGCTCACCGGCCTCCTGGCGATGACCGACGACGATCAGCGGGAGGTCGAGGCCTGCCTCGAGTCGCTGGAGGACTGTTCCGAGGGAGTGGGGGAGAACGACCTCTACCTGGTGACCTGGTTTCGTGCCGCGGCGATGGGGACTCGCGATCGCCGAAAGACCATCGCCGGTCTCATCGAAGCGGCGGATGATACCGCCGAGATAGACCGGCTGAGCGCCGAGAAGCTGCGAGTGTTGGCCGGCACCTACGCTGCACCCAACCGGCCCGGCGATCAACGCGAGGCCTGCGGCTTCCTGCGGTCCGCCGGAGCCTCCTGGTTCGTGCGCTTCGCACACAACTGGCTGCGCGCCTAGCAACCCGCGGCAAGAGCTGCGGCTTCCCGCCCGGTGTCCGAAGCGGATCCCTCCGGACGTTTCTACTACGTGTCTAGTTGACAGCGGCGGCCCGTCACGTTTACGCTCAATCGGGAACGATGCCCGCTCGGCCCGCCGGCGCTTCGGCGACGGGCGGCCGCCGCGGGCGGCGACGCTGATGGTTCGGGACGAAAGGATCTGTCTCGTGGAGATCAAGTTCACCACGCGGGAACTCGACCTCATGGCGGTGCTGTGGGAGAGAGGGGCCTCGACCGTCGCGGAGGTGCAGGAGCGCCTCGGCGACGCGTTGGCCTACACCACCGTGCTCACGATCCTCCGGAGGCTGGAGGAGAAGGGGTACGTGGGGCACACGCAGGAGGGGAAAGCCTACCGCTATCACACGCTCGTCGGGCGCGAATGCGCCGGGGCGAGCGCGGTGCGCCGGCTGGTTCAGAAGATGTTCCAGGGGTCGCCCGAACTGTTGCTCACGCACCTCGTCTCCGACCGGGCGCTCTCGAAGGAGGACCTCGAGAACCTGCGCGGCATGGTGGACGAACGCCTCAGCTCGAAGGAGTAGGGACATGGTCATCGCCTGGATCGGATACTGCCTGTTGATTTCGGGACTCCTCGCCCTGGCCGCCTTCGCCTCGGAGCGGGCGCTGGGTCACTTCCGGAAGCCCGTGCGCTGGGCGTGGTTCGCGGCGGTCGTTGGATCCGTGACCGTGCCCGTCGTCGCCTTCCTCGCTCCCGGACTTCTTCCCGGCTTCGGGGTGTCGTCCGCCGAGCCGGCGGTCGGGTTGAGCGGTGTTGCGGTCGTCGCCGCGGCGGGGGAGCTGCCCGCAGCGGCCGGCGGCGGTTTCGATGCGGCGGCCGTGGGCGCGGTGCTGGCGTGGGGCTGGGTGCTGCTGATCGTCGCCATGGTCGGCTATGTGGGGCGGATCTACGGTCGGCTGCGGTCGGAGATGCGGACGTGGAGGCCGGGCCGCGTTGCGGGATCGCCGGTCATGATCTCCGAGGAGCGGGGACCGGCCGTCGTCGGGTTCCGGCGCCCGGTCGTCGTGATGCCGAAGTGGATCCCCGAACTCGAGGACAGGCTGCTCCGCCTCGTCTTCCTCCACGAGCGGGAGCATCAGCGCGCCGGCGACCATCGGCTCTTCGCGGCGGCGGTCACCGCGCTCGTGCTGATGCCGTGGAACCTGTTCGTGTGGTGGCAGGTGTCCCGGCTGCGGCTCGCGATCGAGTTCGACTGCGATCGTCGCGTGCTCCGGCGGGGAGAGTCGCCGCGCGACTACGCCGACGCCCTCATCACGGTGGGGAGCCGCGTTTCCGGGTCGCTGCTCGCCGCGGCCGCCTTCGCCGAGCGCAAGCCGGCCGTGGAGCGACGCCTGCGCCGCATGACCGAGCCGCTGGCCAGCATGCGTCTGCTCCGAACGCTCGGCGCTTCGGGCGTGGCGATGGTCGCCGTCCTCTTCGTGCTCGGCTGCCCCGGACCCGAGAGCGGCATGAACGCGCCGGAACCGCCCGCCGCGGCGGTGACGCCGCCCTCCGAAGCCGTTGAATGGACACCTCCGCTGAGGCCCGCCGACGATCCCCTCACACGCGGTGACCAGCCGTCCTTCATCGCGTTCGACCGGCCTCCGATCCTTCAGAACGCCGGGGAAGTGTCGGACGCGCTGACGCAGGCCTACCCGACGAACCTGAAGGACGCGGGAATCGGCGGGCGAGTCGAAATCTGGCTGTACGTGGACACGTCCGGCATGGTGCGGAACACGGAACTCAAGACGAGCAGCGGCAACAGCGACCTGGACGCGGCCGCCGCGGATGTGGTCGCGGCGATGCGCTTCGAGCCCGCGATGAACCGCGACCAGCCGACCGATGTCTGGATCGCCCAGTGGATCACCTTCCAGATGGCGAGCGATGCGGACACTCCCCCCGCCCGCAGTTTTTCCGTAACCGATGAGGATGCCCCCCTCATCATCGTCGACGGCGTCATTCAATCCGAGGGCAGGAGCCTGGAAGACCTCCGGTCCCTCGATATCGACCACGTCGAGGTCATCAAGGGGAGCGCGGCCATCGAGCTGTACGGCGAGCGGGCCAGCAACGGCGTGATCGAAATCACGACGAAGGGGG
The DNA here is from genome assembly GCA_022820995.1 of Gemmatimonadota bacterium. Taxonomy (GTDB): domain Bacteria; phylum Gemmatimonadota; class Gemmatimonadetes; order Palauibacterales; family Palauibacteraceae; genus Palauibacter. The sequence continues at coordinate 157,378 of JAJEEM010000059.1, read as the reverse complement.
GCGCCGCGGACAGCGATGCCCCGGAGGGTGGCCGCCCCTTCCTCATGAGGAGCCGCCTGAGCGACGGCGTCACCTCCCTAACGCCGCCCGCCACCGACCGTGACCTCGAGATCGAAGACATCGTTCTCACGGGGGTCCTCGAGGATGTCGACCGGGATGGCGTGCTGGACGTCCGGGTCGGACCCCGTTCGGAGAACATGCCCGATCCGCTGATCGTGATCGACGGCGTGATTTCCGACGCCGCGGGGCTGTCGGAGCTCGGCACACTCGACATCGACAATGTCACGATCGTGAGAGGTGAGCGTGCCACAGGGACGTACGGGGAGAAGGCCCGACACGGCGTGATCGAAATCACGACGAAAGACGGGGCGGGGGCCGGCGGCAGGTAGAACGCCGGCCCTGGAACGGATGGACGAACGCCTCAGCTCGAAGGAGTAGGGACATGATCATCGCCTGGATCGGATACTGCCTGTTGATTTCGGGGCTCCTCGCCCTGGCCGCCTTCGCGACCGAGCGCGCGTTGGGTCACTTCCGGAAGCCCGTGCGCTGGGGCTGGTTCGCGGCGATCGTCGGCTCCGTGACGCTCCCGTTCGCGGCCTTTCTCGCCCCCGGCCTCCTCCCCGGCATCGGCGCGGCACCCTGGGCTCCTCTCGTGGAGTTGAGTGAGGCGGTCGTCGTGTCCTCCGCGCCCGAGGCGGCGGGACCCGCGGCGTGGTTCGGCGCCGGCGCGATGAGTGCCCTCACGGGTGGCGTCTGGGTGTTGCTTGCAGCGGGGATGCTCTTCCACCTCGCGCGGGCGTACCGGCGCCTGCGGGCGGAGATGCGGACGTGGACGCCGGGCCGCGTTCTCGGATCGCCGGTCATGATCGCGGACGACCGGGGCCCGGCGGTGGTCGGCATCCGGCGCTCGGTCGTCGTGATGCCGAGGTGGATCCCCGAACTCGAAGACCGGCTGTTGCGCCCGGTCTTCCTGCACGAGCGCGAACACCAGCGCGCCGGCGACCACCGCCTCTTCGCCACGGCGGTCGCGGCCCTCGTGCTGATGCCGTGGAACGTGTTCCTGTGGTGGCAGGTGTCGCGGCTGCGGCTGGCGATCGAGTTCGACTGCGACCGGCGCGTCCTCAAGCAGGGCGAGTCCCCGCGCGACTACGCGGACGCCCTCATCACGGTGGGAGGTCGCGTCTCCGCGCCGCTGCTGGCCGCGGCCGCCTTCGCCGAACGCAAGCCGGCCGTGGAGCAGCGGCTGCGCCGCATGACCGAACCGCTGGCCCGGCTCCGTATTCCGAGAACCCTGGGAGCCTCGGGCGTAGCGGCGCTCGCCATCATTCTCGTCCTCGGTCTCCCGCAGCCCGAGACGTCGATGGATGCGCCCGCGGCGAGAGACGCGCTGGCGGACCAGCCGACCTTCGTCGTGTACGACACGCCCCCGGTGCTTCAGAACGTCGGCGAGGTCCAGCGGGCACTCCAGAGGGCCTATCCGCGCGATCTGATGGATGCGGGCATCGGCGGCCGGGTCGAGATGTGGCTGTACGTCGACCTGTCCGGCGCCGTCGCCAACCACGAACTCAAGACGAGCAGCGACAACGAGGCGCTGGACCGCGCCGCCGCGGAAGTCGTCCAGCAGATGCGCTTCAGTCCTGCGAGGAACCAGGGTGAGCCCACGGCCGTCTGGGTCTCGCAGTGGGTAGCCTTCGACGTGATCTAGCGTGAGGCAGCAGGGCCGGCGGGGCCCGCTGCGCAACCATCCCCGGGGCGAGAGTTTCCTTCGGAACAGGAGACGGCGCCAACCCGGGGAGGAATCCATGATCCGCCCAGCCTCGATCCGCTCAACCTCGCGTCGGTGTTTGTCCGGCGCCGTCCTCTGCCTCCTGGCTGCATGCGGGGGCGACGGCGGCGGCGCGATGCCCGCCGGCGGGTCGGCGGCCATGGACGGTCCCGACTTCACGATCATTCCGGAGTACGAGTCCCGCTGGATCGCCGGCGCCCTGGATGGGGAAGACTGGGAGACCTTCGGGTCCATCGCCGACCTCGTCTTCAGTGAGGCGGGCGATCTCTTCGTACTGGACGAACAGGCGGCGCACGTCGTCGTGTTCGACCGCGACGGCGCATACCTCCGAACAATCTCCCGGCAGGGCGAAGGCCCCGGTGAGCTGGCCCAGCCGGAATCGATGTCCCTGCTCGCCGATGGCCGCCTCGCCGTGTTCGACCGCGCGCGAAGCGGGATTCAGTTCTTCACGCCGGAAGGCGAGTACGTGGAGTCGGCGCCCTTCGATCCGGCGCGGGGCGCGCCCAGGGGCGTGGACGCGTGGCTCCAGGACGGGAGCATCGTCACGGACCGCGAGTTCGTGGTGAGCGGGACGGCGGAGGCGATGTCCATACGAAGCGGCTCCGTCGACGGAACGGGGGACGAACCCGGGCGTCCCATCGCCCGCTACCGGCCCGACGGCACTCGCGAACTGCTCTACACGGCCTGGGAGCCGCCACCGCCCACCGGGGATGAAATGGAAGCCGGGGGAGGCAGCTTTTCCTTCACCATGAGTCCGGTGAGAGCGTTCGACCCGGGGCTGCACTTCACCGCGCTCTCGGACGGGCGGCTTGCCGTCGTCGACTCCTCGGGATACCGGATCAAGCTGATCGGCGAGGGCGGCACCGTGGAAGAGCTTCTGGAACGGCCGCTCTCCCCGACGCCGGTGACGAACGCAGTCCGGGACGCGGAGCGGGAGCGCCGGCTCGCCGAACTCGACGAGAGTGGGAACTCGACGACGCTGTCCGTTGCGGGGCGCCAGGACATCCGCATGCCCGACGATTTCGCGAGGCAGATGCGCGAGGCGTACCGGGACGGCATCGAACGGATGACGTTCGCCGAGGTCATCCCCGCCATCGAAGCGCTCGCGGTGGACGGCGACGATCGCCTGTGGGTGGCGCGAACCCCGCCGCCCGGCGAGGAGGAGGGGCCGATCGACATCGTGACGGCCGATGCCCGCTACTTGGGCACGATCCCGCCCGGAGGGCTCCGAATCCCCGACGCCTTCGGCCCGGACGGCCTCATCGCCTACGCCGATGCGCACGATCTGGGCTACCCGATCGTCCGCGTACTGAAAATGGCGCCGGACACGCAGCTGGAGGCCGAGCCGCGACGGTGACGTTTACGCCGCTTGCGGCGTCTACAGTCAAGCGGAGGCGTGGTGTATTCTCGAAGTTGATGCTCCGGGCCATTCCAACGTCGCGGATGTCCACATGACAGGGACTCGGAAACGGCGCAGGCGTGGACTGAAGGCCACGCTCGTACGGCCGGCGCTGCTCGCCGTCACGCTGGCGACGATCGTCGGCACGGCGCCGGAGACGACGGCGGCTCAGGAGGCGGTGGAAGTCGCCGGAACCATCGTTGACGACGGGACGGGCGCGCCGATCGAAGGCGCGACGGTCCGGCTGGCCGACGCGTCCGGTTCGGCTCGGGAGACGATCACGGGACCGGACGGTGCCTTCGCCTTCGCTCAAGTACTGGCCGGCGAATACACGCTCGCGGTGCGGCGCCTCGGCTACGAAGTCCTCAGTGCCCCGTTGGAGATCGGCTCCCGGGCCCCGGCGCGGCTGGATGTGCGCCTCCAGCCGCAAGCGATACCGCTGGAGCCGCTCGAAGTCGGCGTGGAAGGACGCCCGCCCCGCCTCGCGGAGTCCGGCTTCTACGAACGCATGGAGGAGGGCTGGGGCGTGTTCATCGAACCCGAGTGGATCGAAGCCAACAAGCGGGGCTTCGTGCGCCTGTCCGACTTCATGTCCACCCTCCAGATGCGCGCGCCTCTGCCACGGTGCCCGAAGATACCGGTATATCTCGACCGGAGGCTGATCGGAGGGGCGGACGGCTCGGGAACCAGCAGGCCGTACTCCCTGAATCCGGGGGGAACCTTCCGTTCTCAGGCGGAGCCGATCCCGACACTGCTGGAAGAACTCTCGGTGTATGAACTCGGCGCCGCAGAGTTGTACCAACCTGGGTCGAAGATGCCGTTCTTTGCCTGGGACGGGACGTCCATGGTCTGCGGCGCGATCATCCTGTGGTCCAACTGGACCGCGGAGATGCCTGAGATACCGCAGATCGAGGTCGAACTGTGCGAACCGGCCGGTCGGCCCGGCGAAGTGGCGCTGGAAGGGTTTGTGAACGATGAGGTCACGGAGGTGAGGCTGCCGGCGGCGCATGTGATCGCCTCGTTCCCGACTTCCGGGAGCCTCGACCGCGTAGAGACCGTCGTGCGGACGGACTCGCTGGGACGGTATCGGCTGTGCGATCTCCCGGTCGAAGCGGAGGTGGAACTCTCGGCCGCCTACGGCCCCCATTCGGGCCTTCCGTCGGTGGTTCCGGCCACGCCAGGCGCCGAGGTGAGGCTCAGCGTGCCCGTTACCCCTCCGGGATCGGTCACGGGTCTCGCCGTCAACGAGGTGACCCGCCAGCCGCTCGAGGCCGTACGTATCACCGTAGACGATGCGGATTTCCGCACCGTAACGGACCGCACGGGCAGGTTCTCCCTGGAGGGTCTGCCCCCGGGTTCATACCGGATCCGCGCCCTGTGTGGAGGCTTTGACAGCTCCGTGCAGACCGTAGACGTGGCCGAAGGAGCGCAGGTTCGCCTTGTGCTCGCGCTTCGGTCCAAGGGGTTCGCGGGCCGCATCTGGTGCTCAGGTTAGCCCGTTCGCCTACACCTCCCTGTCACCATACCCCAGGCGTCAGGGCTTCCGGATCCGCACGACCTCGATCCGCGGGACGTCGAGCGCGTCCTTTCCGGCCAGCAGCACTCGATCGCCGCGAACGCCGGAGAGCAGCGCCCGTTTTTCCGCCGGGATCCGGAGTCGCGCCACAGGCTCGCCATCGGGCTCGAGCACGTAGTAAAGCCTCTCGACGAACACGAAGGGCTCGAAGCGGGCGACCCAGATTCGGCCCTCGTCATCGAAGAGCGCCTTCCCGATCGCGGGCCGCTCCTCCGGGAGCAACTCCGGCGCGAACATCACGTCGAGGATCGCCTGCAGGGGTTCCGGATCGACCTCCCCCTGCCGGGGCGCCAGCCATTCCGATCGGGCCTGTTCCAGATCCTCGTCGTCCAGCGGTTCTTGCAGCGACGGCCAACGGAGGATCCGCCGAAGCGTGAACGACCGGTCGAGTTCGAGGATTTCGAAGCGCTGTCCGGCCCCGTACAGCAGCCGGTCGGGTCCGACGAGGACCACCGGCCGATGGCTGAAGGGCAGCCGCACGTCCATCCCCGAATCGTGAAAACCGGAGTAGCTCCCCGGGAACCGGACCGCCGCGTCGGCGCGCGCTCCGTTTCCGAGCCGTTCCAGTACCGAGATCGTGGCCCGGAAGTGGAGGTCCGGCGCCACGCGCGCCATCGGTTCGCGGCGTTCCGCGAGCCCCACGTAACCTGCGGCGCCCCAGTGCCAGCCCTGGCGCCGTGCACCTTCCCCGTCGGGCGGCGGAAGCGGAATCGACTCCAGAAAGCCCTCGTCAGGATCGTACAACTGGATGCTGCCGCCCGCGCCGTCCGTCGCGTCGAAGACGGAGATCGTGTCTCCGGCGCCGGCCGTTACCGCGCCGATTCTGCGGAACTCTCCCGGGCCATCGCCGTCCCCGCCGAGACTCCGCTGATAGGCGCCGGATGGGTCGTACACATGCAGCACGCGGGCGCCGAGATCGGGAACCACGATCCGCTCGTCGCTCAACCACAGGGCATCGAGTATGAACGACAGGTGCGGCGACGACCCGTCGATCGCGACGAGGACCGTGTCCAGTCCCCACTCGGGGAGGGCCGCGGCGGCGCTCTCGATCGTCACGAGTTCCACCCCCGCCGAGTCGCGAACGGTTACCGCCGGGGTCGAGGCTCCGGTCCCGGACTCCCGGCCATCGGTTCCGCCACGGCAGGCGCAGACCCAGCCTGACACCGCAACCACGACGACCAGACGTCCCCAATTTCGGGTACAGGACCGGTAGAGTGCCCCACCGACCACGAGTTACACCTCCTTCTGCTTCCAGCGGCCGCGTCGGAAGATCCAGAGGCCGACGACGGCCGACAGGGAGTAGGCGACCGCGAACGACCAGAACACGCCCGTCTCGCCCCACCCGGCGCCGAAGGCGAGCAGCGCCGCGACTGGCAACTGGAAGAACCAGAAGACCCAGATGTTGATCCAGGTCGGCGTCGCCGTGTCGCCGGCTCCGTTGAAGGCCTGCATCGTCACCATGCCCCAGGCGTAGAAGATGTACCCGTAGCTGATGATGCGGAGGGCGCGCACGCCCACGTCGAGCGTTTCCGGGTCCGGGGCGAACGGCGCCAGGATCGGCTCCGGGAAGGCGACGAAGACGACCGTCACCACGGCCATGAACAGCATGTTCCAGAAGCCCGTGAGGTAGACGGCCCGCTCGGCGCGATCCGGCTTCTCCGCGCCGAGGTTTTGGCCCACCAGCGTGGCGGCGGCGTTCGCGAGGCCCCAGGCGGGGAGGATGATGAAGATGACGACGCGGATCGCCATCGTGTAGCCTGCGAGGGCGATCGTCCCGAACTCGGACAGGATCCGGATCGAGGCGATGTAGCTGACCTGGGTCACGAGCATCTGGCCCACGCCCCCGACCGAGACGCGCGCGAGACGCCGGATCACGGGCCAGCGGACCCGGAGGTCGTCCCGCCGCACCCGGATGCGCTCGCCGCGGGACAGGTGCCACAACTGGTACGCGGCCCCGATCCCGCGCCCGGTCGTCGTGGCCACGGCGGCGCCCGGGAGCCCGAGTTCCGGAAAGATCCAGAGGCCGAACACGAGCACGGGATCGAGCACGATGTTGATCCCGTTCGCCAGCCACACGGAACGCATGGCCATCGAGGGGTCGCCCGCCCCCCGGTAGATCGCGTTGTTCACGAAGAGGAGGATGATGACGACCATCCCGCCGAGCTGGATGCGGGCGAAGGTCGTGCCTGCGGCGACGACTTCCGGGGATCCTCCCATGGCCCGGAGCAGCGACGGGGCCAGCATCGCCCCGGCGAGGCCGAGGACCGCGGCGATGCCGACGCTCAGCACGATCGCCTGCACGGCGGCCCTCGCCGCGCCGCGCTCGTCCTTCTCTCCCGTCCGTCTCGCGACCATCGCCGTCGTGGCCATCGCGAGCCCCATCGCGATCGAGTAGATCACGGACAGCATCGCTTCCGTGAGGGCGATCGCGGCCAGGGCGCCGGCCCCGAGCCGGCTCACGACGGCCATGTCCACGAGGAAGAAGAGCGACTCCCCCGCCATCTCCAGCACCATCGGGATGGCGAGGAGCAGGACCCCGCGGTTCAGGCTTCCCGACGTGAAGTCCTCGTGCGTCCCCCACAGCACGTCGCGGGCCGCACGCCAGAGGCGGCTCAGTACGTCCAGATCGCGACCAGGTTGCAGTCGGTCAGGAGCATCGTGTTCGGGACCTGGTTCATGATCTCGGGCGGCGCCTCGCTGCACCGATACGCCTCGACGCCCCGAACGGTGTTGAATTTCAGTTCGCCCAGGTTTCTCCGGGTGAATCCGAGGCGGCTGGCCGGCCGGCCGTTGAGGAGGATGAGCTGGTTCCGGCGGTATCGGATGGAGAGTTCCCGCTTGAACTGGAACAGCTGTCCGAGGTGGATGAACTGGTCGATTTCCGGATAGGTCGCGAAGTAGCCCTCGTCGATGGACTGTCGGCGTTCGTAGAACCCCGAAGTGAGCAGGAACGGATCGCGGCCCGTCACTCTCACCTCGATCGGCGCGAGCGCGATCGCCCGGGTGTTGAGTTCGACGCGGAATTCCGCGTTCTGATCCGTAAGGATGTTGATGTCGGTCTCGAGGGGCGCGTAACCGATATGCGCGACGCGCAGACCGTAGGTAAGCGGTGGAATGGAACGGAACGCCACGCGTCCGAGCGAATCCGTGACCCCGGAGACCGGCAGCGGAGAGAAGTCGATCTGCGCGCCTGCCACCGGTCGCCCGTCCGCGGCGTCCACCACGGAGAGGACGACGAACGCCGCGTCCCCCATATCCACCTCGAGGTCGACGAACTTCGACCGGTCGAGTTCGACCTTGCGCTCCTTCCCGCGCCGGGACCGATAGTTCGGGCGCACCCGGATCTCCCGGAACGCCTCGAGTCCGCAGGCCTGGTATCGCCCTCGCCCATCCGCCTCGATCCGCACGTCTTCCGGCGTCGGCATCCCGCGTTCGGCCTCGTAGCGGATCACGACCGTCGCCCCCGGCAGCGGGACCCGGCTCTCATCGTCCCGGATCATGCCCTCGATGCCGACCTCGAGTTCCGCCTGCCCGAGTTGCCGGCAGATGCGGAGGACCCGCTCTTCCTCCTCCTCCTGCCCCGTCGCCGGGTACGGCGCGACCGCGGCCGCCGCCAGCGCGAGGAGCGGCGCGATCCTCCTCAACCGCCGGCCTCGAGCAGCGCCTGGAGGAGCCCGTTGCCGGCCTCGCCGAGGTTGGTGGCGCCGCGATTGTAGTTGCGGCCGAGCGCGACGCCGTATCCGCTCTCGGGTTCGAACACGAGGTACATGTTGTATCCGGCGACGGAACCGCCGTGGCCGACGAACCGCACGCCGCCGCCCTCGAGCGGGACGGGACGAATCGAGAAGCCGAGTCCGTACCCCGCGTCGGGGTCCTCGGGGGTCTGGACCGTCATGACCTCCCGTCGGGTCGCCGGCTCCAGGAGTTCGTGTTCGGTCATGCCCATGACCGCGGCCGCGAACGTCGCGAGATCTCCGACCGTCGCGTAGACGCCGCCGTTCGGCACCTTGTATCCGCGCCCCTCGTGCTCGAGCGCCGGGAAGTCGGCGTCCACGACGCCGTCGGCTCCGTTCGCGAAGCCCACCGCGACCCGCCGCCACAGGTCGGGGCCGACGATGAAGGTCGAGGAGCGCATCCCTAGGGGTTCGAACAGTCGGTCCTCGACGAGGTCCATGAAGGACGTCCCGGCCGCCCGCTGCAGAGCGTAACCGAGCACGCCGTACCCGATGTTGGAGTACTGATACCGGGTGCCGGGCATCGTGTAGAACCGGGTGTGGGGGATCGAAGCGAGGATCTTGTATCCCCAGTCCTCGATCGGCCCCGCCGCGGCCCCTTCGAGTTCGGGCTCCCGGATGAGGCCGGCGGTGTGGCTCGCCAACTGCCGCAACGTGATCGGCGCCATGTCGGCCGGCGGGTCCCCGAAGCCGGCGGCCTCGGGCAAGTGGTCCACGACGGCGTCATCGAGCGCGACCGTCCCCTCCTCCACGAGATCCGCCATCAGAATCGCCGTCACCGACTTCGAGATCGATCCGGTCCGGTAGATCGTCCGCACGCCCGCGGGCACGCGGTTCTCCGGATCGGCCCAGCCGAACCCCTGTGCCCACAGCACCTGGTCTCCCTTGAAGACCGCCGCCGTGATCCCGCCGACGCCGTCCGCTTCGACATCCGCCGCGATCTGCCGCGCGAACGCGTCGATGACGTCCGCATCCTGACCGGCCGCGGCGGACGGAAGGATGAAGATGCCGAGAAGGAAGACGATCGTCGCCGAGTACAGGCGGGGCGCCGCAGCGGCGAGCGATGAGCGACGGTGGACCGGCATGACGTTCTCCTTGCGTGGCCGACGGGTGGCCGGAAGCCCCCCGCCGGGCTCGAATCCGATGCATAGTCGCAGCTTCTCGCCCGCATCGGAAGCCTTCAAGTTGGCGGCGGGCCGACGGCAGGCTGGCGGGTCGCGCCCGACTCGCCTAGTGTGGCGCCCATGTCGCTTCTGAAGAAACTGATCTTCCGGATGGATGGGGCCGCGGACAGCGCCCGAACCCGGTTCAAGAGCGAGTCCGGGGCCACCTGGCAGGCCGAGTTCTCGATCTTCTCGGGCACCACGCAACAGTCGCCCCGGCTGCTCGTGATGTTCCGGAACCAGGACGACATCACAGTCCCCCAGCGCTACAACCAGGCGCCGCCGGGCATCTCAAAGGTCCCGAAGCAGGCCGTGTCCGAGATGGACGAGGCGGGACTCCGCGAACTGCTCGCGCGCTCGGTGAAGGTGTGAGCGGCGCGAGGGTGGATCCGAAAAAGGCGCTCTCCCGCACCTTCCTCGACGGGGGAATGGTCCGCTGGGAAGCCTACGTCTCGGGCGGCCAGCCGAATACGCCGCACGCGGCCCGCATCTACTTCGTGTGCCTCGAGGACCCCTTCACGCCCCCGCGCTGGCTCCCGCACGAGAGTCGCAGCGTGGCCGAGGCGACGCGCGCGCTGGCCGACATGAGCGACGCGGATCTGCTGGAACTCCAATCCCGCGCCGCGCCTCTGGAGTAACATGGCGAGTGCCGGAGTGACGCTGCGGGCACCGAAGTGACGCCGCAGCCGCGAGCCTCCGGCGGCTAGTTCACCGTGACGACGTCGTACAGCCGCTCGCCGGGTGTTCCGTCCACGCCCTCGTAGCGATGCTCCACGAGAATCGACCAGGATCCGGGCTCGACGTTGTAGATGTTCGCGACGTAGGAAAGCGTCGAGGGCGTCAGGCTGTTGCAGCCCTGCCGGCCCGACACGATCGTGATGGCCAGTTCCAGCCCTCCGTCGACCTCCCGCAGATCCGGGGACACGTAATCGCACCGAAGCCGGCCCACGATCTGGCCCGAGACCCGCATGGATCCGGGCCCCCCGGCGGCGCGCGCGAACTCGGGCAGGGCGGATCCCTCGCTGACCACGGACGAGAGCATGTTCCCCACGGTCGGAGAGAGTCCGACTCCCAGATCCAGGCATCCGGACGATCCGAGGAGGACGCAAACGACGCCGATCGCGTAGCGAGTTTGCCGGTTTCGCACGATTCGCAAGATGAGACTCCGCAGCCGAAGAACCCTCGAAAGAGTGACAGCGTCCGGGAGTGTCTCGCAATACCGCCACCCGTCGCGAACCCCCGGACGCCGGGGGCCGGCCCGGCCCGGCGTGCGTCGTGTGCGCGAACCGCGTCTGCGTTACTTTCAACACGTGGCTTGTCGACGTAGTGGCGGAGACCGCAGGATGCGAACACATCGAGAGGGCCGTTCGGAGGCGCAGGCGCGGACAAGGGCGGTCTGCCGGGTTGCATCCTTCGCTTTGGCGGGAGCCGCCATCCTCGCCTCCGCCGGATCTCGTCTCGCCGCCCAGAGCCTGACCCTCACCCCGCCCCGAAGCATCGTGACCTGTCCGGCGGAGGGGGATTCGTCCCTCACCGGTCTCGCCGGCGTCGTTCGCGATACGCTCCAGGGCATCCTCATTCCGGGCGCCACGGTCACGGCGAGCTGGACCGAGGGCGAAGGACGGCAGCGCACCGTCTCCGTGGACGCGGACAGCGAGGGCGTGTACGTCCTCTGCGGCCTTCCGCCCCTGGAGGATCTCACCGTGAACGCAAGGTTCGCGTCCTTCCGCACGGAGCCGGCTCGAGTGAACATCGCATCCGGCCCGCCGGCCGGGTGGGACATCCTCGTGGGTGTGGAGGAAGGTGCGCTCGCCAGCCTGCTCACCGTGCCCGGCCGAATCGTGGGACGGGTGGTGGATCGGCGTTCCGGCCGTCCGGTCGACGCCGCGAACGTCGTTCTTTCGGACACGCTGCTGGCGGAGGACCGGCAGGGAATGACCGATGGCAGCGGCCGCTTCATGTTCACCGACCTCGATCCGGGCATGTACCGGGTGACCGTGGACCACCTCACCTTCGATCCCCTGGACCAGTTGGTGCGCCTCCCGAGCGACCGCACCGTGCAGGTGGATTTCGAACTCAGCGTGGACCCGATCGAACTCGCGCCGATCGTCGTCACGGCGCTGCGCGAGAAGCGGCTGGAGCTGCAGGGGTTCTACGACCGTCGCGAACTCGGCGAGGCGATCGGCGCCGGGATATTCCTCACGCGGGACGACATCCAGGACGCCGGCGCGATCCGCGTCACGCACTATTTGGGACGGATTCCGGGCGTGCGCACCGAGTGCACCGGAGGCGCGAACAACAACTGCGTCATCCGCATGACCCGGGGCGCGCCCAGCCTGAGCAGTCGCGCCGAGTACGGGTGCATGAACGCGAACGTCTACCTGGACGGCGTGCGCGTGATCCGCGACGGCGGCGCCGGCGAATCGATCGACAACTTCGTCTCGCCGTCCGAGATCGCCGGGATCGAGGTCTATCGAGGCCCGAGCGAGTTGCCGGCCGAGTTCGGCGGGGCCGTGGGGCGCTGCGGAGCCATCGTCATTTGGACGGGCCCGGGGATCCGGCGGAATTCGGGCTAGCCGGCCGGATCCGACGGCGTCGTGGCCGGCGGGGCGGCGGGGAACGCATGCAGCGCGGTGGCCTTCGCGCGCACCGCGAACCGCGCGCCGGGTTCGACGCCGAGTTCCTCCGCCGCGTCGAGCGTGACGAGGGCCACGAGTTCGACGGGACCGCGGAGCCGCAGCCGTACGAGCCCGCCCATGTCGCGTCGTTCCTCCACCGTCGCCACGACCAGGTTGCGCGTGCTCAGATCCGCGGGGGGGACATCCGGAGGTCCGAGGACGAGATCTTCCGGACGATAGGCGATCTTCACGGGCGTCCCCGGGACCGCCTCGCCGAGGGCCACGAGCGACGCGCCCCCGATGTCGACCGTGACCATGCGCTCGTGCGCCCGCGTCACGGCGCCGGAGATCGTGAACTCCGCCCCGGTGACCCGCGCCGTGTAGACATCCGCCGGATTCTCGTAGATCTCCTTCGGCGTGCCCGTCTGGACCAGCTTCCCGTCCCGGATCACGGCGACCCGATCCGCGAGGTGGAAGGCCTCGCCCCGGTCGTGGGTGATGAGGAAGACGCTCGTCGCCCGCTCCCGGGCCACGCGCTCCAGGTCGTGGCGGAGATCGAGCCGCGAATCGGTGTCGAGATTCGCCGTCGGCTCGTCGAGGAAGAGGATCTCGGGGTCGAGAACGAGCGCCCGCGCGAGCGCCACGCGCTGCGCCTCCCCTCCGGACAACCGCGATATGGGGGCTCCCAGCAGGTGTGAGATCGCGAGTTGCTCGCACACCGTGCGCGAGCGGGCGCGGGCTTCGGGGCGGGGCACGCCGCGCAGGGCCAGCCCGAGTCCGACGTTGTACTCGACGGAGTCGCTCCAGAAGTGGGGGCGTTGAAACACGACCGCGGACGCGGCCCGGAGCGCACGCTCGGCCGGCCGTCCCGACCCGCCGCGGAACGCGACCTCTCCGGCGTCGGGCTTCTCCAGCATGGCGAGCAGGCGCAGCAACGTGGATTTCCCGGCCCCGTTCGGCCCGAACACCGCGAGCATCTCGCCCTCCCGCAGTTCGATGCGGTGCACCTCGACGGCCGTCCTCCCGCCGTAGCTCCGGCGCAGGCCGACGCCGCCGAGGAGCGGTCCCGCTGCGGCGTTCACGCGACTTGCCCGCGGCGGATCGTGCGCCGGCCGAGCAGGAGGAGCGCCGCGTTCACGCAGAGAGCGATGAGCATGAGTACGATCCCCATGGCGATCGCGACATCGAAGTTGCCGCGCCGCGTCTCCAGCACGATCGCCGTCGTCATCACCCGCGTTTCTCCGAGGATGTTGCCCCCCACCATCATCACCGCGCCCACCTCGCTGATGATGGCCCCGAACCCCGCCGCCACCGCCGCTACGAGCGACGTCCGCACCTCCCTCAGCTGCAGGAGAATCGCCTGCCGCCGGCTCGCGCCGAGGGCCCGCGCCTGAAGCGCGATGTCCGGAGGGATGTTCTCCACCGCGGCGAGGCTCACCGCGGCGACGTACGGACCCGCGAGGATCGCCTGGGCGCCGATCATGGCGGCCGGCGTGTACAGCAGTTGCAGGTCGCCGAGCGGGCCTGCCCGCGACAGAAAGAGGAAGACCCCGAGGCCGACGACGACGGGAGGAAAGGCGAGGCCCGCGTTGATCACCGCGACCACGGGCAGGCGAAGCCGGAACCGCGTCAGCCCGACCGCGATCCCGATGGGGAGTCCGATGACCATGGCCAGGAGGAGCGCCGACCCGCTGATCTGCAGAGAGCGGAGGATGACGTTCCAGACGTACAGGTCACCCGACGTGATGAGCCGGAGAGCCTCGAGCAGCGGATCCACGCGCCGAATCTAGGGAGTGGGATCGTCGCGGGGCCACGGGGCGAAGAGAGCCTCCGCGCCGCCCCGCACCCGGAATTCCCCGATCGCCCGGCGTCCGTTTCCGGAGCGCAGCCAGTCCGCGAAGGCGGCGGCGGGTTCCGGCCGGACCGCGGCGCGCGGCGCCAGCAGCGAGTAGACGTTTCGCAGCGAGGGGTGGTCGTCGACGAGCGCCTCGAGGTCGAGCACCTGAGACAGCATTGCGAGCGTCGCGACATCCGTGAGGACGTAGGCGCCGCGTTCGCTGGCCACGTGCAGGGTCGTGGCCTGTCCCTGCCCGGATTCGACGTACCATGCGCCGGCGGCGGCCACGCCCGCCTCGCGCCAGAACGCGATTTCGCGGTAGTGCGTGCCCGAACTGTCGCCGCGCGAGACGAAGTCGTGCTCCCCCCGCGCGAGGGTCGCGAACGCCTCGGAGGGAGATGCGGATCCGCGAATCCGCGCCGGATCCGAGGGCGGCCCCGCGATCACGTACCCGTTGACGAGGATGGGACTCCGCCGTGGCGCGTACCCCGCCTCGACGAAGCGGGCCTCGGCTTCGGGCGCGTGCACGAGCAGGAGATCCACGTCTCCCGTACGGCCGAGTTGCAGGGCCTCGCCGCTTCCCGCGATGACCGTGCGCACCCGGAGCCCGGGATGGTCTTCGTTGAAGCGGGCGACCAGGTGTTCGAGCAGACCCGAATCGTAGGTGGATGTCGTCGCGCCGAGCACGAACGTGTCCGCGTCGGTCCCGCACGCCCCGGCGCACACGCTCCCGCCGAGGGCGAAGAGGAGGGCGAAGGAGTTTCGCCGCCCGCGTCTGTCGGGGCCGGCTAGCCGTGGCGTATCCACCGCAGCACCTGCGGCAGGTTGGCGCGCTGGCCCTTCATCAGAATCCCGACGCGGAAGATGCGGCCCGCGACCCACGCCGCCCCTAGGACGAAGACTCCCAGCAGAACCAGCGACAAGAGCCACTGCCACACCGGGACCGAGGTGGCGAACAGCCGCGCCGGCATCACCAGCGGACTGAAGAACGGCACGAGGGAGAGGATGACGCCCCAACCCGCGTTCGGGCTCTGGATCACCCCCTGCGTCGCGATGAAGGGGAGGATGATCAGCATCGTGATCGGGAGCATGACCTGCTGGGCGTCGTGCTCGTTGCTGATCGTCGCGCCCGCCCCCGCGAACATGCCGGCGTAGAGCAGGTAGCCGAAGACGAGGAAGAAGAACATCAGCACGAGTGTGCCCCACGGGATCGGGATGCTCGCGATGTCGATGCCCGCCTCCGCCAGCGTGGACGCCCCGGCGGTGAGGCCGTAAACCGCGGCGAGCGCGAAGACCAGCGCCCATACGGCCATCTGCGCGATCCCCACGGCGCCGACGCCCACGATCTTGCCGAGCATCAGTTCCCACGGGCGAAGGGAGGAGACCATGATCTCGACGATGTCGGACTGCTTCTCCTCGAGGATCGCCCGCACGATCATCTGCCCGTAGATGAGCAGGATGAAGTAGAAGAAGAAGGCGATGCCGAAGCTCAGCGCCCGGTAGATATCCTGGGACCGCGCTTCGCCGGACTCCGTGACGTTGATGACGTCGAACGAGGTCCGCTGGAGCAGCGACCCGGGATCGATGCTCTGCACGCCGATCGAGCGCAGGCGCGCCCGTACCGATGCCCGCTGAAGGGCGCCCCGGACCGAGCCCTCGATGACGGAAGGCACGCTGGCCCGCGCGAGCAGCGTCGTCCGCTCGTCGTCGCCCTCCCCCTCGTCCGCGTCCGGCGTCGCCCCCGGCATCTCCGCGGAGCGCCGGCCGTCACGCCTTGGGATCATCATCAGCAGGTCGTAGGAGGAGCCGGAGAGCCGCGTCCGCGCCTCGTCGATTGCGAGCTCCTCCATGTCCTCCGCCCGCACGGCGTCCAGCGAGTCCGCGAGGAGTTCTTCGACGAGGAGGTCTCCGATCAGCCCGGCGGGATCGGCGACCCCGATGACCCGGCGCTCCTCGCCCGCATCCGTCGCGCTCCTCACGGCCAGGAAGGCAGAGAGGACGCCGAGCCCGACGATCAGCACGGGGAGGCCGAGCGTGGAGAGGAGGAACCACTTCGACTTCACGCGCAGGACGAACTCCCGGCGGATCACGGCCGCGACCCTCGGCGTGAACGGATTCACGCCGCCGCCTCGTCGTCTTCGCTCTCGTCCTCGTGCGAGAGTCCGGCCTCCGTCGCCTTCTCGATGAAGATCTGGCGCAGCGAGGGCTCGATGAGTTCGAAGCGGGAAATCAGGGCCCCCGCGTCCACTGCCCGCCGCAACAGCGCCTGGGGATCCGCCCCTTCCAGCATGCGGACCTCCACGTACGTGCCGTGCGCCGAGATGTCCTCGATGAGGTCCGGCGCATCGAGGAACGTGGGGTTCCCCTCGAAGGACAGCGCGATGTCGCGCCGCCCCGCCGCGGCCTTGATGTCGCGGACCCGGCCGTCGAGCACCTTGGTCGCTCCCGCGATCATGCACACGCGCTCGCACAGGCGCTCGGCGTCCTCGATGAGGTGTGTCGAGAGCAGGATCGTGGCTCCGGCCCGCTGTCGTTCCTGCAGCAGTCGCTTGAACAGTTCGACGTTCAGCGGGTCGAGGCCGCTGAAGGGCTCATCGAGCACGAGCAGGTCGGGTTCGTGAAGGATGACCCCCAGGAACTGGGCCTTCTGGGCCATCCCCTTCGAGAAGGTCTCCACCTTGTCGTCCGCCCGGTCGCCGAGACCCACCGCGTCCAGTCCGGACCGGGCCCGCAGGAGCGCCTCCTTCCTCTTCAGTCCCTTCAGCTGGCCGAAGAACGCGAGGTGGTCCGCGGCCGTCATCTTCTGGTACATGCCGCGCTCTTCCGGCAGGTACCCGATGCGTGTGCGCATGGACTCGACGTTGGGGGAACCGAAGACATCCACGGAGCCCGCGTCGGGCCCGATGATGTCGAGGATGATCCGGAGCGTCGTCGTCTTTCCGGCGCCGTTCGGGCCGATGAGGCCGTAGATCGATCCGCGCGGGATCTCGAGGTCGAGGTCGCGGACCGCCGTCTTCCTGTCGAAGCGCTTCGTGACGCCCTGGAGATGAATGGCCGGTGTATTCACGGCTCCGATCATAGGGACTGCCCGCACCCGTCGCCACGCGGCGGCCGCCACGCAGCCGCCGCGTCGTACGCTCCGGGCGTCCGTCGGATGTGGCCTACCGCAGGGGCCGTTCAATCCCCATATTGAGGATTCCCCTCACTTTGCCGAATCCAACCCTCCATGGGGAGGTTAGATGGCGATCTTCCGCGTCATGTACTACCGCGACATCACCGTAGGAAGCGGCGGCCGCATCACGATTCCTCTGGAGATGCGCGACCACATGCGACTGGCCGATGGCGATGCGTTGAAGGTTCGCCTCGAGGAAAGCGAATCCGGCCAGCGCCAGTTCACCGTCTGGAAGACGGAATCCAGCCAGGGCATGTAGGGTTTTGCCACGGGCTGCCAGCCCGGGTCTCCGGCCGCGACGCTAACGGCGGTCTCCGTAGTTGATGGCCATCGTGCCCATCATCAGATCTTCGTAGCCGCACTCCACGAACCCGGCCGCTTCCATCCTGCGGACCATCTCCCGCTGGTCCGGGAACCGCCTCAGCGACTCGGGGATGTACACGTAGGACTCCGGGTCGCGGTGGAGCGCCCAGCCCGCGATCCGGGTCGAGGCGTCGAGATATCCGAGGTAGAGGCGGCGCAGCGCCGCCGAGCGCGGGTGGCCGAAGTCGAGCGAGATCAGCCGCCCGCCCGGGCGCAGGCAGCGGAAGCTCTCGGCCAGCGCGGAATCCAGCCCGGCGAAGTTCCTCAGCCCGTAGCCGATGACGACGCGGTCGAACGCGCCGTCGGGGAAGGGCAGGCGGAGGGCATCGGCTCCGATCCAGCCGGCGAGGTCGGGCCCGTGCCGTCCGCGCCCCACCCGCATCATCTCAGGCGTGAGGTCTGCGGCCACGACCCGGATCTCGAACGCCTCGCGCGCGGCCCGGTCCAGCGCTCCCCGGGCGAGGTCCCCCGTGCCGGCCGCGAGATCGAGGACGCGGTGGTCCGGGCGCAGTTCGGCCCGTTCGAGCAGCCGGCGCTTCCAGCGGCGGTGGAGACCCAGCGACATGAGATCGTTGGTGAGGTCGTAGCGGCCGGCGACGCCGGCGAACAGCCGGCGAACGTACCGTCGCTTGTCCGCCGGCCGTTCGATCTGGCCGGAGATGCGTCGATTGAGCTTCAACGGGCGCGGTCCTCCCGGTGCGGGCCGCCGCGGCCGACTCGCTCAGCGCCGCGGCCCGGGGCTGAGCCGCCACATTAACGCTGGTCGTCCTCCTCTGCTGCCGTTCCGAGCAGATCCAGGTCGCGCACGGCCTCCACGAGTCGGATGAACTCTCCGCGATAGCCCCGCGGATCGTCGCCCCGTCCCCTCTCCGCCAGCGCGATGACATCATTGGGCGTGAGCCCTCCGGAGTGGGGCGAGTCCCGCAGCAGCATGCCGAACCCCGCCACGGCCGCGGCGAAGCGGAAGCTCCGCGAGGGCGGCCGGGCGCGGTCCGCGACCGCGTGCGCCAGTAGCCTGCTCTCCGAGCCGTCCGGCTCCTTGTAACGGACCTTCACGTAGAGCAGTTCATCCTCGAACGCACCCGGGAGAGCTTCAGCCGGGGGCGCTTCCACCGGGGTCCGCGGCTCGGCCGTCGGCTGATACCGCAACGGATCCACGCTGCGGGGGACCGGGAGACCCTCGGGCACGACCTCGTACAGCGCGGTCACCGTGTGTCCGGCCCCGAGTTCGCCCGCGTCCTTCGTGTCGTCGTTGAAATCCTCGTCGGCGAGCAGCCGGTTCTCGTACCCGATCAGCCGGTATGCGGCGACGCGGGCGGGGTTGAACTCCACCTGCAGCTTCACGTCCTTCGCGACCGTGAAGAGCGTCCCTCCCATCTCCTCCACGAGCACCTTGCGGGCTTCGAGGAGGCCATCCACATAGTGGAAGTTGCCGTTCCCGTGGTCCGCGATCTGCTCCATCTTCGAGTCCTTCAGGTTCCCCGTGCCGAAGCCGAGGACCGTGAGAAAGATCCCGCTCTCCCGTTCCTTCTCGATGAGGCGCACCATCTCGGCGTCGCTGGAGGCGCCGACGTTGAAGTCCCCGTCCGTCGCGAGAATGACGCGGTTGTTGCCGTCCTCGACGAAATGCTCCCGCGCCACCTCGTAGGCGAGCGCGATCCCGGCGCCGCCCGCCGTGCTTCCGCCCGCCTGCAGCCGCTCCACCGCGGACAGGATACGGGCCCGCCGGTTCCCCGGCGTCGGGGGAAGCACGAGCCCCGCCGCGCCGGCGTAGACGACGATCGCGACCCGGTCCTGCGGTCTGAGCTGCTCGGCGAGCAGGGCGAAAGCCTTCTTCAGCAGCGGGAGCTTGTCGGGCGACGACATGGACCCCGACACGTCGAGCAGGAAGACGAGGTTGCTCGGCGGCAGGTCCTCCGTGTCGATGGAGGGCGCGCGGAGTCCGATGCGCACGAGCCGGTGCTCCGGCTTCCACGGCGCGTCCCACACCTCCGTGAGGACCTGGAAGGGGTGGTCACCGGCTGCCGCGTCCCGCCCGGAGCCCCGCCCGGCGTCCCACTCGTACGGGAAGTAGTTGATCATCTCCTCGATCCGGACCGCGTCGACGGGCGGCCGCTCCCCCGCCTGGATGAAGCGCCGGACGTTGGCATACGAAGCGCGGTCCACATCGATCGAGAAGGTGGAGAGGGGTGACGCGCCGACGCTCCGGAAACCGTTCTCCTCGATCCGGGCGTACGACTCGGTGTTGAAGTCGGCGTACGCGCGCATGACCGACGTGGCGGCAAGGCCGGCCGCCGCACGCTCGACGGCGTACAGTTGCCTGACCTGCGGGGTCTCGCCGGCCACGCCCGTCACGGTGAGATCCTCCCGTCGCACGGCCGTCTGCTCGACGGAGAAATCCAGCGTGACCGTCTCGCCCGCCGTGACGGTGACCGTCTTGCTCGTCTGCCTGTAACCGATCAACCGGACCGTGACGACCTGCTCCCCGGCGGGCACGCCCGAGAGGAAGTAGGCGCCATTCGCGTCGGTCAGCGTGCCGGTCGCCGTCCCCGCCACGAAGACCTGGGCTCCCGCGACGCCGACGTTGGCCGTCTGATCGAGGACCGTCCCCTGCACGGCGCCCGTCTCCGATTGCGCTTGGGACGGGGCCGGGCCCGCGATCACGAGCGTCAAAGCCAACAGGACGCCGATTCGCGCCGGGATTCCGCGTACGTTCAAGGTTGCCATGGTCGCGTCGCCTCCTGTCCAGGGCCGAAGCCGGGGCCGAAGGGCGTTAGCTCGCTCCGGCTCAATCCGGCTTCAGGGAGCGTCTGCGCCCCCGCGATACACCCGTAGACGCCGCGAACGGCGAAAGGGTTACATCGCGGTTCGCCGCCGCGCTGCGGGTTCCGCCCGGACTGGCACGTCTCGGGGGATTGGTATACCATGTATACATGCCTCTGCCCCGTCCCCTCTGCACGCGCGTCTCACGCGAGATCGAGTCGGAACTCGAACGCGTGTTCATCGAGCAGCAATGGACCCCCTCGGAAGGACTCCGGAACATCCTGCTGGAGTGGCTCGCCGCGCAGAGGTTCCCGCGGATCGAGTTCCGGGAGACCCGGGCGGGCAGGCGCGCGGCGCTGCGCGGCGGGCCGGAGGTCTGGGAGATCGCGGCGGCCGCCGGACCGGGCCGCGCGATGAGCGCCGCCGTGGGCCAGCGCTTCGCCGGGACGCGGACGGAGGCCCTCGAGGAAGCCCTCGCCTACGCCAAGGAATACGCCGACCGGATCGACCCCATCGTCGCCCGCGAGGAGCGCCTCGCCCGCTAGCTTCCCCGCGGCGGGCAGACACCCTACGCGCACGCCTCGTGGGCCCTCGACCTCCAGGGCGACTACGGCATCCGCATGCCCCAGACCGCCTCCTGACTTGGTCAGGATCCGTCAACCACTCCCCCGACGGCCCCCGCCTCACACTCGGCGCCCAGATCGGCTTGGGCGGTTCCCCCGCCTCCGCCTCTTCCGCGGGAGCCGCCTCGATCCCGTAGCAACGGAGACCCCCCCACTTCCGCAACTGGAGGAGTTCCGTTGACAATCACCCGACGGATGGCGAGAATCGTGTTGCGGTTGGGAGGGCTGCCCCGGCGGTCCGTTGGGCCGATCGGCTCACCCGGCCGCATTTTTTTGCGCCCCCACCATGTCGCTTCCTGATTCGCCATGCACCTTCTGTACCTCGACGATGCCGGATCGGCGGCCAACTTGAACGAGCAGTATCTCGTTTTGGGCGGACTGTCCGTGTTCGAGGCGCAGGCGCACTGGATCACCCAACAACTGGACCGGCTGGCCGAGGACATCAATCCCGGAGATCCCCATGGTGTGGAGTTTCACGCTTCGGAGGTCTTTTCGCGCCGAACTCAACCGTGGAAGCGTCTGAGCCGGGAGAAGCGCGTGGCACGATCAAGTCCGTCCTGGCCGTCTTGGCGAGCGCCCGGGATACGGCTCGAGCCTTCGCCTGCGTCGTTCACAAGCCATCGTTTCCGAACCAGGATCCGATGGAGGTGGCGTTTGAGGACCTTTGCAGCAGATTCGATCGTTACCTCCAGCGGCTGAGGGCTGGCGGGGACACGCAACGCGGCCTCGTGATCCTCGACAAGAGTGCCCACGAGACGACGCTTCAGCAGATGGCGGTCGGGTTTCGGACGCTCGGGACCCGCTGGGGCGTCATTAGGCTCTTGGCGGACACGCCATTGTTCGTGGATTCTCGTGCCTCGCGCGTCATCCAGCTCGCCGATCACGTTGCCTATGCCGTATTCCGGCGATACCAGGCGGGGGACACACAGTATCTGGATCGAATCGGGCACAAGTTCGACGCCGAAGACGGGGTCGTTCACGGGCTTGCCCACAAGGAACTGGGCAATCCGCATTGCACTTGCATTGCCTGTCTGAGCCGGAGAACCGGAAACGTACGGTAGCCGCATTCCCGCGCCATGCTCCCGTAGCTACGGAACCGCGCGACCCAACCCGCTAGACCTTGGTCAGGGCCTCCAGGAGGACGCGGGCCTTGTGGCGGGTCTCTTCCCACTCGCGCGCCGGTTCCGAGTCGTAGACGATCCCGGCTCCGGCCTGCGCGTACACGCGGTCCCCGACGGAGAGCAGCGTGCGGATCACGATGGCCATGTCGAGGCTCGTCGCGCCGTAACCGACGTAGCCCGCCGCCCCCCCGTAGGGCCCGCGCCGCGTCGGTTCGAGTTCATCGACGATCTCCATCGCGCGCACCTTCGGGGCGCCGGTGAGCGTGCCGGCGGGGAAGCAGGCCTTGAAGGCATCGACGGCGTCGGCTCCGACCTTCAGCGACCCGGCCACCTCGCTCACGAGGTGCATGACGTGGCTGTAGCGCTCGATCTCCATGAAGCGCGACACCTCGACTGAGCCGGGACGGGCGACCCGGCTCACATCGTTGCGGCCGAGATCCACGAGCATGAGGTGTTCCGCCCGCTCCTTCTCGTCGGCGAGCAACTCGCGCGCGTGCCGTTCGTCCTCGCGCGGCGTGGCTCCGCGCGGACGCGTCCCGGCGATCGGGCGGACGGTCACGATCCCGTCTTCCACCCGGACGAGTGTCTCGGGGGACGAGCCGATGAGGCGCATGCCGTCCAGTTCGATGAAGAAGAGATAGGGGGATGGATTGCTGCGGCGGAGGGCGCGGTAGAGTTCCAGGGGATCGCCC
This sequence comes from Gemmatimonadota bacterium, assembly GCA_022820995.1. GTDB lineage: Bacteria > Gemmatimonadota > Gemmatimonadetes > Palauibacterales > Palauibacteraceae > Palauibacter. Next base: position 134,531 of record JAJEEM010000059.1, on the reverse strand, counting down.
GCGTAACGGGCGCCGGCGCGCTGCGAGACCACGACCTGGTACGCGTCGCCCGCCACGATGTACTCGCGGATGCGCTCGACGGCCGCCTCGTAGTCGTCCCGCGAGCGGTTTCCGACCACCTCCGGCGTGCTCGTCTCCCCGCCGTTGCCGAGCGGCCCCAGCCCGTGCGGTCTCTCCAGGCCGCGCACCCAGTCGGCGAGTCGGTCCACGGCGTCCCCGTACAGCTCGGCCGGGTCGTCGTTGGGCGTGACCGGCACGGCCGCGACGGCGAAGGCGCGGGAATACAGGTTGTCGACGATGAGCATGCGCTCCGTCGCCATGAAGCAGGCGTCCGGCACGCCGAGGTCGTCCGGCGGCGCGTCGGGCAGCCGCTCGATCCAGCGCACCGTGTCGTAACCGAAGAAACCGACGGCCCCGCCCCAGAACGGCGGCAGGGAGGAGAGTTCGACCGGTTCGTAGCGGGTGATCCAGGCCTCGAAGGCGCCGAAGGGATCATTCGTGGTCTCGGGCTCGCCCCAGCCCCCCGCGGCCGTCCACAGCCGGATCTCCGAACCGTCGAGTCGCCACGCTTCCCGGGGTTCGGAGCCGACGAAGCTGAATCGCGCCCAGCGCTCCCCTCCCTCGACCGACTCGAGCAGGAAGGAGAACGGGCCGCGTCGCAGCTTCGAGAACGCCGTGACCGGAGTGTCCAGATCGAACGGGATTTCGATGGCCACGGGAACCATCCGCCCGGGCTCGGCAAGGCGGGAGAATTCGGTAAAGTCGGGGATGGCGGAGGCGTCGCTCATGCGCCCAAGGTAGCAGCCCGCCGCCCGCGACGGGCGCCCGGCGGCGGCGCGGCCGCCCACCTTGTCGGGGGTCGGATCGATGCCTACCCTTTCAGGTCCGGTTCGATCCGGGGTTCAATCGGGTGCGATCCGGCGAGAACGGTTCCCGTCCCCCGACGGGGTTCAGCTCCAACCGCGGGCCGAGGATTGCTCGGCAGCCCAATGAGGAAGCGATGAACACCAGCGATTACATCTCTCAGGTCGACAAGTGGAGCGCCCACAACTACCACCCGCTTCCCGTCGTGCTCGAGCGCGGCGAAGGCGAGTGGGTGTGGGACGTCGAGGGCAGGAAGTACCTCGACATGCTGAGCGCCTATTCCGCCGTGAACCAGGGACACCGTCACCCCCGCATCATCGAGGCGCTGCGCGCGCAGGCGGAGAAGCTCACGCTCACGTCGCGCGCCTTCCACAACGACCGGATGGGTCCGTTCCTCCAGCAGCTGTGCGAGATGACGGGGTTCGAGCGCGCGCTGCCGATGAACACCGGCGCCGAGGGCGTGGAGACGGCGATCAAGGCGGCCCGCAAGTGGGGCTACACCGTGAAGGGCGTGGCGGAGGACCGGGCGGAGATCATCGTCTGCGAGCAGAATTTCCACGGCCGGACGACGACCATCGTCGGCTTCTCCTCGGACGAAGGGTCGACCTTCGGGTTCGGTCCCTTCACGCCGGGCTTCGTGCCGATCCCCTACGGCGACGCGGACGCGCTCGAGGCGGCGATCACGGAGAACACCGTCGGCTTCCTCGTCGAGCCGATCCAGGGCGAGGCGGGCGTGGTCGTACCGCCGGATGGTTTCTATGCGCGGGCGCTCGAGATCTGCCGGGCGAACGGCGTCCTGATGATCAACGACGAGATCCAGACGGGTCTGGGGCGGACCGGCAAGCTGTTCTGCGCCGACTGGGAGGGGGACCGCGGCGACATCATGATCGTCGGAAAGGCCCTCGGCGGGGGCGTGTTCCCCGTCTCCGGGATCCTCGCGAACTCCGAGATCATGGACGTCTTCCATCCGGGAGACCACGGCTCGACGTTCGGCGGGAATCCGCTCGCCGCGGCGGTCGGTATGGCGGCGCTGGACGTGATCCGGGATGAGGAGCTCGCCGAGCGGTCGAACGAACTGGGCTCCTGGTTCAAGCGGGAGCTGGAATCCATCGATTCTCCCCACGTGGATCACGTGCGTGGACGCGGCCTGTTCATCGGCGTCGTGATCCGGGACGAGTCCGGGGACGCGCGTCCGTTCTGCGAGGAACTGCAGGCGCGCGGGATCCTCGCCAAGGAGACGCACGAGCAGGTGATCCGCTTCGCGCCTCCGCTCACGATCGAAAAGGCCAGCCTCGAATGGGCGCTGGAACACATCGCCGAGGTGATTCAGGGGGCGGCGGTCGCCGTCGCCTGAGTAGCGGGCCCGGGCGCCCGGCGTCCGACCGGGAGTCTCGGCCCCTCCCGGAACCCCGCCCCCGATCGACCGGCCGCGGCGCACCCTCGCCGCGGCCCGGTCGCCCCGCGGGTCCGCCCATCGATTCCCCCTCCGGCGATCCGCCAGACCCCCGCGCAACTAATCCCGCCTTGGCTGTGTCACCGTTCTGGAAGCGGAAGAACCGACGTGTACCCGGAGATCCCGGCACGGTGACGGAACCGCAACTCATTCAGCGGCTCAGGGACGGAGACGAGGACGCGGCGCGTGCGTTGTACGACGCGCACGTGGACCGCGTATTCCGGATATGCTACCGGTTCGCGGGCGAGGATCATCTCGCCCAGGATTTCACGCAGGAGACGTTCGTGCGGGCGTTCACGAAGATCGACACGTTTCGCGGCGAGGCCGCGTTCGGGACGTGGCTGGGATCGATCGCCACGACGGTGTCGCTGAACGGACTCCGCAAGGTGAAGCACTTCCGCAGCCGCGAGACCGCGCTGCACGACGACCTCCGCTCGACCGGCGGCCCGAACCGCCTCGAGCCCGACGTCAAGGATCGGCTGCACCGCGCGATCGACGAGCTTCCCGCGGGCTATCGAACCGTCTTCCTGCTGCACGACCTCGAGGGCTACACGCACGAGGAGATCGGGGCGATGCTCGGGATCAAGGCCGGGACCTCCAAGTCGCAGCTCTTCCGGGCCCGTAGCCGCCTGCGGGAGAAGCTCGCGGACTTCGCGGGAGAATGGGCATGCTGAAGGATCGCATGGACGACGCGAGCCGCTTTGCCCGGTTCCTCCGCCGGGAGGCGGCGGACTACCACGACCCGCCGGAGCCTCCGGTCGAGGCGATGTGGGCCGGGATCGAGACGCGGCTCGGCGCGCCGCCGGTGTCCGACGAGCCGGAGTCGACGGACCTGGCGGGCATGGCGGACGCCGTGGACTGCATCGGAGACGACGTCGATCGTCCGTTCGATGTGCTGGGTTACCACGACCCGCCGCCCGCGCCGCGCGAGGCGATGTGGGAACGGATCGAGGCCGAATGGGTCGCGAGGCAGCCGGAGACCGCTGGCGACCGCAAGGCGACTCGCGGCCCGCTCCGGCTCGTCGTGGCCCGGACGCTCGGGCGGCGACCCGGCCGGACAGCGGCATGGCTGACGGGAGCCGCCGCCGCTTCGGTCGCGCTCGCCGTGGCGCTCGACGGCGGCCCGCAGCTGCCGGTGCCCGCCGAGCCCGAGACGGTGGCGTCGGCGGCGCCGGCGTCGGTCGGAGCGGCTGCGTCGGCCGCGCCGTTGATCGCGGCGACCGACTCCGGACCTCTCGCGCCGACGGCCGCCGAGGAGGCGCTGGCGCTCTCCGTCGTCGAGGAGCCCCTGGAGACGAACCGGCAGTTCGCGGCGGCCGGGTCCCCGCCTGCAGCCGATCCGGCCCCGGCGGCGGCCCGGCCCGAGGCGGACCCGCCGGTCGGCGCCGCGGTCAGTTCGACGGCGCAACGGCCCGCCGGCGCCGCGCTGCGCTCCGCAGCCGACGAATACGACATGGCGGGACACCTCGACCGCGCCCGCACCCTGCTCGTCGCCTTCCGCACGGATATCGGCACCGACGAGTCCCAGCAGGATCTTGCCCGGTGGGCGCGCGAACTGCTGGTGGAGACCCGTTCACGGCTCGCCACGCCCGCCGCCGACGGACAGCAGGCGCGGACGCTGCTTCAGGATCTCGAACTCATCCTCGTGCAGATCGCGCGCCTGGGCCCGGACGCCCCGGACTTCGAGCGCGAACTGGCCCGTGAGAGCATGGAACGGCAGGGGACGCTGATGCGGCTTCGGTCCGCGAGCGGCACGTGATCCGGATGCGAGCGCAATACAGGACGATGGAGAGCGATCTTGGAGTCGACCAGAGAGTACGGAGGCATACCATGAGTGACCGCGTGAGACACTTGACCTGGACCGGGCTGCTGCTCGCCGGTCTCGCCATCGTGGACGCCGCGCCCGCGCCCGATGCGCTGCGGGCGTTCGGGGCGGACGGCCTTGCCGCGCAGACGGTCCAGCAGGAGGAGGTGGCGCGTTTCCTCGAGGCGCGTCGCGCCATCAACGCGGAGGAGTTCGAGCGCGCCGTGGCGCTCTTCCAGGCCGTACGAACCGAGTCCCCGCTCGTTACACCCCGGTTCGAGCCCGACTCCTACTACTGGGAAGCGTTTGCCCGCTATCGCCTCGGCGACCTGGCCGAAGCGCGGTTGCTGCTGGAAATACTGATGGTCGGGTTTGACGAAGCGCGACCGGCCGTGCCCCGCATGGGCAGGGACGCCGGACGGCTGTACCACGACGCGCGGGCCCTGGACTTCGAGATCAAAAGCCAGCTCGCGTCGAGCGGCGACGCCGGCGATGCGGAGCAGCTGCTGCGCGAGGCCGAGGAGACGCTCGACGTCGCCGCCCCGATGCCGGGCTTTCGCGTGATGCCCATGGAGGTGGGGGGCCGCACCCTCTCGCTTCCAGTGTCGACGGCCGACCTGACGGATCTGCCGGACTCCGTGGCCGCAGAGTTGCTGGCCGAAGTACAGGGCGAGCCGGAGGGACAGACCCTGGCCGACTATGTCCGGCGGTTGGCGGATCAGGCGGATCCCGTGGCCGACTACGTCCGGCGGTTGGCGGATCAGGCGGATCCCCTGGCCGACTACGAGCGGCAGGCTTATGAGCAGCAGGTTGCGGACTACGCGCGCGAGGCTTCGAACCTCGATTGGCAGTGGGCGGAGTACCAGGAGGCCCGGCGGGCCGCGTCGCAGGAACAGGAAGCGTGCGAAGACGTGTCGGTGCAGCTGGCGGCGCTCGAGGCCGTGATGCGCTTCGATGACGTCAACCGGGTGCAGGTGCTGCGCGATGTCCTGACCCGCGAGGATGAGTGCTCGATGCGGCTTCACGATGAGGCGGTTGAGCTCATCGCGAGGGAGGAAACCGAGGAAGCCGAGCGCGTCCTCCTGGGCGTCATCGCGAACCATCCGGAGCAGTCGGTTCGCAGAAGCGCGCTTCAGGAAATGTGGCGTTTCAACTCCCGGGCCGCGTTCCGGGTGCTCGCGATAACCCTCCGGGATTCGGATGACGACGCCGAGCAGAGCGACGCGATCGGCGGGCTCCGCAGCAGCCGGTATGCGGTGGACGCGTCGGCGCCGACCGCGATCCAGAACGCCCTCGTCGGCGCGGCCGCCAACCGCTCGAAGTCGGACCGTATTCGTTACCAGGCGATCGTTGCGCTGGGCGACCTCGATCACGTGGAAGGCGGAGTCCTCGTTCGACTCTACGATCAGCTCGATTCGGACGATCGCAAGGAGACGCTGCTCCGCACGCTGGCGCGCAAGGTGAGGGAGAAGGAGGACATGCAGACCGCCGAATGGGCGCGACTGGTCGCGTACGACCCGGAGGTGGCCAGCAACGTGCGCGGCGCGGCCTTCAGCGCGTGGGCGGCCCACCCGACGTTGACGGTGGCGTATCTCGCCGACCTGTACGGGGAACTGCCCGAGGCCTTCCTGAAGCGGCAGGCCATCTACGCGATCTATCAGCGGGCCGGATCCGACCCCGCCGCTCCGAGGGTACTGATGGAGCTGATCCGCAACGAACCGGATCAGGAAGTGCGGGAGCGCGGCATCTACTGGCTCGGCCGCACCGAATCCGAAGAGGCCGTCGACTTCCTCCTCGAACTGCTGCGCCCCCCGGCGACCGACACCGTGCCGTTGCTGCGTCCCCCGGCGACCGATACGGTTCCGAAGAGTCCCGGATGAGATAGACGCAGCAACAGGAGTCGCGATGACGCTCCCGCGTGTGGTGCCCGGAATGGTCGTGCTCCTTGCGGTGACGGCCGCCCCGAGCGGCGGGCAGGTCATTGAAGGACCCGACGGACCGGTCGAGTTCGTCGGGTTGAAGGAGTGGAACGCGCAGGACCTCTTCAACGCCATCCAGGAACTGGCTCCCGACCAGCCGTTCCACGCCTGTGCGGCCGTCATGGAGCGCGAACTCGGATTTGCCGACGCGGCCGCCACGTCGTACCGGACCATGGGGTCCGACGAGGTTTACACGATCGTCGTCGGCGTGGAAGACGCCACACACGTCCGTGCTCGCACGATCGGCAGCGAGACCCTCGTCCTGCCGGAGGCCCTGGAGAGCCTGAAGGCGATCGGGGAGGAGAACCCCGGGCTGCTGAATATGGCGGCCCAGGTGCTCTACGTGCGGGGCGATGCCGACCGCACCGGCGAGGTGGCCGGATGGATGGGAATCGACGCCGAAACGCTCGCTGAGGTCTGGGGCCTGCTCGACCGCGCGGACCGGAGACGCGACGACCGCCTCGCCCACGAACTTCTGGCGAGGGATGTCTCGTGGCAGACGCGCGAAGTCGCCACGCTCGTGCTCAGCAATTTCGTGGATCACGACGCGTCGTGGCACGCGCTCGTCCTTTCCTCGACGGATCCCGTGGACCGGGTCGCCCACATGGCCGGCGGTGTGCTCCGGGGGCTGACCGCCTCGGGCGACCCGGCGCGCACGGTGGACTGGACGCCCGCGGCAGAGCCTCTGCTCGCGCTCTTCGGTGGGACGCACCCGTCGCAGTTCGGCACGACGCTCCGGGTTCTCGTCGCGACGGGCATCACGCCCGAGTTCGGCCGGCGGCTGGCCCGCGAACGGCCCGACCTCCTGCTCGCGTACGCGGGCGCCGAGCACCGCGGGACCCGGGCGCCGGCCATCGCCTTCCTCCAGGCCATCAGCGGCGAGGACTTCGGCACCGATGTCGACGCCTGGGCCACGTGGATCCACGGCCAGCCCGACTGACACGGCGCCCGCTCCGCTCGATCCCGCGCAACCAAATCTGTAGGTGACCGTGTCCCCGGTTCGGCAAAGACTGAACCGATCCGGGGGAGAGAGTCATGCGTCACACGTGCCGAGGTCGTCTCCGCATTCAGTGGGTCCACGCCGGTGTGCAGCTTCCGCTCCTGGCCGTCGCCGCCGCGAGCGTGGCGTGCGGTCCGGGTGAAGCCGCCGACGAGGCCGTCTTCACGCCCGAATTGATCGGCACGGCCGCCGTGCCGCTGAGCGAGAGCGAGGAAGTTGCGCTGCTCGCGGACGAGCGGACCGCCTGCGTCATCGACTCCTACGAAGGGCAGGTCCGTTGCGTGGCCGGGGAAGGCAGCGTGGTGGGAGTCTTCGGGCGCGAGGGCGAAGGCCCCGGCGAGTTCGGCGATCCCGCGCATCTCGCCCGCGGAGAGGCGGGAACGGTCGGCGTGGTGGATTCCGACCTGGGCCGCTTCACGGTCTTCGAGCCATCGGGCGCCTACGTGTCGGATGTGCCGCTGCCGGATGTATTCCAGCCCTTCCCATCGTTCGGCGCCGCGGTCTCGGGCGTGTCGCTGGACTACATGGTGATGCTCGGCCGGATGTCCGGATCGCTGATGCCCCGGTACGAGGTGGACCTCGCCTCCGGGGATGTCGTGCGGCAGGAAGGGTCGCCCCCCGGCCCGTGGGACGTCGAGTGCGGGCAGGTCATCCATGGTATCCCGGACCCGGCCGGGGGCTGGGCGTTCGTGGCCTGTGAAGGGCATCTGATCTTCGTCGGAGACGCCGGCGACGGCACGGTGCTCCGCGCACCGACTTACGTCCCGGAACTCCCGAACGAGCGGGATGTGGCCCGGCGGGAAGAGGAGCTCCTGGCCCTCAACAGGTCTCAGGGTCTCCCGCGTACGCCCGCCATCGACGACGCGTTGGATGGCTATCGCGCCACTCCGAAGCACTACTATCTGTCCGCGGGCGAGCATTTGTTCGACGCCGCCAACCGCTACTGGGTCGCCACGGGCCGCGACCAGCACGAATGGTCCTGGCTGGACGTGTACGACAATGCCGAATACGTCGGGTCGGTGCGGGTCCGGGACCGGCTCAGGGCCTTCGACCTTCTGGAGTCGACCCTGGTCGTGCTCGTCGACCGGCAGGTGGGGCCGGACGATTGGGACGGGATTCCGGACCGGGCCCTCGACTGGTACGACATCGCGGACCTCCCCTTCGCCCGGTGACGCGCCGCGTACTCACGCCGAGCCGCGTACTGATCCTGGCGGCGGTCCTCGCCGCCTGCGGGGGCGACGCCGGGACCACCGACGAGGTCCGAGTCCAGGTCCGGGACAGCGCCGGGGTGCGGATCGTCGAATACGCAGGTGTGCCGGAGGTCGAGACCCCCTTCACCCTCGCGGCCGAGCCGCTGTACCGGCACGGAGCGAACCCCGGCGACTACGAATTCCAGTTCGTTGACGCCGGCGGGCTCTTGCCGGATGGGAGCGCGGTCGTTGCCTGGTACAGCGAAGTCATCGTCCTGAGTCCGGACGGCACGACGCACGAGGTGCTCGCGAGGGCTGGAGAGGGACCGGGCGAAGTCATCTCCCCCTACTCGGTGTTCGTCCTGGGCCGGGACAGCGTCCTTGTGCCTGACGATCGCCAGTCTCGCCTCACGCTCTTCGTCGGCGATTCGGTCGCGCACATCGCGAGCCTCCCCCGGGCCGCGCACTACGGCGTGGCGGGGATCGGTCCATCCGGTGAGCTGATGATGATGGACCGATACCCCCACCGTCTCTGGATCGACATCGAGGAGGAGTGGCTCGCCGGGCACATGACACTGTTCGATATCGAAACCGGCGCCCTCGACACGGTCGCGTCGTACGACCACTACCCGCGGCAGCAGTCGGGGCAGACGGGCCCGATCATCCTGCCGATGGGCGAGGTCACGGTCGCGGCCGGGCGCTTCGTCTACACGAGGTCCGACAGGGCCGAGATCACCTGGCGTCTGCCGGACGGCAGGGTAGAGCAGATTGCGCGCTGGCGACCCGGGCCCAACCTGCTGGCCGAGGAACTCCTGGAGCACGGCGAGGCCTATAATCGAACGTTGGGCCGACGGCACTACGGAGTGTCCGAAGCCCGGCTCGAGGAGATCATCGAGGAAGACATGGCCCGGTATCGCGCCATGATCGGACAGCCGATTCCCTTCTTCGGTACCCCCTTCGCCGACGCCGACGGTAACCTGTGGCTGCCCTCCTACCGGCCCGCCTACCCGGAAGAGGGATCTCCCTACACCGTCATTTCCCCGGACGGCGAGTGGCTGGGACAGGTCGAGACGCCACCCAGGTTCCGTATCCTTGACGTGACCGGAGACCTCGTCCTCGGCGTACTCCGCGACGAACTAGACGTGATGAACGTCGTCGTGTACGAACTGGCAGAGAGACCTCGCCAGTAGGCAAAGCCGGCGGCTGTCACCCGATGATTGCCTCGGCCTGGGCGCGGTACCCGGCTACGCCCCGGTCGAGTACTGCCGGCAGCGGGGAGTGTTTCTCCAGGGTCGCCGCCAATTCGGGGTTGATCCAGGCTATCGTTCTGAGGATTTCCTGATGGCTTTGGTCAAGCTTCCGGTCCCAAACGGCCTCATGGTGAGACACGCGGTTACGCAGGTCGCGAAGCGGATCCAGGGCGTGGAAGATCTGGCTGCGTGTGCCTTGGGCTCTTGGTAAATGCGGGAATCCCCTCGTCGCCAGTTCGGGCCAGAGGCGCGGCCCGCCGGCGCGCCCTTGTTCATATGACCGCTTGCACAAGCTCACCCAGAAACCAAACCCCAGGACCGAGACAAGCCGGCCCTCGGTCATCGAACTCCTTCGCCTCAGAATCGTTGCTTTCGCCTTCTCGACGGCGTCACGCTCGGGGTCGGCAAGCAGGGAAGGTCGAGCATCGAGCCAACACGGAACCTTGTCAAAACTGAGATTTGTCTCATTGACGATCCTTCTGGAGATGTCGAAGAGGCGGTTCCGGACGGTAATCTCAAGGGTATGAAGCGCCGGGTGGAGGGCGCTACAGAGCGCCAGGTTCCACAGATACCGGGCCACGCAGTCGACCTCGTCGGTGTCCTCAGGCAGGGCATAGGCACTCAGTCGCTCCGCTGAAAGCGCACTCCGAAGGCCTTCGATGGGTAGCATAGAAACTCCGCAGGTTGCGGTTGGGATGAGAGTTGACGATCCTTCAAGTGTACGCCTCAGGCCGTCCTCTACTGCAAAAGGCCTTCGGGTGCAGCAAGACGCTGGGGTAAGGGCCCCGGGGGCGTTTTCCGTCCTCGGGGCTCTTGGTTTCCAGCAAGGGGGGGCGCTGTCCCGAGTGCCGACCTCGCAGGGCCGCTCGACCTCCGCACAACCAACCCGCCGCTGATCGTGTCCCCGGTTCGGTGCGATTGAACCGAGCCAATGGGGGAGAGTTATGGGCGGGAGAACTCTGACCGTCCTCGTCGCGGTTATCGCGGGGTCGGCGTGCGCGGGTGGCGGTGACAACGGTGGGGATGGCAGTGGAAGCCTGAGAAGTGTCGTCAGGGACAGCGCCGGGGTCACGATCGTCGAGAACGAGCGCCCCCCGATCGATTCGCGGCTGGGATGGCGGGTCGGGGAGGCGCCGGCCGTGACGATCGGGTCCCCGGCGGGCGATCCGGCGTACGAACTCTTCCGTGTCGGGGGCGCCACGAGGCTCTCCGACGGGCGGATCGTGGTCGCCAACGCGGGCTCCGGCGAACTCCGCGTCTTCGATCCGGACGGAATCCACCTCGAATCGTGGGGCGGCCAGGGCGACGGGCCCGGCGAGTTCGGCCCCATGGCACCGAGTCGCGTGATGCCCTGGCCCGGCGATTCGCTGATGGCGAGGGATCCGTTCAGCGGCCGCGCTTCGATATTCGGGATCGATGGGACGTTCGGGCGCGCTCTCAGGCCGGCGGGTGTATACCCGAGCGTCGTCGGGCCGCTCCCGGACGGGAGGGTGCTGGCGGCCACGCTCACCACCTACGCCGGCAGCCCGCAGGGCCCGTCGGAACTCGCGCGCCCGGATCTGGAGTACGGGATTCTGGAGCCGGACGGCAGCGTCCATCGGGATCTCGGGACGTACCCGGGATCGGAACTGTACGTCGTCAACACGCCCGCCGGCGCGCGGCCGCGCGCATACCCGTTCCGTCGCGACGCGTTCGCCCTCACGTGGGGCGACCTGATCGTGATCAGTACCAACGACCGCTATGAGATCCGTGCCTACCGGACGGACGGGTCGCTCGCGCGGATCGTTCGCCGCGACCACGAAGCCCGCCCGCCGACGCGAGCCGACCTCCGCGACTACGTCGCCGGCCAGAACCCCGACGATCCGGAGGCGCTCGAGGCGGTCGGGGACATGCCGCTCGTGGAAGCGTTTCCCGCCTTTGACAGGGCGCTGGTCGATCGACTGGGACACCTCTGGGTCGAGGAGTTCCGCCTCCCCGGCGAGGATCACCGGCTCTGGACGGTGTTCGATCCGGAGGGCCGCGTCCTCGGCCTCGTGGACATGCCGGAAATCAGCCGAATTGCGGAAATCGGAGAGGGCTACATCCTGGGCACGCGGGAGGACGAACTCGACATCGAGTACGTAGAGTTCTGGCCCCTCGACCGTTCCGGCTCGTGAAGCTCGGCATCCCGGTCGCGCTCGGGCTGCTGCTGGGAGCCGCCGCGTGTGTCGATCGCGGCGCCCCGGCTCCGCCTCCCGAGATACCGGTCTTCGAGGGGGCGATCGACCTCGAGATCGGCGAAGTCGAGGGGGAGGATCCCTACCTGTTTACGACCATCGGCTCCATCGTGGAGGACGACGGCGGGCGGATGATCGTCGCGGACTACCAGACGCACGAAGTGCGGGTGTTCGAGCCGGACGGGCGCTTCGCCTTCCGCTTCGGCGGCCAGGGGGAGGGGCCCGGCGAGCTGACGAATCCCTGCTGCATGACCTTCGGGCCCGATGGCCTCCTGTGGGTGCGGGAGAGCGTCCGCTACAGCGCGTTCCAGCTCGACGACGGGGGCGCGGAGTACGTGCGCGGGCTCAGGAGCGTCAACGCCTCCTTCAACCTGATCGCTCCGGTCACCTTCGACGCGGAGGGCCGGCTCGTCGATCTGGGGACGCCAGCCGGTGAGACCCGGTTCACGCGCTTCCACTTGGGTCCGGGCACGGCCGTGGACACGGTCCCCATGGCGACGGCCGAGGAGCAGGCCACCGGCTTCAGCCCGGTCGACATCATGGTGGGGGATCAGGCGGCGCAGTTCTTCCTCTACCAGCCCTTCGGTCCCCTGTGGATTCACGGACATGGGCCGGGAGGATGGTGGGCCACGGCAGTCAGCTCCGCGTATGCGATCACGCTTCACCATCCCGACGGAAGCACGTCATCGATCGAAGCCCCGCTGCAGGGACCGGAGTTGAGCCCGGACGAACGCCAGGGCGCGCAGGCCCGGATCGACCAGGAGAAGGAGCGATTCGACCTGCGGGACCACCCGCACGGGATCCCGGACCGCAAACCGGTTCTTGCCGAACTTTTCTTCGATCGCGGCGGCCGGCTGTGGGTGGAGAAGACGGGGGTCGACGGACGGGAGATGCGCGAGGCCGATGTCTACCTCGAGGGCACGCTGGTGGCGCGATACCGCTGGCCGCGCCGCGTCAGCCATCTCGGCTCTCCCTGGGTCACCGAGACGACGCTCTACGGCACGACGCGCGACTCGCTCGACGTGTGGCGCGCCGCACGCGTCCGCTTCACCCGGAAAGGTTGACGTGCGACCCCCGGGGGTCGGAGCGTAGGACCATGCGGAACTTCCTTCTCGGCGGCTTGTTTGCGGCGGCGGGTTTCCTCGCCGCCGGCGGGAGCGCCCTGGCCATGGACTCGGGCCTTCAATCGGTGGTGCGGGACAGCGCGGGCGTGACGATCGTGGAGAACGAGGAGCCCGCGGCGGATTCGCGGCTCGGCTGGCGGGTCGGTGCGGAGCCCACCCTCTCCATCGGCGCCGTCGAGGCCGATCCTGCGTACGAGCTGTTTCGGGTCGCGGACGCGACCCGGCTGCCGGACGGAAGGATCCTGGTCGCGAACGCGGGTTCCGGTGAACTGAGGGCGTTCGACGCGTCCGGGACTCACCTGCAATCCTGGGGAGGGCAGGGGGACGGGCCGGGGGAGTTCAGCCTGGGGGGCCCCTCCGGCGTCGGGGGCTGGCCCGGCGATTCCATCTCGGCATCGGACACGGGCGCGCGGAGGTTCTCCGTCTTCGACGCGAACGGAGAGCACGGCCGCACGTCCCGGCTGCCCGATCCCTACCAGCGCCTGGCCGGAGTCCTGCCGGACGGGAAGCTGTTCGTCGTGTCCTCCTCCGGTTTTCGCTTCGCCGGCGGCGAGTTCCCGGACGGATTGTCGCGCCGAACCGTGGAGTACGGCATCGTCGAGCCGGATGGCGGCCTGCATTCGACGCTCGGCACGCATCCGGGCAGCGAATGGTCCGCCAATGCCGAAGACATGTCCGTCCGGCCGCACCCCTTCGGCCGCGACCCCATCTACGCCGCGTGGGGGGACCTCGTCCTGATCGGCACGAACGACCGCTACGAGTTCCGGGCCCACGCCGTGGACGGCAATCTGACTCGGATCGTGCGGCGCGGCCACGAGGCTCGGCGCCCGACCCGCGCGGATCTCAACGCCTACTTCGCCCGGCGGTACGAGAGCATGTCCGGCGCGGATCGGTCCGCCGCGCTGGCCGAAGTCGCCGACATGCCGCTGACGGACGCCTTCCCCGCCTTCAACAGCATCCGGGTGGACGAACTGGAGCATCTCTGGGTCGAGGAATACCGCCAGCCGGGCGAGACGGACCGGGTCTGGACGGTCTTCGACCCCGAGGGCCGGGTCCTCGGTTTCCTGGAGACCCCGCCGGGCCTGCGCATCTTCGAGATCGGCCCCGACTACCTCCTGGGCGGCGCATACGACGAACTCGGAATCGAATACGTCCAACTGTGGCCGCTCGACCGATCCGACCCCTGAGGGTCCGGCAGCCGCTCGCTCGCATTCGGGCCGCCGGCTAGTTTCGGCTCGCCGCGTCGGCCAGTCGGAATCGCCGAGCCGGGCCGGCGCGGGACCCGACAGGCCCGAGGCGGTATCTTCCCAACGAACTTCCCGACCGGGAGAGCGTAGCAGGGGCGTAATGAACGGTATCGAGCGCGAGAAGATCGGTCCGCTGACGCTGCGTCTGTGGGGGCTGGTGACGGCCCTCGCCGTGTGGTCGCTCTATCTGCTCACGATCGCGCCGACCACCGGCTTCTGGGACACGTCGGAGTACGTGACCACGGCGCACATCCTCGGGCTCCCGCACCCGCCGGGGAACCCGTTCTTCGTCCTCGTGGGCCGCGTGTGGGATCTCCTGCTCGGCTTCACCGGCCTCCCGGTCGCGCTCCGCATCAACGTGCTCAGCGCGACGCTCTCCGCCGGGGCGAGCTTCTTCTCCTTCCTCGCCGTGGCGCGCATGGTCGCGCACTTCCGCGAGAACCGGCACGAGATCCTCGTGGCCTCGATGGTCGCGGTCTGGATCGGGGCGACCGCCTTCACCGTCTGGACCCAGTCGAATCTGAACGAAAAGGTCTACACGCTCTCCCTCTTCATCGTCTCGCTCGTGAGCTACCTGACGATGGTGTGGGTGGACGAGGCGGACACGGCCCGCGGGAACCGGCTGCTCGTGCTCATCGCGCTCCTGCTCGGACTGGGCTGGTCGAACCACACCATGTCGCTGCTGCCGGGCCCGGCGCTCGCGCTCTTCGTCCTCCTCCACCGCTGGCGGGCCGCCCTGAACCCGCGCGTCCTCGGGCTGGGCATCGCGCTCTTCGCGGTCGGCTACTCGGTGCAGCTCCTCTTCGTCCCCATCCGGTCGGCGCAGAACCCGATCATCGACGAGGCGGACCCGGAGTGTCCGACGCTCCTCTCGGCCGTCACGCCGAGCGTGATCGACGACCGGTTCGGGAACAGCAAGCTCTCGGTGGCCTGCGAGCCGCTTGCGCTCTCGCTCATCCGCGACCAGTACGGCCCGGGGCCGGTCACGCAGCGCCAGGCTCCGCTTCACCGCCAGTACGCCAACTACTGGCAGTACTTCGACTGGCAGTGGGCGCGCTCGCTGCCGCCGGGCGGCCGGGTCGCCGTCAGCATGCTCTTCCTCTTCCTCGCGCTCCTCGGTCTGTGGACCCACTTCCGGAGCGACCGGAAGACCTTCGTCTACGCGGGCACGCTCTTCTTCACGGTCACGCTGCTCCTCGTCTACTACCTGAATTTCAAGCACGGCTACTCCCTCTACCTGGAGGAGGTGCCGAACATCCTCCAGCACGAGGTCCGGGAGCGGGACTACTTCTACATCATCGGCTTCCAGCTGTGGGGGATCTACGCCGGGCTGGGGCTCGTCGCGCTGTGGGGCAACTGGTCCGTCCCGGATCGACGGAGGAGCGCGGTGCCACCGGACCGGACGAGTCTGCCGGAGGACCGCCCGGCCGGGTTCAGCGCGCGGCACCGGAGGGCGGCGCCGATCCTCGCCGTCGCGCTCGTCCCCTTCCTCTTCAACTTCGCGCGCGCGGACCGGACGGAGGACAGCGCGGCCCGCGACTGGGCGTACAACATCCTGCAGTCGGTCGAGCCGTACGCCGTGCTGTTCACGAACGGGGACAACGACACCTTCCCGCTCTGGTACCTGCAGGAGGTGGAGGGGATTCGGCGCGACGTGACCGTCATCGTCCACTCCTACCTCGGCACGGACTGGTATCCGAAGCAGTTGCGGTCGCTGACGACGCCGTGCGAGCCGGGGGTGTCCGCGGCGGACTCCCCGACGACCATTGTGTGTCAGCGTCCCTTCGATGAAGCGAATGCGGCGAGCCCGTATGCCGACGCGGCGGCACCGTCTCCGACGCGCTCGATCATCGCACTGAACGACGCGCAGATCGACGGGCTCACGCCGGGGATCGCGGTCGCCCGGGACACGGCGTTCCAGGTCTCGAGCGCGGTGACGGCGACGGTGCGCGGCGGGGACTCGATTCTGTACCCCGACATCCTCGTCTTCCACATCATGCAGCAGTCGCTGGGGGACCGGCCGGTCTACTTCGCGGCGACCGCCCCGCCCGTGTACGGGAAGTGGGGGCTGCAACCGCACCTCGTCCGGCACGGGCTCGCCTTCAAGCTCGTGGACGCGCCGCTCGAGGCGACGGACGACCTCGTGGACCTGCGCGAGTACATGCCGGGCACGATATCGCCGACGTGGAACGACCGGGCGCGCACGGCGGAACTGCTGTGGGAGGTGTTCGAGGTCGAGGACGTGCTGGGGTGGGAGGAGTGGCCCGAGCCGTCCACGCAGTCGAGCATCCCGGCCCAGTACTACCTCGCGTACTACCTGCAGGGGATGACGGAGGAACACTTGGGCGACGTGGAAGCCGCCGAGCGGGCGTACCAGCGCGCGGACCGTTTCGGGTTCCTTGCGGGTCTCGGCGCGCCCGCCAACTGACGTGGAGCGGGAGAAGGTCGGCCGGCTGACGCTGCGGGCCTGGGGGCTGCTGACCGCGGCGACGATCTGGGTCCTCTATCTCCTGACGCTGGCTCCGACGGTCGGGTTCTGGGATGCGTCGGAGTACGTGACCACGGCGCACATCCTCGGGCTCCCCCACCCGCCGGGGAATCCGCTCTTCGTCGTCGTCGGCCGCGCGTGGGACCTCCTGACCGGGTTCACGGGCCTCCCCGTCGCGCTGCGGATCAACGCGCTCGGCGCCACCCTCTCCGCGGGGGCGAGCTTCTTCTGGTTCCTGGCTGTGGTCCGCATCGTCGGGCGCTTCCGCGAGAACCGGCACGAGGTGCTCGTCGCCGCGGTCGCCGCCGTGTGGATCGGGGCCACCGCCTTCACCGTGTGGACGCAGTCGAACCTGAACGAGAAGGTCTATCCTCTCTCGATGTTCGTCGTGGCCCTCGTGAGCTACCTCGCCATGGTCTGGATGGACCGAGCGGACACGGTGCGCGGCAACCGCCTCCTCCTGCTCATCGCGCTCGTGCTCGGGCTGGGGTGGGCGAACCACACGATGTCGATGCTCCCGGCGCTGGCGCTGGCCGCGTTCGTGCTGGTGCACCGCTGGCGGGCCGCCCTGAACCCGCGCGTCCTGGGGCCCGCCGTCGCGCTGCTCGCGGTGGGGTACTCGCTGCAGTTCCTCTTCGTCCCCATCCGCTCGGCGCAGAACCCGGTCATCGACGAGGCGGACCCCGAGTGTCCGACGCTCCTCTCGGCCGTCACGCCGCGGCGGATCGACGACCCCTACGGGCAGAGCAAGCTCGCCGTGGCGTGCGAGCCGCTCGCCCTCTCACTGATCCGCGCCCAGTACGCGCCGACCCCGGTCACGCTGCGCCAGGCGCCGCTCTCGGCCCAGTACGCGAACTACTGGCAGTACTTCGACTGGCAGTGGGCGCGCTCGCTGCCGCCGGGCGCGCGGGTCGCCGCGAGCATCCTCTTCCTGTTCCTCGCGCTGGTCGGGATGTGGACCCATCTCCGGCGCGACCGGAAGACGTTCGTCTACGCGGGCACGCTCTTCTTCACCGTCACGCTGCTGCTCGTCTACTACCTGAACTTCAAATACGGCTACTCGATGTACTGGGAGGAGGCGCCGCTCCTCGACGCCCACGAGGTCCGCGAACGCGACTACTTCTTCATCATCGGCTTCCAGATGTGGGGGATCTACGCCGGGCTGGGACTCGCCGCCCTGTGGGGACGCTGGACGGCATCTGCCCCGGCGCGCGATCCTGAGTGGGTGCCGGCGGGGTTCGGCCCCCGGCACCGGAAGGCGGCGGCGCTCCTCGCGCTCGGCCTCATCCCCTTCTTCTTCAACTTCGCCCGGGCCGACCGGAGCGGGGACCGCGCCGCCCGCAACCTCGCCTACAACATGCTGCAGTCCGTCGAACCCTACGCCGTGCTCTTCACCTACGGCGACAACGACACCTTCCCGCTCTGGTATCTGCAGGAAGTCGAGGGGATCCGGCGCGACGTGACCGTGATCGTGCAGTCGTACCTGGGGACGGACTGGTACCACCGGCAACTGCGGCGGCTGACGAAGCCGTGCGGGCCGGGAGAGTCGCCCGAGGACGCCCCCACGACGATCGTGTGCCAGCGGCCGTTCGACCCGGCGACGGCGGCGGACCTGTACGCGGAGATGGCCGCGACCCCGCCGACGCGCTCGGCCATCCCTCCATCCGGTACGGGGATCGATGCCCTCTCGCGGGGGCAGTCCATATCCGAGGACTCGACCTATCGGCTTTCCGACTGGATCACGGGTCCGCTGAGGGAAGGCGACGTTCTATCGCCAGCCGATATCCGCGTGTTCCAGATCGCGCGGCAGTCTCTGGGGGACCGGCCGGTGTACTTCGCGTCCACGGCGAGGCCCCTGTGGGACCGTTGGCAGCTGCAGCCGCACCTCGTCCGGCAGGGCCTCGCCTTCAAACTCGTGGACGGTCCGCTCCAGGCATCCGAGGCGCTCGTCGACCTGGGCGAGTACTTCCGGGGTTCGGGGCTGCCGGCGTGGAACGACCGGATCCGCACCGGACAACTGCTGGAAGGCGTGTTCCTCGTGGATGACGTCCTGGCATGGGACGAGTGGCCGGATCCTTCCACCAGGTCGAACATCCCCGGCGCCTACTACACGGCGCACATCTTCCAGGGAGCTTCCGAGGAGTTGCACGGGAACTTGGAGGCTGCGGAATGGGCCTACAGGCGCGCAAACCACTTCGCGCAACTCGGCAGTTTCGCCTCGCCCTCCGACTGAACCCGTCTTACATGGGGCGGATGGTGCCCAGGAGCGTGACGATGAGGATCAGGGCGCCGTTGATCGAGGCGACGATCGCGTTCGTCTTCCGGAAGCGGACGAACGAGGCGCTGTCCTCGTCGGCGTTGGCGGAAGCCTCCGCGGCGCGCGCGAGCCGGCCCGAGTTGGGGATCTGGACCGCGACCGCGAGCACGAAGGCGATGAGCCCCAGCACCTGCATCTGAAACTGCCAGTGCGGCGTGAGACGGAAGACGCCGTAGCCGCCGAGTCCGGCGAGGCCGAAGCCGGCGATCGTGGTCAGCAGCATGCCGAGGAGCCCGGGGCCCCGGAGCAGCCGGTGGCCGGCGCGGTAGGTGAACGCGATCACGTTCCGGTCGCCCGTCTTGTTGGCCCGGACGCCGAGGATCGCGAGCGAAAAGGTGACGCCGAACCACAGCGCCAGCCCGACCAGATGCAGAAAGAGCATCACTCCACGCATGTCCATGCGCGCAAAGTCCGGGTGGCGACGGGACGGGTCAAGAGACCGCCCGCGGGATCGCCGTCCTTCGGGGCGCGTTTGACGAACGGCGGGGCCCGGCGGCAACGTCCGGCATGAGCACGACCGCACCGACGCAACGGACCCCGCTCCCGGCGGCGCTCGAGACCGAACTCGAAGAGGTGTTCGGCGACCGGTTCACGACGGCCGAAGCGATGCGTCGGCAGCACGGCGAAGGCGAGTCGTTCCACGCCAACGAGCCGCCCGACGCGGTCGTCTTCCCCGAGTCCACGGCGGAGGTGTCCGCGGCCGTGCGCGCCTGCCACCGGCACGGCGTCCCGATGATCGGGTTCGGGGCCGGGACCTCGCTCGAAGGGCACGTCGCCGCCCTCCGCGGCGGGGTGACGATCGCCACGAGCGGCCTCACGCGCCTCGTCGACCTCAACCCCGAGGACATGGACTGCCGCGTCGAGGCGGGGATGACGCGCAAGGCGCTGGAGCAGCACCTGAAGGGGACGGGCCTCTTCTTCCCCATCGACCCGGGCGCCGACGCGAGCCTGGGCGGGATGGCCGCGACCGGCGCTTCCGGGACGACCACGGTCCGCTACGGCACGATGCGCGAGAACGTGCTCGGGCTCACCGTCGTGCTCCCGGACGGGACGGTGATCCGGACGGGCGGGCGCGCGAGAAAATCATCCGCGGGCTACGATCTCACGCGGCTCTTCCTCGGCTCCGAGGGCACGATCGGCATCATCACGGAGGTCCTCCTCCGGCTGCACGGGATCCCGGAAGCGATCGCCTCGGCGGTGTGCTTCTTCCCGACGTTGGCCGACGCGGTGGACGCGGTGATCTACACGATTCAGAGCGGGGTGCCCGTCGCGCGGGTCGAACTCCTCGACGACGTGCAGATGGATGCGGTGAACCGGTTTTCCGACTTCGACTACCCGGTGCGGCCCACGCTCTTCTTCGAGTTCCACGGGTCGGCCGCCGGCGTCGAGGAACAGTCGGCCGAGGTGGGTCTCATCGCGAAGGAACTCGGCGGGACGGACTTCGAGTGGGCCACGCGGGCCGAGGAACGGTCGCGGCTGTGGGCCGCCCGGCACGAGGCCTACTACGCGTCGCTCGCCCTCCGCCCGGGCGCCCGGGGCTGGGCGACGGATGTCTGCGTCCCGATCTCCTCGCTCGCCGACTGTCTCCTCAAGACCCGCGAGGACATCGACGCGGAGGGCCTCCTCGCCCCGATCGTCGCCCACGCCGGAGACGGCAACTTCCACGTCCTCTTCATCATCGATCCGGACGATGAGGAGGAGATGGCGCGCGCGAAGCGGGTGAACGCGCGCATGATCGAGCAGGCGATCTCGGTCGGGGGCACCTGCACCGGCGAGCACGGGGTCGGCTACGGGAAGGTCCCCTACATGCGGGCGCAGCACGGAGACGCGGTCGACGCCATGCGCTCGATCAAGGACGCGCTCGACCCGAAGGGCCTCATGAACCCCGGAAAGGTGGTCGCATGACGATTCAGCGCACCGCGGGCCGCACGGGCGGTCGCGGACGGCGGGCGGCGTGGCTGGTGGCCCTCGCGTTCGCGGCGTGCGCTTCCCCCGAGAGTGACCCCGGAAGCGGGGACCCGGCGGCCGGAGCGGAAGGCGTCGCGGATCTCGTCATACTCGGCGGCCGGGTCATGGACCCGGAGACGCGCCTCGATGCCGTACGCGATGTCGCGGTCGCGGATGGGCGCATCACGGCGGTCGCGGAGGGGGGCGTCGCGGGACGGGACACGATCGACGCCACCGGCCTGGTCGTCGCGCCCGGCTTCGTCGACCTGCACGCGCACGGGCAGGACACGGTGAGCGCGAAGCTCCAGGCGCTCGACGGCGTGACGACGGCCCTCGAGATGGAGATCGGCGTGTACCCGGTGGCCGAGTGGGTCGCCTCCCGCGAAGGGACGGCCCCCATCCACTTCGGGGCGACGGTGAGCCACCCCGGCGCGCGCGTCAAGCTCGTCACGGGCGTGGACGCGGGGCACTCGACGATGACGCCGCCCGGAGAGCCCAGCCCGTTCGAGTCGGAAGCGGTGTACAGCAATTTGGACGACGACCAGATTCTCGAACTGAACGGCCTTATCGCCTCCGGCCTGGAGGAAGGCGGGCTCGGGATCGGGTTCGGCATCACGTACACGCCCGGCGCCTCGCGGACTGAGATCTACCGCGTCTTCCAGCTCGCGGCCGCGCAGGGAGCGCCGGCCTACGTGCACATCCGGGGCGAGAATTCGGGCGGGACGCTGGGGGCGTTCCAGGAGGTGATCGCGAACGCGCTCGCGACGGGGGCCTCGCTCCACATCGTCCACATGAACTCGAGCGCCGACGAGATGGCGCGCACGACGCTGGAGATGATCCGCGGGGCGCAGGCGCGCGGGATCGACATCACGACGGAGTCCTACCCCTACACGGCGGGTTCGACGCGGATCGAATCGGCGCTGTTCGACTCGTGGGAGGGCCTCTCCGACGAGGAATACGGCCGGCTGCAGTGGTCGGGGACGCCGGAACGGCTGAACGCGGAGAGCTTCCGGCGCTACCGGGAGCAGGGCGGCTGGGTCGTGATCCACGGGAGGGACGAGGAGACGAACGAGTGGATCGTCGCGCAGCCCGACGTGATCGTGGCGAGCGACGGGATCCCCTATCTGTACCAGGCGATCCACCCGCGCGGCGCCGGCACCTATTCACGGGTGCTCGGATACTACGTGCGCGAGCGCGGGGCGCTGAGCCTGATGGACGCCCTCGCGAAGATGACGATTTTGCCGGCGCAGCGGGTCGAGGGGTTCGCCCCGGTCATGGCGCGGAAGGGAAGGGTCCAGGTCGGCGCGGACGCGGACATCGTCGTGTTCGATCCGGAGACGATCATCGACCGCGCGACGTACGCGGAGCCGGCGGCGCCCTCGGAGGGCGTGATGCACCTGCTCGTCGAGGGGACGGCCGTGGTCCGGGACGGAGAACTCGTGCCCGGCGCCTACCCGGGCCAGGCGATCACGAGCGGCACGCGCTAGCCGGTGCGCAGCCGCGTCGTCGCGGCTGCGCGCGGCGCGGGTTCAGAGTTTGGCGAGCGACCTGAACTCGCCCACGAGGCGGGAACGGGTCTCCGCGTCGCTGCACAGCACGAGGATCGTGTCATCTCCCGCCACCGTCGCGAGGACTCCCTCCAGATCCGCCTGGTCGATGGAGATCGCGACGGCGTTGGCGCAGCCGCTCAGCGTGCGGATCGCGAACAGCGCGTTGCCCGGACCGACGTCCAGCGCCAGTTCGCTCAGCGTCGCCGCCAGCATGCGCCGCGGCGAGGGCGTCGTCGTGTCTCGTCCGGGCCGGTGATACCTGGGTCCGCCGGCGTCGGCCCGCTTCACGATGCCGAGGCGCCGGAAGTCCCGCGACAGCGTCGTCTGCGTGGTCGAGATCCCCTCTCGCGCGAGCGCCGCCACGAGTTCGATCTGGCTCCGGATCTCCTGCGTGTCGATGATATGAAGGATCGCCCGCTCGCGGGTCCTGCGACGGTCGGGGGTCATGAGAGCCTCTGGCGGTTCATGCGATCTCCGCGTCCAGGAGCCGCTCCTCGAGGTGGGCGCGCCGGATCGGCGGATCGCTGCGCCCGTCCAGCCAGGCTTCGAGCGCCGCCAGCTCGCGATCGACTTCCTGCAACTGCTCCAGCACGCGCCCCGGCGCCGGCCCGCCGGGCGAATCGTGCGCCGCGACGGCGGCATGCGGCCGCAGCACTTCGTGTACGTCGTCTCCCACGGAAGGACAGCACGTCCGCAGCGTCTCGAAGTCCAACTCCCATAATTCCACTCCGCCTTCCTCGGCCAGGCGCACCGCCTCGCCGACCTGGTGGTGCGCCCGCCGGAACGGGACGCCGCGGCGGACGAGATGGTCGGCGAGTTCGGTGGCGGTCAGCATCCCGCCCGCGAGCGCGGCCTCCATCACATCCGTGCGGTAGTTAACACCCCGCGCCACCGCAATCGCTGCGGCGAGGGACCAGTCCGCCGTGTCGAGCGTGTCGAACAGGCGTTCCTTGTCTTCCTGAAAGTCGCTGTGGAACGTGAGCGGAAGACCCTTCATCAGCGCGAGCAGCGCCGTCACGTTCCCGATCGCCCGGGCCGACTTCCCGCGCAGGATCTCGGCCGCCTCGGGGTTCTTCTTCTGCGGCATGATGCTGCTGCCCTGCGCCACCGAGTCGTCGAGTTCGATGAACCCGAACTCCCGCGTCGACCAGAGCACGATCTCATCCGCCCAGCGCGACAGATGCACGGAGAGCATGGCGCACGCGTAGGCCGCGTCGAGCACGTAGTCGCGGTCGCCCACGATGTGCATGCTGTTGGCGAAGGTGCGGTCGAGCCCGAGCAGCGCGGCGCTGCGGGCCGGGTCGACGGGAAACGACGTGCCCGCGAGCGCCCCCGCGCCGAGCGGCGACACGCCGGCCAGCCGGTGCGCGGCCCGGAGCCGTTCCGCGTCCGCGCCGAGCGAGGCCACGTGGGCGAGAAGGTGGTGCGCGAGGCTCACCGGCTGCCCCGGCTGGAGGTGCGTGTAGCCGGGAAGAAAGGTCTCGCGGAACGAGGCCGCCTCGCGGGTCAGCACGCGCTGCAGCCCCGCGACCCCGGAGAGGATGTCCTCGAGGCGCTCGCGCACGTAGAGCCTGAGCGCGACCGCCGTCTGATCGTTCCGGCTCCTCGCCGTGTGGAGGCGCTTGCCGGCGTCTCCCACGCGCTCGACGAGCGTGCGTTCGATCCACGTGTGCACGTCCTCGTCCGGGCCTTCGACCTCGAGTTCCCCCGTCTCCACCTCCCGCAGGATCTCCGACAGGCCGGACAGGATCAGGTCGCTGTCGCTCCCGGGGAGGATCTCCGTCTCGCGCAGCATGCGGGCGTGCGCGAGGCTCGCGAGGAGGTCGTGCCGAACCAGCCGGCGGTCGAACGGCAGTGAGTTCGTGAACTCCTGGATCGCCGGATGGACGGGCGCCGCGAAGCGCCCTCCCCAGAGAGCTTCATCCGGCATCGGGCGGTTCAGCGCGACCCGGATGCTACCGCCCGCCCGGGCCGCTGCATCGGCTTCGCCGAGCTTCGGACGGTCTCGACGGAAGCGGACGCGGCCCAGCCCCGGTCGCCTTCCGCCGCCCTCGCCCGCACCCGCGCGGCGAGACTCGAGGGGAGGCCCCACAGGCGGACGAACCCGCCCGCGTCGGCCTGGTCGTAGACCGAGTCCTCCTCGAACGTGGCGAGGTCCTCCCGGTACAGCGAGTAGCGGGACGTCCGCGCGACGGGCATCGCGGAACCCTTGAACAGCCGCACGGTCACGTCTCCGGTCGACATGGCGTGCGCCTCGTCGAGGAACGCGTCGAACGCCGCCCGCAGCGGCGAGAACCAGAGACCCTGGTAGACGAGTTCCCCGTACCGGTCCGCGATGCCGCGCTTGAAGCCCGCCGTGTCGCGGTCGAGCGTGAGCGCCTCCAGGTCCGCGAGCGCGGCGAGGAGGACGGTCCCGGCCGGCGTCTCGTAGACTCCGCGGCTCTTCATGCCCACAAGCCGGTTCTCCACGAGGTCGACCCGCCCCACGCCGTGGGCGCCCGCCGTCTCGTTCAGCCTCTGCACGAGCGTCACCGGATCGAGCGCCTCGCCGTCGAGCGCGACCGGAACCCCGTGCTCGAACGAGATCACGACATCCTCCGGCGTGTCCGGCGCCTCGGCCGGGTCCACCGTGAGTTCGCGCAACTCGTCCGGCGTCGCCGCCGTCGGGTCCTCGAGGATGCCGCCCTCGAACGAGGTGTGCCACAGATTACGGTCGATGCTGTAGAGCTTCCGGGGGCTGCCCGGCACGCGGATGTCCCGCTCCGCGGCATAGGCGAAGGCGTCCTCGCGCGACGCGATCTCCCATTCGCGCCAGGGGGCGATGACGGTGAGATCCGGAGCGAGCGCCTGGTAGGCGAGTTCGAAGCGGACCTGGTCGTTGCCCTTGCCGGTGCAGCCGTGCGCGACGGCGTCGCAGTCGAACTCGCGCGCGACCTCGACCTGGGCGGCCGCGATCACGGGCCGGGCGAGGGAGGTCCCGAGCAGGTAGCGGCCCTCGTACACGGCCCCGGCCCTGAGCGCCGGGAAGGCGCACTCGGTGAGGAACCGCTCGCGGAGATCGACGACCCGGCAGGCGACGGCCCCCGTCGCCAGCGCCTTGTCGCGGATCTCGTCGAAGTCTTCCCGCTGTCCGACGTCCACGACGGCCGCGACGACTTCGCAGCCGTAGTTCTCTTTCAGCCAGGTGACCATCACCGATGTGTCGAGGCCGCCGGAATACGCCAGGGCGACCCGCTTCACGTCCTTCGTCGTGCGTTTATTCATGCGTCGATCCTGAGAATGGCAGGGGGAAAACCGCTCAAGAGGCGGGAGATTATACCCAGCGGTGAATAAATATGCAACGCCCGGGACGCCGCCTGCTACGCCCGGGACGCGGGCTACACGCGCACGGCGAGCCCGTCGTGGAGGGCGGTGCGGTAGGCCTTGAGCGCGGGCACAAAGCCCATCAGGAATCCGGCCGTGACGACTGCGCAGAGGAGGAGCAGTTCGATCACGCCCGGCGGCCGGATCGGGATGAAAAGGCCGACCTGCGCCTCGACAAGGGGCTGTCCGACCGAGAGCAGCGCATACACGAGCGCGAGGCCCGAGAGCGCACCCGCCGCGGCCAGGCACACCGACTCGAGCACGAGCAGGGCGACGATCCGGTTGGGTCCGGCTCCGACGGCGCGCAGGATCGCCATCTCCCGCCGGCGCTCGTTGAGCGAGGTGTAGAGCGAGACCAGCATGCCGAGCAATCCCACCAGGACGACGAAGATGGTCACCAGCCGGAGCCCCGTCTCGGCGTAGCCGATCCCCTGCCACATCTCGTTCAGGGCCACCCCGGGGATGACCGCCATCATGGGCTCGTCTTCGTAGTCGTTGATCTCGCGCTGCAGGCGGAGCACGTCCCTCCGGTTCGTCGCGCCCGCGAAGAACGACGTCACCTGGGTGATCTCTATCTCATCCATCGCGAGCACTTCCTCGTGCGTGTGCTCTTCGCCGGGCATGGGGGGCGCGCCGTCCTCCCATCCGAAGTGGATGGCCTCGATGCCCTCGAGGGTGACGTAGACCGCGCGGTCGACCGGCGTGAAGGTCTTGTCGAGGATGCCCACGACCTCGAAGTGCATGTGATCGTGGTTCAGAAAGCCGACTTCGCCGATCCCGTGCGTGACCTCGACCTCGTCGCCGATCCCGTAACCCAGTTCGCTCGCGACATCCGCGCCCAGCGTGACATCGAACACCCCGGAGCCGGCACGGCCCTCCGCCAGGGCGATCTCCTGTCCCCCCCGATACCTGTAGTGGCGATAGAAGTCCTCGTTGGTGCCGATGACCCGGAATCCTCTGTGGCTGTCGCCGAGGCCGTAGGGAATGGTCCACTCGATGGCCGGGTGTTCGGCCCATTCGCGGTAGGTATCCCAGGACAGATTGTTCGTCGGCGCTCCCATGCCGAAGACGGAGTACAGGAGCAGCTGGATCGTGCCCCCCTTGGCGCCCACGATGAGATCGGTCTGGCTGATGGTGTTGGAGAAGCTGTCGCGCGTGCCCACGCGCACGTTCTCGACGCCGATCAGGAGGGCGACGCTCAGGGCGATGGAGCCCACCGTGAGCGAGGTGCTGAAGGCGCGATTGCGGAGCGACTTGAGTGCGAGGTCCAGAACCAGCATCACAGCACCGCCTTGTTCACGTCGGGGAGCGAGATGGTGCGGGAGAACATGCCCTCCAGGGTGCGGTCGTGGCTCACGAACACCAGCGTGGCCCCGGCGCGCTCGCACTCCTGGAAGAGCAGTTCGAGGAAGGCCTCGCGGCGGTCGAAGTCGAGGGAGGACGTCGGTTCATCGGCGACGATGAGTTCCGGAGCCCCGATCAGGGCCCGGCAGGCGGCCACGCGCTGCTGCTGGCCCACCGAGAGTTCCGTCACCGGCTTCTTCAGCAGATCGCCGATGTGGAGGTGGTCGGCGAGCAGCGCGGCGGTCTCCTTCACGCCCGCCCCGTCCAGCCGGGCCCGGCGCCCCGCGTGCATGCGCGCGGGGAGCGCGATGTTGTCGAGCACCGACAGGTAGGGGATGAGGTTGAACATCTGGAAGACGTAGCCGATGTGCTCGGCCCGGAAGGCGTCCCGCTGCGCCCCCGAGAGCGACGCGAGGTCCTTGCCGAGCACCCTGACTTCGCCTTCCTCCGCTTCCAGGACCCCCGCGAGCACGCCGAGCAGCGTGGTCTTGCCGCTCCCGCTCGGACCGAAGAGGAAGGCGCGCGCCCTCCGCTCGAGGGTGAGTTCGGGGATGTCGAGCACCCAGGGGCCCCCGCCGTAGCGGAAGCGCAGGCGTCGGAGGTCGATGGCGAGGCTCACCTATCGGCATCTCCCGGCAGAGCGCAGCGATTCAGGCGAAATGCACCGCCGCTCGAACGCAGCAGGGTTTTTCCACGGGCTGCCAGGGCGCGCTCGGTGCATGCGAGTGGCCGCATCGCGGAACGGGACTACTCGTACGGATAGACCCGCTGGCCGGAGAGGGTGAAACCGACGTAGCCGTACACGCTCTCGGTCATCTCGATCTCGAGCACGCCCTCGACCCAAACCGCGTTCCACCCGTCCAGCTTCGCCCGCTTGCCCTCATCCATCTCGATGTAGACGAGCTGGTTGGGCGGGGGAGGCGGCGTGTGGATGCAGGCGCCGACGTAGGGCACGAGGAGGAATTCGGTTGCCGAGGTCGCCCAGTCTTCGAGCGGCACCGTAAATCCGGGGATCTTGACGAGCTTGCCCGCCAGAGCCGCCAGCTCCTCGCTCGGCTCGCCGGTCCTGTAGTCGAGGCTGGCCAGGAGGCGCCATCCCACTTCGGTGGCATCGTCGGCCGATGCGGCCGGCGGCGCGTCGACCGGGGGCTCGGCGGCCATCTCGGGGAGGCCGCCCGCGCCGGTGAGGGTCACCACGAGCACCATGGCGGCGGCTGCGGTGAGAAGCCTGCGGCTGGCGTCGATCATCGGTCATCCTCGGAAGCTGGACGCGAGAGCGTCGGGTACTTGATCCCCAACTGGTCAAGATACGTGTCGAAGCGCGTCTCGTCATAATAAAACGGTTCGAGGAGCGGACGGAAGGTGTCCATGATCGCCCGGTTGAGATCGATCGGGGGCGGGTCGTCCGGGCCGATGAAGGGGACATACTCCATGGCGGAGGTCTGTTCCTCCCGGAAGTAGGTCCACGCGTCGTCGACGAGTTCCGGCTGCGCGAAGAGCTGGAGCGCCGTGCGCGCCATGACGCGCGCGCCGGCGACCGCGCCCTTGTGCGCGATGGGGGTCGCCATCGCCATGGCGCTCGACCAGTGGTGACCCGGAAGTCCCGGCACGTTCGACGGGAAGCGCAGCGTCACCGTGGGCACGTTCCACGAGATGTCGCCGATGTCGTCGGATCCGCCGCTCCGGCGCGGGCCCGGCTCCCCCAGGGGCGAGAGCGCGATGGGCATCCCCGATGGGACGCTCCCCACCGATTCCTGCACGGCGCTCGCGAAGTCGTGGTCGTCGTCGGTCCACTCCGGAAGCCCGACATCCTCGATGTGTCCGTGCATCGTCTCGGCCACGACCTTGTTGAAGTGTCGCGGCCAGGCGGCGCCGATGATCCGGTACGACATCTCGGTGTCGGTCATCAGGGCCGCGCCCTCCGCGATGCGGATGGCCGTGTCGAAGTTGCGCTTGATGTCCTCGTAGTCCATTTCGCGGATGAAGTACCATACCGAAGCGCTCGGCGGCACGACGTTCGGCTGGTCGCCGCCGTCGCTGATCACGTAGTGGGAGCGCTGGTCGGGCCGCAGGTGCTCGCGCCGGAAGTTCCAGGCGACGTTCATCAATTCGACCGCGTCGAGCGCGCTGCGGCCCCGCCACGGAGCGCCCGCGCCGTGGGCGGCCTCGCCCTCGAAAGTGAACTCCACGGATACGAGCCCGGTGCCGCTGCCCTGGCCCCAACTCACCGACAGGTTGCTGCTCACGTGCGTGAAGAGGGTGATGTCGATGTCCTCCAGATAGCCGTCCCGCACGTACCAGGCCTTGGAGCCCAGCTGCTCCTCGGCGACCCCGGGCCAGAGCACGAGCGTGCCCCCGATGCCCTCGGCCTCCATGACGTCCTTCAGCGCGAGCGCGGCCACGACGTTCACGGCCTGCCCGGAGTTGTGACCCTCGCCGTGGCCGGGCGCGCCCGGAATCAGGGGATCGTGATAGGCGACGCCGGGCTTCTGGTTGGCCTTCGGGATTCCATCGATGTCGGAGCCGAAGGAGATGACCGGCGAGCCGCTGCCCCAGCGCGCGAACCAGGCGGTCGGGATGCCCGAGGGCGCGTACTCGACGGTGAAGCCGTTCTCCTCCAGGATCCCGGTGATGTAGGCCGAGGTCTCGATCTCCTGCTGCCCCAGTTCGGAGAAGGAGAAGATCTTGTCGACCATGACCTGGGCGAGCTTGGCGCGCTCGAGTACGCCCTCTTCCACGCGGGCCACGAGGGGCGCGAGTTCATCGTCGGAGAGGCCCTGTGCGGCCGCGAGGGCCGTTGGGGCGGCGAGAAGGGCGACGAGCGCGGCGGCCAGTGTTCGCTTTTCCATTTTACCCATTGAAATCTTGCCTTTTGAGACGCCGGAACGAAGGGGACCGGACGGCGAAAGAGCCTCGCAGGATAAGCGGGGGCGACCCCCGCGGGAAAGTGGGACGTCCGCCCGAAGAGACGTTCCCGCGGAAACGTCAGACGGAGCCGGCGGTCCTCGTGAGCCGGTCCGCTTCGACCTCGACGACATCCCGCGCCTGGAGGCTGTGGACCGTGTGCCGGCGGTGGCGGAGGGCGATGATCGCATCGGCGGCCGCCGATGCCGCGGAGAGCGTCGTCGTGTACGGCACGCGGCGGGAGACCGCGGCGCGGCGGATCATGTAGTCGTCGTACTGGGCGTGCTTGCCGAGCGGGGTGTTCAGGAGAAGTTGCACCTCGCCCGAGACGATGCGGTCGAGGAGGTTCGGACGCCCCTCGTGCACCTTGAGGATGCGCTCGCACGGAACGCCGCGGCCGCGCAGGTACCTCGCCGTCCCTTCCGTGGCGAGGACCGTGAAGCCGAGTTCGTGGAAGCGGCGCGCGACCGGCACCATGTTCGGCTTGTCCTGGTCGTGCACGGTGATCGCGACGGCCCCCTCCGTCGGCAGCCCCTGGTAGACGGAGATCTGCGACTTCGCGAACGCGAGCCCGAAGCTGTCCGCGTATCCCATGACCTCGCCGGTCGAACGCATCTCCGGCCCGAGCACGGTGTCCGCATCCGGGATCTTGTCGAAGGGGAGCACGGCTTCCTTCACGGAGACCTGGTGCGGGACGAGTTCGTCCCCGAGTCCGAGGTCGGCGAGCTTCACGCCGGCGAGCACGCGCGCCGCGACCCGCGCGAGCGGGACCCCCGTCGCCTTGCTGACGAACGGCACCGTGCGGCTCGCCCGCGGATTCACCTCGAGCACGTAGACCGTCTTGTCGTGCACGGCGAACTGCACGTTGATGAGCCCCCGGACGTCCAGCGCCCGCGCGAAGTCCCGCGTGAAGCGGCGCATCGCCTCCATGTCGACGTCTCGCAGGAGGTAGGGCGGCAGGACGCAGGCCGAGTCGCCCGAGTGGATGCCCGCCTCCTCGATGTGCTCCATGATCCCGCCGATCAGGACTGTCTCCCCGTCGCACACCGCGTCGACATCCGCTTCCCACGCGTCCTCGAGGAACCGGTCCAGGAGCACGGGGTGTTCCGGCGAGGCCTGTACCGCGCGCGCGAAGTACTCCCGCAGCGAGACCGGGTCGTAGACGATCTCCATGGCGCGGCCGCCGAGCACGTAGCTGGGCCGGACGAGGACGGGATACCCGATCTCCTCCGCGATCGCCAGCGCCTCCTCGATGCTCGTCGCGGTTCCGCCCGGCGGCATCGGAACCCCGAGCTCACGGCAGAGTTCGTCGAAGCGGCGGCGGTCCTCGGTGCGGTCGATCGACTCCACGCTCGTCCCGAGGATGGGGACGCCGAGTTGCTCGAGTTTGCGCGCGATCGTCAGCGGCGTCTGTCCCCCGAACTGGACGATGACGCCCTCCGGCTCCTCCTGCTCCACGATCGCGAGCACGTCCTCCACCGTGAGCGGCTCGAAGTAGAGCTTGTTCGAGATGTCGAAGTCGGTGGAGACGGTCTCGGGATTCGAGTTGATCATGATCGTCTCGAACCCCTCGTCGCGCAGCGCGAGCGAGGCCGAAACGCAGCAGTAGTCGAATTCGATGCCCTGTCCGATGCGGTTCGGGCCGCTGCCGAGGATGATGATCTTTCGCCGGTCCGAGCGCTCGGATTCGTTCTCGTCCTCCCAGGTCGAGTAGAGGTACGGGGTGGCGGCGGGAAATTCGCCCGCGCAGGTGTCGACCGTCTTGTAGACGGGCCGGAGACCGGCGGCCTGGCGCACCTCGCGCACCTCGGCCTCCGGAATCCCGCGCAACTGTCCCAGCTCCGCGTCGCCGAAGCCGATGCGCTTCAACCGTTCGACGTCGCCGGGCGTGACCTCCGCGGCCGCCGCGAAGGCCTGGCCCTCGCGCACGAGTTCCTCGAGCTGGGAGAGGAACCAGGGGTCGATTCCGGTGATCCGGTTGATCTCGTCCACGGAGAGACCCGCCTGGAAGGCGCGATAAAGCTGGAAGGGGCGTTCCGGCGTCGCGGTGCGGATCGCGGCCCGCACCGTGTCGACGGCATCGTCCTCGAGGCGGTCCGCGTCCGGGTCCGGGTCCGGCAGCCACCCCGACCGGCCGTTCTCGAGCGCGCGGAAGCCCTTCAGCCACGCCTGCTGGAAGGTGCGGCCGATCGCCATCACCTCGCCCACGGCCTTCATCTGCACGCCGAGCGTCGCGTCGGCCTTCGGGAACTTCTCGAACGCGAAGCGCGGGATCTTCACGACCATGTAGTCGAGCACCGGCTCGAAGCAGGAGGGCGTCACCTGCGTGATCGCGTTCGGGATCTCGTCGAGGCGGTACCCGACGGCGAGCTTGGCGCCGATGCGGGCGATCGGGAAGCCGGTCGCCTTGGACGCGAGCGCCGAACTCCGGGACACCCTCGGGTTCATCTCGATGACGAGCATCTCGCCCGTCGTCGGATGCACGGCGAACTGGATGTTGCAGCCGCCGGCGTCCACGCCGATCTCGCGGATGCAGGCGATCGCCGCGTCGCGCATCGCCTGGTACTCGCGGTCCGAGAGCGTGAGCGCCGGCGCGACGGTGATCGAATCGCCCGTGTGGACGCCCATCGCGTCGAAATTCTCGATCGAGCAGACGATGACGACGTTGTCCGCCCGGTCCCGCATCACCTCGAGTTCGAACTCCTTCCAGCCGATGATGCTCTTGTCTATGAGCACCTCTCCGATCGGCGAGGAGCGGATGCCGGAGCGGACGAGGTCCTCGAACTCCTCGCGGTTGTAGGCGGTGCTGCCGCCGGTGCCGCCGAGGGTGAAGGACGGCCGGATGATGGCGGGGAATCCCGTGTTCTCGACGAGCGCGAGGGCCTCGTCGAGCGAGCGGGCGAAGCCGCCGGGGGGCAGCGCGAGGCCGATCCGCTCCATGGCTTCGGCGAACTGCTCGCGGTCCTCGGCGAGTTGAATCGCCCGGACGTCGGCGCCGATCAGCTCCACGCCGTGCTCGTCGAGGACCCCGCGTTCCGCGAGTTCGAGCGCGACGTTGAGCGCCGTCTGGCCGCCCATCGTCGGGATGAGCGCGTCGGGTTTCTCGACCTCGATGACCCGCGCGACCCAGTCG
This sequence comes from Gemmatimonadota bacterium, assembly GCA_022820995.1. Classification (GTDB taxonomy): domain Bacteria; phylum Gemmatimonadota; class Gemmatimonadetes; order Palauibacterales; family Palauibacteraceae; genus Palauibacter. The sequence continues at coordinate 101,358 of JAJEEM010000059.1, read as the reverse complement.
GCCGTCAGCGGCTCGATGTAGGTCGCGTCGGCAATGTCCGGGTCCGTCATGATGGTGGCGGGATTCGAGTTCACGAGGATGACTCGATATCCCTCCTCGCGGAGCGCCCGGCAGGCCTGCGTCCCGGAGTAGTCGAACTCGCAGGCCTGGCCGATCACGATCGGGCCGGAGCCTATGAGAAGAATCGAGGAGATGTCGTCGCGGCGTGGCATCGGGCGCGCAAGCTATTCGGTCGGACGGCGGATCGCAGCCCCCGGCGGTGGGGGGAGAGATCGCGGCTACCGCATGAGGAGCGAGATTTGGCGCAGGACCCAGACGGGCGCCACGCGCCCGCCGCGGAGGGCGGGGGCAAAGAGCAGTCCGCGGGCCGCCCGCACGGCCGCCGCGTCGAAGGCCGCGTCGCCGGACGAGGTTTGGATCGCGGTCGCCTCGACCCTTCCATCGGTCCGAACGAGAAGCCAGATGGAGGCCGCGATGTTCGGGTCGAGCCCCTCGCCCCGGATCACGGGTAGCAGCGTCGTGGCGAGTGCGGCCTCGGCCTCGGTGTCCCACACGAGGCGGGGCGCCTCATCGTGGGCGACGAACACGGGGCCCGATTCGCGGAGCTGCGCCAGCTCCGCCGCGGCCGCGGCCCGGGCCGCCTCGATGCTGGCGATCGAGTCGCGTCGCGCGGCCGCGACCAGCGAGTCGCGCCGGGCCGCCTCCAGCGAGTCCTGTCGCGCGGCTTCCCGCTCCGCGGCGAGGATGGAGTCCCGGCGCGCGGCGGCCCTCGCGATCGAGTCCTGTCGTGCGGCCTCCCGCTCTGCCCTCGCGATCGAATCCTGCCGCGCGGCCTCCCGCTCCGCGGCGAGGATGGAGTCGCGTCGGGCGGCTGCGGCCTGCTCGGCCCTCGCGGTCGAATCCTGTCGCGCGGCCTCCGCGGCCGCCGAGTCGGAGACGACCGCCTCGGGCGGGCGCATCGCGCGCGGGATGGGGAGGAAGCACGACCCGACCGCCAGCGCGGCCAGCGTCACCAGGAGGATCCGTCCCCCGTGGCGCCTCTCCCTCATTGCGGGCGGCCCATTCGCCTAGCTCCCTCCGCCTCGCTTGGCGCCTTCCTTGCGCCAGGCGACCGACGCCAGGACGGCGAGTCCTCCCCAGACGAATCCGAGGATGAGGATCATCATGACGATCGTCGTCGTGGTCATGCTCGAGTCCCTCCGAATCGGGCGGCGGTCTTCACGCCGGTTCAGCCCGCGGCGGGGCCGTTCAGGCCGAGATCTTCCGCCGCAAGCTGCATGGCGGCGATGACGAAGGCGATGTGCTCGCCCATGTCCTCGCCGAGTTCCGCGCAATTCTCGGTCATTTCGTCGCGGCTCACGGCGGCGGCGAACGCCTTGTCCTTCATCTTCTTTCTCACGGACCTGGTCTTCATGCCGGCGAGCCGCGTCGGCCGCACGAGGGCACAGGCGGTGATGAAGCCGGTGAGTTCGTCCACGGCCCGGAGCGTCTTCGACATCAGCGTCGTCGCCTCGACATCCGTGTAGTCCGCGTGGGCCATGATCGTCTCGAGGATGTCCTCGTCCACCCCCTTCTCGCGGAGGATGGCGACCCCGGTCGAGGGGTGCTCCGAATCGGGCGCGTGGTCGTGGTTGGGCCAGCGCTCGTAGTCGAAGTCGTGCAGCAGTCCCGCCACGCCCCAGCGATCCTCGTCCTCGCCGTACTTTCTCGCGTAGGCGCGCATGGCGGCCTCCACCGCCAGCATGTGGCGCCGGAGCCCGGGGCTCTCGGTGTATTCGTGGACGATCGCGAGCGCTTCATCCCGTGTGGGGAGCATCCGTCGTTACTCTCCTTCGGAGGCTTCGTCGGCGTTGCCGGCCGTGCTGTCGGTCGCGTCGCCGGCCGTGCCGCCGGCCGCGTCGTGCAGGGCGTCCAGAAAGCGTCGGGGTTCGCTCTGGCTCAGGAGGAGCGAGTACCCGTCGTGCGTGGGAATGTACACCACCCGTCGCCGGTCCGTGAGGTAGAGGAGCGCCTTCTCGCCGCTGCGGAGCCGGAACCATCCCGCGGAGTAGTTGCCGAGCGCCGTCCCCATGGTGCGCCGGCGCGGCACGAGGTCCGGTTCGCCGCGGAGGTCGACGACGCGCGCCCCGTCGAGTTCGAGCCGGTCGAGGGGGATCGTTCGCCCCCAGAGGTCTCCCACGAGCTTCAGCCCCGCGGGCGAGATTTCGGCCCGGCTGTTCCGGGTGGACCAGGCCGCCCAGCCCATCATCAGCGTCACGGCGCCGAGCACGACCATCATGATGATGAAGAACCAGAGGATGCCGCGCCCGGAGGCCGGCGGAATCGGGAATACCTGCATCGCTATGTGCCTCGCTCGTTCGAGTCGAGAAGGGCGGCCCGCTTCAGCGCGTCCCGGCCGAACCGGTCCGCCACGGCGTCCATCGTCTTCGCCAGCTCGCGCCGGGCGGCGCCGTCGCCCGCGGCGGGATCCGCGCCGTCGAGGTCGTCCAGGAGCCCGAGTTGCTGGCCCTCCGGATGGTCGAAGCCGGAGAGGCTGACGCCGATGAGCCGGACGCGGCGGCGGGGATCGTCGGCCTCCCGGAACAGCTCCCGGGCGACGGACCAGATGGTTTCGGTCATGTCCGCCGGCCGCCCGAGCGTCCGCTGGCGCGTGTGCGTCTCGAAGCCGTCCCAGCGCAGCTTCAGCTGCACGGTGCGCCCCGCGATCCCCTTCCTGCGCAGCGCCCGCGCGACCCCCTCGCAGAGGGCGAGCAGCGTCCGCTCGACCTGGGCGCGGTCTTCGACATCCTCCGGGAAGGTCACTTCCTTGCCGAGCGACTTTCGCCCCGGCCGCGGGTCGACCCTCCGCACGTCGAGGCCGTTCGCGAGTTCATGCAGACGCCTCCCCAGCTTCCCGCCCAGGGAAGCCTCGAGGAACCCGGGTTCGTTGCGCGCCACATCCCCGATCGTCCGGAGACCGAGCCGGGCCAGGCGGGCCTGCACCTTCGGCCCCGCCCCCCAGAGTCGCGATACCGAGAGCGGCGCCAGGAACTCCCGTTCGGTTCCCGGCGGCACGACGACGAGCGCGTCCGGCTTCCGGAGGTCGCTCGCCACCTTCGCCAAGTATTTGTTGGAGGCGACGCCGACGGAGGCCGTGAGCCGTTCCTCCTCGGCGATCCGCTGCCGGATCCGGGTCGCGATCTCCGGTCCCGTGCCGAACAGGCGCCGGCTCGCGGTCACGTCGAGGAAGGCCTCATCCAGCGAGAGCGTCTCCACCTGGTCCGTGAAGGAGCGGAAGATGTCGAAGATCCGCCCGGAGATCTCCGCGTAGAAGCCGATGCGCGGGCGCACGTAGACGCCGTCGGGGCAGCGCCGCCACGCCTGCGAGATCGGCATCGCGGAGTGGATCCCGTAGCGCCGGGCCTCGTAGTTCGCCGTCGAGACGACGCCGCGGCCCCGGCCCTTGCGCGGGGCGGATCCGATGATGACCGGCTTCCCGCGCAGCGACGGGTCCTCCCGGATCTCGACGGCTGCATAAAATGCATCCATGTCCACGTGGAGGATCGTGCGCGGCCGCGCTTCAAGCTCCGGCATCTCCCCCCATCTCCCGCTCGTCCAGGATCCGGCGGGCCCGGCCCGGGGCGTCGCTCACGAGCCCGTCCACGCCCCAGTCGAGGAGGCGCCGCATGTCGTCGGGGTCGTTCACGGTCCAGACGAACACTCCCATGCCGTCGGCGTGAGCGCGGCGAACGAAGCGCGGCGTGACGATGCGCAGCGCGCCCTGCCGCTCCGGCAGCATGGCGGCCGCGCAACCGGCGGGGGCGAACCGGCGGCCGAGGCCGACCTTGCCGAGAAGGACGTACGTGCGGAGTTCGTCCTGGTAGGCGCAGTGCCAGCGCGCGTGCCGGCTCGCGGGCTCCACTTCCCCGCGCTCGAAGCCGCCGACGAGGATCCGCTCGCGGTCCGCGCGATTCCGGCTCCGCTGCAGCCACGCGCCGAGTTCGTGCCCCGCGGCCGCCGACTTGATCTCCGCGATCACGGGCAGATCCCCGAGCAACTCCAGCACTTCTTCGAGGGTGGGAATGCCGACGCCCGTCCCCCGAAAGGGGAACGTCTTCCCGCGGTCCGTCGTGAAGCGGTATCCGGCGTCGAAGGCGCGCAACTCGTCGAGCGTCCGCTCCTCCACGGGGCCCGTCCCCTCGGTGAGGCGGTCGAGGCCAGGATCGTGGATGACCATGAGTCGGCCGTCAGCGCTCCGGTGGAGGTCGAGTTCCACCGCGTCGGCCCCCACGCGCACCGCGTGCTCGAAGGACGGGAGCGTGTTCTCGGGCGCGAACGCCGCCGCCCCCCGGTGGCCGATGACGCGCAGCGGAGAGCCGGGGCCGAAGAGATCGTCGGGCAGCACGGGCGGCTCAGGAAGAGATGCGTCGGGCCTGCGCCTGTCCGAGCCCGATGGAGAGCGCGATCCACATGCCGGCCAGCGGCGCCGTCGACATGGCCACCCACGCGAGCGTCAGCCCGAGCACCGCGAACAGACTGTCGATGCCGGCGCCCGCCAGGTCGCCGCCCCGGTACAGGAAGACGTCGACGATCGGCTTCCCCTTGTACTTCTCGGCCGGCGGCACGACCGAGAACAGCGTCTCGCGGGAGGGCCGGGACACGGCGTAGCGCGTCGCGCGGTGGACGGCCTGGAAGATCATCATCACGCCGTAGACCGGCCACACCGCCAGCACGACGAACCCGAGGACGGTCACGAGGGGCAGGATGGCCAGCGTCCACCCGACCCCGAGCTTCCGGATCAGGTGCGTCGTGATGAAGATCTGCGTCAGCAGGGTGCCGAACTGCGCCAGCGAGTCGAAGTCGGCGAAGCTTCCCACGCGTTGGCTGAACGTGTCCGTGGCCTCGAGGATGACGTTCGCCTGCGTGAAGTAGATCAGGGTGTTCGAGATCGCCATGAACACGACCCAGAGGCCGACGCCGAGCAGGTAGGGCGAGGTGAACACGGCCCGCAGCCCTTCGAGCGCCCCGCCTCCGATCCGCGTGCCCCCATCGCCGCGCCGCCCGCCTTCGGTTCCCGCCGCCTCGCCGTCCGCCGCCGCCGGTCCGCCCGCCGGGCCCGATCCGAGCCGTGAGAGGTTCGAGGCCCCGGCCCTCCGGTCGAGGATCAGCATGACGGCGATCGCCAGCGCGAAGCAGCCGGCGCCGATGAGCATGAGACCGGCGGGCAGGTACGGACTCTCGGTGAGGCCGCTGACGAGGCTCGCGCCGCGCCCACCGGCGAGCGCCCCCAGCGTGCCGCCGATCCCGATGAAGGGGAACATTCTCTTCCCCTGGTCGACGTCGAACACATCGACCATGAAGGCCCAGAACACGCTCGTCGAGAAGAGGTTGATGACGCTCAGCCACACGTAGAACGTGTACCCGACACCGCGCGCGAGACCGGTCTCCGCATCCGTGCCGATGAGTCCGCCGCCCGCCCGCACGTCCTGGATCAGCAGCGTCGCGAAACCGATCAGGCAGGCGATGACGAACAGGTACGCGATCGGGATGAAGCGCCGCCGGTTCGTCCGCGCGACGACGCCCCCGAAGACGAGGACCGCGAACAGGGAGCCGAGCGACGTCACGGCGAAGAGCCAGCGCAGTTCGTCCATCCCGCGGGCGACGCCCATCGCCTCGCGCACGGGACGGAGGAAGAAGTAGCCGCAGAGGACGAGGAAGAAGAAGAGCGCGGACATCATCGCGAGACCGAATTCGCCCCGCCTCATGTTGAGGACGCGCCTCGCGAGATTGCCGTTCACTTCCTGCAAGCTGGCCACGTTCGCTCCCGCCGTTAGGTTCCGAGGTTCTCTGAAGAGAATCCCTTTTTCCATCGACCGGCAAGCAGAGCCACAATGAAGCGCCACCCCGGAGCTTCCTTCGCATGACCCCACCCCCGGAAAGCGAGCCGCGCACACTCGTCGCGTGGCTGACGGGCACCCGTCCGGAAGAGGGCCGGCTCGTGCTTCTGTCGGCCCTCTACTTCTTCTTCATCCTCTCCGCGTACTACGTGATCCGGCCCATCCGCGAGGAGATGGCCGTGGCGGGCGGGGTCGAGAACATCCCCTGGCTCTTCACGGGAACGCTGACCGCCATGCTTCTCGTGCACCCGATCTTCGCCGCGGTCGTGTCGCGGTGGACCCGCCGGCGGTTCGTGACCGTCACGTACCGCTTCTTCATGCTGAACCTGCTGGTCTACTTCGTGCTGCTGAGCGCCGTGTCCGACGGCGCCGCCTCGGTGTGGGTCGGCCGCACCTTCTTCGTCTGGATCAGCGTCTTCAACCTGTTCGTGGTCTCCGTCTTCTGGTCGTTCATGACCGACATCTTCCGCGAGCGCCAGAGCCGTCGGCTCTTCGGCCTCATCGGCGTCGGCGGGACCGTGGGGGGGATCGTCGGCTCCTCGATCACGGCCGTCCTGGTGGGATTCCTGTCGCCCGCCACGCTCCTCCTGTTCTCCGTGCTGCTGCTCGAGGGCGCGGTGGTCTGCCTCAGGGCGCTCGATTCGCGCTGCGCGACGCTCCCGGCGGCGGGCGGGGGCCCGGACGCCGGGGACGAGGGCTCCGGCGTCGTTGCGGACGGCGTGGCGGACGGCGGTCGGGACGCTTCGCGCGCCGAACCGTCGGAGGCGGTGATCGGGGGTTCGGCGCTGGAAGGGATCCGGCGGGTCCTGGCGTCGCCCTACCTGCTCGGGATCGGCGCCTTCATGCTGCTGTTCACGATCGGTTCCACCTTCCTCTACAACATCCAGGCGGACATCATCTCCCGCACCTTCGCGGCGGGTGCGGAACGGATCTCGGTTTTTGCGAACATCGACCGCGCGGTGCTCATTCTCACGCTGTGCACCCAGCTCTTTCTGACGGGCCGCATCCTGAAGTGGCTCGGCGTGCGCCTGGCGCTCGGGATATTGCCGGTCATCAGCATCCTCGGCTTTCTCGTACTGGGCATGGCGCCCGTCTTCGCCATGTTCGTGGTCTTCCAGGTGCTCCGCAGGGCCGGGAACTTCGCGCTGGCGGTGCCGACGCGGGAGGTCCTCTACACCGTCCTTCCGCGCCGGGACAAGTACAAGGCGAAGAACTTCAACGACCTCTTCGTCTACCGGGCGGGCGACCAGATCGGCGTGTGGTCCTTCGCCGGCCTGCGCGCCCTCGGGATGGGAAGCTCCGCGCTGGCGTTCACCATGGTCCCGCTGGCGGGACTGTGGCTGATGATCGCGCTGTGGTTGGGGAAGAGGCAGTCGGAACTGGCTCGGGGCGACGGGAGTCGCGGTCCCTGACGGTGCGGTTCAGACGGCGCACAGCTCCACGGCTTCGCGCAGCGAGCGCAGGGGGTCGCCGCTCCGAGGGATGAACTCGTGGGCCATGAAGCCCTCGAAACCCGTGTCCGCGATCGCCCGGACGATCGGGGGATAGTTCAGTTCCTGCGTGTCATCGATCTCGGCCCGCCCCGGGACGCCGCCGGTGTGGTAGTGGCCGATCCAGGGGCTCGCGTCCGTCAGCGTGCGGATGATGTCCCCTTCCATGATCTGCATGTGGTAGATGTCGTAGAGGATCTTCACGCGGGGCGAGTCGACGGCCCGGATGATCTCGAGCGCGTACTCCATGCGGTCGCCGATGTAGTCGACGTGTCCGCCGGGTTTCGAGTTGAGGACCTCGACGAGGATCGTGACGCCCTCGGACTCGGCGATCGGGGCGCACGCCTCGAGGCAGCGGATGGAGTTTTCGATGCCGACGCCGTTTTCCATCCCTCGGCGGTTGCCGAAGAAGCAGATCACGTTGGGGACATCGACGCGGGCCGCGTGCGGGATGCGGCGTTCGAAGGCCTCGATGATGCCCGCATGGTTTTCAGTCACGTTGAGGCCGTCCTCGATCGTCCCGGCGGCCACGTCGCCGCACGAGACGGTGAGGCCGTGGTCGTGCGCGACGGGCCATTCCTCGACCGTGAGCAGGTCCATCGCGGTGAGACCCATGTCGGCCACGCCCTCGCAGAAGGGGACGAGCGGGATATCCTCGAAGCACCAGCGCGCCACGGACTGCGTGATGGCGTTGGCGGACCGGCGGGCGGAGGGCGCGTCCCGACCCGGCCCTCCCGCCCCGGCGGCGAGCGCGGATGCGGGGTTCGCGCCGCCGCCGACGAGGAGGCCGAGGGAGGCGGCGCCCGTCGCGCGCAGGGCGTCGCGGCGGGTGACCCGCCTTTCGTTGCCGGGCCCGGACCCGTCAGCCATCGAACGAGGCGAGGTGCTCGTAGCTCGCGCGCACCGACCCGATCGGATCGCCGGGCGCATCGTGCTCGACGAAGTAGTGGATGAGTCCCGCCTCATCGGAGCGCTCGAAGATCGCCTCGAAGTCGATCTCGCCCGCGCCCACATCCACCATCTCGCCGTCCGCCGTCCGGTCCTTCACGTGACAGAGGTCGAAGCGGCCGGGGAAGCGGCTGATGTAGTCGAAGGGGTCGCCGCCGCCGTGTACGAGCCAGTAGAAGTCGACCTCGTAGCGGACGAGTTCGGGGTCGGTGTTCTCGATCATCACGTCGAGGAGACGGAGGCCGTTCACCTCTTCCAGTTCGAAGTCGTGGTTGTGATAGGCGAAGACGAGCCCGGCCTCGCGGCACCGTGCCCCGAGCTGGTTGAATTCGTCCGCGAGCCGCCGGTATCCGTCCACGAGGGCCGATCCGGCGGCGCCGTCGCCTCCGGGCCGCTCGGGACCCGCCAGGTAGGGGAGGACGAGATACCTGTGTCCGATCTCCGCCGCCGCGTCGGCGGCCTCGTCGAAGTTCGACCGGAGTTCCTCGAGCGACAGGTGGACCGCGGGGGCCGTGAGGCCTTCCGCCTCCAGCGCGGTTCGGATCTGGGCCGGCGAGCGGCCGAAGTAGCCGGCGAACTCCACCTCGCCGTAACCGATGCGGGCGACGGCGGCGAGGGTGCGCTCGACATCGCGCGCCATCAGCGACCGCACCGTGTAGAGTTGGAGCCCCCACGCGTCCGGCAGCGATCGGGCCTCGGGGAGCGATCGGGCGTCCGCGGCCGCCGAGCGCCCGGCGTGCGTGAGGAGGAGCCCGGCTCCGAGCGAGTTCCGTACGAATCTCCGTCTGTCCATGCGTCGCAATATGTCGCGCGCCACGGTCGGCGTCGAACCGTGCTATGTTGGCGGAGCGCGGCGGCGCCCCCGCCGCCCGCGCGCGTCGATGCCGGCCGGGAGGACCGACTGTGAAACGGCGCAGGGCTATCGAGATCATCGGTGTGGCCGCGGGCGCGCCGCTGCTGGCTCCGGGGAGCGCGGTGGCGGAGGCCCTGGCGCTGGGGCAGCGCATCCGGTCGGTGGCCGGCCCGGTCGGCGGCGCGCCGCCCGCGACGCTCACGCCCGCGCAGGCGCGGACGGTGACGGCGCTCGCCGAGACCATCATCCCCCGGACGGACACGCCCGGCGCGAGCGAGGCGGGCGTTACCGCATTCGTCGATGCCCTCCTGACCGGGTGGCTGGACGCGTCGGACCGCGACCGTTTCCTCGCCGGCCTGGACGAGGTGGATCCCCTCGCCCTGTCGGCCCACGGCGCCGCCTTCGCCGACTGCACGTCCGCCCAGCAGGCGGACCTCGTCGGGCGGATGGACGAGGACCTCGACAGCCGTCGCCGGGATCCCGCGATCGACGAGAAGCAGACCTTCTTCTACGACATGAAGCGCTTCACGCTCGCCGGCTACTTCACGTCGGAGCCCGGCCTGCGCTCGCTGGGCTACCGGATCATCCCGGGCGCCTTCGAGGGGTGCGTTCTCCTCGACCAGTACGGGACCGGCGAGGGCCGCCCCGGGGGACAGCCGTGAACCGCCGGCAGGAGATCTGGGACGCGATCGTCGTCGGCTCGGGGATCACGGGCGGCTGGGCCGCGAAGGAACTCACCGAACTGGGCCTCCGCACGCTGGTGCTCGAGGCGGGCCCCATGATCGTCCCCGAACGGGACTACGTCGAGCACGTGCCCCCGTACCGGATGCCGTACCGCGGCTGGAACGACCGCAAGGCGCTCGCCACCGAGCAGCCCGTGCAGCGCGAGTGCTACGCCTGCGACGAGATGGGCCGGAAGTTCTTCGTCAACGACATCGAGAACCCCTACACGACGCCCGACGAGAAGCCGTTCCTGTGGATCCGGGGGCGCCAGGTCGGCGGGCGCTCGATCATGTGGGCGCGGCAGTCGTACCGCCTCAGCGACCTCGACTTCGAGGCCAACGCGCGCGACGGCATCGGGGTCGACTGGCCGATCCGCTACTCGGACCTCGCCCCGTGGTACGCGCACGTCGAGGAGTTCGTGGGCATCAGCGGCCAGCCGGAGGGACTTCCCCAACTGCCCGACGGCGTCCTCCTGCCTCCCATGCAGATGACCTGCGTCGAGAACGCTGTGAAGGAGGCGATCGCGCGCGACTTCGGCGACACCCGGATGATGACGATCGGGCGCACGGCCGTCCTCACCCGCGACCACAAGGGACGGAGCGCCTGCCACTACTGCGGTCCCTGCCACCGCGGCTGCATCACGAAGAGCTACTTCAGTTCGCTCAACGCCACCCTCCCCGCCGCCGAGGCCACGGGCCGGATGACGCTGCGCCCGGACAGCGTCGTGCACAGCGTGATCTGGGACCCCGCCCGCGGCCGCGTCGCGGGCGTGCGCGTCATCGACCGCCGGACGGGGGAGGATCTGGAGTTCTTCGGGGAGATGGTCATGCTGGGCGCCTCCGCGCTCGAGTCGACGCGGATTCTCCTCCACTCGACGTCCGCCGACTTCCCGGATGGACTCGCGAACTCGAGCGGGGTCCTCGGCCGCTATCTCATGGATCACACCATGAGCACGGGGGCGAAGGCGAAGTTCCCGGGCTGGGAGAACCACGGCTATACCGGCGAGCGTCCGAACGGGATCTACATCCCGCGCTTCCGCAACGTGACGGAACCCTCGCCCGACTTCATCCGGGGTTACGGCTACCAGGGCTGGTCCACGCGGCAGGGCTGGAGCCGCGGCCTCGACATGCCGGGCTTCGGGGCGGAATACAAGCGCCGGCTCACGGAACCCGGGGTGTGGGAGTTCGAACTCGGCGCCTTCGGGGAGTGTCTCCCGCGCGAGGAGAACTACATCGAACTCGACCCGGAGCGCGTCGACGCATGGGGGATCCCCGCCCTCCGCATCCACTGCGAGTGGAGCGACAACGAGCGCCTGATGATGCGGGACAGCGCGGACCGCGCCGCGGAGATGCTGGAAGCCGGCGGCGGCGCCGACGTCGAGTTGCTCACGGACCTCACGGCGCCGGGCCTCACGATCCACGAGATGGGGACGGCGCGGATGGGGCGGGATCCGGCGACCTCCGTCCTCAACGGCTACAACCAGGCGTGGGACGCGCCGAACCTGTTCGTGATCGATGGCGCGGCGATGCCCTCATCCGCCTGCCAGAACCCCTCTCTCACCTACATGGCCCTCACCGCCCGCGCCTGCCACTACGCCCTCTGGGCGAAGAACCGCGGCGAATTGTAGCGAACTGCGGTCAGTCGCTGTCGACGTGTTCGCGGGCGAGGGCGAGGAAGCGCTCGGCGGCCTCGATCGCGGCTCGCGCCTGCGGTTCGTGGAAGGCGGCGAAGGGGACCCCGCCGGGAAGGCCGTTCGGGTAGCGGGTCGGGATGTAGAACTGGTCCAGGACTCCGGCGTCCTCCATCAGGCGGCCCAGGCCCTCGACCTTTGCCGCATATCGCTCCGCGAGCGCGACCACCGAGTGGCCGATGATCGTCCGGTCACCGAGTCCGTAGCCGATCGCCTTCACGGATTTCTCCGCGCTCTGCTGGGCGATGAAACACGCCTGATGGAAGAACTTCTCGCGCAGGGCGAGGCGTGCGAACTCGAGGTCGTTCTCGGCCTGGGCGAACCACCGGCGCGCCTCCTCGGATCCATCCCACACGGCGGTCAGACCTCGATGGCCATGGCCGATTGCATGGCGTGCCGGAGAAACGGGCGCTCTTCACGCCGGAGCTGCTCGAACTCGGTGGGCGTGTACACGACGAGGTCGACTCCGACGCCCGCCGCGAGAATTGCCGGCAGGTAGTCCCGGAACCGCTCCACGGAGGGACGCGGGGTCGGCGCGACCACGATCACGTCGATGTCGCTCTCGGGACCGGCCGTCCCGCGGGCGTGGGATCCGACGATCCATGCCGAACGGGCGGCGTGCTCGCGCAAGAGCGGACGCAGCGCAGCCAGAAAGCGGCGCAACGTATCCGCGTCCCGCGGCGACTCGACCGCGGGTCGCGATTCAGGCGGAAGCGGCGAGGGCATCGGCGATCTGTTCCATCTCCGCCATCGTATTGTACATGTGCGGGCAGAGCCGGATGCCGGGGAACACGCCCCGGCGGAGCGCTCCCGCGACGCCGTGTTCTTCGTAGATCCGGTTGTAGATCTCCGTGTGGTCGTCGACCCCCAGTTCCGCGATGACCACGCCTCCGCCGAGGCCCGGCACGTCCGACGTGTGGAACTTCACGCCGGGGATCCGCTCGCGGATCGCCGCCTTGAGCCCGGCCGCGAGGGCCCGCATGCGCTCCTCGATCGCCGCCGCCCCTATCGCCTCGTGGAATTCCACCGTCGTCCCCACGCCCGCGACGGCCGCGTCGTCCCGCTGGCCGTACGTGCCGAACTTGTCGGCGCCGCCGCCCGCGATCGCGCCCTCCCAGCCCACGCCGACGTCGCTCGGCCACAGCTCCGCGACCCGTTCGGCCCGCACGTAGAGGACCCCGGCTTCCTTGGGTCCGCAGAACCACTTGTGGGCGCTCCCGGTGTACGAGTCGCAGTCCATGGCGTGAAGGTCGACTTCCACCGCGCCGAAGCTCTGCGCCCCGTCCATGTGCACGTAGATGCCGCGGTCGCGCGCGATGCTGCACAGGCGCCGCGCCGGCAGTTCGACGCCCGAGATGTTCGAGATCTGGGTCACGGCGAGCACGCGCGTGCGATCGGTGAAGGCGCTCACGAACGCGTCGATCAGTTCGTCCTCCGTCTCGGGCACCGGCGGCGTGGCCACGCGGATCACCTTGTAGCCCCAGCGGTCCGCCCGGACGTCCCACGCCACGTTGTTCGTGGGATGGTTCTGGTCCCACAGCACGACCTCGTCTCCCGCGCCCAGCGTGAGCCCGTTGATGACGGTGTTGTTGCTCTCGGAGGTGTTGCGGGTGACCACGATCTCCTCGGGTGAAGCGCCGAGCAGCCGCGCGAGAGCCTCCACGGACTTCGCGGCGAGTGCGTTGAACTTGGCCCGGTTGTGGAACGAGGCATCCTGGTCGATGTCGCGCGTGTGCCCGAACACCGCCTCCTGCACCGGATACGGCGAGGGGCAGAGATTCGCGGCGTTCACGAGGATGAGTCCGGGACGGAGCGGGAACTGGGACTTCACCATCTCCCAGAAGGCCTCGTCCTCCGTCCCCAGGAAGTCCCGTCGCGCCGACAGTTCGTCGAGGCTGAGGCCGGGTCTGGACGGCGCCCGGGCCCAGGCCGGAGTCGCCGCGAGGGCGGCTCCCGCGGCGGCACGCTTGAGGAATCGGCGACGATCGGGCAGGCGGGTCGCGTCGGTGGGCGTGCGAGTCGTCACGGAAACCTCCCGGCTTGTGGGCCGCCGCAATCGCGCGCGGCAGCCGCGGTCGTTCACCGATGCAACATAAGACGCGGAACTTCGGGGGGCATGGGGGCGCGCGCGGCGGGGCGCGGTCTATGCATGGGGCGACGCGCATCCCATGTTTCGAAAGGCCCCGCGCCCTTCACCCCGGGAGGTACCATGGACACGCGCGCCCCCGCTCCCCTCCGCGCCCCGTTCCGCCGTCTCGTCACCCTCGCCGCGCTCTCGGCAGCCTGCGGCCTCGCCGCCCCCGGCCCGGCGCTCGCAGCACAGGAAGCGAACGGCCCCCTCGCACTCGAGTCCTGGCTCGACTGGGAGCGGGTCCAGGATCCGCGGATCTCGCCGGACGGCGACGCCGTGGTCTACGAGCGCCTGTGGGTCGACAAGATGAACGACGCCTGGGAGTCCTCCATCTGGATCGTGAATCCGGACGGAAGCCGCCCCCGCCACCTCGTCGACGGATCCTCGCCGCGCTGGTCCCCCGATGGCAGCCGGCTCGCCTTCCTCGCGCCCGACGACGAGGGGAACACGCAGATCTTCGTGCGCTGGATGGACGCCGAGGGCGCCATCTCCCAGGTGACGCGGGTCACGGACAGTCCGTCGAACTTCGCCTGGTCTCCCGACGGGACGCGCTTCTCGTTCACGATGCGCGTGGGGGCGGAGGAGCCCACGGCGCGCCACTGGTCCATCTCGCTCCCCCAGCCGGAGGGGGCGACGTGGACGCCGGGGCCGCGCATCATCGAGCGCCTCGTCTACCGGCAGGACCGCGTCGGATTCCTGGGCGACAAGTACCAGCACATCTTCGTCGTCCCCGCCGAGGGGGGCACCGCGCGCCAGCTCACCGAGGGCGACTACGACTTCGGCGTCCCCGCGTGGGAGCCCGACGGCCGGTCGCTCCTGTTCAGCGGCCTCATCATCGAGGACGCCGTGTACCGGTGGCAGGAGACGGAGATCTACCGGCTCGACGCGGAGTCCGGCGACTTGAGCCAGGTCACGACGCGCAAGGGTCCGGACAACCGGCCGGTGCCCTCGCCGGACGGGCGCATGATCGCTTACGTCGGGCACGACACGACGACGTTCGACTACATCGAGTCCGCCGTCTACGTGATGAACGCGGATGGGTCGAACCCGCGCGCTCTGACGGCCGAGATGGACCGCAGTCCCGGGGCGCTGCACTGGGCCCCGGACGGCGCCGGCATCTACTTCGACGCCGCGGCGGACGGCTACCGCAACATCCACTACGCCTCCGTGGATGGCGACGTGCGGGCGATGACCGAGGGCCCGCAGATGTTCGGCCTCAACGACGTGAGCGACGGCGGCATGGCCGTGGGGATGTGGGGGGACGCGCACGAACCCGGCGACATCCATGTCTTCCCGGTGGACCGGCCCGACCGGCGCACGAGGCTCACGGAGGTGAACGCCGACGTGCTGGCGGGCGTAACGCTGGGCGAAGTCGAACAGGTGTGGAGCGAGTCATCCCATGACGGACTCCCGATTCACGGCTGGGTCATCAAGCCCCCGGACTTCGATCCGTCGCACCAGTATCCGCTGATTCTCGTCATTCATGGCGGCCCGCACGGCATGTACAACGGCGGGTTCAACTTCTCCTGGCAGGAGCACGCCGCGAACGGCTACGTCGTCCTCTACACGAACCCGCGCGGAAGCTCCGGCTACGGGACGGAGTTCGGGAACGCGATCCAGTACGACTATCCGAACCATGACTTCGATGACCTCATGTCGAGCGTGGACGAGGTCATCTCCCGAGGCTACGTGGACGACGGCAACATGTTCGTCTACGGATGCTCGGGCGGCGGCGTCCTCACCTCGTGGGTCGTGGGGCACACGGACCGCTTCCGGGCCGCGTCGGCGAACTGCCCGGTCGTGAACTGGTTCAACTTCCCGAACGAGGTCGACGGCAACTACCTGCGCTGGTACGCGGACTTCCGGGAGTTCCCGTGGGTGGACCCGAGCGAGCACATCCGCCGCTCGCCGATCACCTACGTGGGCAACGTCACGACGCCGACGATGCTGATGACGGGCGTCCTCGACCTGCGGACGCCGATGTCGCAGACGGAGCAGTTCTACCAGGCGCTGAAGGCGCAGAACAAGCCGACGGCGATGGTCCAGTTCCAGGGCGAGTGGCACGGCACGTCGCGCCTGCCGTCCAACTTCCTGCGCACGCAACTCATCCTCAGGAAGTGGTTCGAGCGCTGGGGCACGCACGACGACGAGCGCACCGCCGCCACCCAAGCCGGCTCGTAGCCGCGCTCCGGGCCAGGCGCTGACCCGGGCGAGCTTCGATTTCCCTCGGGCGCTTGCGCGCGCAACCTACGTCCGGGTAGGTTGTTATACATGCGTAAAACGATCCTGGCGGTGCGACTGGAGGCGGAGTTGCGGGAGGCGGTCAACCGCCGTGCCGCCGCCGAGGGTACGACGGTCTCCGGTTTCGTCCGGGAGACTCTCCGCGAGGCGGTTGCGGACCGGCCGGTCGGCGATCGGATCCGTCACCTCAAAGGGACCGTCCGCCTCGAAGCCGACGACGACGAGTGGCGCACGACGCTTCGGAGCCGTAACTGGCGCCGCTGACTGAATGGCTCGTCGATACGGGCCCCATCGTCGCCTATCTGGATCCTGACGATCCGGCACACCCGGAGGTCGGTGCGGCTCTCGACCGTTTCCGGGGCGTGCTCCACACCACGGGCGCTGTCGTCACGGAGGCCATGCACTTCCTCGCCCGCTCTCGCCTCGGCCCCTCGGCTCTCGCGGACTTCGTCGCGTACAGCGACATGCGCGTCCACGACGCATGCCAGCCTCGCGGGGTCACGAACGCCGCGCTCCTGATGGATCGCTACGCGGACACGCCGATGGACTTCGCCGACGCCACGCTCGTCCTTCTGGCGGAGCGGCTCGGCGTGCACGAGGTGTTGACTCTCGACCGTCGAGGGTTCTGCACGTACCGCACGGACGATGGTCGACCGTTTCAGCTCATCCTGGATCAGACGGGAATCCAGCCATGATCGAGTACAAAGGGATACACCGGCGTACCGGCGTTTATTGCTTGCATGTGGGTAAAAATACGGGCATGTTCCCCACATGTATGCGAGAATGTTGTCTTCTCACCTGCGGTCCTCGCGTCGTAGCGCCCTCGTGCTGGGGCCGCGACAGGTGGGGAAATCCACCCTCCTGTCCTCGCTCGGCCCTGATCTATCACTGAATCTCGCGGATCCCGGCACCTTCCGAGACTACGCGACGCACCCCGAACGGCTGCAGCGGGAACTCGACGCGGCGCCCCCGAGCGTGAGGACGGTCTTCCTCGACGAGGTGCAGCGGGTGCCCGCCCTGCTGGACGCCGTACAGGTCTGCCTCGACGACCGGCACGGCCGCTTCCGGTTTCTTCTCTCGGGATCGAGCGCGCGCAAACTCCGGCGCGGGCAGGCGAACCTCCTGCCGGGACGGATCCACGTCCACCACCTGCACCCGCTCCTCGCGGCCGAACTCGGACGGGACTTCGACCTCGAACGCGCGCTGGCACACGGGACGTTGCCAGGCATCTACTCGGAACGGGATCGTTCGACCCGCGAGGCCGACCTCCGGAGCTACACCGACACCTACCTCAGAGAGGAAATCCAGGCGGAAGCTCTCGTCCGGAACATCGGAGGTTTCGCTCGCCTTCTCGATCTGATGGCTGCCGCTTCGGGTCGGATCCTGAACGTACAGGCCCTCTGCCGGGACGCGGGTCTCGCTCACGAAACGACCCGGCGATACGTCGATGTTCTGGAGGACACGCTCGTGATGTTCCGGGTTCCGGCGTGGAGCGGGTCGGGCGGGTCGAACCGTGCCAGCCTCGTCCGGCATGGAAAGTTCTTCTTCTTCGACCTCGGGGTACGCAACGCGTTGCTGCGGCGGCCGCTCGATGCACCGCTTCCCGACGAACGCGGCATCCTGCTGGAGCACCTCGTCGCCTGCGAACTGTACCGGAGGTTGGGGACGCTCTGGCCCGAAGCCGCGCTCTACCACTACCGCACCCGGCACGGAGCCGAAGTGGATTTCGTGCTCGAAGTCGGGCGCGAGGTGTGGGGGATCGAGGTCAAGGCGAGCCGGCGTGTGACCCGGCGCATGCTGAGCGGCCTCTCGTCTCTTGCCAGCCGCTCCGACCGCGTCAAGCGCCGGATCGTCGTGTTCCTGGGCCCAAGGCGCCAACTGCTCGATGATGTGGAGGTGCTCCCGCTGGAGGAGTTCCTCGCGAATCTGCCCAGCTGAGCCAGCCTCCCCCCGGTGCAGGGGCCGCGCGGCGCGTCAGCGGAGGAAGGCGGTTTCGTAGAGGATCGCGTCGAGGTTGGAGATCAGCAGGTCCGCGTCGGTTTCGGAGAAGACGAGGGGCGGCTTCATCTTGATCACGTTGTGGTCCGGGCCGTCGGTGCTGAGCAGGATGCCGCGGTCTCGCATGCGCTGGACGGCGGCATCGGCGAGGTCGGCGGCGGGCTCGAGGTCGTCACCCTCCCGCACGAACTCGATCCCGGTGAACAGGCCGCGGCCCCGCGCGTCGCCCACCGGCCGGTGACGGTCGCGCAGGTGTTCGAGGCCCTCCAGAAGGCGCCCTCCGACGTTGGCCGCGTTCTCCTGTAACCCCTCCTCTTCGATCACGTCGAGGACGGCGAGGCCGATGGCGCAGGAGACGGGGTTTCCCCCGTACGTGTTGAAGTACTCCATCCCGTTGGCGAAAGACTCGGCGATCTCGCGCGTCGTGACGACCGCGGCGAGGGGATGGCCGTTCCCGATCGGCTTGCCGAGGGTGACGATGTCGGGGACGACGCCGTGCTCCTCGAAGGCCCAGAAGTGCGATCCCACGCGGCCGAAGCCGACCTGCACCTCATCGGCCACGCATACCGCGCCCTTCTCGCGGGCCGCGGCGTAGGAAGCCGCGAGGTATCCGGCCGGGAGCGGGATCTGTCCCCCGCAACTGAGGATCGATTCGTGGAAGAAGGCGGCCGCGCCGGGCGGGCGGTCCCCGAACCACGTGGGCTCCGTCTCGAGCGCCCGCGCCGCCTCGCCGACATGGGCCGCGTACAGGGGGGCCACCTCCCGTTCCGGCCCGCGGTGGATACCCCGGAACAGGTCCGGCATGGGCGCCATCCGGACCCACGGCCGGAGTCCCTTCCCGCCGGGGCCGTTGAACTTGTAGGGGCTCAGGTTGACGACCGAACTCGAGTTCCCGTGGTACGCCCCGTCGAGGACGACCGCGCCCACCTTGCCGGTGTGCGTGCGCGCCATGCGCAGGGCGAGTTCGTTGGCCTCCGTGCCGGAGCAGACGAGGAAGCACACGTCGAGCGGGGACGGGAAGAGGGCCGCCAGCCGCTCCGTGTATTCGAGGATGGTCTCGTGCAGGTAGCGGGTGTTCGTGTTGAGCGCGGTCATCTGGCGGCGGGCCGCCTCGTTCACCCGCGGGTGCGAGTGTCCGACGTGGGCGACGTTGTTCACGCAGTCGAGGAAGGGCTGGCCGTCGATGTCGTAGAGCCGTGCGCCCCGCCCCCGGACGATGTGGAGCGGCCGCTGGTAGGAGAGACTCAGGGAGGGTCCCAGCCGGCGGTTCCGGTCCTCGACGAGGTCCGCGTGGCTGCGGGGGCGCGGCGCCGTGGCTTCCGCCGGGAGCCGGAGCAGGTGGTTCGGGTCGGGGCTCACCGCGGTCCAGGCGCCGCGGGCGCTCGGGGCGGCGACGCCCGGGAAGGTGCCCTCGTAGCCGAGCGGATCGACGAAGATCTGGAAGTGAAGGTGCGGGGCCCAGTCGCCGTTGTCCGGGGGCGCGCCGATCCAGCCGATCGTGCGGCCGGGTTCCACGACCTCGCCGACGGCGAGTGCCGGGAGAGATTCGGGCGACAGGTGCCCGAACAACGTCCGAAATCGGATCGGTCCGCCGCCGTCCCCGTCGCCGGCCGGGCCCTCCAGTTCGTGCTCCAGGATGATCGTGGGGCCGTAGTCCAGGCGGTCGCCGTTGTCGTGCGCGGAGACGACGCGACCCTCGAGCGGGGCGAGGACGGGCGTCCCCGGCTCGGCGAACAGGTCGACGCCGAGGTGGACGGTGCGCCACTCGTCCATCTCGTTTCCCGGCGCGCGGAAGGCTTCGCCGGTGTACCACCAGCGCACCTCGTCGTAGCGGCCGATGCCGACCGCCGCGCCCGCGTCCCGCATCTCGTCGAACAGCCGCTGCGAGAACGCGGAGTGATCCGTGGGGTCGAAAGTCCCGCCGTCATCCCCCGACTCGACGCTCAGGTCGAGCGTGACCGTGGGCGCCGTGCGCGGATCGGGGTCGAGCACCGGCGCGGCGCGCGGGGCCGCTTGCTCCAGCGCCGCGACAACCCGGGCGGTCGAGGGACAGGGCGCGTGCCCGCAGGCCTCCCGCAGCCGATAGCGCCCCAGGTTCGGGGGTGTCGCGTCCAGCCGCTCGAGCACCTCCCACGCGGGCGCCTGGCTCACGAGCAGGTACTCGTTGTCCGGCTCCTGCGCCCCCCGTACGGACGAGACGGTCACGCTGAGGGCGAGGCGGAGGCGGGCCAGTTCGTACACGACGTCCGCTTCGGCTTCCGTCACATCGTGTTCCGCTACGTAACCCCGTGCCACGTCGCAAAAGGCGGCCACCGGATCGCGAGTTCCGCATCCGGCATAGGCGCAGGCCACGGCCAGGTTCGCCACGGTCCAGGAACGGAGCGTGTCACCGAAATCCACCACGCCGACGATATGCGGCGTCCCGTCCCGCATCCGTCCGGGGTCGACGTGGACGTTGGCCGGGTTCGTATCGTTGTAGATGACGCTCTCCCGCAGGTCGGGCGCCCGCGGCGCCACGAGGGACGCGTGACCTTCAAGGACGCGCTCGAGTATGTCGCGGCGATCGGGTTTCAGGATCGCCGCGAGGTGTGTCCGCACTAGCGCGGCGGCCCCCCGCAGATCCCAGACCATCGGCCGATTCGCGCCCGTTACCGCCGACGTACCGCGATCCAGGATCCCCGCGAGACGACCGATCTGTCTCCGAAGTTGCGGGACGTGCGGCCGGAAGCGATCCAACGGGACACCCGGCACCGGATCGAGGAAGCGGAGGAAGTGCCTGCGTCCGCCCAGGCGGTGTTCGGCGAGCGCCCGCAGCGATCGCTCGCCGACGGTCGCACTCGGTTTCACTGCGGCGCGGGGGCCGGCGAGGGAACGCCAGTTCGGGAGCGCGTAGCAAGACTGCGAATCCGCGAGGGCCTCGAGCACGGCGGCCTCCTCGGCGAGCACCGCGCGATCCTCGAGCGCGTTGGAGACTTTCAGGTACCCGCGGACCCCGGACGAGTCCGACATCTCGAATACGCGATCCCGCTCGCTGGGGCACTCGCGCGCCAGCCCGTCCACGTCCCAATGTTCGCGGACGAGTCGCGCCGCCGCCCCCTCCGAGAGCGATGGCCTTCCTTCCGCGTAGGCGGTCTCCAGCGTTTCCATTCGCGACTTACCCGCTTCTCTCCGACATCGCCCACACGTGGTCTTCGGTTCCGGCGAAGCTCCGACACGGTTCGACGAGGGTCAACCGCCCTGGCCGGCGAACCTTGATCTTCACGGCAGCGGTTGTTCAAGTAGAAGGCAGTTCGAAACACCTCGCACACGCGCAACACCGTGCACAGCTTCATCTTTTTTCCGGGCTGTAGAGAATGGACCCAAGGCGTTTGAGGATCCCCCTCGCGGGGACGATCGTTGCCACATCCCTCCTGCCGGGTTGCGGCGGTGACGACCCAGTCGAACCGGAGCCGCCACCCGATCCGCCGCGGGCCGCGGCGATCTCCATCTCTCCGGAGTCGGCCGATCTCGCGTCGATCGGCGCGACGGCCCAGTTCACGGCCACCATCAACGACCAGTTCGGCGCGCCCTTCCAGGGTGCGATCTCCTGGTCGAGCGGCGCTCCCACGGTGTTCACGGTCGATGCGAACGGCGTGGTGACGGCCGTCGGCAACGGGTCGGGCAGTGTGCAGGCGTCGTTCGAGTCCCTCAGTGCGACGGCCTCGGTGGCCGTCGATGCCGGCGCGGCGCCCGAAGCGAGGATCGAGTTTCCGGACGTGACGCTGGGTACCGGCGGCGGGCCCGGGCTTTTTCTTCCGGCCGCGTACTTCACCGATCCCGACGGTGACGACGCCGACCTCGTGTTCGCGGTCGAGGTCGACGATCCCGCCGTCGCCTCCGCGGACTTGCGGATCGACGAAGAGGGGCACTCCAGCATCGTCATGATGGGCGTGGCGGCCGGGACGACCGAACTCACGATCACGGCCACGGATGCACCCGGTCTCTCCGCGAGCCAGGTCGTGACTCTGACGGTCGAGGATTCCGATTACACTCCGTTGCGGCGGACGAGCGTGGAGCCGAACCGGCTCAGCTTCACCGGCCTCATCATCGTCGGCGGCTGCACCATCCCGGTCGTGAATCTGACTACTCGGTTCGGCGCCCTCATCACAGTGTCGAGTTCGAAGTGGCAGACGCGAAGCGACGCTGCCGGCGAGTGGGTGGATATCGAGGGTACCGAACGGACGACGGGTGTCCTCTGTACGTTCCAAACGACCACCCCCGGCGAGTATCGGCTTGTCTTCAACCTGACCTTGCGGGCCGATGAGCACCAGGAACCACTCATCGGAGACTACCGGAGCGAGAATGCCTTCACGGTTACGGACGGCGGGGGCGGCGAGAATCAGCCGCCCGAGGTGGGTGGCGGCGCTCCGGATATCATCTCCCTCTCGGTCGGCGGCGGACCCAAGCCCTTCCTGCCTGCGGCCATCTTCTCGGACCCCGATGGCGATGAACTCGAGTTCTCCGTCGCAATGGAAGACACATCAGTGGCCTCCGCGGAGGTGGTGGTGGACACGGCGGGTCACACGGTCGTGATCGTGAGGGGAGAAGGGGTGGGAACCACCGAGGTGAACGTGGTCGCCAGGGATCCCGAAGATCTCACGGCCGACTTGAACATCACGCTCGCGGTGGACGATTCGGGCTTCACTCCGTTCCCGCTCATCTCCGTTGCCAACGGCGTGATCATCCTGCGCGGCCGGAACCTCGCGGTCTGCGCGCCGCCGATCATCAACACGCGCGCCCCCGACGGGAGAGTGTACACCGTACACGCGTCCAGGTGGCAGGGCAGGGCGGACTCGTCCTCGGAATGGGCCGACATCGAGGGCACGGGACGGACGACCGGCATGCTATGCCCCTACACCGCGCAAGCGGCTGGCGAATACCGTCAGGTCTACGAGGCGAGCATCCTCGTAGACCCGCACATCGACCCGCTCCGCGGCTGGTATCGAACGAACTCCTTCACAGTGTCGGGGGGCGAATGATAGTGACACGCCCGCAGTTCCTGTCCCTTCCCGTCGCCGGAGCGGCCGCCATGGCAGCGGCGACCGTGATCGCCGTCGGCCTG
This sequence comes from Gemmatimonadota bacterium, assembly GCA_022820995.1. Taxonomy (GTDB): domain Bacteria; phylum Gemmatimonadota; class Gemmatimonadetes; order Palauibacterales; family Palauibacteraceae; genus Palauibacter. Next base: position 78,307 of record JAJEEM010000059.1, on the reverse strand, counting down.
GCGGCTCCTCTTTCGGCGCAGGAGCGGGTGTACGCGGTCGCTTCGCCCGCTGAACTCGAACTCGAGGTCGGCGTGTCCTTCCAGCTCAGCGCGGAGATCCAGGGGACCGCGGAAGAGGGCGCCGCCTCGGAAGTGCGCTGGTTCGCGGCCGACGATGGGGTGACGGTGACGGCCGAGGGGCTGGTGACCGCGGTGCGGCCGGGCGAGTCCCGCGTGGCGGCGATGTTCCGCGGCCAGCCGAGCTGGGTCCGGATCGTCGTCCCCCGCCTCGAAGCCGACCGGATCGAGGCCCGCGTCGCCGGCCCCGTCTACGCGGGCGCGACGGCCGCCCTCGATGTCGGCGCCTGGACGGCGATGGGCGGCGCCGTGGAGGACGTCGAGTTCGAGTTCGCCTCGGCCGATCCCGCCATCGCGACGGTGGACAACGCGGGGCGCGTCCTCGGCCACGTGCCCGGGCGGACCGTCCTGACCGTCTCCGCCGGCGCCGCCGCGACGGAGGTCGAGGTCACGGTGCGGCCGAACCCGGCCGAGGATTACGAACTGGTGGCTTCCGGTGATGTGACCTCGCTCTCGACGGGAGATGTCGCGGCGTTTCGGCTGCTCGGCCGCGACGGAAGCGGGGAGGAGATCGCCCTCGCGCCGCTGTGGAGCGTCACGCCGAGCGGGGCGAGCGTCGAACCCGTCGACGGACGCGGACTCTTCGTGGCGGAGGAGCCGGGCACCTATCACGTGACCGCGATCGCGGGCCCGGCCATCGCCCGGACGGTCTCCGTGCGCGTCGGCCCCCGCCGCCACACGGCCCGGCTCGAACTCGTGGGCAGCGGGATCACGTCCACGCACCGGGCCGGCGACACGTGGGTGTTCGAGGGGGTGGACGGACGCGACTACGCCTACCTCGGGACCTTCTACCACGACTGGATGAAGGTGTGGGACGTGACGGACCCCGCGCAGCCGGTCCTCACCGACTCCATCCAGCTCGACGCCCGCCGCATCAACGACGTGAAGATCCACCCCGACAACCGCCTCGGGATCGTCACCCGCGAGGGGGCCTCGAGCCGGAGGAACGGGATCGTCCTCCTCGACCTCTCGAATCCCGCCCATCCGGAGATCCTCTCCGAGTACACGGACACGGTGACGGGGGGCGTGCACAACGTCTGGATCCTGGGGGACGAGGATCTCGTCTACGCCTGCCATAACGGCACGAGCGAGATCGTCATCATCGACATCTCCGATCCGGCGAACCCGCGCGAGATCAACCGCTGGGTGCACGACGAACCGGTCCGCAGCCTGCACGACGTCATCGTCCAGGACGGGTACGCCTACGCATCGTTCTGGAACGAGGGCATTTATATCCTAGACGCGGGGGCGGGCACGCACGGGGGCACGGCCCGCGACCCGAAGCTCGTCTCGCGGTGGGTGTCCGGGCAGGGGAACACGCACGTCGCCTGGCGTCACGGCAAGTACCTGTTCGTGGCGGCCGAGATCTACCCGTCCGACTGGGATCCGAACGCGTTCGGTCCCATCGAGGCGCGGGGCTTCGTCGAGGTCCTGGACATGACGAACATGGACGACCCGGTGAAGGTCGCCCACTACACCGTGCCCGAGGCCGGAGCCCACAACCTGTGGAGCGACGACCGCGACCGGCTCTACGTCGGCTACTATCAGGCGGGGCTGCGGGTGCTGGATATTTCGGGGGAACTGCGCGGCGACCTTTATCGCCAGGGCCGCGAGATCGGAGCCATCAAGACGTCATCGCCGAACGCCGCGGTGCCGAACTGGTCGATGACGTGGGGCGCCCAGCTGTTCAAGGGCCGGATCTACACCTCCGACCTCCACTCCGGGCTGTGGATCGCCCGCCTCGTCGAGGAGGAACTCGTACCATGACAACAAAAATCGCGATGGCCGCTGCCGTCCTCGTGTCCGCCTGGTCCGCTTCCGTCGCGGAAGTCATGGCCCAGGCGACCCCTGCGCCGGCCGCCGGACAGAAGGTGGTCCTGGTCACCGGATCCACTTCCGGCCTCGGCCGGGAACTCGCCCTGCGGCTGGGCGCGCGGGGCGATCACGTCATCGTCCACGGGCGCAGCGAGGAGCGCGGAGCGGAGGTGGTGGACGCCATCAACGCGGCGGGGCCGGGGAGCGCCCGCTTCTACCGCGCGGACTTCGCGTCGCTCGCGGAGGTCCGGACCTTCGCCGAGACGCTGCTGGCCGACTACGACCGGATGGACATCCTGATCAACAACGCGGGGTTCGGGTCGGCGCCGGACGAGCGGTGGGTCACAGAGGACGGGCACGAGTACCGCTTCCAGGTGAACTACCTCTCCACCTTCCTCCTGACGCACCTGCTGATGCCGCGGCTGCTCGAGAGCACGCCGTCGCGCATCGTGAACGTGTCGTCCGGCGCACAGGCGCCGATCGACTTCGACGACGTGATGATCGAGAACGATTTCAGCGGGCGCCGCGCCTACGCACAGAGCAAGCTCGCCCAGATCATGTTCACGCACGACCTCGCGGAGGACCTGGCCGGGACGGGCATCGTGGTGGGCTCACTCCATCCGGCGACGTACATGCCGACCGGCATGGTGCGGCGGCTGGGCGCGACCCCGCGCGCCACCATCGCCGAGGGCGCCGACGCGACGATGCAGGTCGTCGACTCCGATGACTTCGAGAGCGGGCAGTACTTCAGCGGGCTCAGGCCCGCCGAGGCCAACGCCCAGGCGTACGACCCGGAGGCGCGCGCCCGCCTCCGGGAGCTGAGTCAGGAACTCACCGGCCTCACCTGCCGCATGGGCCGCTGCCGGCTGGAGGACGCCGCCTCGCGGTAGCCCCGCCGCTCGAGCGCAGCGGGGCTTCTGCCACGGCCCGCTACGGCTGCTCCAGGGCTTCGAGCGCGGCCAGGATGTCGGCGTGCTCGGGGCGGACGCGGTAGTCCACCTCGGTGAAGCTCCAGCGCACCGTCCCGTCCATGTCGATGACGTAGGTCGTGGGGTGCGGGATCTGGCGCCCGCGCCCGTCCTCCTCGTTCAGGAGTCCGTAGCGGTAGGTGATCGCGGATCCGTCATCCGACAGCAGCGGGAAGTCGAGGGCGTAGTCGTAGTCCTCGAGGACGCGGTCGACCATTAGTCCGATGTCTTCGGGGCTGTCCGGGGCGATCGCCAGGAGCTGGGTCCGTTCGCGCTGTTCGGGCGTCATGAAGTCTCGCAGCTCTCCGAGCTGCTTTGCGCAGTACGGTCACCAGTGGCCGCGGTAGAAGAAGAGGATGACGTCCTTCTCTCCGCGGTAGTCCGAGAGGGTGATCGGCTCGCCCGTGCTCGAAAGGGCGGTGAAGTCGGGCGCGGGGCTGCCGGCGAGCACCCGCTCGAGGTCCGCCGGAGGCAGGTCGTGCCCATCCACGGGCCCGAGCGCCACCTGGGCCGCCCCTTGGGACGTCACCTGAGCCGCCTCCTCGGCCGCCGCGGCGGAGGCGTCGGCATCTTCGGTATCTCCCCCGGGTGCGCAGCCGGCCGACCCCGCCGCCACCAGGGCGCCCGCCGCAAACAGCCGGAGGTAACGTGCGTCCATCATCCGCATCTCCCTGTCGTCCTTTCCCTTTTGTGTGCGCCTGCGAACGCCGCTGCCGCCCGCGGGCCCGGAAACGCTATCGCACCGGGGTCGCGCGCGCGACAGCGGCGCGTCTTGCGTGCGCTACGGGTGGTTCGGACTATGCCACCGTTGCCACGATCACGAACCACGCGACGTCGGTCATCAGCTGGAGCCTGTACCATGCGACACGATCACAGCAGTCCCGGAATCCTTCGATTCTCCCTCTCCATCGCGTTCCTTCTCGCCGCGGGCACGGCGGATGTCGCCGCGCAGGAGGGTGCGGACGGCTATCAGACGCCGGCCGCCGAACTCGCCGCGCTCGTCGACGCCCCGGCGACCCCGGGGATCAGCCTGAGTCCCGACGAGTCGGTGATGCTGCTTACGATGCGGCCGAGCCTGCCGTCGATCGCCGAGGTCGCCGCGCCCGAACTGCGGATCGCCGGACTGCGCATCAACCCGCGCACGAACGGTCCCAGCCGCGCGCGGCCCTCGAACGGCCTCGCGCTTCGCACCTTCGACGGGGAAGAGCGCGCCGTGACCGGCCTGCCGGAGAATCCGCGCATTCGCAACACGCGCTGGTCGCCGAACGGGAGCGCGGTGGCGTTCACGCACGACACCGACTCGGCCGTACAGCTCTGGGTCCTCGACGTCGCGTCCGCGGCGGCGCGGCGGCTGTCGGACCTCGATCTCGTGAACGTGGGCTTCGGGGCTCCCTTCAACTGGTCGCCGGAAGGAGACTTCCTCTACGCCAGGGCGGTGCCGCCCGGCCGCGGCCCCGCGCCCGCCGAGCCGATCGTTCCGACGGCGCCCATGATCGAGGAGACCTCGGGGGAAGCCGCCCCCGCCCGCACCTACCAGGACCTGCTGCAGGACCAGCACGATGAGGCGCTCTACGAGTACTACTCGACGTCGCAGCTGGCCCGCGTCGACCTCGACGGATCCGTGGCCATGGTCGGAGATCCGTCGATCTTCTCGGGCGCCTCGCCTTCGCCGGATGGCGAGCATCTGCTCGTGCAGACGACTCACCGGCCGTACTCGTACCAGGTGCCGGCGTCCCGCTTCCCGAGCACGATCGAGGTGTGGGACACGCAGGGGAACGTGGTTCACCGGGTGGCCGAACTCCCGCTCCAGGATGGCGTCCCCACGTCGTTCGGGTCGGTCCCGACGGGCGTGCGGTCGATCTCGTGGCGCGCCGACGCGGACGCGACGCTGTATTGGACGGAGGCGCAGGACGGCGGCGATGCCCTCGCCGAGGCGGACATCCGCGACCGGGTGTTCATGCACGCGGCGCCCTTCTCCGGCGAACCCGCGGCGATCGCCTCGCTCCCGCTCCGCTACGGCGGCGTGATGTGGGCGGAGGAGGGGTTCGCCTTCGTGAACGAGAACTGGTTCTCCACCCGCCAGCAGCGCACCTACCGAATCGATCCGGACGCCCCGGGCGAGATGGAGCTGATCTTCGATCTGCAGACGGAGGACCGGTACAACGACCCCGGCTTCCCGATGTTCAGGACGAATGAGCGCGGCCAGGGCGTCCTCATGACCGCCGACGGGGGATCCTCGATCTACCTGGCGGGGCAGGGCGCGTCGCCCGAAGGCAACCGCCCCTTCCTCAGGAAGCGGAACCTCGAGACGGGAGAGGAAGAGGAGTTGTTCCGCTCCGAGGCGCCGTACTACGAGGGCGTGGTCACGCTCCTCGAAGACGGGCGGCTGATGACGCGCCGGGAGTCCGTGGACGAGCCCCCGAACTACTTCCTGCGCGACCTCGAGCGGGGGACGACCAGCGCGGTGACCGAGTTCCCGCACCCGTATCCGCAGTTTGCCGGCATCCGCAAGGAGGCGATCCAGTACGAGCGCGGGGACGGCATCCCGCTCTCCGCGACGCTCTACCTGCCGGCGGACTACGACCAGGAGCGCGATGGTCCGCTCCCGACCTTCGTGTGGGCGTATCCGACCGAGTTCAAGAGCGCGGCGGCGGCCGGCCAGCGACGCGACTCGCCGTACCAGTTCACGCGGATCCCCTACGGCGGCGCCGTCCCGTACGTGACCCGGGGTTATGCGGTGCTCGACAATGCGTCGATGCCGGTCATCGGCGAGGGCGACGCGGAGCCCAACGACTCCTTCCGCGAGCAGTTGGTGGCGAACGCCCGGGCGGCGGTCGACGAGGGCGTGCGGCGCGGGGTCGTGGATCCGGATCGGGTCGGCGTCGGCGGACACTCCTACGGCGCCTTCATGACCGGCAACCTGCTCGCCCACTCGGACATCTTCCGGGCCGGCGTGGCGCGGAGCGGCGCCTATAACCGGACGCTGACGCCGTTCGGCTTCCAGCGAGAGCAGCGGCTCTTCTGGGAGGACCCGGACCTCTACCTGTACATGTCGCCCTTCATGCACGCGGACAAGGTGAACGAGCCGATCCTCATCATCCACGGCGAGGACGACAACAACTCGGGCACCTTCCCCATCCAGTCGCGGCGCTTCTACGCGGCGCTGAAGGGGCTGGGCGCGACGGCTCGGCTCGTGTTTCTGCCGGCCGAGAGCCACGGGTACGCCGCGCGCGAGTCGGTCCTGCACGTCCTGTGGGAGACCGATCGCTGGCTCGAGCTGCACGTGAAGCCGGCGAAGCCCGTCACGACGACGGACGACGCGGGAAGCTGAGCGCCGCAGCCGAAGTCCCGCTTCTGGTCGAGGCGGAGGGTCCCGTCCGGATCCTCCGCCTCAACCGCCCCCATCGCCTCAACGCCGTCAGCCTCCCCATGTACGAGATGCTGGAGGCCGAACTCGCGCGCATCGCGGCCGACCTGGAGACCCGCGTCGTCATCCTGACGGGCACGGGCCGCGGATTCTGCTCCGGGGCGGACCTCAAGGCGCACCGCGACGAAACGCCCCCCGTGGACGGGCGCCGCGTCCATGTCGATTCCGCGGAGCGGGTGTCCCGAGGAGTACGAGCCGCGCCCGCGGGCTCGCAGCGAAGGCGCCGCGATTACATCGACAGGGGACAGCGGGTGTACCGGGCCCTCCAGACGTTGCCGCAGCCCGTGGTCGCGGCCGTCAACGGACACGCGATCGGAGCGGGCTGCGAACTCGCCCTCTCGTGCGATTTCGTCATCGTGGCGAAGGAGGCGAAGCTGCGCATGCCGGAGGTCGCGCTGGGGACCTTCATCGGCGGCGGGACCGCCTACACGCTGCGTCGGCGTGTGGGACACGCCCGGGCGGCCGAACTGATCCTGCTGGGGCGCTACTTCACTCCGGAAGAAGCCGGCGCGTGGGGGTTGGCGAACCAGGTCCTGCCCGCGAAAGAGGTCCTCGGCGCGGCCCTCGACCTCGCCGGGCAACTCGCCCTCAACGCCCCGATCTCGATGCGCCTCGCCAAACGCCTCCTCGACCGCGCGGAGTCCGTCGACCACGAAGAGGCGCTCCGCCTCGAGGCCGAAGCCCTCTCCACCTGCATGGCCTCCGAGGACTGGCGCGAGGGCCTGGAAGCCTTCGCCCAAAAACGCGACCCCACCTACCGCGGAAGGTAGACCCTCGCCCTAGTTCGCGGTTCGCTTCCGGGTTGGGCGTTCCCCGATCCTTGTGGCTTCGAAGTAGCCTTCGAGCCGGGCCAGGCGCTCCTTGAGTTCGGCCTCCAGTTTGCCGATGCAACTCGTGAGCCGGGTCTCCCCTCGCGCCACTTCGGGACGCACGTCGGCGACCTCCCGCTCCACCGCGCCGAGGCGTTCGTCGATCGCGTCGAGGCGTACGTCGATTGCGTCGAAGCGTTTGTCCGTTGCGTCCGCCCGTCCCTCCAGCCCGCCGATCCTCGTCGACAGCTGCTGAATGTCCTTCCGGATGTCTCTCCGAATGCCGCGCTGGCCGGGGACGAGTACTGCGGCCAGGGCGATGGCCGCCGTGATGATGGCGATCATCTCCCCGCTCATCGGCGTGCCTCCGCCGAGTCCGGCGAGGAGCCGCCCCGCCCGGGATGCCTGGCAGCGTGATTGAGAGGGTTCATGCCGTCTCCGTGATCGTCGACCCAAGTTAGGGTCCTCGAGTTCTTCCGCGCGAACGCCCGCCGTCCGCGCTGTCGATCACAGGTAGTCGGGGACGATCAACGGCGCGTCATCGCCGGCATTGCCGCGCTGCCCGCCCGCGCCGCACGTTTCGAGGGTTATCGACCAGCCCGCGCAAGGCAGAGGAGGACATGATGTTTCCTGCCCCGATGACCCGAGCTTTCGCGCTCGCCGCCTTCGCCGTTCTCATCGCCGTTCCGTCCGCCGCGGCCCAGGAGCGGACGATCGCGCTGGTTGGCGGCCAGCTTCTCGACGGGTACGAGGCGCCCCCGATCCACCACGCGGCCGTCGTGATCGAGGGGAACCGGATCGTCGCGGTCGGACCCGCGGCCGAGATCGAGATCCCGGCGGACGCGGAGATCATCGACACCCGGGGCAAGACGATGATGCCGGGGATGGTCGACGCGCACGTCCACATCATGATTCTCGGGCACGGCGACTACAGCCAGTGGTTCCCGTGGTTCGAGGGGAATGACGACCTCGTCTACGAGACGTCCGCCAGGCAGTTGCTCGCGGCGGGCGTGACCGCGGGGGTCGATCTCGCGGCGCCGATGTCGAGCCTCGCCTTCCGCGACCGGGTGAACCGCAACGAAGTCCCGGGCCCCCGACTCCTCGTGAGCGGACCCTGGGTCACCCGCTATGCCTGGGACTTCCTGCCGGACGAGCTCCGGGTCCTCCACCGCACGCCGGAAGAGGCGGCGGAGCGGACGCGAATGCTGATCGACGCGGGGGTCGACGTGATCAAGACGTGGATCGGCACGACCGAGGAGGACATGCGGGCGATCAAGGCCGTGGCGGGTCCGGCGGGCGTCCCCATCCACTGCCACGTCTACGAGGAGGAGGTCGTATGGGGCGCGATCCGCGGCGGCTGCGACGTGCTCCAGCACGCGGGCTCCGGCGGCAGCGTCCCCGCCTACTCGCAGGAACTCGTCGACTACATCGCGATGGAGGGCATCCCGGTCGTGCAGACGATCTCGCACCGGATCTGGATCTATCCCGCCACGCTCGAGTTCCCGGAGCGGCTCTGGGACCCCGACATCATCAACAGCTTCCCGCCTCCGATCCGGGAGCAGGTGCTGGCCTCCTACACCAAGGACGACTTCTGGCGGAAGCCCTATTTCCGCAGCACCCCGCGCCAGATCCGCAACAGCGAACGCGCCTCGCGCCAGTTCATCGACGCCGACGCGCTGATGGCGATGGGAACGGACACCGGGTCGCCGCTCAACTTCCACGCGGAGTCGGCGTGGCGCGAGGTGTCGGCGCTCGTCGACATGGGGATGACCGAGATCGAAGCGATTTCGTCGGCGACCAAGGTCGCGGCCGAGGTCCTCGGACTCCGCGAGACCGGGACGATCGAGCCCGGCAAGCTCGCCGACATCATCGTCGTGGACGGAAACCCGCTGTTCGACATCAACGTGCTCGGCTATGTCACCGACGTGGTCAAGGACGGAATCATCTACAAGCGGAACGGCGTCCCGGTGTGGGAGATGGAGGCGGCGCAGGCCAGCACGGGCGGCGATAGGTGAGCCGGGCGCTGGCAGTCGCCGCGTTCGCCGCGTTCGCCGCATGCGGCGCGCCACCCGAATCGAGGGAGGATGCCGCGACGGCCGGCGGGGGAGGCACCGCCTTCGATCTGGTCATCGTGGGCGGCACCGTCGTCGACGGGACGGGGGCGGACCGCTTCACCGCCGACGTGGGAATCCGCGACGGCCGCGTGGTCGAAGTCGCCCGCGACGGCGGCCTGTCGGGGCAGGGGGCCGAGGAGATCGACGCCTCCGGCCTCATCGTCTCGCCGGGCTTCATCGACCACCACAACCACGTCCAGAACCAGGTCCACCGGCGGCCGCTCGCCGAGAACTTCATCCGCCAGGGGATCACGACCATCCTCCCGTCGCTCCACAGCGGCGACCAGCCGTACCCGCTGCGCGATTACATCGACGATCTCGCGGTCGCGCCCAACATCGGCTTCTTCGCGGGCCACACCTGGACCCGCGAGCAGGTGCTCGGGATGGAGGACCGCGCCCCCACGCCCGAGGAACTCGACGAGATGCGGGATCTCGTGCGCGAGGCGATGGAGGACGGCGCGCTCGGGCTCTCGACCGGGCTCCTCTACGTCCCGGCGAACTACGCCGAGACGGAGGAGGTCATCGAACTCGCGAAGGTCGCCGCGGAATACGGCGGCATCTATTACACGCACATGCGGGACGAGGCCCGCGGTCTCCTGCCGGCCGTGCGCGAGGCGATCCGCGTCGGCGCCGAGGGCGGACTTCCCGTCCACATCAACCACTTCAAGGCGATGGGGGTGGACAACTGGGGCAAGACGGTCGAGTCGCTCGCGCTCGTGGACTCCGCGCGCGCCGAGGGGATCGACGTCAAGGTCGACCTCTACCCCTACACCGCCGGAAGTACGGGCTCCAGCGTGCTCTTCCCGCAGTGGGTGCTGGCCGGCGGCATCGACTCGTTCCGGGTGCGCGTGACCGACCCCGAGATGCGGGCCCGCGTGGAGCGGGAGACGGAGGAGTGGATGAACCGGGACTGGACAGGCGGGGACCTGTCACGAATCCAGTTCCGCACGCTCCGCGCCTTCCCCGAATACAACGGGAGGCGGATGTCGGACCTCGCGGCGGACCGGGGGCTGCCGAACAACGACGCCACCGGCGTGCAACTCGCGATCGAACTCCAGTTGGCGGGCGGGTTCAGCGCCATCTACCACTTCATGGACGAGGCGGACGTCATCCGCATCATGCAGCACCCGCAGGCGATGTTCGAGACGGACGGAGACCCGGTCGGGTACGGGCTCGGCTTCCCGCATCCCCGCAGCTACGGAACGTTCCCCCGCATACTAGGGCGCTACGTGCGCGAGATGGGCGTGCTAACGCTGGAGGAAGCGATCCGGAAGATGACCTCGATGTCGGCCGACGAAATCGGGCAGTCCGAGCGGGGCCGGCTCGCGCCCGGCATGTGGGCGGATATCACGGTGTTCGACGCCGACCGCATCATCGACCGCGCCGACTACGTCGACCCGCACCGCTACTCGGCCGGCATCCACCACGTGATCGTAAACGGCGTCCCCGTGATCCTCGACGGCTCCGTCACCGGCGCGAAGCCGGGCCAGGTGCTGAAAGGCCCCGCCCGCCACCTTACGGAAATCCGCAGCGAATAGTCCGCTATCGGCCGCTTGGGGAGCTCTCCGGTCGCGAGGGCGGTCTGTAGAGGCGGCCGCCGGGCCGGACCCACTCGGGACGGGGGTTTGGAGGCTCGCCCGCGAGCAGGGACGTCGCCCGGGTCTGGAGGTTGAGGGACGATGCGGGAGGAGATTCGTCCGTCACGCCCAACGTCCGTGTTACGGCTGCGTCCGCAGCGATCTCCTCGAGTCGCGCGCGCAGCCCAGGGTCGTGGAGCACGCCTGCCAAATCCATAGCCCGACTCAGCACGGCACCAATTTGCCACATCGAACTTGACGTGAGTTCTGCGTATCGGTGCCCCGGCCCGTTCAGATAAAGCGCCGCCGCCTCCACCAGCTCCGTACGCTTGTCGCGTGAGAGTGCTTCCGGTCCGCCCCACAGCTCGACCATCACGCGCAGCGCCAAAAAGCCGTTCGCTACGAGGTCCCCGTTCGATTCCGGCGAAGTGGCCACGCCCAACGCCTCTGGCATTGCTTCCGGGCCCAGGTCCGCCAGCGCTACGGCCTCGCGGATACCGAATATCGGCGACCGCATAAGCGCGGGGATCGCCGCCGGATCCCCCATCGCGCGCACCTCCTCCAAGAGGACGCCCACGTAGTCTGCCAGCGTCTCGTAGTCCGGGGCCGACGGCCTTCGCCGATCAGGTCCCGTCCCTTGTGCGTCGAGCGCCGCGATTAGCGCCCGTCGGAGCGCAGGACCGCGCTCGGCCCGCGGGATCCCGAGCGCGGTCTTGAGCGCGTCCCCCGCGATCTCCCAGTCCTCACTGGCCATGTCCAGCGCCAGCGCCTCCTGCGGACGCTGCGCGGTCGCGTCGCCGGGGCGCTGCGCCGCCGCCCCAGCTGGCCAGCTCGCTGCAGTTACAACCGCGAATCCCAACATCACGCTCCAGATTCTGGCTCTCATGTTGCATTTCCCCTCTTGTTCTGGCTCTAATAGTCGATGTGAAGGTGGTGGTCCGCGTATGTGTGGTATGTAATCTCGGTACCGTTGTTTGTCATCGGCGAACCGCCGGCATCCCTTGCCGCCCTCTTGAGTTTGTCGAACTCGGCCTCCGTCCACGTCTGGTCAGCCGAGTACATGTCGGCGGCGATTCCCTTCATGTGGTTGCTTTGACGAGCCGCCCCGGGAATCGAGGCGTTGCCGTGTGGGCAGCGGTATCCCGACGTTACTCTAATCGGTTGATGCCCGTAGTTCCGGCGAGTGCTTTCAAGGCCGGATACGAGGTTTCCTGAAACGAGACCCCACGCCCTGTGTGGGTTTCCGTTGGTGAATCCGCCGTTCAACTCGTTCCAGCTGAAATTCCCACTACCCCCGGAACTCGTGAAGTCCCAACACGAACTCGGGCGCCATGTGACCCCATGCTCTTCGTATTCGGCAAAAATCGTATCGCGTTCGTCGCCACAGGCGTTCTCGGGCGGCGGGGGTGGCGTCGTCGTTCCCCCTCCGCTTCCGGGATTGCTACCGCCCCCGCCGGAACTGCCTTCGCCCGGATTCGTGCCCCCCGTCGAGTGGTGGACGCACGAGTTCGTCGTCGCCTCGTAATCGAACCCTGCGGGACAGGTGACCGGAGCCGTGACCGTCACGTCAATTGACTCGATTTCGCAGTCTTCCGGCGGCGGGAACGCACTGCAGGGGTGCGCCTGTGCGGCATTCAGGGGCTGCGGCGCGAGCCAATCCCACGCCCACTGCAACCGCTCGCTGATCGGTCCCCGTGCCTCCACCTTGCCGGGAATGATGATCCCCTTCTCTTCGAGGATCGCCTCCACTCGTGCCTTCGCCTCTCCGGTTCCAAGCTCGGACTTCGGCATCGCGCACACCGCGCGGATCCCCACCCGCTGCGGAAGCACCTCCTTCTGCCCGCCTTCCGTCGGCCTGGTCACAGCCACCATCACGTTGTAGGTGAGCGCGCGCCAAGCCTCGGCTCCCGCCGTCGCGTCGCGGCTGTACCGAAGCGTGTATTCCTCCGGTGCGTATTTTCCCGTTACCTGTCGGAAGTGCACGACACATCCCGGTGATTTCATGCCGCGGAAGACGCTCTCCCAAGACGGGAGACTGTCCTGGTCGGCACTCGGCCCGGTTTGCGAGATGATTGTCGCTGCCGGGGGTTTCGCCCATTCGCCTGCGGCCATCGGCCCCGATCCCCTGTCTCCACACCCTCCGGCCAGCCACACAGCAGCCGCGAGGCTCAAGCCCCGGCGGACGGCAGCGGCCCGCCGGGGCAACTGGTTTTCTTCCAGCAACGGCACATCCTCCCTTCCGGTTACGTGGGTTGGACGCGATGGTCCACCACGATCAGCCGGTCGCGAGGATGGGCGCGCGCCGCTCCGGTGAGATGTGGCCGATCGGGCGGCTACGTGGCGGTGTCGGTCTCCGGGTCGCCCGTCCGTCCGCCCAGTTCCGTCTCGAGCATGAGCAGCGCCGATTTGTCGTCGCCGGCGAGCCGCAGGCGGTCGACGATGTCGGAGATCGTCTTCTCCTCCTCGACCTGCTCGTTGACAAACCACTGCAGCATGACCTGGGCCGGGTAGTCGGCTTCGTCCATCGCGAGGCGGTAGAGGCCGCCGATCATCCCGGTCACCTTCCGCTCGTGCCCCAGCGCCGCCTCGAACACCTCCCGCGGCGAACCGAACTCGGAGGGCGGGGCATCGATCGCGTCCAGCGTCACCTGTCCCTCGCGGTCGTTCACGAAGTCGAAGATGCGGAGCGCGTGCTCCCGCTCCTCCTCGGCCTGCGCGCGCATCCAGTGGGCGAAGCCGGGGAGGCCCTCCCCCTCGAAGTGCGCGCACATGGCGAGGTAGACCTGGCTCGCGTACAGCTCCTGCGTGATCTGCTCGTTGAGCGCCGCCTGCATCCGGGTGCCGATCATCTCGTCCGCCTGTCCTCTCGTCTTCGTCGGGGATCCGTGCCTGGGCCGTGCCGGCCCAAATCTCGTTTCTCGCGTCCCCGACCGCCAGCGACCCGCGTCCGTCGACGAATTACTCAATGCACTGAGTAAAATTACTCAATAGACTGAGTAAATGGTCGATCTCGCGCCCGCACATCCGGGGGGGCGTGACGCGGGGTTCAGCCGCGAAGGTGCTCGTTGAAGAAGGCGATGGTCCGCTCCTGAGCGAGGTTCGCGGCTTCCTCGTCGTACCGCGGGGTGGTGTCGTTGTGGAAGCCGTGGTTCGCGCCCTCGTAGGTGTGGACCGCGAAGTCCTTCCCGTTCGCCTCGAGCGCCTCCTGGTAGGCCGGGTATGCGGCGTTGATCCGCTCGTCCAGCCCGGCGAGCTGGATCATCAGCGGCGCCTGGATGGAGGGCACGTCCTCCGGGTCCGGCGCCGACCCGTAGAACGGCACGCCGGCGCCCAGATCCGGCAGCCGGACCGCGAGCTGATTCACGACGCCGCCGCCGTAGCAGAACCCGACCGCCCCGACGCGCCCGGTGGTCGCCTCGTGGTCGCGCAGGAACCGGAAGGCGGCGATCCAGTCCTCCATCATCACGTCCCTGTCGAGCTGCCGCTGCATCTCCCGGCCCTCGTCGTCGTTGCCCGGATAGCCGCCCAGGGGAGTGAGCGCATCCGGCCCCAGCGCCACGAAATCCGCAGCGGCGAACCTGCGCACCACATCTTCGATGTAGGGGTTCAGGCCGCGATTCTCGTGGATGACGAGGACTGCGGGCATGGGCTCCGTCGCGCCGGCGGGCACGGCCAGGTAGCCGCGCATGGTGCCCGATCCGCTCGGCGACGGGTAGGTGACGTACTCCTGCCGGATCCGGGCATCGTCCCGCGCAACGTGCCGCGCCCATGCGTAATTGGGACGAAGGGCCTGGAGGACCCCGACGGCGGCGGCGCTGCTGCCCAGCACCTTGCCGGCCCCCTCCAGGAAGTCCCGCCGATGGATGTGGCCGTGTACGTAGCCATCGAAGAGGGCCAGCACCTCCTGGGGGAAATCGCTTGCCTTCTTTCGCGTGGTCATGGGAAGTCCTCCTGTTCGTGTCCCTCGAACCTGTCTCGCTTTGCCACCGAGTGCGGGCTGCGGCTATCGTTGCGGCTCGCGTCCGAAGCCTCGTCCAGCCAATTCCGCCGCCGCGCCCGCGCGAGCGGTCCTCGAAGATACCCCATGACCGACAACACGAACACGGATTCCACCGCCGATTCGGGGCATCCGCCCGGGCTGATGGACAAGCTCGTGTCCCTCGCCAAGCGGCGCGGGTTCATCTTCCAGTCCTCCGAGATCTACGGCGGCGTGGGGTCCGTGTACGACTACGGCCCGCTCGGCATCGAACTCAAGAACCGCATCCAGGATCTCTGGTGGCGCGAGATGGTGTACCGCCACCCGAACATCGTCGGGCTCGACGCGGGGATCCTCATGAACCCGGAGGTGTGGGTCGCGAGCGGACACGTGGGCGCGTTCACGGACCCGCTCGTCGAGTGCCGAAGCTGCCACCGGCGTTTCCGCGCGGACGACCTGCCGCAGATCGAGGCGGGGAAGCCCGAGGCGCAGCAGTGCGCCGTGTGCGGGACCACGGGACAGTGGACGGACCCCCGCCAGTTCAACCTCATGTTCAAGACGTTCATGGGGGTGGTGGAGGACGAGGCCTCGACCGTCTACCTGCGGCCGGAGACGGCGCAGGGGATCTTCGTCAACTTCCGGAACGTGCAGGAGTCGGTGCGCCAGAAGGTCCCGTTCGGGATCGCCCAGGTGGGAAAGGCGTTCCGCAACGAGATCACGCCCGGGAACTTCATCTTCCGAACGCGCGAATTCGAACAGATGGAGATGCAGTTCTTCTGCGCGCCGGGGACGGAGGACGAGTGGTTCGAGACGTGGAAGGAACGGCGCATGGCGTGGGTCGAGACGCTGGGCATCCGGCCGCAGCGGCTGCGCTTTCACCGCCACGGACCGGATGAACTCGCGCACTACTGCAGGGACGCGTCGGACATCCAGTACCGGTTCCCGTTCGGGTGGCAGGAGTTCGAGGGCATCCACAACCGGACGGACTACGACCTCGGGCGCCACCAGGAGCACTCGGGGAAGAAGCTGGAGTACTTCGACCAGCCGGCGAACCGGAGGTACGTGCCGTTCGTGATCGAGACCTCGGCGGGACTCAGCCGTACCCTTCTCGTCGTGCTCGCGGACGCCTACGACGAGGAGGACGTCGGGGGACAGCAGCGCGTCGTGCTGCGGCTCAAGCCCGCTCTGGCGCCCTTCCACGCGGCGGTCTTCCCGCTCGTGAAAAAGGACGGGATGCCGGAGATCGCCGAGAGGCTGGCAGGCGATCTGCGGGGGCAGTTCAACGTCATGTACGACATCGCGGGGTCGATCGGAAAGCGGTACCGGCGGCAGGACGAGGCGGGAACGCCGTTCTGCCTGACCATCGACGGCCAGACGCTCGAGGATGAGACGTGCACGGTGCGCGATCGGGATTCGCTCGAGCAGACGCGCGTGCCGCTGTCGGGCGTCGCGGCGTGGCTTGGCGCCGCGATCGGCGGCGCCTGATCGGGCGGGGCGCGCTTGCCGTTTCGCGTAGCGGAGATCCGCGACCGGGCCCAGCGCCTGCGGAGCGCCCTGGCGCGCGCCTCGTACCGGCTCCGCAGCGGACTGGACGAGGGGCCCTCGATCGCGTCGCTGTACGCGCAGCACCGGCTTCTCCGCAGCCCCGGGGTGCTTCAGGCCATCCAGCGCGACCTGTCCGAGGCGTCCGGGGATGAGCGCCGGCGCCTGAAGACGCTCTTCAACTGGGTAGCGGACCAGCAGATCGAAGCGGAACTCGCCCCGCTGGAAGACGAACTGCGGTCGTGGGAGACGGGGACGACCGTCGCCCTCGCCGAGCGCGAGATCCCGCTGAGGCGCGTCCCGGACTGGATCGTGCGCGCCGAGGACCGGGGCGAGCGGCTGGAGTGGGAGGCGGCGCGCCACCGCCGGATCGAGGAGGCCGCGGCGCTGCGGCTCGACGTCGTGCACCGGGGACGCGAGGCCGTGGTTCAACTGGGTCTCGGGGGATACTTCGAGGCGCGGGAGCGGCTGGCCGGCCTGGACCTGCAGCGCCTGGAGCGCGACGCGACGGCGATCCTCGAGGGGACGGAGGCGCGCTACCGGCAGATGTTCGCGGCGGAGGCGGAAGCTCGTCTCGATGCGCGCGAGGGGCCGCCTTCGCGGGCCGACGCGCGGTGGCTGATGGGGATGCGCTGGCTCGGGCGGCACTTCGAGATCGAACCGTTCGCCGCGAATCTTCGGCGCGCCATCGAAGTCATGGGGCTGGGCCGGGTGTTCGACCGCTCCGTGCGCATCGACATCGACCGGCGGCGGCTCAAGGACGAACGGTCGTTCACGGCGGTCATCGACGTGCCCGGGGACGTGCGGCTCGTCGTGTGTCCGCTGGGCGGCTGGATCGACGCGCGCCGCCTGCTCCACGAGACGGGACACGCGCTCCACTACACGCACGCCTCCGCCGCGCTCTCGTGGGAGGAGCGGGTGCTGGGCGACGACTCGATCGGCGAGTCCTTCGGGCTGGTGTTCGACTCGCTGACGCTGGACCGCGTCTGGGTCGAGTCCGCGACGGGACTCGAGGGCGAGGCGCTGGAAGACTATCGGCAACTCGCGGGTTTCCTCAGGCTCTACCGCCTGCGCCGGGACGCCGCGCGCTTCCTGTGGGAGCTGGAGCTGGCCCGGTCGCGGCGGCCCGGCGAGCAGGCCGACCGATACGCCGCGCTGCTGAGCGAGACCACCGGGTTCGCGCACCATCCGGGCACCTATCTCACGGATCATCGCCGGGGCTTCCAGGCCGCGCGGCGGCTGCGGGGCTGGATGCTCAGCTCCATCATCATCGATCGGCTGAACCAGCGCTTCGGGGCTCAGTGGCACCGCACGGGCGCGGCGGGGAAGTTCCTGCTCGAGGTCCTCTCGGCCGGCCGGCGCGAAGACGCCGCGCAGCTCGCCCCGCAGTTCGGCGTGGAGGGGCTGACGCCCGAGATGCTGCTCAAGCGCGTCGAACGCTGGCAGTGAGTCGAACGCTGGCAGTGAGAGGACGGCGGTGAGCGGGCTGCGCCGGCCCGGCAGGTTCGCGCTGGGCGCGGCGGCCGGGCTCGCGGGCGCCGCGTGGTGGCTGGCCATGACGCGCCGCAACGAGGCGCTCGTGCGGCCGCCCATTCGGGACGGCTCCGGCGAGGCGCTCCCCGGCGGGGTCATCGAGTACTCCGATGGCGAGAAGGTCGAGTACGTCGACGCCGGGTCGGGGGATGCGCTCGTCTGGGTCCCCGGCGCGGACGGCCCGAAGGAGACGTTCCGCTATCAGCTGCCGAGCTTCGCCCGGCGCCACCGCGTCGTGTGCGCGGACCTGCGGCGCGAGTTTACCGCGGCGGACGGCTTCGACCGCCTGGTCGACGATGTGGCCGAACTCGTCGAGGCGCGCGGCGTCGAGCGCTTCGTGCTCATCGGGACGAGCCTCGGGAGCGCGATCACGATGCGCTTCGCGAGCCGGTTTCCCGAGCGCCTGCGGGGGATCGTGCTGTGCAACCCGCTGGTGCGCGTCTCCTACCGCCACGTCGGCTTCAACCGGGCCGCGCTCATCCCTCTCGCCATGGTGACGACCCGATATCTCCCGACGGAACTCTCCCGCGGTCTTGCCCGGGTCTGGAGCCGTCTCGGCGTCTGGATCTTCGACGACTCGCCGGGTCGGGACGCCCTGATCGAGTACGCGCTCTTCACCGGGCCGCGCACCGTCCGCCCCACCGTCTCCGACCGCCGCGTCTCGGGTCTGCGGCGGGTGGATCTGCGGGCGGATCTGCCGGGCATCGCGCTACCCGCGCTCGTGGTGAAGGGCCCACGCGACGAGTATTGTCCGGTGGACTGGGCGCGCGAGATCACCGAACTGCTGCCCGACGCCGAGTACGTCCCCATTCAGGGCACCGGGCACTGCTCGCACATCTCGCGCCCCGGCGCCTTCAACGAGACGCTGGACGACTGGCTCCGGCGGCTCCCGGCGCGCGAGGAAGAGGAAGAAACGTCAGTCGAGAGAGGCGACGCATGACGAATCCCGTCTTCAGTTCCCGGGCCGCGATGATGCTGGCCATGCTCGGGATGGCCGTCGGAACCGGCAACATCTGGCGCTTCCCGCGCATCGCGGCCTCCAACGGGGGCGGCTCCTTCCTCGTCGCGTGGGTCGTCTTCCTCCTCCTCTGGTCCGTGCCCCTGATCCTCGCGGAGTTCGCCGCCGGCAAGGCGGCGCGCTCCGGCCCGATCGGCGCGTTCACGAAGCTGGCCGGGAAGAATTACAGCTGGATGGGCGCGTGGATCGCCTTCGTCTCGACCGCGATCATGTTCTACTACACGGTCGTGATGGGGTGGACGCTCCGGTACCTGTTCGGAGCCGTCACCCGAACCGTGCCGACCGCCCCCTGCGAGGCCGGGGTCGCGACCTGCGTGGGACCGCAGGAGTACTGGGACGGTTTCATCGGTTCCGGCTGGCCGATCCTGACGCACGCCCTCGCGATCGCACTCGCGGTGATGGTGGTGCTCCGCGGCGTGAAAGGCATCGAGCGCGCCGCGCGTTTCCTCATTCCGAGCCTGCTCCTCCTCGTCCTGGCGCTGACGATCCGGGCGGTCACGCTCCCGGGCGCGAGTGCGGGTCTCGCGTTCCTCTTCACGCCCGATTGGGGCGCGTTGGGCGATCCCAATATCTGGCTCGAGGCCCTCACGCAGAACGCGTGGGACACCGGCGCGGGCTGGGGTCTGATCACCGCGTACGCGATCTACATGAAGAAACGCGAAGACACGACGCTGAACGCCTTCATGCTGGGGTTCGGGAACAACTCCGTGTCGCTGCTCGCAGGGATCATGGTGCTCTGCACGGTGTTTGCGATCCTGCCCAACGCTGCGGACCAGATCGTGGGGGCCGGAAACGAGGGCCTCACCTTCATCTGGGTGCCGCAGCTGTTCGGTCTCATGCCGGGCGGTTCCGTGTTCATGGTCCTCTTCTTCCTCGCGCTCGTGTTCGCCGCATGGAGCAGCCTGATCGCGATGATCGAGATGGCCAGCCGCGTCCTCACCGACGCCGGCATCGCGCGCAAGAGGGCCGTGCTGACGATCGGCGGTCTCGGGCTGGTCCTCGGACTCCCGTCGGCGATCTGGATCGAGGTCTTCCGAAACCAGGACTGGGTGTGGGGCGTCGGGCTGATGCTCAGCGGCCTCTTCTTCTCGCTCATGGTCATGCGCCACGGCGTCGACCGCTTCCGCAGGCGGCTCGTGAACAGCGAGGGCAGCGATATCGTGGTCGGGCGCTGGTGGAACGTCGTCATCCGGCTCGTCGCCGTGCAGGCGGTCGTGATCACGGTCTGGTGGCTGTGGCGGTCCGTCGACCTGAACGACCTCGCCGGGTCGTTCACCCTGTTCTCCGAGTTCAACGTGGGAACGGTGCTCATCCAGTGGGCGATCGCGATCGCCGCCTTCCTGGGCCTCAACCGCTGGCTGGCCGCGAACGCCGCGGGCTCGGCGGCTTCGGCGGCTTCGGCGGCCTCGGGGGACGAAGCCTGACGGGGGCGGCGACCGTCCGATCGCGCGGTGAACTTCAGCGATGAACTTCAACCGGTTCGAGACGGCCGCCCGCCGCATGTGGCACGAAATCCCCGCGGAGGCCCGGGAGGGGGTCGACGGGCTGACGATCGAACCGGAGGCCGCGAGCCATCCCGACTTCGACTGGGTTTACACGATGGGGGAGTGCCTCACGGAGGCGTGGCCGAGCGGCGCGGGCGGGGACGGCGACGTCCGCTCGGAACTCGTCCTCTATCACGGCTCCTTCCGGGCGCTCGCGGGCGAGGACCCCGACTTCGACTGGGAGGGCGAGCTGTGGGAGACGATCCTGCACGAACTGCTGCACCACCGGGAATCGGCCGCCGGTGAGGCGGGTCTGGATGCCGTGGACTGGGCGCACGAACAGAATCTGCGCAGGCTCGCCGGGAAACCCTTCGATCCGGACTTCTTCCGGGCGGTGCCGTCCGGCCCGGACGGCGTCGTGAGGCTGGAGTCGGAGCTGTTCGTGGAGTCGACCGTAGCGGAACGCGCGGAGGAGGCGGTGTTCGAATGGCGAGGGCGCCGCTACGCCGTGGAAGCGCCGGCCTCGGCGGCCCGCGCGTTCGTGGAGGTGTCGAATCTGGCGGCGGGTCGCCTGTGCGTCGTCGTGAGCCGCCGCCGTCCGTGGTGGCGGTTCGGACGCAAGAGCCGCCGGCCCGTGGAGCTCTCCGCCCCGGCCCACCCCCTGCCCGCGAAGGACGGCTAGGCCATGCCGCTGTTCGGCAGCTTCCGGATCGGACGCTGGTTCGGCTTTCCCATCCGGATCGACTATTCGTGGTTCCCGATCGCGGCGCTGGTGATCTGGACCTTCACGACCCGCGAGTTCCCGCGCACGCTGCCCTTCTATCCCTCCTCCACGTACCTCGCGATGGGAACGGCGGCGGCGCTCCTCTTCTTCCTCTCCGTACTCCTGCACGAACTGGGTCACGCGCTGGCGGGCCGGGCGCGGGGCGTGGAAATCGAGCACATCACGCTCTTCATCTTCGGCGGCATCGCACAGGCGCGCGACGAGCCGCGGCGGCCGCTGGACGAGTTCCTGCTCACCGCGGCGGGTCCCCTCGCGAGCGTGGCCCTGGCCGGCGCGTTTCACGGAGGGCGGGTGGCGGCGGAAGCCTGGGCGGCTCCGGCGCCGGTGGTCACGGTGCTCGGGTTCCTGGCGCTCCTCAACTTCGTGCTCGCCGTCTTCAACATGATCCCCGGCTTTCCGCTCGACGGGGGCCGGATCTTCCGCTCCATCGTGTGGGCCGTCACCGGAGATCTCGTCAAGGCCACGCGGTGGGCGACGCAGGGGGGGCGACTGTTCGGCGGCGCGCTCATCGTCCTCGGGCTCTTCAACCTGAGCCGCGGGCAGTTCATCTCCGGTGTGTGGGCGGCCTTCATCGGCTGGTTCGTGGTCAATGCGGCCTCGTCGAGCCTGCGGCACTTCGAACTCCGCACGCTCCTGCGCCGGATCCCGGTCGCGACGATCATGAACCCCCGGCCCCGCATGATCGAGGCGACGATGCCGGTCGAGCGGGCGATATCCGAATATTTTTTACGCGGAGGCGAGGAGGCGTATCCGGTGTCGCGCGACGGGGACCTGATCGGGGTCGTCGAGACGCGGGCCGTTTCCGCGGTGCCGGAGGATGCGCGCGCGACCACGCCCGTGTCGGCGGTCACGCGACCCGCCGAAGAGTTCCCTTCGGCCCGTCCCGACGAGTCCCTGGCGGAGGCCCTGTTCCGGATCCGGATCCAGGTGTCGTACCTGCTCGTGATCGAGAACGGGTTCGTGGTCGGCGCGCTCAACCCGCGCGAGGTCAGCGCGCGCGTGCAGCGGCTGCAGCGGATGGGGCTCGTGTCGCTCGGGCCGCCGCCGGCGAAGAGCGCCTGAACCCGTGCCCCGGCCTCGTTCGTGGAAGGCCCGTTCCGAGTTGGCGGCGGCGCTGTCCCCGCGGCTTGCGGCCCTCTATCCGGACCTCACCGTCTCGCTGGACTGGGAGACGCCGCTCGAACTGATCGTCGCGACGGTGCTCTCGGCCCAGTGCACGGACGAGCGGGTGAACCGGGTCACGCGCACCCTCTTCCCGGCTTATCCCGACGCCCGCGCGTACGCGGACGCGCCGCTGGAGGAGCTTCAGGAAGCCGTGCGCCCGACGGGATTCTTCAACAACAAGGCGCGCCACCTGAAGGGACTGGGCCGCCGTCTCGTCGACGTGTACGCCGGGGAGGTGCCGGGGACGATGGAAGACCTGCTCACGCTCCCGGGCGTGGCGCGGAAGACCGCGAACGTCGTGCTCTCCAACGCGTTCGGGCGTCACGAGGGCGTGGTCGTGGACACGCACGTGAAGCGGGTCACGCACCGGTTCGGCCTCACGAACGAGGTCGATCCGCCGAAGGTGGAGAAGGACCTCATGAGGGTGCTGCCGCGCGAGGAATGGCACCCCTTCGCGTGGCGGTCGATCCTCCACGGCCGCACGGTCTGCCATGCCCGGAAGCCGCGTTGCGCCGAGTGCCCGTTGGCCGATCTGTGCGCGAGCGCCGGGAAGTTCGGGTGACATGGCCGACCCCTCCGCGGCCGACGCCTCCGCGGCCGACGCCTTCATGGCCGACGCCCGCGCGCTGAAGGAGCGGATCCGGGCGGCCGCCCGTGCGGCCGGGTTCGACCAGGTCGGGTTCGCCCCGGCGGCGCCCCCGACGCACGCGGACGTGTACGAGGCCTGGCTCGCGAACGGCTACCACGGCGAGATGGCCTACATGGCGCGCGAGGACGCGGTGCGCCGCCGCCTCGACCCGCGGGAGGCCCTCCCCGGCTGCCGGACGCTCGTCGTTGTCAGCCTGCTGTACGGCCCGACGCCCGCCGGCGCGACCGCATTGGACCGACGGTCCGTTGACGGCGGAGACTCCGCTCCGCACCGCCGGCTACCGGTCGTTGCCCGCTACGCGCTCGGCCGGGACTACCACGACGTGTTTGAGGAGCGGCTCGACGCGCTCTCCGCCGCCATCGAGAACCTCGCTCCCGGCGCCCGCACGAAGCGCTACGTGGACTACGGCCCCGTCCTGGAGCGGGACCATGCGCAGCGCGCGGGTCTGGGCTGGATCGGCAGGAACACGATGCTCCTCCACCCCGACCTCGGATCCTATTTCATGCTGGGAGAACTGCTCACGGACCTCGAGATCGAGCCCGATCCGCCCTTCGTCCACGACCGCTGCGGGACCTGCCGCCGCTGCATCGACGCGTGTCCGACGGACGCGATCCTCGACGGCCGCGTGCTCGATGCCCGGCTCTGCATCTCCTATCTCACGATCGAACTCCGGGGCTCCATCCCGGAGGCGCTGCGCCCCGCGATCGGAAACCGGGTCTTCGGCTGCGACATCTGCCAGGAGGTGTGCCCGTGGAACTCGGACGCGCCCGTGCCCGCGGAGGCGCCGTTCGCGCCTCGATCCGGCCAGCCGGTGCCGCCGGAGAACATGGTCGCGTGGGCGGAGGAACTCGCCCCCCTCGACGCCGACGAGTTCCGCGCGCGCTACCGGGGGACCGCGTTCAGCCGCCCCGGCCGCGACGGGCTCCTCCGGAATCTGGCCATCGGCCTCGGGAATGCCGGCGGAGCCGGCGCGCGCCCGATCCTCGAGCGGTTGAGGGCGGACCCGTCACCGCTCGTCCGGGAACACGCCCGGTGGGCACTCGGGGTGCTCCAGGGTTACGTTGGACCGTCGGAGCAAAATGCCGAGAGCTGAGGAGAAAAACGCATGCCAGGTTATGCGGTCCTGGGAGAACCGTGGTGGATCGCCCTCGTGTGGATCCTCGTCGCCGGCCACCTCACGAACATGGTCAACACCCTCTACCTGCACCGCTCGGCGACGCACGGCGGCGTCGTGTTCCATCCCGTCGTCGAGCACGCCATGCGTTTCTGGTGCTGGCTCACGACCGGGATCGTGACGAAGGAATGGGTTGCGATCCACCGCAAGCACCATGCCTACGCCGACCGGGAGGGCGATCCCCACTCGCCCACGCTCGAGGGTCTCGCGAACATCGCCTTCGGCGGGCTCTTCTTCTACAGGAAGGCTTCGAAAGACCACACGCTGCTTGAAAAGTACGGGAAAGGGACTCCGGAAGACTGGATCGAGCGCAACATCTACACGAAGCGCCGCGGTCTGGGGCTCCGGTTCATGCTCGTCCTCGACCTGTTCCTGTTCGGGCTCATCCCCGGGCTCATCGTCTGGACGTGCATGGTGTTCTGGATGCCGCTGACGGGGAACATCATCAACGGTCTCGGACACGCGCTCGGCTACCGGACCTTCGGGACGCGCGACGACAGCCACAATCTCTATCCCTGGGGGATCTGGATCCTCGGCGAGGAGCTCCACAACAACCATCACGCGGACCCGCGCTCGGCCAAGTTCAAGGCGCACTGGTGGGAGTTCGACATCGGCTGGTTCTACATCCGGATCCTGAGCCTCCTGCGACTCGCCAACGTGCTCTACGCGCGCACGGCGACTCCGCGGGAGTTCGCGGCGAAGTTCTACCGCGATTCGGC
Organism: Gemmatimonadota bacterium; assembly: GCA_022820995.1. Taxonomy (GTDB): domain Bacteria; phylum Gemmatimonadota; class Gemmatimonadetes; order Palauibacterales; family Palauibacteraceae; genus Palauibacter. Next base: position 53,437 of record JAJEEM010000059.1, on the reverse strand, counting down.
GAACCGCGTGAACCGGCGGTTTGACCGGGCGCTGTCACGCATCCAGCGGACCCGGGAGGCCGGGCTTCTGAGAATCGAGCGCGCCCGCGAGGAGCAGTGCCTCGTGCGCCTCGACCGCGCCGCCGCAAAGGCCCGGGCACGGCTGGATCGGGTCCGGACCGGCAAGTTCCCGCGCGTCGCCCGGGCGAAGGCGGAGGCCGGCGCCGAACTCGACCGGGCCCGGGAGGCCGCGCGCACCCGCATCCTCCGCGCCGTGGAAGCGATGACCCTCGAGAGCCAGCCCGCCACGGACTGACCCGCCCCGCCCCGCACTGACCAGGCGCTTGTTGACGCCGCTCAACGTTCCGTGCATCTTCCGAATCATCATTTTTAGCCTAGACTAAAAATCGGCTGCGGGCGTCGGCTGCGAGCGTCGGCCCGGGCCGGTTTTGCGGGAAATTCGGAGGACGAGTGAAGCCGGAGAGGTTGAGTCGGCGCGACTGGCTGAAACTCGGTGCGGCGGGGGTTGCCGGCGTATCGGGCGCGACGGTGCTGGATCTGGCTTCCCGGGGCGGTGCGCGCGACGCGCTGGCGGCCAGCGGCGCCTTGCCGCGCGAGCCGGGAACGGCCGGGGCCCCCGCGGGCCCGCACGGGGGGCACCAGGAGGCGATGGGGATCGTCGGCATGCCCGGGCCCGACGGCGTATTCGACCCTGCCGCCTTCCTCACCGATTTCGACTACGGAGATGTCACGACTCGCGCCGACGGGCGCGTCGTGCGGCGCTGGGAGTTCGTGGCGCTCGACCGCGATATCGAAATCGCGCCCGGCGTCTTCTTCCCGGCGTGGACCTACAACGGGCAGGTGCCGGGCCCGACGCTGCGCTGCACGGAGGGGGACATCCTCCAGGTCGCCTTCGTCAACGCGGGCTCGCACCCTCACACCATCCACTTCCATGGCACGCACCCGCCGGAGATGGACGGTTTCGAACCCATCGTCGAGCCGGGACAGCGCTTCACCTACGAGTTCGAGGCGAAGCCGTTCGGTCTCCACCTCTATCACTGCCACACGATGCCGCTCAAGCGGCACATCCATAAGGGTCTGTACGGGACGTTCATCGTGGATCCGCCGGAGGGACGGGAGCCGGCCCGGGAGATGGTAATGGTGATGAACGCGTTCGACAGCAACCTGGACGGGGACAACGAGGTGTACGCGGTGAACACGTCCGCGTTCTACTACCAGCACCATCCGGTGCGCGTGGGCGTGGGCGACCTGTGCCGCATCTATCTCGTGAACACGACCGAGTTCGACCTCATCAACTCGTTCCACCTGCACGCGGGCATGTTCAAGGTCTTCCGGACCGGCACCCGGCCGGACCAGTACGAACTCACGGACACGATCATGATGTGCCAGGGCGAACGGCACGTCCTCGAGTTCCGTCTCGAGAATCCCGGCATGCATATGTTCCATGCGCACCAGAGCGAATTCGCGGAACTGGGGTGGATGGGGTTCTTCGAGGCGGTCGAGCGGCTCGCCGCCGGCGACGGCGTGCCCGTGCGCGGCCATGGCGGCCGTCGCAACCATGCCTGACTCGCGGTCCGACGCCGGGCCCCGGGGGCAGGGACCGGGGCGCTGGGTCCTGGGTCTCCTCCCGCTCGCGCTCCTGGCGGGACTCGTCGCGTTCTTCTTCGGCGCCGACCCCACGGCCCCCTTCCGGGACGCGTTCCCGCCCGTCGAGGATCTCACCATCGAGCGCGTGAGCTTCCCCGAGAGCGGGGTCATGCGCGTGCACGTGGTGAACGGGGGCCCCGAGGCGGCCACGATCGCGCAGGTGATCGTCGACGATGCCTACTGGCAGTTCGAGATCGACCGGGATCCAACCCTGCCGCGTCTCGCGAGCGCGACGCTGGAACTGGACTACCCCTGGGTGGAGGGAGAACTCCACGTCATCCGGCTGGTGACCTCCACCGGCCTCACGTTCGACCACGAGGTGGCGGTGGCGACGCTCTCGCCGCGCCCGAACGCGCTTTACCTGACGACTTTCGGCCTCCTCGGCCTCTACGCGGGCGTGCTCCCCGTCCTCATCGGCCTGCTGTGGTATCCCTTCCTGCGCCGGATCGACCGCAAGTGGATCCACTTCTACCTCAGCCTCACCGTGGGCCTCCTGGCCTTCCTCGTCGTCGATGCGCTCGAGGACACGCTCGAGACCTCGGCGCTCGTGGCGGAGGGATTCCAGGCAGCGGGGCTGATCGCCGTCGGCTTCATCGGCGCCATCGTCGGTCTCAGGGCACTCGGGAACCTCGGGCGCGGCATGGGCGGCGCAGGCTCCGGCGGTGAGGGCTCCGGCAGCGCGGGCGGGGGTGGGGCGAGCCGCGGGCTCACGGTGGCGTACCTGATCGCCATCAGCATCGGGCTGCACAACCTCGGTGAGGGACTCGCGATCGGGGCGGCCTTCTCGTTGGGAGAGATCGCGCTCGGGAGCTTCCTCGTCATCGGCTTCGCGCTCCACAACACGACGGAGGGGCTGGCGATCGTCGCGCCCGTCGCGGACCGGCGGCCCGCGCTCCGGCACTTCGCGTTCATGGGCGGAATCGCCGGACTGCCGACCGTCCTGGGGGCGTGGGCGGGCGGATTCTCCTATTCGCCGACGCTGGCGACCTTCTTCCTCGCCCTCGGCGCCGGAGCCATCGTACAGGTCATCGTCGAGGTCACCCGCCTGATCCGGAAGAGCTGGCCGCAGGGCGTGTTCACCCCCCTCAACGCCACGGGTCTCCTCCTCGGCCTGCTCGTCATGTACGGAACCGCCCTCATGGTGACCGCCTAGCAGACCGTCCCGGTACGCCCGACCGCTGGGGTCAGCCGCCGGGGGGACCCAGGGGGCTCGGCTCGCAGCCTTCGGTTTCGCGGGTGTAGGCGATGCTGGAGATCTTCCAGCCGTCGCTCGTTTGCACGAGGCTCACCGCGTCGATGCCGCAGTGGCTGAACTCGCCGTCCACGTGGAAGTCGTAGGGAGTCCACACGACGGCGATCGGGCCCTGGATCATCACGTGGGGGTCCCACAGGCGTTCGAGCAGGGCGGGCCCCGGCTGGCCGATGGACGCGGCGAACTCGGCGCCCGTGCTCTCGCGCACCTGGACGCCATCCTCGGTCTCCGCCGTGGCGACGAACATGGCGCCCTCGGTCAACAGGCCGCGGATTGCGTCGCCGTCGCGCGCGGCCATGGCGTCGAAGAGCGCCTGTACCGCGGCGACCGCCCCCGCTTCGGCGTCATCCTGCGCAGCGGCGACGGCGGGCGTGACGAGGATCGCCGCGGCGAGAAGCAACGTGGCTCCGAACTTTCTCATGAGATTCTCCCGATTCCCGTGGTCTGTCTTCGTAAACCGTCCCGGTCTCAATACGCGGTCGTGCGATACACCGGCTGGAAGAGGCGGGTGCGGTGCGCGCACGCCGGGTCGGCGGGGCACGCGGCGCAGTCGGGCTCCGTCATCTCCGGGCAACGCGTCCGGTTCTGAAAGAAGAACCAGTCCACGGCTCCCATGGAGCGCCCGCTCAGGCGCCGGATCTCCCCGACCGCCTCGTAACAGGCGGCGCGCACGGCCTCCTCCTCTTCCGCGCTCACAACCTCCCGCTTCGCGAGCTTCGAGGCCAGCGTCTCGTCGGTTACCGCGACGACGCCGAGCCGGAGGCAACTGCGCTGGCAGTGGTAGTCGACGATCGGCGGCACGTCCTCTCCCTCCCCGAACCGGAGGAATCGCTCCGGGCGCTGGCTGAGGATCGCCGCGAGGAGGGCGGACTTCTTCCTCCACGGGTCCTCCCGGTATCCGCCGACCGCATCGAGGCGCGCGAGAAAGTGGGCGAGGGGCCGCTCCGTGGCGTTGGCTTCCGCCAGGAGCGACGCAGGGGTCAGGCCGAGACCCAGCATGCCGTGTCCGTAGGCGCGCGCGCACGCCGGATGGAGGGCGCCCGCGGGGAGCGGGTTGCGTCCTCGGTCGTCCCGCAGGCGATGATCGAAGTCCGCGTCGTCGAGGGCGGCCTGCCCGGAGGGCGTGAGTTCGTCCGGCGCCTCGCGGGCCCAGCGCAGGTATCCGGCCCACAGGTAGTCGCTCCCCTTGCGGCCCCGGCCCCCCAGCGAGGCGATCATCGGTTCCTCGTAGCGGCCCGCGCGCTCGCGCCAGAAACCGAACTGCTGCACGGTCCCGGTGAAGAAGAAATCGAGCGCCACCGGATCGCCGGGCTCGGGAAGATCCGGGCCGGTGAAGTCGAAGGCCGCCGCCTCGGGGGCCGTGGCGATGACCTCGGCCACGCGCCGGACGCGTTCCCCGTCGAGGCGGACCCTGGGACCTCGCGGCGCCGCTGGCGGAGGGCCGTCCGAGAGGAGGGGCGTCGGACCGATGCCCGTCACCGTCCGGGCGGCATGGGCCGCCGCAACCCGCGCGGCCACGGCGGGGTGGTCTCCGGCCGCGAGCCGGGCCAGCGCGGTCCCGCAGAAGGTGTCGCCGGCGCCCGTCGGGTCCACCTCCTCGACCTCCGGGGCGGGGACGTCGATCGGGTGTTCGCCCAGGACGACGCGGGCCCCGCGCGATCCCCGGGTGACGAAGACCGCGCGCCCCGGCGCGACCGCCACGTCGTCGAGAGACCCGAAGAGGAGGCCGGCCTCCTCCGCATTGCAGAAGAAGTAGTCGGATGCCTCCACGACCCGCGCGACGACCTCCCGGTGCGCACGGATCCCGGGTGCGTACGTCCCGCACCCCACGCGCACGCCCGCCGCGGACAGCCGCCGCGCGAACCCCAGCTGCAGCTCGGGGTCGAGGAGAGGGACGACGTAGGCGAAGGCCCCCGGTCCCGCGTCGGGGATGTCGCCGTAGCGGATGTCCCCCTCGGAACCGCGCACCGCCTGGCGATAGACGGTCCGGCCATCGGGGAAGTACTCGATCTCGAAGTGGGGGAGCGCCGAGGGAGGCACCGGCGGCCCCCGCCAGTCCAGGAGGCGGTCCGCGGGTTCGAGTTCCGCCGGCATGGGGTCGGGACGCGGCGCGACGACCGTGACGTCGGCCCCGGCCCGCTGCGCCGCGAGCGCGGTGTAGAGTCCCGCGCCTCCGGCGGACCGCACGGAGCGGCCGCCGAAGTGCAGGAGGTCCAGGGAGGGGCTCCCGACCACGAGGAGCCGTGGCCGGGTGCTCATGCTGCCGGCGTCAGCCGCCCTGTTCGTCCGTCGTGATGCGTCCGGCCGCGCCGGCCGGGCCGTTGTCCCAGTCCTGGGCGCTGGAGATGTTCGGCACGCCCCAGTCGTCGCCGTTCCACCCCTGGAAGCCCTCCATCCGGAAGGTCCACAGACCCGTCGTCATGTCGCTCACGACGATGAGCCCGTCCTCGTTCCGCACATCGACCCCGAACGTGCCGTTGAAGACGGCGGTCCGGTCGGCGTTCGGCGGCCCCAGATAGGTGTCGTAGTGGCCCACCGTGATCGGGTTCTCCGGGTCCATCATGTTGAACACGACGAGTCCGTCCAGGTAGCCGGACACGAACACGAGCGGCCACCGCACCTCGTGGTTGTGGACGAGGTTCTTCCAGTTCGCCGTCCACGCCGCGATCGGGCGGTTGATCGCCGCGACCTCGCCGTTCAGTCCGGGCCTGAGGTCGAAGATCCGGAGCGGCGCGTACTGATACTCCGTCTCCGCGATCGCGAAGTTCCCGTCCGGCGTCGGCGTGAAGGTGTGGCCGCTGCGGATCCCGGAGACGCCGACGATCTGCGTCAGAAGCTCGGGATTCTGGAGGTCGGTCACGTCGTAGACGTAGTAGCCGCCGGTGCCGCCGCCGTAGAAGCGGTCCGTCCCCGTTTCCGGATGGTAGCCGAGATAGAAGTCGTGGTATCCACGCCGACGGTTCCCCTCCATCCCCTGATCCGGGACGGGGATCTGCGCGACCATCGCGTCGCCGCGCCCGTCGACGAGGGCGCCGAGGTCGTAGACGGCCGCGTACGGTCCCGAGACCGTGGCGACGAGATACACGTTCATGTTCGAGTGCTTGTAGATGAAGATGTTGTGGAAGCCGCCCGGCAGATCGGGCTCCTTGATGCGGGCCACCTCACGCACCGTCGAGCCGTCCGGCAGTCCCGTGACGTCGAGGACGACGGCCCCCATGTCGGAGTCAGGGCCGCCCTGCCCGAACTGGAGCGACTGCACGACGTAGTAGCGGTCGCCCCACTTGAAGTGCTTCACGTCCATCCCGCCGGTGCGCAGGTGGAGATCCTGGTCCTCGATCCGCCACTCGTAGAGCACCTCGGGGTGCTCCGGGTCCTCGATCGAGACGATGTCCAGCCCCTTGGGACCGACCGGCCCGTACTGCATCCGCGCGACGTACGCGTACGGCCGGTGCATCTCCTGCTCGATGTCCATGTCCGCGATGCTGAGCCGCGGGCCGAGCGGGACGTGTCCGAGCACTTCCATGTTCCGGCTGCCGCGCTCCACGACGTCGATCGCCTGCGCGCCGAGGGCCGCCGGGGCGACGAAGACCGCGCCGAGCACGGCGAGCGCGGAGAGTGTCAGAGTCTGATTTCCAACCTTCATGCCTTCCTCCAGTTAGAGCTGGCGGCCCGCGGGCTAGCCGGGGTCCACCGTGAACACCATGGACATGCCGGCCTCCAGGTGCTCCGCAATATGGCAGTGAGCCATCCATCGGCCAGAGTTGGAGGCCTCGAGCAGGATGTCGAACGTCGATCCGACCGGGATCACGACCGTGTCCTTCCACGCGAGATTGTCCGACGGTATCCCGTCCTTCGAGAGCACGAGGAAGCGCTGGCCGTGGATGTGGATCGGGTGCTGCATCGGGTGGAACGAACGGCGCTGGTTGTGGATGCGGATCTTCCGCACGTCGCCGACCGTGAAGCGCCAGTCGATGTCCCCGTTCTCCTTCCCCGTCCGGGTGTCGCGCAGGATCCACGTCAGGTTCTCCGATGTCGCGAGGAAGTTCATCATCGGCATCGCGTCGGTCCACTCGACGGGCGGGAAATAGAGGGTGTCGATCGCCATCACCGCGACGATGTCGCTGGGGAGGTCCCCGACCCGGACCGTGAGTTCGAGTTCGTGGTCGACGGGCCGGCCGAACTCGGCGCGGTAGCGGTCGATGTCCTCGATGACGTCCGCGTGGTCGCGCAGGGCGGAGAACGCGTCTCCGTGGTCCTCCGCCACCGGTTCGTCGAGGACGGTGACGATCCCGAGCGTGTCGGTTTGGGGATAGAAGCGGCCGTTGAAGTGGTCGATGGCCTGGATCGGGTTGAGGAGCGCCCACGTCCCCGGCTTGTCGAAACGGGCGTCGACGATGTACCGCTGTGCCGGGGCGAGGACGACGTTCGAGACGAAGCTCTCGCGCTCGAACTTGCTCACGTCGGCGCCCACGAGCTTCATCTCCGCCCCCTCCAGGACCAGGTTGAAGGTGCGCGTGTTCGCGACGTTCGTGAGGTAGAGCCGGCGAACCTCGCCGCGGCGGACGGTCGCCTCCCAGCGCGGCTCGCCGTTCACGAGCAACTGGTTCCCGAAGCGGCCCATGAGCGTCTGCACGGCGGCTTCGCGTCCCCAGGGGAAGAGTCCGCCGTCGTCGACGAGCAGGTCGTCGAGCATGAGGAAGTCCTCCCCGTTCGCGGGGCCGTAGTAATCCGCGGCGGGGGCGTCGACGAGCATGTTCCCGTACAGACCGAGGTCCTGCTGGATGTCCTCGCGGTGGTGGGGGTGGTACCAATAGAGGCCGGCGTCCCGGAAATGGACCCGGTACATGAACGACTCGCCGGGTTGGACCGGGTCCTGGGTGACGCCGGGGACGCCGTCGAACTCGTTCTCGAGCCGGATGCCGTGCCAGTGGACGGCCGTCGGCAGGTCGATGTGGTTCGTGAACAGGACGATGATCTCCGCGCCCTGCGGGACTCGGATGAGGGGCCCGGGATACTGCCCGTTGAAGCCGTACATGGTGAAGGTCCGCGTGCCGATCGTGCGCCGGACGAACCCGGCCTCGAGGCGGAGCGTGTCGCCGTGGGCCATCTCCACGATCTCGCGGAAGACGGCCTCCGGGAGCATCGCGGGATCGTGGCCGGGGTCGGGCAGGTACGGGGTCACGCCGGGGACGGCGCCCATCAGGCCCGGCAGCATCATCGGCATCGGGATCGGCTGCGGCGGCATGCGCCACACGGCCCCCATGCTGTCCGTCGCCATCATGTGGCCCGCGTGCTGCTGACCCGATGCCGGCGCGCCCGCCGTTCCGACGAGCGCGGTGAGGGTGGCTGCGACGGCGAGGGTGCGCACTGTCTTCGACCGCCGTCCGGGTGGGCTCAGAAGTAGAGCTGGCAGTTCATGGCCTCGAAGGGACCGTGCCCGGCCATCGTGTGGAGCCGGCCGGAGGGCGAGAGGCCGGTGAGCATGATCGGTCCCTGCCAGCGCTCGACGTCCGCCGAGGCTTCCTCGCTCACGAAGATGAGGAACTGGTTCCAGGCGACCTGCCCCGTGAGCCGGTTGTCCTCGCCGAGCGTGCCGAGCTGCACCCACTCGTCGAGTTCGGGCTTCGCGGCCCACGCGACGTAGACCGCGCCGCGCCGCTTGCGCATCTGCTCGACCTGGATCTCGATGTCGAACGTCTGGAAGCCGCCCTCATCGACGGTGATCTCGAACGGCGAGCCGGGCTGCGTGAGCGTCATCGAGCCGCGGCTCCCGGGCGCGCTCTGGGTGCCGGAGAGCCGGACGACTTCGGGCGTAAGGAGGCAGGCGCCGACCGGGGGCGTCGGATCCACCCACGGCCGCACGCCGGCCGGACCGGCGGCCCTCGCCTCGCCCGCAGCGAGGCTGCCGAGGGCGGCGAGAATGCCGAGGGCGACCGCGAAGACGGCGGTGGCGCCCATCACGCTGCTGGACTGACTCGCGCTCTTCATGCCTCGAAAGGTCGATTCCCGCGTCTCGCCTTGCAAGCCGCCCTGCAAGCGGCGCGCCGCCCGGGTTGCCCGCGGCGGCGGCGCGGCCCGCGTTACGGACGACTGTCGTTCAGCTCGTTACGCCCGCCGGGGCCTCCCGCGTCTCCCGTCTCCGCCGTCGGGCCGGCCGGTCTCGGCGTCAGTGAGATCGAGGCCCAGGTCGAAGGTGGCGGCGTATCCATCGTCCGCCTCGCTCACCCGGGCCATGAGGCTCTCGCCGCCGTCCCGGAAGATGCGGTCGTCGGCGTTCATCCTCGTGCGGCGCCCGCGCGCGGCGTAAGGCGCCTCCGCGTGCACCTTGTCCGTGAGCGCCTCGTCGAAGTAGAGCTGCGAAGTGAACTCATACGGCTGTCCGGCGACCTCGGTGCGCACCTTGAAGTGCACGTGGACCGCGCGCGCGCGGTACCAGCCCGGAAAGATCGTGGTGAACCGGGCCACGCCGTCATCGTCCGTGTGCTGGTAGCCGCGCAGGAACTGCTGTTCCCTTGCCGCCGCGGGGGCTCCCTCGTCTTCGACCCCCGAGTACACGCCGTCGGCGTCGCACTGCCACAGGTCGACCAGCGCGCCGGGGAGCGGGGAACAGTCGCCCCGGGAGATCCGGGAGACGTTGAACCTCAGCGTCAGCGGGATGCCCTCGCTCGCCGCTCCGGTGGACGGATCGGACCGGATGTCCGACCGTTCGAGTCCCGCGTCCACGAAGAAGGGTCCTTCCGTCTGCTCGGGCTTCGCCACGCAGGCCGGCAGCGCGCGAGCGATCCCCTCCGCCTGGGCGGCGAGAGCCACGTCCGGGCCCGTCCCGAGAATCCACCGGCCGGCGGCCAGCGCCCCGCCACCCACGCCGAGGGCGGCGAGAGCTTCGCGCCGCGTGAGTACCCGTCCCCGTTCCTCGTGATCGTGCGTCATGTCGTACCTCCTCGTACGTCGGTCGGGCTACATCAGCCGGGCTACATCAGCCGGGCTACATCAGTCGGGCTACATCAGTCGGGCTTCGGCTCATCCTCCTCGATGACGATCTCCCGTCCGGACGGCCGTTTGCCGGCGCGGCCCGGCCGACGAGTCCCCGGACGCCTCACGAAATCTCCGTGGAGTCCCGAGAATCCCGCAGGCCCGCCCACGACGCGGATCGTGCCGCCCTCGACCTGCCGGCCGAGCCAGTTCCGGACGCGGGCGATGAGCCGCCCCCGCACGGGCGGGACCAGGAGCAGGATGCCGGCGATGTCCGTGAGGACGCCGGGCGTGATGAGGACGACCCCCGCGGCGAGGATCAGGAGCGCGTGGACGAGCGATTCACCGGGAAGCCCGCCCCCCTGCAGTTCGTCGCGGACCGCGAGCCAGGCCCTCAATCCCTCGCGCCGGGCGAGCCACGCTCCGGCAGCACCCGTTCCGATGACGAGGAGGACGGTGGGGCCGAACCCCAGCAGGCCGCCGATGCGAATGAGGAGCGCGAGTTCGACGACGGGAACGATCGTGAACAACAGGAACAGCCGGAGGAGCATGGTCCGTCAGAAGCCCATCATCGCCCGCACCGCCGGGTCGATCCTCTCGGGCGTCCAGAACGGCTTCCACACGAGGCTGACGACCGCCTCCTCCACTCCGTCCACCGTCTCCGCCGCGTCCTTGGCGCCCCCGAGAATCTGACCGCCCGCCGGGCAGCCGGGACTCGTCAGCGTCATCGTGACCTTCGCCTCGCCCTCCTCGACCTCGACATCGTACACGAGACCGAGATCCACGATGTTGATGCCGAGTTCGGGGTCCGTCACCGAGCGAAGCGCCGTCCGCACCTTCTCCGCGATCTCGGGCGACTCCGCTTCCGATGGGGTCTCGTCCGCCGGCGCCTCGTCCGCCGAACCCATGCCATCCATCGGATCCCTCGTATCCTTCGCTTCCATCGTATCCGTCACCTTTCGATCGTTATCCGACACCAGCCCTCTATCCCGCCAACTCCTCTATCCCACCAACTCGCCGGGGCGCACGCCCGGCTTCTCGAACTCCTTCAACAGATCCTCTACCGTGGGGCGCGCGCGCACCAGCGCCCGGCAGTCCTCCATGGCGCCGGTCGCATTGATGAGGATCGTGCCCGTGAGCCGATTGTCCGCCACGCAGTAGACGATCGAGCGGCCGGAGCCGAGTTCGCCGGAGACGATCGTGCGGTCCACTCCGGCCGTCTCTCCGAACACGTTGATGCTGAGGTCGAACACGTGCGTGAAAAAGTAGGAGAGGTGGTCGAACGCCTCCCTCGCGCCGGCCATGTTGCGCCCCGCGTGGCGCCCGTGAGCGCGGGCGTGGTCCCAGTGCTCGAGGCGCGAGAGTCCGCCCCCCATGGGGTCCGGGAAGCGGGCCACGTCGCCCGCCGCGTAGATGTGGGCGGCCGTCGTCTCGGCGAACCCGTCCACGACGATCCCATCCTGGATCGCAAGGCCGGCCTGGGCGCCGAGCTCATCGTTCGGCGACATCCCGACGCCCACGACCGCGAGGTCGGCGGGGACCTCCTCGCCGCTGTCGAGCAGGACCCGCGCAAGGCGTCCCTCGCCTTCGAAGGCGGCCACGCCCGAACCCATCATGAATCGCACGCCGCGCTCCTCGAAGTAGCGGCGGAGGAAGCTCGCGATCGTCTCCGGAAAGACGCGCGCCCAGACGCGCGGCTCCACCTCCAGGACGACGGCATCGACGTCGAACTTCGACAGCGATGAGGCCAGTTCCATCCCGATGAAGCCGGCGCCGACGAGCACGACGCGCGACGCGCCGCGGGCGATCTCGCGCAGTTGCTCGGAGTCGGCGGCCGTGCGGAGGGTCGACACGCCGGGGAGATCGCTTCCCGGCACCTCGAGCCGCTTCGCCCGCCCGCCCGTGGCGATCAGAATGCGACGGCCCCGGAACGCGTCTCCCGCCGCGGTGTGGATGGTCATGGCGCGAGCGTCCAGACGCTTCACCGCCGCGTCCGTGAACAGCGTGAGTTCGTCCGCCCGGTCATCGAACCAGCGCGCGGGCTTCACGTGCAGCAGGTCGCGCGGCGCTCCCTCCGCCTGCAGGAACTCCTTCGACAGGGGAGGCCGGTGATAGGGAGGGTCCGGCTCCTCCGCGAAGATGGCGATCGAGCCCTCGCCGTCGATGTCCCGGATCCCGTCCACCGCCGAGACCGCGGCGAGGCCTCCGCCCACGATGACGTAGTCGAAGCTCTTCATCCGCAGGTCAGCCTCCCGGGTCTTCGGCCGACTGGTCGTGGACGATGAGCCAGGCCCCTTCCACGTTCAGCAGGACGAGCGTGAACGGCCCCGTCGATGTGACCGTCCCGTCGCGTTCGAGGACGTAGCGCGCCGTCGCGACGCCGACCCGCTCATCCACCTCCCGGACCCGCAGGTCCTCGAAGCGGAGGCTGTCCCGGTCCGCGCCCTCCGCGAATCCCGGCGCGTATCGCTCCCGAATCCCGTCGAAGCCTTCGATGAGCCCCGTCGCGCCGATGTAGCTCGTCGTCGGAGACGGGGAGTAGGCGCTCATGAAGCCGTCGAGATCCCCCGCGTTCCAGGCCGCCGCCTGCAGGTCGAGCAGGGAGGCGACCTGCTCGGCGAGATCGGGCCCCTCGTCCGCCACGGGAGCGCCGTTCCCGTCCAGCCGCTCGAGGCGGCAGCCCCCCAGCGCGAGTCCGGCGGCCAGAGCGACCGCCGTCGCCGTCGCGAGCCCCCATGCTCGCCCCGCGATCGGTCCGGATCGGGTCATTCGTCTCATTTCAGTGCGCGCGTGAACAGTTCGACCGAGGCGTCGATCGCCTCTTCGAGTTCCGGCGTCGTCCCCGCGAAGGGGTGTCCGGCCTGGAACGTGTGCGTCCCTCCATCTACCCCGACGAGCCGCGCAAGGTCGCCCACCGCGTCGGCGATCCGCCAGGCGTCGCTGAAGGGCACGGACTCGTCGGCCGTCCCGTGCACCACGGTGACCGGAATCCGCAGGCTCGCGGCGCTGGCGAGCACGTCGAGGCGCTCCCGGTTCGCGCGCATGTCGTCGAGCACGTTCCGCTCGAGCGGCATGTCCTGCTTCGTGCGCGCGTTCGGGATGATCACGGTCTCCCCCGCCTCCCACCGGTCGGCGAAGCTCTCGTAGCGGGTGACCGAGGAGATCGAGGCCCACGTGACGAGCCCCCGCACCTGGGACCGGAGACCCGCCTTCAGGATGCAGGTGGCGCCGCCCCGGCTGTGTCCGAGCAGGCCGAAGCGCGCGGCCGGGGCGACCGTCACGTCGCCGAGCCGGCCGGTCGCGAGTCCATCGAGGATCGCTTCCAGGTCCCAGAGTTCGCGGGAGAAGGTGTTGTGACTGAAGGCTTCCAGGTCGTCGAAATCCGAGTCGCGCACGCCGGAGCCATCGAAGTTGAAGGAGACGACGGGGATCCCGGTTTGCTCCGCGAGTCGTTCGCAGAGATGGGGGAAGAAGCCCCAGTCCTTGAACCCCTTGAAGCCGTGGCACACGACGATCGCGGCGTCGGCGCCCTCGCTGGCGGCCTCGGCGGGGGCGGCGGCTTCGGCGGGAGCCGCAGACTCGCCGGGAGCCGCTTCCGACCAGTAGTCACCGCGGAGGTCCGCGCCCGGGGGCGAGAGCCGGAACGGAGTTCGCATCACCGACGCCGCTGCGGCAGCCACATCGCGTCCTCGCGGCCGGCGCGCCGGTTCGCGGCCCTGGCGAGGGTGAACAGCAGGTCGGAGAGACGGTTGATGTAGGGGATGACGTCTTCGGCGAGATCCGGCTGGGCATCGAGGAGAGCCGTGACGCCCCGTTCGGCCCGCCGACAGACGGTGCGCGCGATGTGCAGCTGCGCGGCGAGGGGCGACCCGCCGGGCAGAACGAAGGCATCGAGTTCGGGAAGCTCGGCGTCCAGCGTGTCGATCCAGGCCTCGAGCGCGTCGATCCGGTCGGCGGAGAGGGCGGGAATCGTGCCCTTTCGCAGCAACCGCTCGGGGTTCGCGGAGGCGAGGCGCGCCCCGATCGTGAACAGGTCCTCCTGGACGGCCCCGAGCGCCGGGCCGGACTCGCCGAGCGTCGCGCCCTCCGGGTCGAGCGCGAGCGCCACCCCGATCACGGCGTTGAGTTCGTCGACCGTGCCGTACGCCGCGACCCGCGCATCGTCCTTCGAGACCCGCGCCCCGCCGAGGAGACCCGTCTCCCCTCCGTCCCCGCCTTTCGTGTAGATTTTCACTCGAGATTGGCCGTAATGGGGTTTGGCCGCATGCCGCGCGTCGTGCGCCAGGCTGAGGGGCGAACCTTAACAGCCCGCGGCGAAACGCCGCCACCGGGCACCGCCCAAAAGGAGTCGTGACGTGAAGACCGACGGAACCGGCCTCCGACCCGCGGATGTTCAGTCACGAAGGGCCTTCATCGCGACGGCGGCGGCCGGGATGGGCGCTGTGGCCTCCGGCTCGCTCGCCGCGTGCGGAGCGGACGGCGGGGAGAGTTCGGTGGACGCCTCGGATGCGGGGGCCACGGACCCGGGCGGCGGGATCGTCGTCGCGCGCGGGCCGATCGCCGTGGAGGCCGGGGTCGGCGCTCTCAGGCGCGGCGGCAACGCGATCGACGCGGCCATCGCGACGGCCTTCGCGCAGTTCATCACGACGCCGTTCTCGGCCGGGGTCGGCGGCTTCGGGTGCATGGTCGTGTACGACGCGGGGACCGGGCGCGCCACGTCCATCGATTTCCACGGGCGGGCGGGGAGCCGGGCCACGCCGGACATCTACCGGAGCGCGCTCGAGGGGCGGATCTACGGACACGCGGACCGGTGGAAGGTGCGCGGCGACATCAACCAGATCGGCTATCAATCCGTCGTGACTCCCGGGACGGTCGCCGGGCTGTGGGAGGCGTGGAGCCGGTTCGGGACCCGGCCGTGGGCCGAACTCGTGGAGCCGGCGATCCGGCTCGCCTACGATGGCTTCGAGATTCCCGGCGCCCTCGCGCGCGGCTTCACGACCCGGACGGAGTCGTCCTCGGGCGTCGTTCCGTTCTTCACGAAGGTCCAGACGACCGACGCCTCCGCCCGCATATTTCTCAACAACGGTGTGCCGTGGCGGGCCGGGGAACGACTCGTGCAGCCCGACTACGGCCGCACGCTCGAACTCATCGCCGAGGGCGGCGCGGACGCGGTCTACCGGGGCGAGATCGCCGAGCGCATCGCGGCGGACTTCGAGCGCAACGGGGGCCTCATTACGATGGCCGACCTCGAGGCGTACACGCCCGATGTCTACGACCCGGTGCACGGCACGTACCGCGGCCACGACGTGTTCTCCAACGCCCTGCCGGGCAGCGGCGCGCAGGTCATCGAGATCCTGAACCTCCTCGAGGGCTACGACGTGCCCGGTCTCGAACACGGGAAGGCGGAGCACGTCGAACTGCTCGGCCGCGCCCAGATCCTCTCCTTCATCGACCGGCGCCGCTACCACGGCGACCCGAAGTTCATCGACGACCCGACGGACGTCCTGGTGTCGAAGGACCGCGCCGCCGAACTGAGAGGCTACATCGACCGGCGCGAGCTCCCCCCCGATGTCGTGGAGGAGCCGCCGGAGGGACCCGACACGACGCACCTTTCGACGGCGGACCGGGCCGGGAACTGTGTTGCGCTCACGCACACGTTGGGCTCCGCTTCCGGGGTCGTCACCGAGGGGCTCGGCTTTACCTGGAACAACTGCATGTTCCAGTTCAACCCGGTGGCGGGCCGACCGAACAGCATCGCGCCCGGGAAGGCACGCATCACGGGGATCTCACCCGCCATCGTGCTCCGGGACGGACAGCCGATCCTGGTGACGGGCGCGGCCGGCGGCACCCGCATCCTCGGCGCCGTCCAGCACACGATCAGCAATGCGGTGGACTTCGGCATGTCGGCGCTGGAGGCGGTATCCGTCCCCCGCTGGCACTGGGAGGACCACCTCCTCGAGCTGGAGCCGCAGCTGTACCATCACCTGAAGGAGGAGTTGGAGGGACGCGGTCTGGACGTCGCGAACGACGCGTTCGTCGCGCAACTTCACGCGGTCGGAATCGACCCGGATACCGGGCGACTGACGGGAGGACCGGACCCGCGCGGGTGGGGCGGAGGGTCGGCCACGGCCTAGCCTGGCGACGGGCGCTCGGGTGGCGGTTTCGAGGTTGACACCTCCCCCGTGCGTTTGTATCCTGCGGGTCGCGCTGCGGGGTGGAGCAGTCTGGTAGCTCGTCGGGCTCATAACCCGAAGGTCGCAGGTTCGAATCCTGCCCCCGCTATCTCTCGCCTCGCCTCGCAAAGCTGCGGGGCGAGGCGTTTTGCTCTCCGATCCCTTTTGCGGGACGGGGGTACGATCCGGGGTAGCTCAGTGGCCAGAGCGGGTGGCTGTTAACCACTAGGTCGTGGGTTCGAATCCCACCCCCGGAGTAGGGCAGCAGGGCTCTTGCCACAGGCTGCCAAAGGGCTGGGTAGCTCAGGCGGTAGAGCACGGCGCTGAAAACGCCGGTGTCGGCGGTTCGACTCCGCCCCCAGCCATTGCCACGGGCCGCCATCGGCCGGTTCGCGGGAAGCGGCAGAGGGGCGTAGCTCAATTGGTAGAGCACCGGTCTCCAAAACCGGCGGTTGGGGGTTCGAGTCCCTCCGCCCCTGTCGCTCGCGTAGCTCAGGGGTAGAGCGCATCCTTGGTAAGGATGAGGTCGCGGGTTCAAATCCCGCCGCGAGCTTGGAGCAGCTTGGAACGGGATGGCGGGCGCCCGTAGCTCAGTTGGATCAGAGCACCGGCCTTCTAAGCCGGGGGTCCCAGGTTCGAGTCCTGGCGGGCGCGTGGCAAACAGGGGACGACAGCGGCACGAGCCCCCATCGTCCAACGGCTAGGACACCACTCTTTCAAGGTGGAGATAGGGGTTCGATTCCCCTTGGGGGTATGGACGGAAGCAGGGTGGACGGGAAAGGCGACAGCCCGTCCGCGGAAGGTGGAAGTTGAAGCGCGGGGCCGTAGCTCAGCTGGGAGAGCGCTGCAATGGCATTGCAGAGGTCAGGGGTTCGAATCCCCTCGGCTCCATCGTCGCGACCCGGGGCGGCTTGCGGTGGCGATTCCGCGCACGAAGTTGTGATGTCGTACGCGCCGTTAGCTCAATTGGCAGAGCAACTGACTCTTAATCAGTAGGTTCGGGGTTCGACTCCCTGACGGCGCATTCCCTCCGCCCTACGGGTTGTCCCGTTCCTGCGCCCGCGCGCCGCGAAGGACGTTCTCCAGCGCATAGTTCGCCTCGTGGCAGGCGTACTCGTAGAGCAGGTCGTCCATCTTCACGAACGGGACCTCGCCGCCCCACGGGCTCTCCCAAGTGTCGGGATCGTCGATCAGGAACTCGTAGGTGATCGTGTTCGCGTCGGCGCGCGTGAGCCGTTCCGTGATCTTCATGTTCGGACTCGCGCCGAAGAACTCGCGGTAGGCGGTGAACTGCTGCGGGTTGAGCTTCGTCGTCTCGATGACGAGGGTGTCGTCCTCCCACCAGCCGCGGGAGTCCCCGAACCACGGCTGGATCGCGTCGGGGAAGGGTCGCGGACCGTCGGCCTCGTCCGCCGTGCCTGTCTCCCTGCCCTCGGGAGCGACGCCGATCGGGATGATGCGGGTGTCGTGGACCATCTCCGTCATGATCGCGACGTGGTCGGAGGTCTGCACGATCGTGTAGTTGTTGTTGTAGAAGTAGTTGGGGAGCATCGGAGGGCCGGCGTTGGACCCGAAGGAGACGATGCAGCGCTCGGAGAGGGGTCGGTTCTCGGGGTTGTCGAACTCGCCGTGCCGGCCGCGGGCGGCCATGAGCTGGCCGAGGCGCTGCCGGGCTTCGGGCGTGCGCTCGGGGATGCGGCCGTCTTCGGGAGTCATGATGAGGGAACTGCGCGGCTCGCCGTTCACGACCGCGACCTGATCCCCCCGGTCGAGGTAGAAGACGTTGTAGCCGCCGGTGCCGCCGGCCGCCGCCTCAAGGATGAAGTCGCAGCCGATCGAGACACCGCCCGCCGCCGGCGCGCCGCGGTCGGGATCGCTGAGCTGGGAATTGGCCTCGATGCACTCCTGCCTGCCGCCCTCGATCTCGGCGACCTGCTCGGGCGTGAGCACGGCCTCGAACCCCCGGGGCCGCTCGATGGGCGTGATCGTCCCGTTCGTCCAGTTCCCCTGCAGGTCCGGTCGCCCGTCCGGCGTGCGCGGCACCGCCCCGCCATCCTGCGCCAGCGCGACCGGAATCGACACCGCGGCGACCAGCGCCACCGCGACCGTAGCTCGAATCATGGTTACCTTCATCGGAACTTCCCCTGCGGTTCAGCGTCTCAGCGACAAAAAGGGCGTGATTTTCTAATCATACGGCTCGTTGCGCGATGGTTCACGGGGTGGCCATCCACGCTGGCCGGGATGGAGATGCGGATGCCGGACTTCTCGTCCAACCGGGAGAGGCGCCTGTGGCTGTGGGCGCTGGCCGTAGTCGTGGCGATCTACACGACGGCCGATCTCGCGCGAACGGTGGCCGACGCGCTGCGCGAAAGCGGGTTGCTCGAACTCACGCCCACCCTGTTCAGCATCGGCATGTTTCTCATAGGCGTGATGATCCTGGTCCAGGGGCTGAGGGAGGGGTCGCGCGGCGTGGAAGTCGGTTTCGCGCTGGGCGTCGCGGCGATTGCCGTCCTCGGCTTGGCCCGCGGGATCGACGCGGCGGAGCGTTCCCATCTCATCGAGTACGCGGTGCTGGCGCTCATCATCCACGAGGCCCTGGTGGAACGGAAGGCCCGGGGATGGCGCGTCCCGGTGCCGGCCGTGCTCGCCATCGCGGTCACGACGGCGGTCGGCGTGGTGGACGAGTGCATCCAGTTCTTCCTGCCCAGCCGCACGTTCGACTGGTTCGACATCGGGTTCGACCTGCTGGCGAGCGTGCTCGCGGTCGGCTCGAGCGTGTCGATCCGCTGGGTGCGCCGCTGGATTTCCAGGTTTCGCCCAGGGGCACCGGGGCCGCCTTGAAGCCGTGTCGCAGCCGACGCTATAGTGGTTGCATCGCTTCCCGGAAAGAGCTTCGGAGTGGGAATGGTCGAGCGTCAGGTGGGCGCCGCCGAAAGGCTGCTTTCGTTCGCCGCCGCATCAACGCTGTTTTCGATTTGGGCAGCAGGGTGCGGTGGCAGTCCCGCTGAACCCGCGCCCCCCCCTCCCACTCCTCCCGCCAACCGCTCTCCCACCGTAACCGTGGCGATTCCGGTGCAGACCATGGTCGTGGGCGAGGTCACGACGATCGACCTCATTTCGCACTTCAGCGATCCGGACGGGGATCCTCTGACGTTCGGTGTCGAGACTTCCGACTCGGGCGTGACCTCCGCCTCGCTGTCGGGAAGCGGGGCAACCCTCGCGGCGGCGGGGCGGGGCACCGCCTCGATCACCGCGACCGCCCGGGATCCCGGCGGGCTCACGGCGGTGCAGAGCTTCACGGTGACGGTCGAGGCCGAGACGGTCCCCAGCCCGGATCGCGCCACGTTGACGGCGATCTACGAGGCCACCGGCGGTCCCGGCTGGACCGATAGCGAGAACTGGCTCACGGACGCGCCGCTCGGGAGTTGGCACGGCGTACGCGTTGACAGCCTCGGTCGGGTGACGGAGCTGTCGCTCATGGCGAACAAGCTGTCGGGCTCGATCCCGCCGGAGCTCGGCGACCTCGCGGCCCTCCGGGGGCTGTACCTGTCCTCGAACAACCTCACCGGCCTCATCCCCGGTGAACTGGCCGGTCTCGCCAACCTGGAGCACCTGTGGCTCGCCCTCAACAAACTGACGGGGCCGATCCCGCCCGAATTGGGGGCGCTGACCGGACTGACATCGCTGTCGCTTCACTCGAACGAGCTGACGGGATCCATCCCTCTCGAACTCGGGCACCTCTCCGCCCTGAGAGGCTTGTGGCTCTCGACGAACGAACTGACGGGATCGATTCCGCCCGAGTTCGGGCGACTCGCGCGGCTCGTGTCGCTGTCCCTGCACACGAATGAACTCGCGGGGGACATCCCGCCGGATCTGGGACTTCTCAACAGCCTGGAGATTCTGTGGCTCAATCGGAACATGCTCACCGGGTCCATCCCGCCGGAGTTGGGTCGTTTGGGGGAACTCCGGGAACTGTCGCTGCACACCAATCGTCTGACGGGTCCGATTCCGCCGGAACTGGGGGATCTTGCTGCTCTTGAAGCGCTCTACCTGTCGACGAACGCCCTGACCGGGTCCATCCCGCCGGACCTGGGCAGGCTACGGAGACTGAGGTTGCTGGCGCTTCCCTCCAACGAGCTTGCGGGTCCGATTCCCGCCGAATTGGGCAACCTCACGAACCTGGAGGTGCTGTACCTGAACCGGAACGGGTTGACGGGCTCGATTCCCCCGGAACTCGGACGCCTCGGGAATCTGCAGGAGCTGTCGTTGCATACGAACAGCCTCAGCGGTCAGATCCCGCCGGAACTGGGGGACCTCGTGGCTCTCGAGACCCTGTACCTTTCGACCAACAGTCTTTCGGGCCCGATTCCGCCCGAGTTGGGCAGTCTCTCCAGCCTCACCTTCCTCGGGCTGTCGAGGAACCTCCTGTCGGGGGACGTGCCCGGCACCTTGGGCAATCTCGGCATGATCGAGACGCTCTTCCTCAACCGAAACGACCTCACCGGATCCCTGCCGGAGAGCTTCCTGCAGATGGGAGCTCTGTCGTACTTCTCGTTCGGAAACAACGAAGGGCTCTGCGTCCCCGACACCGCCGCGTTCCGCGCCTGGCTCGGCGGTATCCCCACCAGCAGCGGGCCCGTCTGTCCCTAGACGCGCGCCCGTCTGTACCTAGAGTTGCGCGTCCACGGTGCGGATGCGTCCGGCGGCTCCGTAGTCCAGAATCGCCCGGTCGGCGGTCATTAGTCGAGCCCCGTGGTGGCGAGCGGTGGCGACGATCAGCCGGTCGGCGGGATCGGACGTGAAGGCGCCCGGCAGACGTACGCTCCCCACGGCGATCGCGGGTTCAATGGGGAGGAGCCGGAAGGCGGGCAGCTCGAGGACGGCGTCGATCCACTCGGCGACATCGCGATCGAGAAGCAGCCGTCCCCTCTCGGTCAGGAGGGCGATCTCCCACGGAGTGATGGCGGACACCCCGACACGACCCTCCCGCCCGTTCGCTTCGAGGGCGCGGGTCGCGGCCGAACCCAGTCTCCGATCTCCCTGGATGGCCCAGATCAGTACATGAGTATCGACGACGATCACCGCACGGCATCCCATTCCGCCGGATCGCCGGCTGGCGCGTAAGGATCATCGTAGCCCAGCACGGATCCCCTCAGCGCTCCGATGATCTGCTCTCGCACGTCGTCGGGCGGGGGCACGGGCGTCAGCAGCGCAACGGGCCGGCCATGTCTGGTGATCGTGATCGGTTCACGTTGCTCCGTGACCTGCGCAATCAGTCGTGCGCACGTCCTGCGGAACGCCGCTACGCCAACGGTTCTACTCATCCCCTCATCAATCTCCGTTAGTATGTACATAAATATTGTACATAACCTTCACCGCGGGCGAAATGGGCGCCGGGGTGTCTTCCAAGGCGCCGTCCCATACGTATCGGGGGCGATCGCAACGGACTCTCAATGGGCGCAGCCCCCGTGTACCCGGACGGCGTCAGCGGTTACGATCCCACCTCAGATCGATCCGAATCGGGAGGTTCTCATGCGGGGCATGATTCAGGCGCGTCGTGGCGTCCTTTGGGCTGGGCTCTTCGCGGTTTGCGCGGCGGTGGCCGTTCCGGCGGCCCTGGCCGGGCAGTACCTGCCGGCGCGGGGGGACGCGTGGGAGACGCGCACGCCGGAGCAGGTGGGGATGAACGCCGAGGGGGTCCAGGCGGCCATCGAATACGCTCTCGAGCATGAGACGAGCCAGGCGCGCGACCGGGAGTTCCAGCACAGCCGGAGCTTCGGGCGCGAACCGCTCGGGGAGGGGATCGGCCCCTTCAACGTGCGGGGCGGGCCGGCCGGGATGATCGTGCGCCACGGCTACATCGTCGCGGAGTGGGGGGACACGAAGCGCGTCGACATGACGTACAGCGTGACGAAGTCCTTCCTCTCGACGTCGGTGGGACTCGCGTGGGACGAGGGGCTCATCGGCTCGCTCGATGACACGGTGCGCGAGTACATGGCCCCGATCGACGTGCCCCCGGGCGACGGCGAGCCCGGCGTCGACCGCATCGGCTTCGGCAAGCCCGACCCGACGACGATGTTCGAGTCCGAGCACAACCGCACGATCACGTGGGACGACCTCCTGCGGCAGACGTCCGACTGGGAGGGCACGCTGTGGGGCAAGCCGGACTGGGCGGACCGTCCGAGCGGCGACCCCGACACCTGGATGACGCGCGACCGCCATCCCTCCGGCACCGTCTACGAGTACAACGACACGCGCGTGAACCTCCTCGCGCTCGCGGCGATGAGCGTCTTCAGGCGCCCGCTCCCCGAGGTTTTGCATGAGCGCGTGATGGGACCGATCGGGGCCTCCCCGACCTGGCGCTGGAACGGCTACGAGAACTCCTGGGTCACGATCGACGGGCGTCGCGTGCAGTCGGTGAGCGGCGGCGGCCACTGGGGCGGCGGCATGTTCATCAGCGCCCGCGATCAGGCGCGCTTCGGCCTCTTCACGCTGCGGCGCGGAACGTGGGGGGACCGGCAACTGCTCTCCGAGGAGTGGTTCGACCTCGCGACGACGCCCGGCCCGGCGAACGGCTCCTACGGATTCATGAATTTTATGCTCAACGTCGCGGACGAGGAGGGGGACAAGCGCTATCCGAGCGCGCCCGCCGAAGCGTGGGCCCACCTCGGAAACGGCACGAACATGATCTACTGCGACCCGGTGAACGATCTCGTCGTGGTGGCGCGCTGGATCCCCGGCGGCGCGATCGACGGCCTGCTCGACCTCGTCATCGGCTCGATCGAAGACGCGGCCGCGACCTCACCCGGATCCCGCTGAGGTCCCGGTGACCCGAGTTCCGTCGTCGTACTTTGCCAAGGCCTCCTAGTGTAGCTACAATAGGTCTACACTAGGAGGAAGCTCATGAGTGCCGACAGCGTTGTTCGCGCCCGGATCGACAGCGACACCAAAGCCCGCGCCACCGAGGCGCTCAAGGACATGGGCCTCACGGTGTCCGACGCGATCCGACTGCTCCTCCTGCGGGTAGCGGACGAAAAGCGCCTTCCCTTCGCCGTCCAGGTGCCGAACGCAACCACTCTCGCTGCCATGAAGGAATTGGACGAGGGCAAGGGTAGACGTTTCGGCAGCGTCGAGGAACTGTTCCGCGACCTCGATCTCTGAGGTGCTGACGCCGGTTCGCTCCTCTCAGTTCAAGCGTGACGTCCGAAGGGCCAACAGGCGTGGCAAGGATCTGAGCAAGTTGCGGCGACTTCTGGCTTCGCTGGTCATGCAGCAGCCGTTGGCCGCGCGCCATCGCGATCATCCGTTGCGCGGCATTTGGAAGGGCTACCGGGAGGCGCACGTCGAAGCGGACTGGCTTGTGATCTACCGCGTCGAGGGTGAAGAACTGCGGCTCGTCCGTACCGGGACGCACTCCGACCTCTTCAAGGAATAAGGTTCGTTGTCGTCGCGCTGGTCGACGGCTCTGAAGGAACGGAGCGGACGGGGTGTCGACCTGCACTTCGAGGAGACCTTGGCGCAAACCAAAAAAACGCAGGCACTGTCTGCGATTTCCTCCGCGGAACCGTCGGCGAACGGAGGATGGGGGACATGCGGCAAGGTGGACGCCGCTCCCTCTTCCCGTTAGGTTGCCTCCACGGCGCGTCGCCCCTTTCGGCGACGCGTTTCGTGTCTGCGCCCGTAGCTCAGCCTGGATAGAGCGCTTGCCTCCGGAGCAAGAGGTCACAGGTTCGAATCCTGTCGGGCGCACTCGTCCCGGCCGGGCCCGGCAGCACCGGTTCGTGGGGGGCGACTCCCCGAATCCGAGGGTTCAGGGGCGCAGGCTCGGGTGGCGGAACTGGCAGACGCGCAGGATTCAGGATCCTGTGGGATTAAACTCCCGTGGGGGTTCGACTCCCCCCCCGAGCATCACCGGCCCAGGTGGCGGAACTGGCAGACGCGCTAGCTTGAGGGGCTAGTGTCCTTTTACGGACGTGGAGGTTCGAATCCTCTCCTGGGCATGACGGCACGGGCTCCGGCCCTGTCGACGACATCGCCGGTCGCGGGACGGCCGGCTCCGAGCGCCCGTAGCTCAACTGGATAGAGCACCTGACTACGGATCAGGAGGTTGGGGATTCGAATTCTCCCGGGCGCATTTCTCTTCCTTCGGAAGGGAAAAGTGCCCGCGAGAATTCGCGCGTGCGTGGAGCTTCGCTCCCCTTCGCTGGCCAAATCCTCCCAGGCGCACTGCTTTCCCTGGAAGGAAACGTGCGGGCGAGAATTCGCGCGCTTCGGGCTCCGCCCCTTCGCCGCCGCGGAGCTTGCCGGGCGATCAAGTTGCGGGCTCTCGACCGGTCTCGATGCTTTCCCAAAAACGGAGTGCCATGCATGCGTGTGAGGCTGGCTGAGCGGACGGATGTGGATCGGTTGCTGGAACTTATGCGGGGGCTGGCGCGGTTCGAGGAGTACATCGACGACTTCGCTGTGACGCGGGAGAGCGTGCTCGATCATGGCTTCGGCGACGGGCGGCTGTTCACGGCGTTTGTGGCCGAGCAGGACGCCGATCTTGTCGGGATGGCGGTGGTCTACACGATTCCGTGGACCTACACGCTGCGGCCGAAGGTCGTGCTCAAGGAGCTGTTCGTTGTTGAGGCGGCGCGAAACCTGGGGGCGGGGAAGGCTCTGATGGCGGCCGTGGTTTCGCACGCCAGGTCGATCGATGCGGCCGAGCTGATCTGGACGGTCATGGAGGGGAACCGCGAAGCGGAGGGGTTCTACCGGTCCCTGGGCGCTTCTCCGGATCACAAATGGAACAACTGGTCCCTGAACCTCGACGACTGAGCCGGGAAGGAGACCCGGATCCGCGCTCTCGATATCGCGGATTGGCCACCCGCCGAGTGATTCAAGCTTCGAGGCGTTTCAGGCGATCGGCGAGATCCGGCTTCGGATGGAAGTAGAACGTCCGGCCCACCTTTCGTCTGATCAGGAGCCCTCGATCGGCGAGGTCCAACAGGTCTGCGCGAGCGGTCTGGTAGACCACGTTGTGACTGCTCTGATGAGACCGGATCGAGTAGCGACTGTTGGGGTGCTTCAAGGAGTGGCTCAGGAGCGCGAGCTGTCGATGGTTGAGAACCACCGCTTGTCGCAAGAGGGCCTCGACACGTCGAACTTCTTCCATCTTCCTTTCAAGATGGGCATGCAATTCGTCGATTGCCCGCCGGATTATCCCCAGCTGGTGGAGCACAAAATAAGTCACGTCGCTCTCATCTGTTTCAGCATACAGGTAAGCGCGAGCGTACTTGGCCGGTTGTGAGCGGAGAAGCGCCGAGATCGAGATGTACTCGCAGAGCCAATAGCCCCGCGAGAGCATGGACCAGTAAAAGAGCGCCCTGGCCGTTCGACCGTTGCCATCGACGAACGGGTGGTCGTACCCGACCCAGAAGTGAAGGATGATGGCGCGGATAACCGGATGGACGAAGGCGTCTCGATCCTCTCCGTTGGCGAACGCGCACATCCGATCCAGACGTTCCCCAAGTTCGTTGGCGTCCGGTGGGCGGTGGAGAATCTTGCCATCGAAGTCGCTCACGACGATGTCGTCTTCCTGTCGCCGCAACCTGCCGGCGGCGCCCGGGTCATCGAGCGTATCGGCGGTGACGATTCTCTGGAGTTCGAGAACCCTCTCGGGCGTTAGCGGTTCGCGCGTGAACTGCCGCACGCTGCGCATGGCCCGGTAGTTGTTGAGGACCATCTGCTCGCTCTGATCGGACGGCTTCCGGCCGGTCCGGATCATGTCCTTGGCTCTCTCGATCGTCGTGACCGCGCCCTCGAGCTGACTGGAGGTGATGGCCTCCTGCATCAGGGAGTTGATGATGTACCGGTCTCGCGTTTCGGGACTCGTGACCTCCTCGCTGATCTCCATCTTCCCGCTCGCGTCCCGGTCGATCCTGTGGATGGCCTGGAGCACGGTATCCGTCATCGAGAACGTGAACGGTGTGTGGGTCGTGTCCAGCAGGGTGATCGGCTTGGCGAGTTGCGCGCGGGCGAACTTGAGCGCCATCCACCATTCGCGGGTGGTGAGACCGGCTGGTGGATCGAGGTGTCGGAGTTTGTCCCAGTGGTAGTAGCGGCCCTTCACCTCGGGCCCGGTTCCAGTCGTGAGGATGCGTGCCGCCTCGGGCATGAGATCCTTGTCGCTCAGAAGCTCGCCAAGGGTCGGCCCGGACGTAGGTATCTTCACCAAAGCATGCTCCAGGTACTAACGATGTACTAATTCGCGTCAGATTAGCATTTAGGTGGATCGAGCCACCCCTGAAGTGCGTAACCTACTAATGATGTACTAATTCAACAAGATTTAGTACTTCATCGCAGCGGGGGGCGGATCCGTCATCGCGTGCTCTGACCTGAACTGCGCGCCGGGGGGCGGCAGTCGGGCCATTGCTCGCCGGGCGGCATGGCCCGCCGGTCGCGGGGCATGCGGTCGGGGTCCTCCGAGGCCAGGTAGGCGAACATCGCGGTCATCACGGCGTCGTCCCGCAGATCCTCGAAGACGATCTTGTCGAAGCTGTCGCGGTTGGTGTGCCAGGTGTAGGTGCTCGTGTCCCAGCGGTTGTCGGCGATGTTCATCTCGCGGCGGCCGGCGCCGACGTGGAAGCTGAATGCCGGTATCCCCGCGCAGAGGAAGGATGCGTGGTCCGTCCCGCCGGACTCGGGCATCCCCGGGACCTCGAGCGTCACGAGGTCGGCGAGTTCGCTCGGGATCTTCGCGAGCCACTCGCCGAAGCGCCCTCCGGCTCCGGCGAACCCCTGCATGGGAATGAAGGTGACCGGCCCGTTCCCGTGATCGACGTTGAACACGGTGTGGGTGCGCTCGAGGATCTCGGGATGGTCTTCGACGAAGGCGCGTGACCCGTTCAGGCCCTGCTCCTCGCCGTTCCAGAGGGCGCCGATGATTGTGCGGCGGGGGTTCGGCGCCGCGTGTTTCAGGATGCGCATCGCCTCCATGATCGCGACGGCCCCGGTGCCGTTGTCGAGCGCGCCGTCGGAGCCGTCCCACGAGTCGTAGTGGCCTCCGAGGATCACGTACTCCTCGGGTTCGGCGGTGCCGGGGATCACGGCGAAGGCGTTGGAGACCGGCACCTCTCCCAGGAAACGGGCCTGTGCGTCGACGCGCAGCACGGGCCCCTGATCGTTCTCGGCCAGCCGGTACAGGAGCCCGTACGCCTCGCAGCTCAGGTCCAGAACCGGTGCCCGCAGGGCGCGGGTGCCGAAGATCTTGGTGACGCCCAGCCCTCGGACCACTGCGAGCGGATGATCCCGGCGGGTTCGGCTACGTGCAGTACTTCCGGCAGCGAGCGCGCATCGAACCCCGTGTTCCCCACGCGTTCGTCCCACTCCGCGATGGAGCGCTCGCGCTCCGCCGTCATGCGGGCCGTCGTCTCGGGGCGGGCGAACTGCTCCAGGTTCTCCTGCGGGCGGCAACTCGGCTCCGGGCGCGAGATGAGCACGAACTTGCCGCGCACCTCCGACAGCGACGCCTGGAAGGCTCCGGGGCTGTCCGCGTCCGCCAGAATCACCACCTCCGCCTCGACAGGCCCGTCCGTGGCCGGACTCCACGCGGCGGCCATGCCCTCCAGCGACCGCACCCGCGGCTGGACGAGATCGATGTGGTTGATCCCCCGCTCCCAGCCGCGCCACGTGCCGTACTGCTCCTTGTACGCCTCGATGCCCCACTCCGCGTACTTGGCCAGCGCCCAGTCGTTGGCCCCGGCCATGGCGGGCGAGCCGGTGAGACGCGGCCCGATGGAGTCCATCATCACCTGGCCGAGTTCGTACACCTGGGAGCGCTCGACCCCCTCCTCCCAGATCGCCCGGATGACGGGATCGTCGGACGGGAAGGACTGGGCGGCCGCGCCCTGGGTCGCTCCGGGTGTCACGGCAGCGGTGAGGCTGAAAAGGAATGCCAGCGAGCAGGCGAGTTCGAGACGAACCGTGAGCTTCATGGATCGCTCCCCGAGAAGATGGAACCTGCTCGAAGGTAGGGGAGCCCAGGTGCGTTGCGAATCCCCGTCGGCGCGCGGACTATGTGAGTTCGGCACGTCACTGGCCTCGAACCCCGATGTCCCCATGCGTCTAGAAGGTAAGCGTGCTCTGGTTACGGGCGGCTCGCGGAGCATCGGTCGGGGCATCGCCCTGGGGCTGGCTCGCGAGGGGGCGGACGTGGCCGTCAACTACCGGCGGAGTCGTGAGGATGCGGAGAGCGCCGTCCGCGAGATCGAGGCGATGGGGCGTCGCGCGACCGCGGTGCGGGGCTCCACGGATTCCCGTTCGGACGTCGAGCGCTTCGTCGGCGAGGCGGACGACTTCCTGGGCGGCCTCGACATCGTCGTGAACAACGCGGGGATCCTGAAGCGGACGCCCTTCCTCGAGATCGACGAGGAAGAGTGGGACGCGATTCAGAGCGTCAACCTGAAGGGGTACTTCCTCGTCGGGCAGGCGGCCGGCCGCCGCATGGTCGAGGCCGGGACGGCGGGAGCGATCGTCAACGTGTCGTCCGCCGGGCAGGCGGTGGCCGCCCCGGACCTCACCCACTACTGCGTGTCGAAGGCGGGGGTGGAGATGCTCACGAAGCAGATGGCGCTCGAACTCGCGCCGCACGGGATCCGGGTGAACGCGGTCGCGCCGGGCCTGATCGAGACGGACCTGAACCGGGCGGACATCGCGCGGGACGAGTTCCGCGAGCGGCGCCTCGCCCGCATCCCGCTCGGCAGGATCGGCGTCCCGGACGACGTGGTCGGGGCGGTCGTCTACCTCGCCTCGAACGACGAGGCGCGCCTCGTGACGGGCGCCAGCCTGTTCATCGACGCCGGCCAGACGATCTGGGGTGCCTGACCGGCTCGTGACGGCGTCCGCAGCGCGGCTCCGGCCCGGTGTCGCGCTGGCGGTTGTGGCGGCGTTCCTGCTGGCGGGGTGCCGCGGCCCCGGGGGCGCCGACGCCGGATCTCCCGCCGACGCGCGCACCTGGGAGGTTCGCTTCTCCCACGTGCTCTCGACCAACTCGGAGTTCCACCTCATGGCGGAACGATTCCGGGAGCTCATGCTGGAGCGCACGGACGGGCGGTTCCGGGTCGTCATCTACCCGTCGGGACAGCTTGGCGGCGAACGGGTGGCCTTCGAGCAGATCCAGGTCGGCGCCGTGCACATGGCCATCACGGGCACGCCGGTGCTCTCGGGCTGGTTGCCAGAGACGCAGGTATTCGATCTCCCCTTCCTGTTCGAGACCCGGGACCACGGGCTCTCGGTGATGAACGGCCCGGTTGGAGACTGGTGGCGCGACCTGCTCCTGGAGCGCACCGGCGTCCGCTCGCTGGGCTTCCTCGACTACGGGTTCCGCCACGTGTACAACGCGCGCCGGTCCGTCGAGACGCCCGGTGATCTCGACGGGCTCAAGCTCCGGGTGCTTCAGAACGCGACGTACCTGGCGGCCTATTCCGCGCTCGGCGTGCAGGCGACGCCGATGAACTACGGCGAGGTCTATTCCGCGCTCCAGCAGGGCGTGATCGACGGCGGGGAGGCGAACGCGATCGGCTTCGTGAGCAGCCGGCTGCATGAGGTCGCGAAGTTCTACAGCTTCACGTCCATCACCTACAACCCGATCACGCTCCTCGTGAACGAGGCTTTCTACCGGGAGCTTCCCGCCGATATCCAGGCAACCGTCGACCGTTCCGCAGCGGAGGCGCTCGCCTACCAGAGCGAAGTCGCGCGCCGAATGGAGGCCGATGCCATCGAGGAAATGCGCGCGGGCGGCGTGGAGATCTCGCGGCCGGATTTGGCGCCGTTTGCCCCGGCCGTCAGGCCGCGAATCCGGGACGAACTGGCGGATCGGCTGCCGGGCGGCGAGGCCCTGATCGCGAGGCTGGTGGCCGAAACCGAGCGTACGGCGTCCGAGCGCAGGTAGCACGATCCGTGCGCCGTCGAAACCGTGATAGTTCGAACCTGTACTTGCAGATTATCATGATATTTTGCAGCCGTACTGCAAATTCGTCAGGGACTGGCGGGTCATGAGCAGGCGCATGATTCAGCGACTGCGGGCGCTCAACCGGGTGCTGATTGCGCTCGAGACCTGTGCCGTCGGCGTTCTCGTGATTGCGGTGTGCGACGTCGTCCTGCTGCAGGTGTTGATGCGCTACCTCTTCTCCTATCCGAATCCCTGGAGCGAGGAGGTGTCGCGCTTCTGCTTCATCTGGATGTCGATGCTCGGGGCCTCGCTGGCGGTGGCGCATCGGTCTCACTTCCAGTTCGATCAGGTGACCGAGCGGTTGGCTCCGCGTGCGAAGAAGGCGGTGGAGACGCTTGCCGGAGCGGTCGTGCTGCTGTTCGCGCTCCTCCTGATCGGGACGGGCATCGCCCTCATGGATCTCACCGTGGGAGAGCGCTCCGCGGCGCTGAACCTGCCCGTCGCGCTCGTCTACGCGGCGGCGCCGGTGTCCGGCGTGCTGATGGCGATCCACATGCTCGCGGGGCCGGCGGTGAGCGATTCCGGCCCGCTCCCGGAAGCGGGGCCGTCGGCCGGCGATTCAGGCCAGCGGCTCGCGGCAGGCGTCGGGGATCGCCCGGCGGCGGACAGCGGCTGATGGGAGGCCTCCTTCTCGGGGCCTTCGGCCTCCTCGTGTTGATCGCCGTGCCCATCGGCTTCGCGCTCGCGATCGCCGCCGTGGTTGCCATCGTGGTCGCGGACCTCCCGCTCGTCGTCATCCCGCAGCAGATCGTCGCCGGGATGGACTCCTTCCCCATGCTCGCCGTCCCTCTCTTCGTCCTGGCAGGCTTTCTCATGGACGTGGGAGGGATCAGCCGCCGCCTCGTGACCCTGGCGCGGGCGCTCGTGGGCCATCTCCCGGGAGGGCTCGGTCAGGTGGTCATCATGGCGGAGATCTTCTTCTCGGGAGTGTCGGGATCGACCTCCGCGGACGCGGCCGCCATCGGGGGCATCATGGGGCCCCAGCTGACCGCGAACGGATACAGCCCCGCGCGCTCCACCGCGATCGTTTCCGCCGCCTGCGGGATGGGGATTCTCATCCCTCCGGCGATCGTGATGGTCGTCTACGGCGTCATCGGGAACGTCTCCATCGGCGCCCTGTTCGTCGCCTCGATCGTGCCGGCGGTCCTCATCGCCGCAGGCCTGATGACGCAGATCGGGTGGCAGGCGCGGAGGGAAGGGTGGCCTCGCGGAGAGCGCGCCTCGTTCGCGGAACTCCGCCGCGCCGCGCTCGATGCGGTCCTCCCGCTCTTCATGATCGTCGTCATCCTGGGCGGGATCCGCTTCGGACTCTTCACGCCGACGGAGGCTGCCGCGGTGGCCGTCGCCTATGCGCTGCTCCTGGCGGGACTCGTGTACCGGTCCCTCACCCTCGCGGAGTTGTGGAGGAAGGTCGTCCAGACCGCCATGGTGTCCGGGATGGTGCTGTTCGTGGTCGGCGCCGCACACCTCCTGGGCTGGGTGCTCGCCGTCCTGCAGCTGCCTCAGGCGCTGGCGTCCGCGGTGGTGGGGATGGGTGGCGGCCGGATCGGCTTCCTGCTCCTCACGATCCTCGTCTTCCTTCCGCTCGGCGCCATCCTCGAGGGAGTGCCCGCGGTCGTCCTGCTGACGCCGATCCTCCTGCCGCTGGCGACGCAACTCGGGATCGACCCCGTGCACTTCGGCGCCGTCATCGTGGCGACGCAGGGAATCTCCGTGTTCCTGCCGCCCGTGGGCGTGAGCCTGCTCGTGGCCTGCTCGGTGGGAGGGGTCGAACCGGCGGAGGTCGCGCGCCCGCTCTGGCCCTACCTGGCGCTGATGCTGGCACTCACGGTGGTCATCGCGTTCCTGCCGGGCGTCGTACTGTTCCTGCCGGAACTGCTCGGATACTGAAGGGTCTGAGCCACGCATCGTTTCGTGAATGACATGACCCGGGGCTGCACGATGGAAACACGCCAGTTCGAGATCAGAACCGATCGGCTGCTGCTCCGGCCGCACCGCCTGGAAGACGTGGACGACATCTTCGAGTTCGCCCGCGACCCGGAGTGGGGCCGGTACCTGACGGTGCCGAAGCCGTACTTCAGGGAACACGCGGTCGAGTTCGTGGAAGATCGGATCCACACATCACGGGAGCTGTGGCCGGTGTGGGCGATGGTCCTTGAGGGGAGGGTCGTGGGCGGCATCGGAATCGAGATCGACGCACAGGATGAGACGGGAGCCCTGGGCTACTCGCTCGCGAGGAAGCACTGGGGCAGAGGCCTGGCCGTGGAGGCGGCCCGCGCCGTCGTCGACTGCGGATTCCGCGAACGCGGGCTCGCGAAGGTATACGCATACGCCGATGCACGAAACGTGCAGTCCCTGAGGGTGATGGAGAAGCTGGGCATGACCCGCGAGGGGACCCTGCGCAGCCACCGAGTGCTGCGGGGAGAGCGCGTCGACGACGTGTACTACGGAGTCCTGAAGGAAGAGTGGATGAGGGACGAAGGCTGAGTCGATCCGTCAGTACTTGATGTCGGTTCGGCCGACGGTCATGCCGATGTTGCCGACCCGGCGGCCCATCGTGTAGTGCTCGCCGCTCCAGGCGGTCATCCCGAAGAAGTCCACGGCGGGCACGATCAGGCGACCGGCGTCGTCGACCGCGCCCTCGAGGACGGTCGTCGCCACGACCTCCGCGAAGAAGAGCTTCCGCTCGGGCGGCATCTCGATCGAGTCGATGATCCGGCACTCGCAGTGGATGGGAGACTCCTCCACAGTGGGCGCGTCGACGACGCTCGCCGCGCCCCGCGTGAGACCCGAGAGTTCGAACTTGTCGGCGACGCGTCCGGAGTTCATGTCGACGGTGTCGAACGCCTCGACCATCGACGCGAGCAGGACGTTGAGGACGAACTCGTCGTGGATCTCGAGGAGTTCCCTCGCCTGGTGCTCGAAAGCCGCGCTCACCCCGATCTGAGGCGGGTCGCCGCTCACGACGAACGTCCATAGCACGGAGATCTCGTCGGGGTCGCCGGGTCGGCCGTTCACCGTGAGCAGGATCGCCGGGACGGGCGGAAGCATCGGGCCGGGCTCCGCCAGCGAGCGGCGAGGACCTGTGAGCGGTGTCGGCGGGTTGGGCGGGCTCTCGCCCGCGACCGGCCTACCTCCGCCCATCCGCGTCCCCTCCTCCGGCGCGCAGCCCCAGACGGCGGCGACCGCCGCGACCGCCGACCCCCTCTCCAGGAACCGTCTCCGAGACCAGTCGGTCATTGCTGTCATCCGTATCAAAAGAGGTCCTCCCCCGGCAGCGTCGCTGCCTGCTCGATCCAGCGTACGAGGAGGTCTTCTTCGAGTTCGTCATGCTCGTGGATGTGAAAGTAGCGCACGTGCTCGTGCTTTGACGCCACCGGCGGAACGGGTCGCAGCGCGGCCCCGTTGAGGAACGTGACCTTGACGTACTTCGCGAAACAGTGGAAGGAGAGGAACCAGCCCCTGCCCTCGATGCCGTAGAAGGGCGAGTTCCATCTGACAGCCTTCCGGGCATCGGGTGCGCCCCGCTCGACGCATGCGTCGAGGCCCCGGCCGACGGCGCGCTTCCAGCCCGGCATGGCCGCAATGTAGGCCTGCACGGGCCTGTCCCCGTCACCCTTGGGAATCTGGGGATTGCCGCCCGAGAGCAGTGTCGGTTCCGCCGCCTCACGCCTTGCGATCATCCAACAAAAAGTGACGACCGGCGCCATCGGCTGGCAAACCTTCATCGACCTGCGGCCGCATCCGAATGCCGGCCGATCGCCGAGCCAGGGCCGATGCCCCCAGGAAAAGGTGGTTGCACCAAGCGCACATGGCCGATACCGTCGCCGACGAAATCCGTCAAAAGAGTTCATTTGGCGCGGAGTGGCAGGTGACGGTGCGAAAGTGGCGGGAGCACCTGGAGCGCGCGGCGCAGAACGGCGCTGCGAGTGGCTGAGCCGAATTTGTCGCTGGCGGCGCTGTGGGCCGGGCTCTCCGGCCGTGCGGTGCTCGAAGCAACGGGAATGTTGCTGCTGTTCGTCGCCCTCCTCTTTCTGGGGTCGATCGTGCTGCCCGGACGCCGGGTCACGGGGCCCGGCCTGGCGGGGGAATCACGCACCTACAAGCTGAACGGGCTCGCCGCGTTCCTGATCGTGATGACCGTCGCATGCCTCGCCCAGGTCTTCGGCTGGTTCTCGCTCTCGGTGCTGCATACCCACTTTGCGGCGCTGTTCGTGACAGCGAACGTCTTCGCCTTTGTCGCGGCCGGCTGGCTGTATCTCCGGGGAACCCGGAACCCGGACGCGTCGCCCGGATTCCTGCGGAACTACTTCTTCGGGTCGGAACTCAATCCCGCGGCGCTCGGCGTGGACCTGAAGTTCTTCAGCTACCGCCCCTCCCTCATCGGCCTGGCGCTGTTCAACGCATCGTTCGCGGTCGTGCAGTACGAGACCTACGGCCGCCTGACGCTGGCGATGACGCTGTACCAGATCTTCACCTTCGTGTACGTGCTCAACTACTTCCAGTTCGAGGGCGGGATGACCCACACGTGGGATCTCGTCAGCGAGCGCTTCGGATGGATGCTGGTCTGGGGCGACTACGTGCTGGTCCCGTTCTTCTACTGCTTCCCCGGATGGTGGCTCGTCCATGCGGCGGAGCCGCTGCCTCCGCCCGCGGCCGCCGCGATCGTCCTCCTCTTCACCCTCGGCTTCTGGGTCTTCCGCGGAGCGAACCAGCAGAAGCACCGCTTCAAGCGCGACCCGGACGTGCGGATCTGGGGGAAACCCGCACGAACGCTGGATGGGCGCCTGCTGGTTTCCGGTTTCTGGGGGATCGGAAGGCACCTGAACTACACCGGCGAGATCTGCGTTTACCTGGCGTTCACACTCACGACCGGGTTCGCCTCCTGGCTGCCCTACCTCCTGCCGATGTGGCTTGCGGGTCTGCTGGGGCATCGCGCGAGACGCGATGACCGCCGCTGCCGCGCGAAGTACGGAGAGTTGTGGGATCGCTACACGCAGCATGCCAGGTTCGCGATGCTGCCGTTCATCTATTGAGGACCGCCGCGGCGCGGATGGATCTCATGACACCCACCCTGCTCGCGGCGGATGCCATCGGCTGAAGAGAAGCTGCTACCGCGGCCAGAGGCTGAAGGGTTCGCGTGCGAACACGCGGCGGACCAGCGGCTCGAAGAACTCCAGCGGGAGCGAATCGTAGTCCGGATCGAATGCGCACTGATCCCAGCGGTGGCAGAAGTCCACGGCGTCCTGATACCACGGGTGGTCGCGGTACCTGTCGCGCGCGTCGGGGTCTCCGCCCACGTGGTGGGCGTAGTAAACGCGCTGGAAGAGGCCGTGGTGCCGGACGATCCAGTGCGTGCGCTCCGTAACGAACGGCCGGAGCAGGAGGGCGGCCAGTTCGCCGTGGCTGTGCGGGGCGAGGAGGTCGTCGATGTCGTGCAGTAGCGCGGCGACGACCATCTCCTCTTCCGCGCCGTCGCGGTGCGCGCGCGTCGCGCTCTGCAGCGAATGTTCCAGCCGGTCCACCTGGTAGCCGGCGACCGAGCCGGACAGCCCGCGGAGGTGCTCAAGGACCCGATCGGCGGTGCCGGCGTCGAACTCCTCCTCGAGGCCCGCCAGCAACTCGTAGTCCTCGCGAGTGCCGTCCGCCATGCGGGTGAAGCTGACGACGGGACCGCCGGGTGCCGGGCTCGTCGTCGGGCTCGGTACTGGGTTCGGCGTCGCCTCTGGGGGCATGCCTGTCACTCTCCTGCGGAGGCTGGAACGAGGGATCCTCGGGACTCCTCCCCCCGCAGCGTCGGCGCGCGCGAAGGGCCTTGTCAAGCGCGCGCGATGTCCGGCATGCTGCGGGCAGGTCACAGCGGATGGAGGGGATCGACGATGCCTCACACGATCAGCAGCCTCGCGCAGAACGCCGACGCCATGACTGCGGTCTGGAGCGATGGCGAACGGACGGACCTCCCCTACCTCTGGCTCCGCGACAACTGCGGTTGCGGCGAGTGCTGCGTCGAGCAGACCACGGAGAAGCGGTTCCACGTCTTCCGCGTCCCCAGCGATCTGAAGCCGCGGACGGTCGACATCGAGGGTGCCGGATCCGAGGATGAGGCGATCTCCATCGCCTGGCCGGACGGTCACCGCACCCGACACCGGTCAAGCGCCATCCGCAGTCTCCTGAGCCGGCCCCGTCTCGAGTTGCAGTACTGGGACGGGCAGTTCCAGCCGCGGAGGTTCGACTACGGGCGGTTCCTGGCGAGCGACAGCGCGGCGGCGGACGTGATCGAGGAGTTTCTGCGCACCGGGGTCTGCGTCCTGGTCGACGCGCCCACCGAACCGGATTCGCTGGAGCACCTTGCGCCCCGCCTGGGCCCGGTCCGCGAGGTGCTGTTCGAGCGCATCCACAACGTCAAGCTCGATCCGAAGGGATACAACATCGCGCACACGGCTCTGGCCGTGGGCGTGCACAACGACTTCACCAGCTACACGTGGCCCCCGAGCGTGCAGGCGCTGCACATGCTGGTGAACGAGTGTGAAGGCGGCGCATCAACCGTCGTGGACGGCTTCGGCGTGCTCGAGGCGCTGCGCAGCGAGCACCCGGACAAGTTCGACGCGCTGTGCTCGGTGCCCGTCCCGTTCCGGATCTTCAGCGACGAATACGAGTGCTACGCGGCCAACCCGATGGTCGATGTGGACAGCGGCGGCGCGATCCGAATGATCCGCTTCAACACGGCGCAGATGCAGGCCGTTCCCCTGTCGGAACCCCGCCTGGGCGAGTTCTACGCCGCCTACCACGAGCTGTCGAGCCGCGTCAACGACCCCGCCGCCCGGGTCGAGTTCCGGCTGGAGGGCGGGATGATCCTGCTGTGCGCCGGCCACCGGGTCCTGCACGGCCGCACCGAGATGGTCTCGTCCGGGGCGCGCCACCTGCAGGACGCCTACTTCGAGCACGACAACGTCCGCACCCACCTGAGGCTCCTCCGCCGCACCGGCCGAATCTGAACGGCCGGGGTCAGGTCAGGTCATCGCAGATGTCGTTCAGGGATACCGCCTCGATGTCCCGACCGAGCGAATACGTCTCCTGACCCGGATAGATGACGAGTTTGCGGGCGGGCCGCAGGTCCTCGCAGGCGCTGTGGAAGCCGCGCGAAACCCTGGGGGCGGTGCTCCGCTTGATCGCCACCGCCCAGGTCTCGCCGCCGCCAAGCTCGATGGCGAGATCGACCTCGGCCCCTCCCGCGGTCCGGTAATAGCCGATCGAGGCGTGCGCCGGCAGGGCGCTCACGATGTTCTCGATCACGAGCCCTTCCCAGCTGCTCCCGGCCACGGGGTGTCCCAGGAGAGAATCCAGCGATTCGATTCCCAGAAGCGCGTGACATGTGCCGCTGTCCCGCAGGTACGTCTTGGGCGCTTTCACGAGTCGTCGCCCCAGGTTCCCGCGCCATGAGACGAGGCGCCGCACCAGCAACAGGTCGACCAGGAGGTCGAGATAGCGGGCCACGGTTACGCCGCTGAGGCCCAGCGACTTTGCCAGACCCGCGGCATTGAAGCTCTGACCCTGGTTGTGGGCGAGCATCGTCCAGAAACGCCGCAACGTCTCGCTCGGGATGCGCGGGCCCAGGGCCGGAATGTCGCGTTCGAGATAGGTCCGGATGAAATCGAGCCGCCACTCGAAGCTGTCCGCGTCGTCGCCTGCCTGAAGACTCTCCGGAAATCCGCCGCGCGACCAGAGATCATCGAGACGTTCCGCGCCGACCTCTCGCACATTCAGGGGCGGCATTTCGCAGAACGCCACGCGTCCCGCCAGCGTCTCGCCGGACTGTCGGAGCAGGTCGATGGAGGCCGAGCCGAGGAAGAGAAAGTGGCCCGTGCGACGGCCGTCCCGGCGGCGCCGGTCGATGACGCCCCGGAGTGGTTCGAAGAGACCGGGGACCCGCTGAATCTCGTCGAACACGACCAGGCGCTCGGCGTTGCGGCGGCAGTACGCGTCGACATCCGACAGCCTGGCCCGATCCGGGGGGCGCTCCAGGTCGAGGTAGGCGCCTCCGCGCTCACGCGCGATCTCGAGGGCCAGGGTCGTCTTGCCCACCTGCCGCGGTCCGGTAAGCACAACAGCCGGGGCCCGCGCCAGTTGGCGCTCTACCCGCAACTTGCTCTCGCGTCGGATCATTCGCATCATAACCATGCAAATCTAATATACAATGTAAGATTTGTCAGGTTACAGAAGCTCCGGCGCCGTCAAGACGTTCCTCCTGGCGCGGGGGTTTGCGGGCCAGGAAGTAGAACATCGGTGTGAAGATTCCGGTCCTGCCGCCCTCGACCAGGGCGTCCGCCGTCCTGTTCAACAACGAGCTTACGGCGGTAGTGCCCTCCGGGAACGCCCTCCACTTCTCACCAACTCTCAACACGAGATTCGTCAGGGCGCGACCGACGGGTGTACGCGGAATGCTCCTGAGGTTGAGGTCGCGGCCCTGCAGGGCACGGTACCAGGGCGTCGTCGGGTCCGATGCGAGGGCGCGGTCGCCGTGTTCGACGAGTTCGAATCCAGCCGCGCGCAGAGCGATGCCTATCTCCGTCGTACGGGCGATATCCGGAAGCGCATCCCCCTCCACGATGTCGTCCTTGATCCGCACGTGTTCGGTGTCCCGCGGATCGAAATCCTCGGTGAGACACCAGTCGTAGCCCGCGAAACAGGCCCCCGGACGCAGGACCCGGAAGATCTCCCGGAACGCCGCCGTCTTGTCCGGTGCGTGCGGCATGGACTCGATGGCAAAGGCGGCGTCGTAGTGGTCATCGCCATGGGGGATCTGCATGTAGTCGCCGTGGATGAAGCGGCACAGAGACCGGACATCCCGGGTGTGCGCCTTCGCGCGCTCGATCTGGTAGGCGTTGTTGTTGAGCCCGACGAAGCTGGCTCCCGTGTAGCGGGCCAGGGCGCCCATCGGTCCTCCTACCCCGCACCCCACATCGAGCACCTGCATCCCCGGTTCAAGGGACAGCCGATCGGCGAGAAAACGCTGGTGCCGTAGCAGCGACGCCTTGAAGCTCTCACCCCGTCGCCGGGGAGCAAAGTGAAAGGACTGCCCCCAGCCGAACTCGTAGAAATCCGTCACCAGGTCGTAGTAGTGATTGACGAACGACCGATAACGTTCCTTCCTGCGCTCCACGCCGCCGTCGTGGATGCCGCTGTATCGTTCGACGACGGATTTCACCTCATCCGGCGCGAGACCGGCGAGGGATCGAGCGTCTGACCGCTTGGCAGATGGACGGGTCATAGGTTCGTGATAGGGGGTTCGCTGGCGTTCTCCGAGGTCGGGCGGGAAGGAACACCGATTGGCCGAAATCCGCAAGCTCAATTCGCTGAGCCCCGGAGCCAAACCTGCCGCTGCATCGTTGCCGTTCCTGCCGTTAGATTGATGCCGAACCTGCCGCGGGACCGACTGAAGGAGGGCTGATGACGACCCCGAGCGATACGACGCGCCGCGACTTTCTGACCGGTCTCGCGGGTCTCGGAGCCGTGCTGGCCGCCCCGCGCGCCGTGTTCGGGAGCGCGGTGCCCCTCCAGGAGGCGCTCCCCACGCGCCCGATTCCGGGAACCGAGGAGACGCTGCCCATCGTGGGCTTCGGCTCCTCGAAGCCCGTGCTCGAGATCCCGACCGAGGGGACGGAGCCTCTGTTCGGCGTGATCCGAATGCTCCTGGAGCACGGCGGGCGGGTCGTCGACACGTCGCCGCGCACGCCGGACATCGACGCGGAGTTCGGCGAGGTCCTGGCGGCGCCGGAGTTCAGCGGCCGTCTCTTCGTCGCGACGAAGATCAACACCGACGGGGAAGCGGCCGGCATCGAGCAGATGCGGCAGAACCAGCGTCTGGTCGGAAGCCGCACCGTGGATCTGCTCGAGGTCGAGAGCATGCGCGACCTGGACGTGCACTGGCCCAACGTCCTCCGGTGGAAGGACTCGGGCGAGGCGCGCTACATCGGCGTTACCACCTCCAGCATCCCCCAGCACGAGGC
The DNA here is from genome assembly GCA_022820995.1 of Gemmatimonadota bacterium. Classification (GTDB taxonomy): domain Bacteria; phylum Gemmatimonadota; class Gemmatimonadetes; order Palauibacterales; family Palauibacteraceae; genus Palauibacter. The sequence goes on along the minus strand of JAJEEM010000059.1, from coordinate 13,393 downwards.
GTTCGAGTCGTTCATGAGGACGCAGCCGCTCGACTTCGTCCAGGTCAACTACTCGGTGATGGAGCCGAACGCGGAGGATAGACTTCTGCCGCTCGCGCAGGACTTGGGGCTCGCCGTCCTCATCAACCGTCCGTTCATGAACGGCACCTACTTCGGACGCGTGAGCGGGCGTGATCTGCCCGAATGGGCCGCCGAGTTCGACTGCACGAGCTGGGCGCAGTTCTCACTCAAGTACATCCTCGCGCACCCCGCCGTGACGTGCGCCCTCACCGAGACGACGAACCCCGACCACATGGCGGAGAACATCGGGACCGCCTTCGGCCGCCTCCCGGGCGAGGCCACGAAGCGCCGCATGCGCGAGCTCGTCCAGGATTTCTGAAGAAAGGGTTCCCGTTCAGCCGTCGACGACGATCTCTCCGTGACGGAGTAGCGCTTCGTCGTCGATCCACACGGTGGGGGCGCGGTTGATGGCGTCGAAGTGGGTTTTGGCGGATACGGTGCCGCCGAGGTTGGCGGAGGTGCCGATGCCGATGTGGACGGTGCCGTTCACGCCTTCGTCGTTGAGCATTTCGCCGGTGAACTCGGTGCAGGCGGGGTTCAGGCCGAAGGCGAACTGGGCGAGGTTGTAGACCCAGGGGTCATCCTGGCGGGCCAGCAGGTCCGCGAGGAAATCGGCCTGGTCGCCGCCCTCGATGTCGGTGACGAAGCCCTTCGAGATGCGGAAGGTCACGGCGTCACGGATCGGGCCCACGCCGTAGTAGGGGATGCTCCCGTCGCAGACGAACACGCCTTCGGCGGCGCCCTGTGCGGGGGCGCAGTTGGCTTCGATGTTGGGGACGGCCGAGAAGCCGGGGCCGTCCAGGAGGCAGGCGTGGCTGTTCCCGGTCACTCCCGCGAGGCTCATGGTGAGGTCCGTGCCGGCGGGATTCGTCACCCGCAGCCGTTCGCCGGCGGTGAGCTTCGCCGAGAGGGCGTCGCATAGTGGCTTGCGCGCGCGGAAGTCCGCGAACAGCCCGCCTTCGCGCATCATCCGTTCGGTGAACGCGGTCATGGAGAGAACCCGGGCTCCCGCGCCGATGGCCTCGCGGACCGCGCGGGTGTGGGCCAGCGCCAGTGTCACGGGGAGGAAGGCGACGTCGGCGGCCTGGAGAGCGGCGGCCACGGCGGGTCCCGGTTCCTCGTTGTCGATCGACCGCTCGGGCGGGATCAGGACGCTCGCGACGGCCCCGGCTTCGAGCGCGGCGTCGGCAACGGCCCGGGCGATGGCCATCCGCTCGGGGTCCGTGACGACGACGACGTCCTCGCCCGGCTGAACGTCGGCGCACGTCCGCACTAGGATCCTGGCTCCGTCTCTCATGGCCGTCCCGTACCCGGCCCCATGCCCGGCTTCCTGTCCACCTTCACGCCAGCACCTGCCTGTCTCGCTGCACGACGCGGCCGTCGACGGCGATGGTCGGCTCCCACATGAGGAGGTCGTAGTGCGTCGGCGCCACGATCTCCCCTCCGAGCGTGTGGCTGGTGCCGATGCCGATGTGGATCGTACCCATGACGCCCTCGTCCTCGAGCATCTCTCCGGTGAGGCGGGCGTTCGGGTTCAGGCCGACGCCCAACTCGGCGACGTTGAAACAGTTCGGGTCCCCGAAGGACTCGAGGTGTTCGCGGAGGAAGACGGCCTGCGCCCCGCCGATCATCTCGACGATGACGCCGCCGCGCACCGTGCAGGTGATGGGTTCCTCCAGGATGCCGATCCCGAGGTAGGGGACGGAGGCGTCGAAGATGAGCGTGCCCTCGGCCGAACCGGTCACCGGCACGACGTTGACCTCGATGTCGGGCACCGGGGCGAGTTCTCCAGGTTCCGGGACGTTCGTCAGGACGTTGGCGACGCGACCCTCGATCCCGAAGCGGAGATCCGTGCCGCGCGGGGACGTGAGCCGTACGTGTCCGCCCTCGGTGAATGCCGCGCCCAGGCGGCGGCAGACGTCGGCCTGCGCCGCGAAATCGGTCTCGAGCAGGGCGGGGCTGGTCATGACCGCGTCGGTGTAGGCCGTCATCATGCAGACGCGCGCCCCCGCCTCGAGGGCGGTCCGCATGGCGCGCGTGTGCGTGATCGAGATGCGCACGGGAGAGAAGATCACGGCGGCTTCGGCCATCGCGCGTGCGACGGGTGGAGGCGGTTCCTGCCCGTCCTGGTCACGCATGGGAATTATGCAGACGGTCACGGCGGCTTCGGCCTCGCGGGCGGCCCCGGCGACGGCGTCCGCGTAGCGTCCCATGGTGGGGTCCGTCACGATCACGACGACCTCGCCCGGCCGGACGCGTCCGTTTACATGCACGAGCCGCCGCGCTCCCGGGGTCAGGTCCACGCCCGCCTCGGCCATCGGCGACCCGGCCGCGCTCGAATCGCTCGCCGCCCCGTCAGCCACGGTCTCTCGCGAAGAACTCGTCGAAGCGGCCGTCGAAGATGATCGCGGTGTAGCCGTCTCCGGTCGTGTTCGTCGCCGTGCGCAGCATGTCGGGGATGCCGCCGGAGAGCGCGATCCAGCTCGCGATGAACTCGCCCTGCGCCTGTCCCTCGAGCCCCAGCATGCTCGCGAACAGCGTCGCGCTCCACAGCGCCGTCCCCATCCCGGCCGGAAGCCCCGGGGCGGCGATCGTGAACAGGACGACGGCCGGCCAGGCGGCGAGCATCATCATCCAGCTGAGTTCCAGGCCGAAGACATGGCTCACGACGAAGGGCCCGTACGCCACGTAGGCCAGCGCGCTGGCGTCCAGGTTCGCGACCGCGCCGAACGGGAGCACGAAGTCGGCCACCTCGTCGCGGACCCCGACCCGCTTCGCGTTCGCGAGGTTGACGGGAAGCGTCGCGAGCGATGAACACGTCCCGGCGGCGAAGACCGCGGTCGGCACGTAGTACCCGCTCAACACGGGGCCCACGGACCGGCGTCCGACCCTCCGCACGAGCACGAACGTGTAGAACGCCCACCAGACGAGGACGAGCGCGCCGGTGTAGGCGGCCATCGTCAGATAGTGCGAGAGCCCCAGGCTCGCGCCGAAGCGCACGCCCAGGGTGATGCCGAAGGCGAGGATGAGCGGGAGCATGACGTACGCCAGCTTGCCGCCCGCCCTCTCGATCGAGTCGGCGATTCGTCGGAGCACGCGGTACGTCGGATCGTGCCGGGCGCCGAAGGCTCCCAGCAGGACTCCGGCGAGAATTGCGAGCAGAGGCCGGGAAGCCCCGCCCTCTCCGAGGCTCCGCAGCATGGCCGCGGCCTCGGTCCACACGCCCCGATCCCCCGTGGCCAGCGGGATGCGGAAGATGGTGGCGGAGGTCACGACGGCGATGAGCCCGGCGACGGTGGACGTGAAGACGTACCAGAGGACGACCGCGCCCGCGAAGCGTCCGGCGAGCCCGCGCCGCACCAGCGTGGCGATGGCCGGGCTGAGGGCCGCCAGAATGAGCAGCGGTACGACGGCGACCACCCAAGCGATGAGCGTGGCGGTGGCGTCGGCGACCGGCGCGAGCGGCCCCGGGAAGAACCCGCCCGCAGCCAGACCCGCGGCCAGCGCCAGAAGCGTCCATACGTACGAGGGAATCCCGCTCATCGGAACCCGGCGCCGCTCCCTGTCGATTCTCGGTCGATGCACGCTCTTGAATTGCCGATCCGGGGCAGGTTAGCTAGGCTTAGTCTAGCTAATCTGCCGAAATCAGGAAAGGCCAATCCCATGAAGGTCAACATGCACGAAGCGAAGTCACAGCTTTCCCGCCTGGCCAAGCTGGCTCGAGAAGGGGAAGAGGTCGTGATCTGCAACTCGGGACAACCGTGGGTGCGTCTGACGCCGTACCACGAACCCGTTGAACCTCGACAGCCGGGAGGTCTCGAGGGCCGGATCGTGATCGCTCCGGACTTCGATGACGAGGACGACGAGATCACTGCCGCGTTCGAAAACTCCACGGTCTTCCCGGGCGCTGACTGACAATGCGGCTGCTGCTCGACACACACGCGTTTCTCTGGTGGGTATCCGATTTTCGTCAGATCGCCGAATCGGCACGACAGGCGATCGCGAATCCGGACAGCGAGGTGTTCGTGAGCGCGGTTTCCGGTTGGGAGATCGCAATCAAGAAGGCCAAGGGCCGACTTGCCGCACCGGACAATCTGGCGGCCGTGGTGGAGGAAAAGCGGCTCGCGCACCTGCCCCTGACATTCGATCATGCCGAGCGAGCCGCGACTCTGCCGCCGCACCACAGCGATCCGTTCGACAGAATGCTCATCGCTCAGGCGCTGGCCGAAGGGCTCATCATGGTCACACGCGATTCGCGCATCCCGCTCTACGACGTGCCCACGCTGCGGGCTTAAGCGTAGATTCGCTCCGTTCAGTCCACCGCCAGGTCCGGAGGGCCCATGGATCGCTCGTCAGCCCCTCTCCCGCGCCGCCGCTTCCTCAACCTGGCCGGCGCCGCTCTGGGCCTCGCCGCAACCTCCGCCTGCGCGAGAGCTGCGACGACGCGGAGCCCGGGCATCGGACCGTCGTCCGTCGGCACCACGACCGACCGCTCCTACACTCCCCAGCGCTTCGACCCGTGGATCGAACTCGACCGCGCCGCCTGGACCCACAACGTCCGCGAGGCCGCGCGGCTCGCCGGCGGCCGCCCCATCCTCGCGGTCGTGAAGAACAACGCGTACGGCCTGGGCGACCGTGCGGTCGGGCCCCTCCTCGCCGACATGCCCCAGGTGGGCGGCATCGCCGCCGTGCGCGTCGAGGAAGCGCTTGCCATGCGCGAGGAAGGGGTGACCAAGCCTATCGTGGTCATGGCCGAAGGATCCGAGGACGAGATCGAGGAGCTGGCGAGACACGACGTGCTCCCGTCCGTCTGGCTGGACGATGCGCCCCGCCGGCTGCGGAGCGTATCCGGGCGAATCGGCCGTCCCGTACCCGTCCAGCTCTTCATCGACACGGGGATGAACCGGGAGGGGATGCCGTACACGCGCGCGCGCCGCTGGATCGAGGAGCTCGTGCAGAGCGAATACGTCGACGTGAACGGCACCTATACCATGTTCACGCACGATCTGGACCACGACCGGGAGCAGCTCGCCCGCTTCGAGGAACTCCTCGCATGGGCGCGCGGGAGGAACCTTCCGCTCGGCACGCTCCACGCGTCACCGTCGTTCGAGCTGTTCCACCTGCCCGAGGCGCACTACGCCATGGTGCGGCCCGGTAACGCGCTGTTCGGGAACCACCCCGGCGGCGAGGGCGCCCGGGAAATGGCCGACCTCAAGCCCGTGTTCCGCTTCAACACGCGCGTCGTGCGTGTCGAACGCCTCGAACCGGGCGAAAGCGCGGGCTTCAACCGCACCTTCATGCCCGACCGGGCCACCTGGGTGGCGCTGCTGCCGGTCGGCCGCACCGACGGCTATCCCTCCGAAGCGAACGGCACCTGCGAGGTGCTGATCAACGGTCGCCCGTACCCCGTCGCCGGAGGGGTGAACTCCGCGCACACCATTCTCGACATCGGCCCGGACAAGTCGGTGGAGGTCGGCGATGTCGCCACGCTCATCGGCCCCGACCATCCCTCCGTGCTCCCCCACACGGTCGCCGAGCGGACGAAGCGCGGCTTCCTCGGCATCATCCAGGCCATGAATCCGCGCCTCCCGAGACGGGTCGTATAGGACAGGCGATCGCGGCGAGCCACAGGCCGACTTCCCGATCAGCTGCAGCGCTCCGCAATCGCCGCGATCGCGGCGTCGATCTCGTCGCGGGTGTTGAAGAAATGGATCGAGAGGCGGAAGTCGCGCTCCTGTCGGACCGGCGAGCCGAGGATACCCTCGTCTTCGCGCAGATCGTTGTAGAGTTGCGTGGCGTCGCACCCCTCCGGGAGCTGAACCACGAACACGCCTGAGCGGTCCGGGCGCGTCCGGGGGGATGACACGCCCAGCCCGTCCGTGCGGTCGACGACTTCGATCGCGTGGTCGACGAGCGACTGGACCCGCTCCTCGATCTTCTCCAGCCCGACGTCCTCCATCCAGTCCACGGCGCGGGCGAAGCCGGCGAAATCCGCGAGGGCGCGGGTGCCGAATTCGTACCGCGCGGCGCTCGGGAGCAGCGTGTAGGCCCCCTCGTAGTCCATCGTCGCGTGGCTGTGCGAGCCGGCCCAGCTGAGTTGCACCTCGTCGAGCATCTCCCGCCGGACGAAGAGCGCGCCCGTGCCCTTGGGGCCGAGGAGCCACTTGTGACCGCACGTCGAGTAGGCGTCGCAGCCGAGGGCGCGGAAGTTCGTGACGACGCAGCCGGGGCCCTGCGCGCCATCGAGGCGATAGACCACGCCGCGGGAGCGCAGGAGCGCGCCGAGTTCCGCTGATTCGTCGGCCCGCAGCGTCCGCCCGTTGTTCCGCGACACATGGCTGATGCTGACCATGCGCGTGCGGTCCGTCAGTTGGCCGCGGACCTCGTCGATGAGATCGGTACCCGTGCCGAGGTCGATCTCGCGGATCACGAGCCGCAACCGGTCCCGCAGCACGTACCATGGGACGACGTTGGCGGGGTGTTCCTGGTTGGAGATCACGACCTCGTCGCCCGGCTCCCAGTTCAGGCCCCAGGCGGCGATGGCGATGCCCTCGGAGGTGCTGTGGGTGAGCGCGACCTCCTCGGTCCCGGCTCCGAATACACGCCCGAGTTGCGCCCTCAGGTCGGGCTCGATCCGGGCCATCTCCTCCGAGATGCGGGGCTCGGCCGGACTCCGGTTCTGGAACTCGAGCCGTTCACTCACATGATCGATGACGGCGTTCGGCGCGGGACCGATCCCTCCCGTCTGGAAGTACAGGCTCTCCGTCGAGGCGGGGATCGCGGCGCGCGCCCGCGCCACCCACGCCTCCTGCGGACCGCGCGAACCGGCGATCGGGCGGACCGCCGGCTCGGGAAGCGCCCCGTCCCGCCCCCCGTGCAGGGCGAGCCGTCCCACGGGCACTAGCGGAGCGAGCGCCAGCGCGCCCGCGGATCGGCGGAGGAAGCTGCGTCGACTGGTGTTCATGGGTCCGCTCCAGTGGAAGTCAGCTCTACCGTTGGCCGACCTCAAAGATCTTCGGGGGGGTGTCGAGACTCACTCCTGAGCGAGCGCGCGCACGACCGCTTGAGGGTCGTTGTCGATAACCGTCAGCAAGACACGGGCAGCCCGGTCCGGCACACGCCGCCCCTGTTCCCACTCCTGGACCGCGCGGACATCGAGCCCGAAACTGTCCGCGAACTTCCGCCGGCTGAGCTTCAGGCGCTTGCGCAGTGCAAGGATACGCTCTGCGGCGGGGTCGTCGACGATGCGGCCAGGAAGCGGCGTTTCGCCTCGTACATGGGCCAGCACTTCACCAAGAGCCGCCTCCACCTCGCGGCCCAAATCGGTTCGACGGGTGGTCATCGGTTTCGCTCTTCCTTCTTGATCTCGGCTACGAGCCGCGACAGCACCTTTCTGTCAGATGGACTCAGGTCTTCTCCCATCGCAGCTTTCTAAGCCCTCCGGTCCCCGGCGGCAATGCCGCACTATTCGCAACCCGGCGTTACACCTCAAGATTACCCAGAATCCCGGTCGCTCAGGATCAGCCAGCGCAATCTCTCCTCGCTCACGGTTCTGCGCAGGGGGGCTGCGGCGCGGTAGAAGACGAAGCCCAGCGCGGACCACGCCCCGAGCACCATCCACTCGGCGGGGACGCGGCCCCCGGCGGCGCGGAAGGGCTCCCACGCGGCGATTCCGGCCAGAAGCAGCGCGAGAAGGGCGCTCAGGTACAGGAACCCCCGGCCTCCGGGCACGGTGTAGGGGCGCCCGTGATCCGGTCGCGTCCGCCGCAGCCGCAGCACGCCGAGCACGACGACGAGAAAGACGACGCCCGCCGAGATCGACGCGGCGCCGACGATCACCAGGATCGCGTTCCGCCCGAACAGCGCGCCCACGGCCCCCAGGACCGCGACGAAGATGACGGCAGCGGAAGGCGACCCGTACCGCTCATGCACCGCGGCGAGGCGGTGCGGGATCATGTGCGCCCGCGCCATCGCGAACACGATCCGCGTGGCGGCGAAGAAGAGCGCATTCCACGTCGTGATGAGTCCGCACAACCCCGCGATGAGGACGACGCGTCCGAGCATCGGAGACGCGAAGGCTGCTTCGATGGCCGCGGCGGCCGGGAGTTCCGATTCGAGAAGCTGCGGGCGCGGAAGACTCATCGCCGTCGCCAGGATCACCAGGCAGTAGAAGAGCAGGGCGAAGACGATCGAGGCGCCGATCACGCGGGGAAGGAGCCGCAGCCGGGTGCCCGCCTCCACCTCTTCCATCGCCTGCGGGATCGTGTCGAACCCCGCGAACCAGAATCCGGCGGTCGCCAGCACGACGGCCACGCCGGCCAGCGCGGCGCCCGGCGTCGTCCCGGTGAACATGGGATCGAGATTGGCGGCGCTCCCTCCCGCGATCCCCGCGACGACGAAGATCAGCGTGAGGAGGACGAGTCCGCCCGTCATCAGGTCCTGGAACCAGGCGGCCGTCTTCCCGCCCCGGTAGTTGATGACCGCGATGACGGCCATCACGGCGAGGCCGAGCGCGAGGCTCCACAGCCTCACCTCCTGCCCCAGCAGAGTGTAGATCACCGGCCCGCCGAACCCCGGGATGAGCGCGGACACGACCCACTCGACGGAGATCGCCTCGAAGGAGGTCGTGAAGATGTAGATGAAGCCGAGGAACCACGCGCAGGCGAAGCTCCAGCGCGCGCCCCACGCCTCGAACACGTACGCGACCTCGCCCCCCGTGACCGGGTACGCGGCCGCCATCTCCGCGTAGCAGAGGCCGATGGCGAGAATCCCGAGGCCGCCGATCACGAACGCGATGATCGCCCCCATCACGCCGGCCCCGCTCAGCCACGCCCCCATCACCGTGATCCAGCCCACCCCGATGATCGTCCCGAAGGCGAGCGAGAAGAGGGACCGGAGCCGGATGCCCCTCCCGAGGACCTCCCGCTCGCCCCCGGAGTCCGGGGTCGCCGACTCGATTCGGGGCTTGGTCATCGCCTCAGTCGTACTGCGACGGGGTGGGGGAGAGGCCGAGCATCTCGCGCGCCTGGGCCGGCGTGGCGACCTCGCGGTTCAGTTCGTGAGCGATCCTTACGGCCCGCTCGACGAGCTGTCGATTGCTTTGGACCTTCTCTCCGCGGCGGTAGTAGATGTTGTCCTCGAGCCCGACGCGGACGTGTCCGCCCATGAGCGTCGCAAGGGTCGTCATCGGCAGTTGGTGCGGTCCGATGCCGGAGCAGAGCCACACCGACCCCTCGGGAAACTCGCGCACCATGTTCACGACGTTGTCCACCGTGGGCCAGCTGGACGTCTGGTAGCCCATCACCGTCTGCACCCAGTACGGCGGCTCGATGAGTCCCTGCGCGATCAGGTCCCGGATCACCCACCCGCAGCCGGGATGGTAGGTCTCGAGTTCCGGCTTGATCCCGCGCGCCTTCATCTCCGCCGCGAAGTGCGCGATCTGCCGGTAGGAGAAGGGGACGCAGTCGTCGTACTCGATGACCGGTCTCGGGTGCGTGAACTCGTCTCCGCGCGGCTTGAGTCTGAACTTCCCCATGTCCGGAGCGAGGTTCAGCGAGGCGACTTCGGGGTTCGCGTCGAGGCAGGCCAGACGCTGCTCGTTGTCCATCCACAGGTCGCCGCCCGTCGTGTTGTTGATGATGATCTCGGGGCAGCGCTCGCGCAGGCGCCGGTTCGCGTCCCTCCACACCTCCGCCGTCGTCGCGCCCTTCCACAGCGTCTCCGGATTCCGGGCGTGGATATGCACCATGGAGGCGCCGGCGTCGTACGCCTCGCCCACGGAGTCGGCGATCTCCTCCGCGGTCTCGGGCAGGGCGTCGTTGTACTCCTTGCCCTGGATGCCGCCGTTCGAGGCGAGGCAGATGATGATCGGGGGCATCCCGCCCGCAACGCGCTCCATGTAGGCGTAGGGATCGCCGTAGTTCCACGTTTCGCTCTTGGTTTCGCTCACTCGATTCCTCGGGGTCTCCTCTGGATCCGGTACGTCGGGTTCCGGGATGAACCGCTGGCTGTCGCCTCGTCTGAGGGCCATGATCGTCCCCGGAGCCTTGGTCGCCGAACGCGGATTCACAAGAGCGATTCACAAGAGCCGGAGGGTGTGATGTCCAAAGCGGAGGGGACGGTACGGACCGTGGCGATCGTCGGGGCGGGCACCATGGGGCGGCGAATCGCCTACGCCTGCGCAGCGCGGGGGGTGCACGCGAAACTCCATGACGTCTCCGGCGCGGCGCTCGCGGAGGCGCTGCCCGCCGTGCATCTCCTGCTTGAAATCCATGCGGAACGCTCCGGCCCCGCGCTCGCGGAGGCGTCCTCGCTGGTGGAGGCGCACGATGAACTCGAGGCATGCGTGCGGGACGCCGGCTGGGTCATCGAAACGGTGTCCGAGAATCTCGAACTCAAGCGCGTCGTCCTGGCCCGGATCGGTGCGGCGGCGGCCCCCGGCGCCTTCATCGCCTCGAACACGTCGTCCCTGCCGGGTTCGTGGCTCGCGGAATCCACCGGGCGCCCGGCCCGGTTCACGAACATGAACTTCGGCACCCCGGAGCACCTCAAGGTCGAGGTGATGGGACACCCCGGCACGGGTCCGGAGACGACCGAGGCCGCGAGACGATTCCTCCGTCAGCTGGGGCTCGTGCCGATCGTCGCGCGCCGCGAAATCCAGGGCTATCCGACCAACCGGATCTGGCGCGCGATCAAAAAGGAAGCCCTGCACCTGGTCGCTGGCGGCTACCTGAGCGCGGAGGAGATCGACCGGGCGTGGATGCTCGACTGGGGAACCCCTATCGGCCCGTGCGGTCTGATGGACGCCGTCGGACTCGACGTCATCCGCGACATCGAGAACGTCTACCTCGAGGCGTCGGGCGACCCCTCCGACCGGCCTCCGGAATTCCTCGAGCGGATGATCGAGCGGGGAGAACTCGGCGTGAAGTCGGGGAAGGGCTTCTACTCGTATCCATCTCCCGCCTTCGAGCGGGAAGGCTGGCTGATCGGCCCCGACGACTGAATCGGCCGCAGGACTTCCTCTCCTCTTACGAAGACCTTCGTTGACACGCCGCGCCCCGCCACGTATTCTTTTGTACGAAGATGTTCGTAAAAGGGTCGGGCGAGGGTGTCGACGAGGGAGGTGGCTACCGTGAAGGATCCGACATTCAGCGACCGCGAGCTGGACATCATGAGCGTCCTGTGGCGCCGGGGGTCCGGCTCCGTGAGCGAGGTCATGGACGCGCTCGAGGACGAGGTCGGCTACACGACGGTGCTCAAGATCCTCCAGATCCTGGAGAAGAAGGGCGCCGTCCGTCACGAGGCCGAGGGCCGGGCGTATCGCTACTTCCCGCTCGTCGCCTCCGAGGCGGCCGGGGAGACGGCCCTGGCCCGGATCCGGGAGAAGATCTTCGGCGGGTCGGCGGAACTCGTCCTCGCGCAGCTCATCTCGGGCCGGGAGGTCTCGCCGGACGAGTTGGAGCGCATGCGGCGGATCCTCGATGAGCTGGAGGAGAGCGAGCCATGACGCTGGCCATCATGACTTACGGATTGATCGTCGCCCTCCTCGTCGGCGGGTCCGCGTGGTTCCTCGATCGGGGGCTGCGGGCCCTCGGACGGCCGACCCGGTGGGTCTGGATCGGCGCGCTCGGGGTCGGGGGACCGGCTCCGTTCCTTCCGCGATTCCTTCCCGCCGCGGCCACCGCGGACGGTCCCGGACCGCTCTCTATTCCCCTCTACGCGCTGTACGAACTCGGCTCGCCGGGCTCTCCGCTCCCCGAACAGAGCGGGAGCCTTCTCGCCGGGATGGGGTTGGAAGACCCTGTCGGAGCCCTCTGGATTCTGGGTTCCGTTCTCGTCCTCGTCCTCTTCGCTCTGTTCTGCCTCCGGCTGCGGCGGCTGCGGGCGAGGTGCGAGCCCCGCGACGTCTGCGGCGAGGAAGTCCTGCGCTCGGATGGATTCGGGCCCGCGGTGGTGGGGCTGATCCGGTCCCGCATCGTCCTTCCGTCGTGGACCTTCGGTCTCGGCGAGAGGGAACTCGAGATGGTCGTGCTGCACGAACGGGAACACGTGCGGGCGCGCGATCCGGCGCTCCTGGCGGTGGGGCTGCTGCTCGCTTCCATCTCGCCGTGGAATCCCGCCGTCTGGTGGTCGCTCGCACGGCTCCGGCTGGCCGTGGAAGGGGATTGCGACCGTCGCGTCCTCGCCCGCGGTACCTCTGCGCGAAGCTACGCACGCCTTCTTCTGACGGTCGCCGCGGGGTGCAGGCGGACGCCGGATCCGGCGCCGGCCCTGATCCGCGGCGGCCACTCGGCAATCGAAAGGAGACTCATGATGATCAAGACCGCGACGAGGAAGCCCCCAATTCGGGCTTCCATCCTGACCGCGGCAGCCGGGGTGGGCCTGTTCGCCCTGGCCTGCGACACTCCGATCCCCCAGAGCCCCGGCGAGCCCGAGCGCGCCTCGCCCTCACAGGCCGTCGTCGTTCCGGAGACAGTGGCCGGCCCCGAGGTCGGTGTTGGCGTGAAAGTCGGTCCCGAGGTCGGTGTCGGCGAGAAGGCTGGAGTCGGGTACGTCGATGTCGATGGAACCTACCGGGTCCACGCCGGGAAATGGGCGGTCGATCCGGAAGCGGGCTTCGGGTACGTGGACGAAGACGGGATCTTCCAGACGGTCGAACTCGACCCGGACGCCGAAGCGCGCATCCGCAGAACGCTCGAGGAACGCGCCGCTACGGTCGAGGCGCTCAAGGGGCACCTGCAAGAGGGCAAAGTCAGGCTTGAGGCGCTCAAGGGGCGTCTGCGAGCGGGTGAATTCACGAGCGAGAACATCCCCGGGGATCTGTGGATGAACCTGGAAACCTCGATGGAGTCCATGGCGGAGTCGCTTCCCAGGCTGGAGGAGCTGACCGCCGAGATGGCCATGGAGGCCCGCCGGCTGCAGACGGCCGTCGAAGCCGGCGAGATCACGTACAAAGAGTGGGAAGAACTACTCCAGAGCTACATGGCCGCCCATAACGCCCGTCTGCGCTTGCGCGACAAGCCGCACTGATCCGCGACCCCTGGCCGCGGGACCTGTCGTTCGCTATCGCCCGAAGCCTACCCGTCCGTCGGTTCCTCCAGCGTCGGGCTTGAGAAGCCTGCCGGAATCGGCCTAAGTTGCTCCTCCCACCGTGATGTCCGACGGGTTTCATTGACGCTGAAACAGTGAGGGGCGGCTAGCCCGGATTTCTCACACGCGTCCCGGGAGCGGTGTGCGGAAGCGGGTTCGGGCATAGTTGGCCGGATAATGTCCCCATTTGGAGTGCGAGGGTAGCTCGGGGAGGGGTCGAGACGGGCTGTTTCGGGCCGGCGGG
>JAJEEM010000065.1 GCA_022820995.1 Gemmatimonadota bacterium | reverse complement strand
GCCGGCGAGGCCAAGCCCCGCGACAACGGGCCACCACGCGGCGCCCGCCGCGCTGGAGGACTGCGTCGACAGCAGGCGGACGAACAGCACGGAGGGCACGAGCAACGCGGCGACGAGGAGACCGGCGCGCAGTCCGTCCAGGACGATCGCCAGTCTGTGTCGTCGCGCGAGGGCGGCCGCTCCCCCCCGGAAGCCTTCGGGTCGCGAGACGAGCCTCGGCGTCACGCGCCGGAGGAGGGTCACCGAGTGGGCGCCCGTCCACCCGATCGCCCAGCCGACGGCGACCGCGGCGACGATTCCGATGGGGGCTCCACCGCCGCCGGCCGCGCAGGCCGCCCCGGCCGTGAAGGCGGCGGGCCCGGTCTCCGGGTGTCGCGCGCCGCCGAAGGGGGGATGCCGCGACAGGACGAGCTCCAGCCAGACGCCGACCAGGCAGCCCGCGCCGGGAGCCCCGAAGAGCAGCCCTCCCAGCGTGCCCGCCACGATGGGCCGGGACCACATGGCCTGGGGCCAGGACACGCCGTCCAGGCCGATGGCCGCGCCGAACAGGCAGGCCAGCGCCCAGTCGCCGGCCGAAAGCTCGACCCCCGTCATCCGAGCTTCCGCGCGTCGAGACGAACCTCCCGCGCGCTGGGTAGGTTCCGCGCGCTCACCGAAGCGTGCTCGCCGATGACCCGCAGGTCCTCGATCTCCCCCGGCGAGAGGTGGACGTAGTCCAGGATCTTCTTCCGTCCCCCCGCGGCGTACACGCCTCCGACGTTCACGGTCCGCCCGTCGAGGCACCCCCGCTCCGCCAGCGCCCGCATCGTTCCCGTATCCCGTGTCAGGAGCGCGCCGCGATCCGCCCGGCGGCCCAGTTCACCGAAGCGCCGGACCGCCTCCTCCACTCCCAGGAATTCCGCACTCTCCCCGTCGGCGAGGGCGCTGGCCCAGAGTTCCTGCTCCCAATCGCTGGAAGCGAGAGCGTCATCGACGACGATGTAGAAGTCGAGGTCCAGGGGACGCCCCCACCCCACGAGTACCTGGCCATGGATCAGACGCTCATCGATCCGCAGGAGTTCGAGCGGCACGGGTCCCGCTCAGTCGGTTCCGGCCGGCGGAGACGGGTGCGCGCGCTGCCCGGCCTTTCCCTTTCGGAGAAGACGGGGGACGAGCGCCGCGATCGGCATGTCGCGATGAAAGACGAAGTCGAGCAGCATCGGGAGGTTGACGCCCGCGACCCACGCACATCCTCGGCTCTCCCGCACATGCTGAAGGCCGGCCAGGCCGCAACTGCCGCCCGCGAGATCCACGAAGAGGATGGCCTCAGCCCCCCCCGCCGCCTCGCCGATGATCCTGGCGAGTTCGTCGGGCCCCAGGCCTTCGTTGCTCACGGCGTGCAGGGCGCCCCTGACGCCGCTGATGCCCTCCACGGCGGACACGAGGGCCTCCGCGAGTTCCGCGTGCGCCACGACGACGCCGCGGACGCCGTCATTCGTCATCGGACTCGAGGTAGTCGCGCACCGGCCGCATGCGCTCGATGAGGTCGCGCTCGAAGGCCGCCGCCGGATCTTCTCCCGAATAGCGCAGGAGATGGTTCATGGCCACGACTTCGGAGATGACGGTGATGTTCTTTCCCGGGTTCAGGGGGATGCGGACCTTCGGCAGCTTTACGCCCAGGATCTCGCACTCCTCGGCCTCGAGACCGGTCCGGTCGTAGTCGTCGCGGTCTCCCCACACCTCGAGTTCGACGACGACTTCGATCCGCTTCTGCTGTCGCACGGCCCGGATCCCGAACATGGCGCGCACGTCGATGATGCCCACGCCCCGGATCTCCATGTGGTGGCGCTGGTGTTCGTGCGCGCGCCCCAGAAGGATGTCGCTCTGGCGGCGGTGTACGAGGATGAGGTCGTCCGCGACGAGGCGGTGGCCCCGCTCCACGAGATCGAGCACGCACTCGCTCTTGCCGATGCCGGACGGTCCCATGAAGAGGAGGCCGATCCCATATACATCCGCGAGAGATCCGTGGAGCGAGGTCCGCGGCGCGAACTCTTCTTCGAGATAG
This sequence comes from Gemmatimonadota bacterium, assembly GCA_022820995.1. Classification (GTDB taxonomy): domain Bacteria; phylum Gemmatimonadota; class Gemmatimonadetes; order Palauibacterales; family Palauibacteraceae; genus Palauibacter. Next base: position 44,512 of record JAJEEM010000065.1, on the reverse strand, counting down.
GGCTGCAGCCGCCGGTAGAAGTCGCCCGTCTTCAGAGGCGTTTCGAGCACCGCGACGCCGGCCGCCTCCGCGGCGGAAACGAGTTCCGCCGGGGCCGCCTGATTCTTGGTGATGATCGCGCAGGGGACGCCGGACTCGAACACGAACGTGAGGGCGGCGGCGCGTTCCGAAGCGCGGAGGCTCTCGAGGTAGGCGATCTCGGTCTCTCCGAAGATGAGAACCCGCTGGGAGACGAAGCGCTCCCTGTAGCCGGCCAGCGCGAGTCCCGGGGACGAGACTTCGGGCACCTCGATGCCACGCTCCAGGCCGGACTCGCCGGCGACCACCGAGAGCGAAAACGCTTCCTGCTTGCGCCGGAGCAGCGACGCGACCGTGAGGGTCACCCGGACTCTCCGTCCGCCTCGAAGGGACTCCCGAACAGTTCATCCATCGGCGGCGCGGAGTGTTCATTGTACCGGTCGTGGTTGCGGCGGAGCTGGTTTCCCAGCTTGTCCGCGAGCCGGTCGAGCGCCGTGCGCGGGTCGGGACCCGCCGCCTCCCCGTGCACGGGACGGGCGCGGTCGACGCTGACGACGGCCGCCGCGCGTACCTGCGTCTTCTCTCCCGTGAATACGACTTCGGCCTTCGACGCCCGCGGCTCGAAACGCGTGAGATTCGTAAAGCGCGTCTCGATGATCTCGCGAATTTCGGAGACATCGGTGTTACGCGCGGTGACGATGGTTCTCATCGGTCCTCTTCAGGGTTCGAGTGACTGGTAAAGGTGCGCTTCCGTCTCATCCGCTGCACGCGACCACGAGAACCGGGCGGCGTGGGCGATCCCTCCCGTTCCGAGGCGTTCGCGCACGGACGGCTCCTCGAGAACCTGGCAGATCGAGGCAGCCCACGCTGCGGCGTCTCCGTGCGGGGCGAGGATTCCCGACTCCCCCGCCGCCACCGACTCGCGCAGCCCCGGGGAATCGCTCGCGATCACCGGCGTGCCGCACGCGGCCGCCTCCACGTTCGTCATCCCCCACCCCTCCTTCGGGGAGGGATACACCACCGCCCATGCCCGGCGCAGCCAGGCGACCTTCTCCGCCTCGGAGATGTACCCCGCGAAGCGGACCCTGTTCGAGAGTCCGGCGCGGCGCACGAGCTTTCGGAGGCGGCGCTCGTCGCTGCCGCGGCCCGCGATGACGAGCCTCGCGTCCGGCAGCCGGTCGTTCAATCGCGAAAGCGCCTCGAACAGGACATCGAGGCCCTTGTATCGCTTGAGCCGGCCCACGTAGAGCAGTGTCGGCGCCTCCGCACGCTCCGCCGCGGCGGCCGGCCGGTACGTGTCGTGATCGATCCCGGGCGGGATGACCGCGATGTCGCGCGCGAGCAGGCCCCGCTTCGTGAGGTCGAGCGCCGTGCTCTCCGAGATCGCCTGGAAGGAGCAGTCCCGATAGATGCGGGGGATCGCCCGCTCCGCGGCCCACACCGCCGTCGCGAGAGGGATGGACGCCTCGGCGTAGGCCGTGGCCCCGAACAGGTGCGGCACGAGTGCGACGACGGGGACGCCGGCCCACCGGGGGGAATAGAGCGGGACCTTGTTGATGTCCTCGACGAGCACGTCCGGGGCGAAGCCGTGCACGATCCTCCGCGCCGCGCTCCGGGCGCGCCACGCGTAGCTGTACCGGTTTCCGACCCGCCGGAAGTCGATCCCATCGAGGGTCGCCGACGGGGCCGCGCCCGGCCAGCCGCTCACGACGGCCCGCACCGCGTGCCCGCGTGCGGCGAGCCGTCCGAAGATCTCGTGGAGGTGCACTTCGGCGCCGCCGGCCTCGGGGTTTTCCCGGTCCTGCCAGTTGAGGAGGAGGATCCGAAGCGGCCGCGCCACGGTAGCGCTCAGGGCCCTGCCTCGCGGGCCTTCAGCACCGCGTCGAGCACGCCGTTGAGAAAACGCGGACTGCCGGGACTGCCGTACCGGCGCGCCAGCTTCAGGGCTTCGTGAATCGAGACCTTCGGCGGAACGTCTTCGAACCACAGCAGTTCCGCGATCCCGATTCTCAGGATGTTGCGGTCGATGGCGTGCAGGCGCTCGATCCGCCAGTTCGACGTGTGATGAGCGATCGTCGCGTCGATCTCGGCGAGATGGCGGCCGACGGTTTCGAGCAGACGCCGGACATGAGGGCGGTAGCGTGCGGACATGCGACGGTGGACGAGGCTCTGCGCCGCGTGTTCGAGCGGCGTGCCCTGTCCGCCCACTTCCCACGCATAGAGGAGGTTCAGCGCCCAGCTCCGCGCCCGCGAGTGGTGGTGTGTCCGGGCGGTCGGGGTCACGAGCCCGGCTGTCCGTGAAGATCGGCCATGCGGAGCGCCGCGCGGGCCGCCTCCGAGCCGGCGTTTCCGAGTTCGCCCCCGGCGCGCGCGAGCGCCTGCTCCAGCGTGTCGGGCGTGAGCACGCCGAGACCGACCGGCACGCCCGAGTCGAGCTGGACCCTCGCGAGGCCGTCCGTCGCCGCGCGGCTCACGTGGTCGAAGTGCGCGGTCTCGCCGCGAATCACGCAGCCCAGCGCGACGATGGCGGCGTATCCGCGAGCCGCGGCTCGTCGCGCGGCGAGCGGAAGTTCCCAGGCGCCGGGGACATACACGATATCGAGGTCCTCTTCGGCCACGCCGCATTCGAGGGTCGTCCGCGCGGCGCCCGCGAGTAGACGCTCGGTGACCCGCGAGTTGAACCGGCTGACGAGAATGCAGACGGTCCGGCCACCCCCCTCGGCCGCGCCCTCGTACGTCGTCAGGCGCCCCCGCTCGAACCCCTCGGGGCTGTCGCCTCCTGGAGTACTCGACCTGCTTCTCACGCGGATCCGGTCAGGTGTCCCAGCTTTTCGCGCTTCGTGCGGAGATAGCGGACCAGCCGGTCGTCGATCCCGCCGAGCTCGAGGGGCACGCGGTCGCGGATCACGAGGCCGAACCCCTCCAGACCCGCGAGTTTCTTCGGGTTGTTCGTCATGATCCGGATCGAGTGCAACCCGAGGTCAACGAGGATCTGGGCCCCGATGCCGTAGTTCCGCAGGTCGGGCGGAAAACCCAGCGCCTCGTTCGCTTCGACCGTGTCGTGGCCCTCATCCTGCAGTTCGTAGGCCCGGAGCTTGTTCAGGAGTCCGATCCCCCTCCCTTCCTGGTCGAGGTAGACGATGACCCCCGCGTCGGCTTCCACGACCATCCGCATCGCGGCCTCGAGCTGGCTGCCGCAATCGCAGCGATGGGAGTGGAACACATCGCCCGTCAGGCAGCGCGAATGCACGCGGACGAGGACGTCCTCCGCATCCGCCACATCGCCGCGCACGAGCGCGACGTGTTCGCGCTCGTCCACCTCGTTCGCGTACCCCACGATGCGGAAATCGCCCCACGGCGTGGGGAGGTCCGCTTCGGCGACGCGCCGCACGAGACTCTCCGTGCGCAGCCGGTAGGAGACGAGGGCGGCCACGGTGATGAAGGGAAGGTCGTGCTCCGCCGCGAACTTCTCGAGTTCCGGGCGGCGCGCCATCGTCCCGTCCTCGTTCAGGATCTCGCAGATCACACCCGCCGGAGTGAGCCCGGCCAGCCGGGCGAGATCGACCGAAGCCTCCGTCTGGCCCACGCGCTGCAGCACGCCGCCCGGCCGGGCGCGGAGCGGAAAGATGTGGCCCGGACGCACGAGGTCCGTCGGCCGGGTCTGGGGATCCACCGCGACGCGAATGGTCCGGGCGCGATCCTGCGCCGAGATCCCGGTCGACACCCCGAAGTCCTGGCGGGCGTCGATCGACACGGTGAACGCCGTCTTGTGGGGGTCCGCCAGCCGGTCGTCGGTCATGAGCGGGAGGTCGAGGCGATCGGCCATCTCATCGGGCATCGTGAGGCAGATGAGTCCCCGGGCGTGCCTGGCCATGAAGTTGATCGCCTCGGGCGTGGCGAGCGCGGCCGCGCAGACGAGATCCCCCTCGTTCTCGCGATCCTCATCGTCCGCGATGATCACGAGCCCGCCGCTGCGGATACGCTCGATCGCCGCTTCCACGGTATCGGCGGGCATGCCCGCCAGCCGAAGGCTGTTGTCGGTTTTCATTCGAACGGGAGCCGACTCAGGAGTCCACGGGGGTCACGTGCGGCCGGAGGGCTCGAGCCACGTGCTTGCCGATCAGGTCCGCCTCGAGGTTCACTCTCGCGCCCGACGCGAGCCTCCCCAGGGTCGTATGGGTCCATGTATATGGGATGATGGCGAAACGCGCGATGGTCCCGGCCAGGCGGTTGACCGTGAGACTCACGCCATCGACGGCGAAGGAGCCCTGCGGCACGGTCACCTTCTCGAGACCATCGGGGAGTTCGATCTCGAGCAGGCCCGACTCGCCTTCCCACCTGGCCGCCGCCACGGTCCCCACCCCATCGATGTGTCCCTGTACCATGTGCCCGCCCAGCGGTTCCCCGGCGCACAGCGCCGGCTCGAGGTTGACGGGATCCCCGACCCGCCAGCTCCCGATCGTGGTCCGCTCCAGCGTCGCCTCGACGACGTCGACCTCGAACGCCTCCTCCCGGAGAGCGACGACGGTCGTGCACACGCCCGCGAGCGACACCGAATCCCCATCGCGGAGCCCGTCGAGAAACGGCACGCGGGCAATCGACAGCCGGAGCGCGGCCTCCCGGCGCTCCCGGCCCGCGACCTCGCCGACCGCCCGTACGATTCCGGTGAACACGAATCCGATCGCTCAGAGGTTGTCCAGGGTTTCCTGGAGCTGCCGGTGCTCGAACACGATCTGCGTATCCTGCCCCAGCGAATCCCGCTGCATGGGCAGCCACTCGCCCGGCGTCGACGGCTCGAGGCCGGGGAACGCCGGCACGCCGTCGCGCCCGTAGAACATGGGGGCGATGAAGGCGTGGATCCGCTGTATGTGTCCGCCGCGAAGCAACGATGCGGCGACCTGCCCCCCACCTTCGACGAGCACCGAGAGCACGCCGCGAATGGCCATTTCGTTCCAGACGGCGCTCAGGTCCAGTCCGTGGTCCTCGCTCCGGGGAACGCCGATGACCTCCACGCCCGCCTCGCGAAGCGGATCCGCGCGCTCCTCGAATCCGTCCGATTCGGGATCCGCGAAGGCCCACACGGGCGCCTGGGCGGACGTCCGCACGAGCTGACTCGACGGGCGGAGCCGGAGCGTGGTGTCCAGGACGGCCCGCACCGGCGGCACCCTCGGCACGACCTCGCCGCGGGCGGTGAGCAAAGGGTCATCGATCGCGACCGTGTTGGAGCCGATCAGGATCGCATCGTGGCAGGAGCGTAGACGGTGGACTTCGTCCAGCGCCCGTATGCCGGTCACCGGCGTGCGAACGCTTTCCGCGCCGAGCTTCGCATCGAGCGAGAGCGCGAGTTTGAGCGAAGCGAAGGGGACCCACTGCCGGTGAAACCAGAGGAAGGCCGCGTTCAGCCGTTTCGCGGCGTTCGCCTCGATCCCGATCTCGACGTCGAGTCCGGCCTGCCGCAGCTCCTCCGCTCCCTGACGCGCTTCCGGATTGGGATCACGGCAGGCGATGACGACGCGCCGCACGCCGGAGCGGATGATCGCGGCGGTACACGGGGGCGTCCGCCCGGTATGGCGGCACGGTTCGAGCGTGACGTACAGCGTGGCGCCCGCCGCGCGCGGCCCGGCCTCCCGCAGCGCCACGACCTCCGCGTGGTCGCCGCCGTATTCCGCGTGCCATCCCGTGCCGAACACCTGGTTCCCGCGGGCCACGACGGCGCCCACGAGCGGATTGGGCGACACGCGGCCCTGTCCCCGCGGCGCCACGGCCAGCGCCTCGCGCATGTGCCGCAGGTCCTCGGTGCGGCTCGGAGGCGCCCCGGCGATGGGGTCGAATCCCCGCGTCGTCATGACGGCTCCAGGTGCACCCTGCCGCTGCCCGCGACGAGTTCCCCGCACAGGAACGCCTCGCACCCGGAGTCGCGAATCTCCTCGAGCACCCGGCCGGCCTCCGCCTCCCGTACGACCGCGACCATCCCCACGCCCATGTTGAAGGTGGAGAAGAGTTCCGCCTCCTCCGCCCCGCTTTCGCGCGCGATCACGTCGAACTCGTGCGGGCGCACCCAGCTGTCGGGGCGCACGACCGCATCGAGGTCCCCGCCGATGACCCGGTCCACGTTCCCCGGAATTCCACCGCCCGTGATATGGGCAAGCGCCTGCACGCGGCCTGCTTCGAGGCTGCGCTCGAGGATGGACAGGTAACTTCGGTGAGGTCGCAGAAGGACGTCCGACACGGACTCCCCGGTCCCCGGGAAGGCGTCGTGGGCCCCGAGTCCGAGGCGGTCGAAGAAGAGGGCGCGCACGAAGCTGTAGCCGTTCGTGTGGACGCCGCTCGATGCGAGTCCGATGAGACGATCTCCCGGCTCCAGATCTCTGCGGCCCACCTCCGGGTAGGCGATCTCGCCCACCACGAATCCCGCGAGGTCGTATTCCCCCGGCGCATAGAAATCAGGCATCTCCGCGGTCTCTCCCCCGAGCAGCGCGCAGCCGTTCGCGCGGCAGGCGGCGGCGAGCCCCGAGACGACGCTCGTCACGGTGTCCGGGTCCAGCACGCCGCAGGCGACGTAGTCCATGAAGATGAGAGGCCGGGCGCCTTCGACGAGGATGTCGTTGACGCAGTGGTTCACGAGGTCGGCGCCCACCGTGTCGTGCCGGTCCGCCATGAAGGCGATCTTCAGCTTCGTCCCCACGCCGTCGGCGCTCGCGACGAGTTCCCGGCCGGGGGTCGCCCGGAAGCGCCCTCCGAACGAACCGAAGTCCGAGCTCACGGCATCCGTCCGGGTCCCCTGGACGAGCCGGGAGAGCCGGGCCTTCGTCGCGCGGGCCGCCTCGAGGTTCACGCCCGCGTCACGGTACGTCAATCCGTCGTTCATGTGTCGTTCATGTGTCGTTCACGCTTCCATCCGCGGGACTGGCTCATCGAATCTGGTGAGCGTTCCGATGCTTTGCACGCGGTCCTCCACGTCGGCCCTGGTGAGCTTCACCATGCGGCGCGCGCCGAAGGCTTCGCACGCGAAGGAGCCGAGCGCGCACCCGTACACGACGGCGCGCCTCAGCGCGGGTCCCGCGATCGAACCGCTGCGCGCCAGGTACCCCAGCAATCCGCCCGCGAACGCGTCGCCGGCGCCGGTGGGGTCGACGACGTCGTCGAGCGGAAAGCCGGGGGTGAGGAAGAAGCCCTCGTTCGTGAGCAGCACGGCTCCGTGCTCCCCCTTCTTGATCACGACGTGGCGCGGGCCCCGGCTCCGAATCCAGCGCGCGGCCCGGGCCAGATTGTGCTCCCCCGACAGCTGCCTCGCCTCTTCGTCGTTCAGGGTGATCAGGTCGATCTTCGCGATGACCTCGGCGAGACGCTCCGGGGTCCCCTCGATCCAGTAGTTCATCGTGTCGCACGCCGCGAGCACGGGTGACTCGATCTGATCCAGGACCTCGAGCTGCAGCGCGGGGTCGATGGCGCCCAGAAAGGCCCAGGGCGCGCTCCGGAAGGCGGGGGGGATCGTCGGATGGAAATCCGCGAAAACCCCCAGCTCGGTGAACGTCGTGTCCCTCGTATTCATGTCCCGGTGATAGACGCCCCCCCACCGGAAGCTGGGGCCGGGCCGCTGTTCGAGCCCCGACATATCCACGCCCCGGCGCCGGAGGAAGTCGAGTTCGTCCGTCGGATAGTCCTCGCCGATGACCCCGACGAGCTGCACGGGCGCGAACAGGGAGGCCGCGGCGCTGAAATTGACCGCCGTCCCGCCGACGACGTCCTCCTGGTGTCCGGCGGGCGTCGAAATCTCATCCAGCGCGACGCTGCCCACGACGAGGATCGACCCGGCTCCGGCCCGGCCGGCGCCGTTTCCGGGGACGTGGACCTTCACTTCGCGTCCCGTGTCATCGTTTCGGGGGCAGACAGGCCGAGCGCCCGCAGTCCGTTGCGCAGCGTGAGTTGAACCGCGCGCGCGAGCCGGATTCTCGCGGCCCGCTCCGGCACTTCCGCCAGGATTCTCTGCGCCGGATCCAGGTTCCCCTGGTGATACCAGGCGTTCACGAGCCCCGCCGCCTCCTCCAGGTACGCGCAGACCAGGTGCGGGGCCCGGCTCCCGGCGGCCGCCGCGATGACCTCGGGAAGCCGGAGGACGGAGAGCGCGACCTCGCGCTCGGCCGGGGTGCCGAAGCCGTCCGGCACCTCGAGGGAAGGCGGGACTTCGCCGGCGACGACTCCAGCTCTGCGGAATACGCTGCACATGCGCGCGTGCGCGTACTGGACCTTGTAGACCGGATTCGCGTCCGAGGTGTCCAGGGCGAGGTCGAGATCGAAGTTGAGATGGACCTCCGCCCGGCGCATGAGGAAGAAATACCGCGCCACGTCCGCGCCCGTCTCGTCAACGAGTTCGCCCAGCGTCACGAAACGTCCGGCGCGCTTGCTCATTCGGACTTCCCTGCCGTCGCGCAGAACCGTGACCAGCTGAATGATCAGGACCTCGAGCAGGTCCGGGCACGACAGGCCGCGCAGGGCCGCCAGCATGCGCTTCTCGTGGCCCTGGTGATCCGCGCCCCAGACGTCGATCGCGATGTCGAAGCCGCGCCGGGCCTTGTCGAGGTGATAGGCGAGATCCGGCAGGAAGTAGGTGAAGGAGCCGTCGCTCTTGATGAGGACCCGGTCCTTCTCGTCGCCGTAGTCGGAAGTCCGAAGCCAGGTCGCCCCCTCCGAACGGTAGATCAGGCCGCCGTCTTCCAGCGCCTCCAGGAGGCGGTCGATCGCTCCGGACTCGTAGAGCGAGCGCTCGGAGTAGAACAGGTCCATCTCCACGCCGAACCGCGACAGGTCCTCCGCCTGTTCCTCGCGGAGCAGGCGCACCGCTTCGCGCCGCAAGCGGGCCCGGCGCTCTTCCGGCGCGAGCGAGGCGAGAAACTCCGGGCCGGCGGCGTCCCGAATCGCCATCGCGACATCGCGGACGTACTCGCCGTGATACCCGCCCTCGGGGACGGCCGCCGGCCGGCCGGCCGCTTCCTCGTAGCGTGCCTCGACGGATTCGCCGAGGAGCTCGATCTGCCGTCCGGCGTCGTTCACGTAGAACTCGCGCGTCACGTCGTGTCCGGCCCACTCCAGCAGCGACGCGACCGCGTCGCCGAGCGCGGCGCCACGACCATGGGCCACGTGCAGCGGCCCCGTCGGATTGGCGGAAACGAACTCCACGTTGACGCGCAGCGGCGGAGAGGCCCGGGTCCGTCCCCAGTCGGGGCCCGCCTCGATAACCTCCGTCAGTCGAGGCCAGATGGATCGATCGGAGAGCCGGAAGTTCAGGAACCCGGGGCCGGCGACTTCCACCGCCGCGATGCCGGCGGCCGCGGGGTCGATCAGTTCGCAGACGCGCGCCGCGAGCGCCCGCGGCGGCTGGCCCAGTCTCTTCGCGAGCACGAGCGCCGCGTTGGACGCCCAGTCTCCGTGCGTCGGATCCCGCGGCCGCTCCAACCCCGGCGAGAAGCCCTCCGGAGCCCCGGCGGCGGAGAAGGCGGATTCGAGCGCCTCGGAGAGCCGGGCCAATCCGGCGTCGCCCGTCACGAGCCGGAATCGCCTTCCGGCGACCCTGAGGAGGCGCCATCAGACGCGGCTGAGGCCCCATCGGACGCGGACGACGCGCCGTCCTGCGACCCCGAGGAGGCATCGCCCGACGCCTTGGCCGCGGCGGACTTCCCGCCGCCCTCCGCCGCCTGCCGATAGTCCGTGGCGTAGAACCCCGGCCCCTTGAAGACGATTCCGCCTCCGGAGGAGATGAGCCGCTCCACGCGCTCTTCCCCGCACGACGGGCAGAGGCGCACGGCCGGGTCCGACATGCGCTGGAACCGCTCGAAATCGTGTCGACAGCCGCGACATCTGTATTCGTACGTTGGCACTCGTGCCCCTGGATCCATCCGTGGAACGTCCGACATGCCCGCGGCGTCCAGCCGCAGCCGGCTAGCCGGGTCGGTATTCTCCCCACACCTCGCGCAGCGCGTGGCTGATCTCGCCCAGAGTCACGCGGCGCCTGACGGCGTCGATCAGAACGGGCAGGAGGTTAGCATCTCCGGCCGCGGCCCGCCGGATCCCCGCCAGCGCCGATTCCACGTCCGCGTCGCTCCTCTCCGCCCGGAGCCGCGCGAGCCGGAGGCGCTGTTCATCCGCCAGACGGGCGAAATCCGGCGCCTTCGGCATCTCGACCGGTTCGTCATCCGCGTGCACGTTCACGCCGACCACCTCGAGTTCGCGGCTCTCGATCGCCTCCTGATGCCGGCGGGCGGCCAGGTGGATCTCCTCCCTCATGTAGTCGATCGCCTGCACGGGGCCGCCCAGTTCCTCGACGCGCGCGAGGTATTCCCGGGCCCGCGCCTCGATGTCGTCCGTGAGCGATTCCACGAAGTGGGAGCCCCCCAGGGGGTCGACGGTGTCTCCGACACCGGTCTCGGCCGCCAGGACCTGCTGTGTGCGGAGGGCGAGGCGGGCCGCGTCCGCTCCGGGCAGCGAGAGCGCTTCGTCGTAGCTGTTGGTGTGCAGCGACTGCGTTCCCCCCAGGACCGCGGAGAGCGCCTGAATCGCGACGCGCACCACGTTGTTCAGCGGCTGCTGGGCCGTCAGCGCCGCCCCGGAGGTCTGGGTGTGGAACTTCAGTCGACAGCTCTCTTCCGCGGCTCCGAAACGGTCCCGCATGAGCCGGGCCCACATGCGGCGGGCGGCGCGGAATTTGGCGACCTCCTCGAAGAACAGCCGGTCGGCCGAGAAGAAGAAGCTGAGCCCGGGAGCGAAGTCGTCGATCTCCAGTCCCCGCTCGGTGGCGCGGCGCACGTACTCGAGGCCGTTGGCGATCGTGAAGGCCAATTCCTGGGCCGCCGTCGCGCCGGCCTCGCGAATGTGGTACCCGCTGATGGAGATCGAGCGCCAGCGCGGCATCTCGCGGCAGCAGAAGTCGAACACGTCCGTCACGAACCGGACGCTGGGCTCCACCGGATAGATGTACGTCCCCCGCGCGATGAACTCCTTCAGCACATCGTTCTGGAGGGTGCCCCGGAGGACGGCCGGATCGATGCCCCGTTCCCGAGCCACGCCCGCGTACATCGCGAGGAGCACGGGCGCCGTGGCGTTGATCGTCATCGCCGTCGAGACGCGTTCGAGCGGGATCTCCTCGAACAGCCGGTGCATGTCCTCGATCGAATCGATCGCGACCCCGACCCGTCCGACTTCCCCCCGCACCCCGGCATCGTCGGAGTCGTAGCCCATCTGCGTCGGAAGGTCGAAGGCAACGGACAGGCCGGTCTGTCCGGATTCCAGCAGATAGCGGAAACGCGCGTTCGTCTCCGCGGCCGTGCCGAAGCCTGCGTACTGGCGCATCGTCCACAGCCGCCCCCGGTACATCGTGGGGTACACGCCCCGCGTGTAGGGGAACTCGCCGGGCGGGGCCGGATCCGGGTTCGCGTCGCCCGCGCCGTAGACCGGGTCGATTTCGATCCCGCTCGTGGTGGAGAATACCGGCCGCCGTGCGTTCACGAAGCCTCCGCCTCGAGTGTCACGAGCACCTGGTCGCGGTCCACGACATCGCCGGCGCGGACGGCGATTCCGGCCACCGTTCCCGGTTCGCGGGCGCGCAGTTCGTTCTCCATCTTCATCGCCTCGATCACGACCAGTCCATCGCCGGCGTTCACCCGCTGCCCGGCTTCCGCGAGAACGCGCGTGATCAGCCCCGGCATCGGCGCGCGCAACTCCTCCGGTCCCCGCTCCCCCGCGCTTCGGTCGGCCAGGGCACGGAGGGTCCGGGTGCGTTCGTCCTCCACGCCGACGTCGAACGTCCGGCCGCGCACGGTCAGCCGCCACCCGCCGGACGTCCGGCGTGCGAACACGCGGTGGTCCGCCCCATCCAGGGTGAGCTGGATTTCGCCATCCGCCAGCCACGCGAACTCCGCGGCCCGGTCCGAACCGTTCAGCCGCAGCCCGGCGTCGAGCCGTTCGACCTCGAAGCTCGCGCCATCCACCTCGACGTGGTACTTCATGACGGCTTCACCACTCCCGATCCGCCCGCATCCAGGCCGACAGCCCGTTCCCTCCGTCGCGGGGGCGCCGCGCACCGCCGGAAACGACCCGCGGCCGGTCCTCGTCCGCGAGGAGCACCGCGGCCGCCATGGCCACGTCGCGCAGCCCGGCGTCGGCGGTCGCTCCGAGCCCGGGGTGTTCCTCCACGTACCGGATGGAGAGATCGTTCGCCCGGTAGTCGGCCTCGTCCATCACGGCGAGGTGCCAGGGGACCGTCGTTTCGACGCCGCCGATGACGAGCCCCTCGAGGGCGGTCCGCATGCGCCGGATCGCGGCCTCCCGGTCCGAGGCGTGGACGACCAGCTTGCCCAGCAGCGAGTCGTAGTGCAGACCGACTTCCGAACCGTTCCGGATCCCGCCATCCCAGCGCACGCCGGGCCCCGTCGGAATCTCGAGGCGGTCGATCCGACCGGTGGATGGGAGGAATCCGGCGGCCGGATCCTCCGCGTTGATCCGGCATTCGATCGCGTGTCCGCGCGCGGCCGGCGGCTCGCCGCCGCCGAGCAGGGGAAGCCCCCGGGCGACACGCAGTTGCTGACGGACGAGGTCCACGCCGGTGACGAGTTCCGTCACGGGGTGCTCCACCTGGATCCGGGTGTTCATCTCGAGGAAGAAGAACTCGCCCCCTTCGACCAGAAACTCGACCGTGCCCGCGCCGCGGTAGTCGACCGCCTCCGCCGCCCGCACGGCGACCTCCGCCATCCGGCGCCGGAGCGCGTCGTCGATCGCCGTGGACGGCGCTTCCTCGATCAGTTTCTGGTGTCGCCGCTGGATCGAACACTCCCGCTCGCCGAAGTCCACCGTTCGCTCATCGTCGGCGAGCACCTGGATCTCGATGTGCCGAGGTGAACGCAGGAAGCGCTCCGCGAACACGCGCCCGTCGCCGAAGGCGTTCTCCGCCTCCCGCGTCGCCCGCCCGAACGCTCCGGCCATGTGCGCCTCGTCGGAGACGACGTGCATGCCCTTGCCGCCCCCGCCGGCGGCCGCCTTGAGGAGGACGGGGAATCCGATCCGTCCGGCTTCGACGACGGCGTCTTGCGCCGAATCGAGCGGGGCGCTGCCCGGTATGACGGGAACTCCGGCCCCCACCATCCGGGCGCGGGCCCGGGTCTTGTCGCCCATGACTTCGATCGCGTCGGCGTGAGGTCCGATGTGGACGAGACCCGCGGCTACGACGGCGCGAGCGAAATCGGCGTTCTCGGCCAGAAAGCCGTACCCCGGATGGACGGCCCCCGCCCCCGTCTGCTCCGCGGCGGCGAGGAGCCTGTCGATCGACAGGTAGCTCTCCGCGGCGGCAGCCCCCCCGATCCGGATCCCCTCGCCCGCGAGGAGCACGTGGGGGGCCCGCCGATCCACGTCGGAGTAGACGGCGACCGTCCCGAGGCCTTCCTCGTGGCACGCGCGTATGACCCGCACCGCGATCTCGCCACGGTTCGCGATCAGAACCTTGTCGAACATCCGGCCTCGGAGGGGGTCACAGCGGGATATTGCCGTGCTTCCTGGGCGGGTTGCGATCGCGCTTCTCGGCCATGGCCTCGAGCCCCGACACGAGGCGCGGGCGCGTCTCGCGGGGGTCGATCACATCGTCGATGAACCCGCGCTCGGCGGCGAGATAGGGGTTGGCGAACTTCTCCCGGTATTCCGCCTCGAGTTCGGCCGCGCGCGCGACGGGGTCTCCGGCCGCGGCGATCTCGCGCCGGAACAGGACCTCCACCGCGCCCTTCGCGCCCATCACCGCGATCTCCGCGCTGGGCCAGGCGAGGTTGAGGTCGCCCCGGATATGCTTGGACGACATCACGTCGTACGCGCCGCCGTAGGCCTTGCGCGTGATCACGGTGAGCTTCGGCACCGTCGCCTCGCAGTAGGCGAAGAGGAGCTTCGCGCCGTTTCGGATGATACCCTCGTGCTCCTCCTTCAGTCCCGGGAGAAAGCCGGGCACATCCTCGAAGGTCACGAGCGGAACGTTGAACGCATCGCAGAAGCGGACGAACCGCGCGGCCTTGATGCTCGCATCGCTGTCGAGGACGCCGGCGAGGACCGCGGGCTGGTTGCCGACGATGCCCACTGCGTTCCCCCCGAGTCGAGCGAAGCCCGTGATGATGTTGCGGGCGTACTCGGCGTGAACCTCCATCAGACTGTCGGCATCGACGACCCGGCGGATGATGTCAAGCATGTCGTACGGGAGCTTCGGGTCGTCGGGCACGATCTCGAGCAGCGCCTCGTCGGCCCGGTCCGCGGGATCGGCCGTCTCCCGCCACGGCGGCGTCTCCTGGTTGTTCGAGGGGAGGTAGGAGAGGAGGCCGCGCACGGCGCCAAGCGCCTCGACCTCGGTCGCCGAACGGAAATGCGCCACGCCGGAGCGGCTCGCGTGCACGGCGGCGCCGCCGAGTTCGTCGAACGTCACGTCCTCGTGCGTCACCGTCTTCACCACGCCGGGGCCCGTGATGAACATGTGGCTCACCCCGTCCACCATGAACACGAAGTCCGTGATGGCGGGGCTGTAGACCGCGCCTCCGGAACATGGCCCCAGGATTGCGCTCAGTTGCGGGATCACGCCCGAGGCCAGCGTGTTTCGGAGGAAGATGTCCGCGTAGCCGCCGAGGGAGGCGACCCCTTCCTGAATCCGTGCGCCGCCCGAGTCGTTGATCCCGATGAAGGGAGCGCCGTTCCGCGTCGCGAGGTCCAGAACCTTCACGATCTTGCCGGCGTGCGTTTCCGAGAGCGAGCCTCCGAAGACCGTGAAGTCCTGGCTGAATACGTAGACGGTTCGCCCGTCGATGCGGCCGTAGCCCGTGATGACGCCGTCGCCGGGGACGCGGCGGTCCTCGAGCCCGAAGTCCGTGCAGCGGTGCTCGACGAAGCGGTCGAATTCCACGAAGCTCCCCTCGTCGAGCAGGATCTCGAGGCGCTCCCTGGCGCCCAGCTTGCCGCGCGCGTGCTGGCGGGCGAGCCGATCCGGGTCTCCGCGGGCGGCGCGCCCGGCTCGGGCCTCGAGCTCGGCCAGCTTCTCTCGCATGCTCACCGGACACCCGCCGTTCGCACCCGGCGCCGCGCCTCCGTGCGCAGGGTGTCCACCCGCAGCGAGTCGCGCGGCGCAAAGGGAGACGGCGCCGCACGCACCTCGGCCAGCCAGGTGAGAAGTTCCTCTCTGTCCGCCTCCACTGGCGATCCGTCCACCAGCATGCGGATCTCCGTGGAGCGCCGTACGACGGACCGCCCGGCCTCGGGACGCAGGCGGCCCGTCACGCCCTCGACTTCCGGTCCCGACTCGAGGTACGCCGCGAGCGCGGCCGGGATCGGCAGCCTCGCGCCATCGAGGGCGGAAAGAACCAGGAGCGTCGCATCGTGCGCGAGGGCCGGCATAATGTTGTCCCGCAACGTCTTTCGGTATCGTCTCTCATAATCCGCGACAAATCGGCGCCACGGCGTGCCCGGGCTGACCCGGTCCGTCGCGAGACCAATCACCCGATGGTCCGTCGCGAAGCGTTCGAGACGACGCAAGGCAGCCGGCTCGGCCCACGCCCCGCTCCCCATCACGATCACGTTGTAGAGCCCGTAATAGAAGAGCTGAGGTGCGACGGCGAGGACGCCGGACACGGACGCCGCCGGCGCGAAGACGACATCGGGCTCCGAGGCGGCGACGGCTTCGATGGGCGCCTGGAAGGTCGTGACCCCGGGATCGTAGCGTTCGTGCCCGACGAGCAGGCCGCCGTTTTCCCGGATCGTGCGCGTGAACGCATCGACCGCGCCTCCGAGTCCGACCCCGTCCGGCTCGAGCACTGCGACCCGCGGCAGCCTCAGATCCTCCAGCGTCCAGCGCGCCAGTTCCTCCGCCACATCCGAGACCCGCGTGCCCGCATCGTAGAGCGTATAGGTCGCCGACCCGGGTCTCAGCACTTCCGTCGCCGTCGGGCTGATGATCGGCAGTCTCTGGTTCCCGCGGGCCCGCGAAGCCGCCGCGAACGACTCGGCGCGAAGCGGACCCAGGATCGCGATCACGTCCCGTCCTTCGAGCGACCGCACGAGTTCCGCGGTGTTCTCCGGATCCGATTCGTCATCGACGAAGATGAGTTCGACATCGAAGCCGGCCGGACGCTCGTCGCGGTAGCGTTCGACCGCGAGTTCGATCCCCTCCCGCAACACCAGGCCCACGTCCGCGAGGTCGCCCGTGAGCGGGAGGATCGCGCCGATGCGCGCGCTGCCGCTGCCGAAATCCGTTTCCGCCCCGACGATCATCTCCGCCGTGGCCCGCTCCGGTTCGGCGGGTTGCCCGTCCAGGACGCGAGCGGCGAGACGCCTCGCCTCGTCTCCCTCATCCTCGACGATCAGAAGGCGGATGAGCTGCGTATGGACGATCGCCGCCGCGGACGTCTCCGGCGGGAAGGCTTCGGTCAACGGGCGCAGTTCCTCGACCGTGAGGGCGGCGGTCAGCCGGCGGAGATTCTCCGCCCCGGCCGTCTCGATTCCCCCGGGCGCGGAGAGGATCGCCACGACCGCCTCGGGCTCGCGGCCCGTGTCCGAGAGAACCCGAACCAGCCGCTCCAGGGTGGCCGTTCCGAGGGGGGCGGCGGGCGCCCGCGCGAGGAGTCTGCCGTAACGATCCGCCGCGGCGCCCGGGAGTCTCTGCGCTTCCAGCGCCCGGCCCGCGACGGAGAGGGCACGGTCCGCGAGCCCTCGGAGAGGTTCCAGTTCACGCCATGCGGCGTCGAGGGAATCGGCGCGCGCCGCGGCGGCGGCGAAGCGCCCCTGCTCATAGTCCGACTCGGCGAGGCGGAGCGCGGCCGCCGCTCCTTCGGAGTCCACAGGGCTCGACGCGGCCGTCTCGATGGGTGGGTTGCCGGCGATGAACGCGCAGCCGGCGGCCGCGACCAGCACGACGCCGCAACCGAGGGCTACGCGTCGCCGCGCCGCTCTGCGCCGCTCGTGGAAGGGGCTACTCCTCTGCCTCTGCCTCACCACCGGAATCGGACTGCTCCCCCTCGTCCGTGTCGTCCGCCGCCGAACCGGACTTCGACGCCGCCATGTTCTCGTACTCTACCTCCTCGGCCTCGTACGGGACATCGGGCGCGTCCACGACGGCGAGCACGATGCGGCGGTTGATGGGATCCGTCTCGAGTACTCGGAGTTCCAGCCGATGCCCCTCGTCGAAGTGGTCGGCCGGCTCGGTGACCGGCGCCTCCACGCCGAGTTGCGAGATCGGCACGAACCCTTCGAGATCGCTCCCGAGGTCCACGACGACGCCCTTCTCGAGCAGCCGCGTGATCGAGCCCGCCACTTCCCGCCCCGGCTGGTACGCCTGCGCGAGCTGATACCACGGATCTTCCTGCACCTGCTTCAAACCGAGGGAGATCCGCTTCTGGTCGGGGTCGATCGAGAGCACGACGACATCGACCTCCTCCCCCTTGCGGAGGACCTCGGCCGGATGCTGCACCCGCCGTGTCCAGCTCATGTCCGAGATATGGACGAGACCGTCGATTCCCGCCTCGACCTCCACGAAGGCGCCGAAGGAGGTGAGGTTGCGGACCAGCCCGCGGATCTTCGTCCCCGGCGGGTACTGCGCCGGGAGCGCCAGCCATGGGTCCTCCTCCACCTGCTTCATCCCGAGCGAGATCTTCTGTGCCTCCTCATCGACGCGCAGCACGACGCATTCGACCTTGTCGTTGATGCCGACGAGCTGGGAGGGATGGCGGACGTTGCGGGTCCATGACATCTCGGAGATGTGGACGAGACCCTCGATCCCGCGCTCGAGTTCGACGAAGGCGCCGTAGTTCGTAATCGAGACGACGCGGCCCAGGACGCGCGTCCCGACCGGGTATTTCTCGGCCACGTTCTTCCAGGGGTACTCCTGAAGCTGCTTGAGGCCGAGCGAGATTCGCTCCCGGTCCCAGTCGATGTCGAGGATCTTGATCTCGAGCGTCTGGCCGATCTCGCAGACTTCCGACGGATGGCCGATGCGCCCCCAGGACATGTCGGTGATGTGGAGGAGGCCATCCATCCCGCCGAGGTCGATGAACGCGCCGAAGTCCGTGATGTTCTTGACGATGCCGGGGCGCACGTCGCCCACGGACAGCTCCTTCTTGAGTTCCTCGCGCTTCCCTGCCCGCTCCTCCTCGAGAAGGACGCGACGGCTCACCACGATGTTCCGGCGGCGCTTGTTGAGCTTGAGGATCTTGAAGTCGTACTCGTCGCCCAGCAGGTCGTCGACGTTGGGCACGCGGCGAAGCGCGATCTGGGATCCGGGCAGGAACGCGTCGACCCCCATGAGATCGACCGTCACCCCACCCTTGATCTTCCGCTTGATGCGCCCCTGCACGGGACGGTTGTTGTCGAAGGCGTCCTTGATCTTCTCCCAGACGCGGAGGAAGTCCGCCTTCTTCTTCGAAAGGACGACGACGCCTTCTTCGTCCTCGAGACTCTCGAGGAGGACATCGACGGAATCGCCCATCTGAACTTCGTCCGGATCCGCGAACTCCTCCAGCGGGACGGCGCCTTCGGACTTGAAGCCGACATCCAGGATGATGTCCGTCTCGGTCTTTCCGATGACCTGTGCGGAGACGATCTCGCCTTCGGTGATGCGACTGAGGGTGTCCTCGTAGAGCGCGTAGAGTTCGGCGTACTCCGCCTGATCGTGCTGGGAGTCATCCCGCGGGTCCGCATCGAGATCCAGGTCGATGGCACTGGGCTCGAAGGCGGCCGGTGTCGCGACGGCGACCTCCACGTCTTCCTTGGCGGCGTCGTCGATTTCCGTCGACGCGTCCGCGGCCTCGGGGGTGTCCGTCTCGGGAGTGTCCGTCTCGGGGACTTCGGTCTCGGCGACTTCCGTCTCGGCGACTTCCGTTTCGGCGACTTCTGTTTCGGCGACTTCGGTCTCGGGGACGTCGGTCTGAGGGTTCGTGTCGTCGGGCATAGGGAATCAAGCTCCCGCGCGGGGGCAACCGTGCGTCCCGCCGGGCCTCGTGGCAAAAAGAATCGACCCCGACCGAGCTTCACCATCTCCGCCCAGCCGCCGGCCGATCCCCTGGTGTCGGGTCTCCACAGGATCCGGGGCGAAGCGCCACTTTTTCCGCCGCGGTCCTCGAACAGTACGCTAATTTAGATTCAGGCCGCGGAAGCGTCAACGGAAAGCGGAGGCCGCAAGCTCGAGGATCGCGTCCACGACATCGTCCTGGGACATGGAGGTCGTGTCGATCTCGATCGCGTCGGACGCCTGCCGCAGCGGGGACAGCGGGCGCGAGCGGTCCAGTCGGTCGCGCGCCTCGATCCGCCGGGTCTCGCGCTCCATGTCGTCGTCCGTGAAGGGAACGGCGCGCTGGTGCAATCGGCGGCGGGCCCTCTCGCCGACGTCCGCCACGAGGAAGACCTTGAGTTCCGCATCGGGGAAGACGGCGGTGCCGATGTCGCGTCCCTCGCAGACGATCTCGTGGCGGCGGCCGGCCCGGCGCAGCCGATCCAGCACGACGTCGCGAACCGCAGGAAGCGCGGAAACGGCGGATACCCGCGCGGTCACCTCGGCCGACTCCAGGCCGGGGCCGGGCCGGGTCCCCGCGACGGATACCTCGAATCCGTCGTCCGCGGGGACGAGATCGACGTCGAGCCCGGGAACCCGGGCCGCGATCGACGGCTCGTCCTCCGCGATGCCCCTGTCGAGCGCCCACCAGGTGATCGCTCGGTAGAGCAGTCCGGAGTTCACATGCACGAAGCCGAGTCGTCGGGCCACTCGCCGGGCCGTGCTGCTCTTTCCGGAAGCGGCGGGACCGTCCACCGCGATCACCCGTCCCGTTCGCGGGGAAGACCTTGGGCGGGGGACGTCGCGGAAGGGCTCCAGGGCATCCCAGAAGTCAGGATACGAGACGTCCGCGCACGCGCGGTCGTCGATCCGCAGGTCGGCGTCTCCGGCCGCGTCGAGAACCCCGAACGCCATGGCGATCCGGTGGTCGCCGCGCGTCTCGACGTCGCCCTGGAGCCGTCCCGCACGGCGGCCCCGAATCGCGAGACCATCGGACTTTTCCTCCACGGCGACGCCGAGCTTCCCGAGCGTCCGGGCGAGCACGGCAAGACGGTCGCTCTCCTTCACGCGCAACTCCGCAGCATCGCGGATCTCCGAGCGGCCCCGCGCCCGGGCGGCGAGGACGGCGAGGAGCGGAATCTCGTCGATCACGCGCGGGATCAGGTCGCCGCCGATCGAGAACGCCCGCAGGTCGTCGGGGGGATGGACGGTCCACGTCTCCCGCGGTTCTCCGCCTTCGGCCGGCGCGGGGTCCCGGTCGACGCCGGCCCCCATCTCCTCGAGCACGGAAAGGAAACCGATGCGGCCGGGGTTGGCGGCCACGTCCGCCACCCTGACGGTGCGGCCGCCGAGGAGCGACGCCCCGATGAGGAAGGCGGCCGAGGACGGATCGCCGGGCACGGTCATGCGAAGACCCCCGAGCGCACCCTCCCAGCCGGATGGATCGAAGCGCACCTCGCCCGCCCCGGTCCGCCCGGGATCGAAGGCGAGCGGCACCCCCATCTCGGCCAGCATGCGCTCGGTGTGGTCCCGGGAGAGGGAGGGTTCGCTGATTTCGACCCTCACGCGGCCCAGCACGCCGGCCAGAAGGACGGCCGACTTGACCTGGGCGCTGGCGACCCGGCCGCGGTGGCGCAGGGTCCTCAACGTCCCCGTGGCTCGCCCGCGGAGCCGCACGGGAAGCCGCCCCGGCTCCCCGTCGTACTCGATGCGCGCCCCCATGGCCTGCAGCGGATAGATGACGCGGCGCATTGGACGGCTGCGCAGCGAAGCATCGCCATCCAGGACCGCAGCGACGCCGGAACCCGCCAGGATTCCGGCGAGGAGGCGCGCCGTCGTCCCGCTGTTCCCGCAATCGAGCCGCGGAGCCGAGGCGACGTCGAGCCCTCCGCCCGCACAGCGGATCGTGAGGCCGCTCTCCTCCTCCTCGCACTCGACGGCGGCGCCGAGCCGCCGCATCGCCCGCACGCTGGTCCGCACATCGACGCCGTCAGAGAGACCGCGCACGACGGAGGGCGACGACGCGAGCGGCGCGATGAGCGCGGCGCGGTGGGAGATCGACTTGTCCCCGGGTACCCGCACCCGGATCAAGGGTCCGGATCTCCGGGGTCCGCGTCATCGAAAGGGACGTCGGTGGACCAGCCGTCGCGCGCGAGCTCCGCCCGGGGGAAGACGGCGCGCGCTTCCTCGAGCAGTTGTGCCGGCCGCTCGGCGTAGCGGGCGCTGATGTGCGTCAGGACGAGCCGCCGCACGCCCGCCTCGCGCGCGACCCGGGCCGCATCGGCCGCGGTGGAGTGGCCGGTCTCCCGCGCCCGACCCCGTTCCTCCTCCGTGAACGTCGCCTCGTGCACGAGGACGTCGGCGTGGCGCGAGATCCGGACGGTTTCGGGAGAGGGACGCGTGTCCCCCGTATACACGACCTTCCTGCCCGGCCGCGCCGGGCCCACGAGATCCGCGGGGTGGACGCGCCGGCCGTCCTCCAGATCCACGCTCTCCCCCCGATGGAGACGGCCGAAGAGCGGACCTTCGGGGACGCCCAACCCGCGGGCGGCCGCCACATCGAACCTTCCGGGACGGGCATCCTCGATGAGGGCGTATCCGAGCGAGCGCCGCGTATGCTCGGTCACGAACGCCTCCACCCGAAACCCCTCCCCTTCGACCGCATCGCCCGCCCGGAGTTCGTGCACCCTCGCGTCGAACGCCAGGCGATCCCCTCCCAGGTCCCGAAGCGCGCGGAGCGTCTCGCCCGTGCCGTATGGCGCCCAGATCCGGAGCCGCTCGTGGCGCCCCTGCAGGCTCATCGTGCGGAGCAGGCCCGCGAGCCCCAGATAATGGTCGGAGTGAAGGTGGGTGATGAGGATGTCGTCGAGGGAGAAGCCCACCCCGTACCGCATCATCTGCCGTTGCGTCCCCTCGCCGCAATCGAGGAGGAACAGCCGCCCCTCGCGCTTCAGGGCAAGCGACGAAACGTTCCGCGACACCGTCGGCCGCGAGGAAGCCGTTCCGAGAAACGTCAGTCGGAGGATGGCGCGACTCCTTCGGGCGCGCCCACGCGCGCGATCAGTTCGGCATCGGACATCCCGGAGAGCGAGGCGCCGTTCAACTCCACTACGGGGCGGTGCGCGCTGATGCAGCGCAGGCGGAGCCCCACGGTACCCGCCGCGCTCCCCCCCTCCGCCCAGACCGGCCCCGTGCTCTGGGCAAGCCAGATCGCTCCGCCGCCATCGACGACCCGGCGCTCGGTCCGCGTGAGCGGTCGTCCCGCCTCCCACAACGCGCGGAAGGCTTCGTCATCGAGATCGTCGAGCGCCCGGCCGGCGGGGAGCGCCGTCCGTCGGTCCGCCATCTCCGGGCCGTCGCAGACGAAGTAGCCGAGACCGAGGCCGGACGGCGCCCGGGCGACCTCGTACAGCGTCCACGACGCGCCATCGATCAGGCCCGGCCGCCGCGGGCGGGCGCCTTCGCCCGTCATGCCGGCACCCCGCCGTACACGCCGCGCGTCACGGTTTCGCCGCGGGGCGCGGCCCCCTCGCGGCTCGCCAGAGCCTCGCTTGCGGCCTGCTCGATCTCCGCCTCCACCTCCCGCTCCACCCGTGCGAGCTTCCGGAGGTTCCGGTCCCGCAGATTGCCGGCCCCGGCGACTCCGAGGTCGATCCCCGCCAGGTACTCTTCGTAGAGCCCGATCGGGTCCCGTCGCCCCCAGTGTCGGAACAACTCGCGCGAAAACGTGGCCCGGGCCTCGCGCACGTCGTGCGTCGCGTGCCCTCCCATGCGGAAGGTGCACGCCTCGATGAGTTGCGGACCCTCTCCCCGCCGGCAGCGCTCGGCGGCCACCCGGGTGGCCGCATAGACCTCGAGCACGTGGTTCCCGTCCACCGATTCCGAGGGGATCCCGTACGCCGCGCCCCAGTCCGAGAAGTCGGGCGGCACGTGGTGCTGGTCCAGCCGCGTCCCGAGCGCCACCTGGTTGTTCTGAATGACGAAGACGATCGGCAGCCCGAGCGCCGCCGCGAAGGCGAACGCCTCGTGCGCCTCGCCGTGTTTCGTCGCGCCGTCCCCGACCCAGGTCAGCGCCACCCGGGACTCGCCGCGAATCCGGAAAGCGAGGGCAAACCCGTTCATGACCGTCGACAGCGTGGAGACCATGCTGATCGGCGGACACACGCCGTAGCGCAGGTCCCCCAGGTGCAGGTCCCGTCCCTCCGCGGGGGCGTCCGCCGTCCCGAGGTAGGTCCGGAACACCTCCGCCATCGGCATGCCCATCTCGTGGTTCGCGCCCTGGTTGCGGATCATGGGACCCACGATGTCCCCGTCGGAACCGCGGCGTTCGAGCGCATTCACCGCCCCCACGGTCACGGCTTCCTCCCCGGTCGCGAGCCACGCCTTCGAGATCACGCCCTGCTTCACCCACCTCGTGAGGGCGATGTCGCTGAGGCGGAAGCGGAGGAGTCCCCGATACAGGGCGATGTACGCCTCCGGAGGCAGCGCGGCGATTTCCCGCTCTCGCGCGGCGTCCGCCCGGATGCGCGACCTGTACTCCTCCAGGAGTTCGGGGTCCGGCTGCCAGGAAACGTACTCAGGGGGGTCGTAGGCCGAGTATCGACGCATCGTCCAGGTCCTCGTGGTCCGGCAGGCCGGAAAGCGGCCCGTCGCGCGGCACATCCTAAGCCTTCGCCACGGGGCGCGCGAACCGATAACCTACGGGCGGAACTCCGCGCGGCCGAAGTGCCGCGCCATGCGACCGAGGCGCCACGATGAACCCACGTCAAGCAGTCCGTCCGGCTCCAACCTTCGTCCGTCGCGCCGTGGCCGAGGCGTTCGCGTGAAGCCCTGCCGGCGCTGCCGGTGCAGCGTGCCGGACGCAACGCGGACCTGTCCGCATTGCCGCGCCACGCAGCGGCGGGGCGACCGCACGCCGCAGATGGTGATCGGATTCGTCACGGTCGCCGCCGCCGCGCTCGCCGCGCTCGGGTCCTGTCCGAGCCTCGCCGGCCAGCCGCCGGGCGGGGCGCGCGGGACGGAGGCGCCGACGATCGCACGCCTGCGCTACGACGGCGGGGGCGACTGGTACGCGAATCCATCGAGCCTCGACAACCTTCTCGAGCAGATCCGGTCCCGGACGGGGATTCCGGTCGCCGACCGACCCGCCGAGGTGGGGGCCGCGGATCCCGACCTCGCCGACCACCCGTACCTGTATGCGACGGGACACGGGAACATGTCCTTCACCGCGCTCGAGATCGAGCGCCTGCGCGCCTACCTGTACGGGGGCGGCTTCCTGCACGTGGACGACAACTACGGTCTGGACGAGTCTTTTCGCCGGGAGATCGCCCGCCTCTTTCCGGACCTGCCCCTCGCCGAAGTGCCGCTCGGGCACAGCATCTACCGGATCTTCTACGAGATGCCGGACGGCCTGCCCAAGATTCACGAGCACGACGGGAATCCCGCGCAGGGGTTCGGTATCTTCATGGATGGCCGCCTCGCCGTCTACTACAGCTTCGAATCCGACCTGGGGGACGGCTGGGAGGACGAGGGCGTGCACGGGGACGCGCCCGAGGTGCGGGAGTCCGCGATCAGAATGGGCGTGAACCTCTTCCTCTACGCGCTCGCCGCGACCCCGGCCCGCTGACGGCCCGAAATCAGGCGCCGAACTTGCCGAAGATCGCCATCAATCCGACCACGATGGCGGTGGCGATGAAGACCCCCCAGGCGAAGATCGCGGTGAGGACCGGGCCGTCCGACTTCAAGTGCATGAAGAACATCGCGACGAGCGCGAATTTCGCCGCCATCATCACGAGCAGGATCGGAATGAGCACCGGCGCCAGCGCTTCGATGTAGAACACCATCACCTCGAGCGCCGTCAGCGCGGCGAGGATCACCGCGACGGCGACGTAGAGGCGCGTGCTCGGGTGCGATCCGGCGGAATGGCTGCTCACGTGTGCCTCACACCAGCAGGTAGATGAGGGTGAAGAGGATAATCCACACGACATCCACGAAGTGCCAGTAGAGGCCGGCGATCTCCACCGTCTCCGCATGGCGGGCGTCGAGCTTCCCGTTCACCGTCCTCACGAGGAGCGTGCCCAGCCAGATCACGCCTCCGGCAACGTGGGCGCCGTGCGTTCCCGTGAGGACGAAGAAGGTCGACGAGAAGAGGTTCCTCGACAGCGGCAGTCCCTCGTGCACGAAGTGGCTGAACTCGTAGTACTGGCCGCCGAGGAAGATCAGGCCGAACAGGGCCGTCAGGCCGAGCCACAGCTTCGTCGCCCGCAGATCGTTCCTCTGCACCGCCGCGAGCGCGAGCACCATCATGAGGCTGCTCATCAGGAGCACGAAGGTCGTGACCGTGATGAACGGGATGTTCAGGAGGTCGTGCGGATAGGGCGGCACGAGGTTCCGGCCGCGATAGATCATGTACGTGGCGATCAGCGTGCCGAAGAGCATGCACTCCGACCCGATGAAGGTCCACATCGCGAGCTTGCGGTTCGGGATTCCCGTCGAGGTCGGCCCCTCCATCAGTGCGCCTCCTCGCCGAACGGGGGCTCGAAGGCCCACGCGAAGAGTCCCACCGCCGTCACGAACAGGCCGAAGAGCGTGAGCCCGAGCGATCCGAGCGCGCCGATCGTCATGAGGAGCATCCCGGCGGCGAGTACGAGCGGCCAGTACGACGGATTCGGCATGACCACCGGCTCCGGCGGCTCGTCCGGCTGCCGCCGCGGCACGGCGCCCCCGGGTTCATCCCCCTCGCCGCGCGACTCCGGTTCGATGTAGGGATGCAAGAGCGGATCCCGCCGGTCGACCGTCGGGATCTCCGCGAAGTTGTAGTGTGGCGGCGGCGAGGCCGTCGTCCATTCGAGCGTCGACGCGTCCCACGGGTTGTGTCCGGCCGCCTCTCCGCGGCGCCACGTGCGCCACAGATTCCAGACCAGCGGCACGAAGGAGAGCGTGAAGACGAAGGCCCCGATCGTCGAGATGAGGTTGAAGATGTCGAGCCCGAGCCCCTCCGCGTAGGTGTACGTCCGCCTCGGCATCCCGAGGAGCCCCGAGAAGTGCATCGGGAAGAAAGTCACGTTCAGCGCGATGAAGGTGAGCCAGAAATGGGCCTTCCCCAGGCCCTCGTGC
Source organism: Gemmatimonadota bacterium (assembly GCA_022820995.1). GTDB lineage: Bacteria > Gemmatimonadota > Gemmatimonadetes > Palauibacterales > Palauibacteraceae > Palauibacter. Next base: position 18,333 of record JAJEEM010000065.1, on the reverse strand, counting down.
AGCATCCGTCCCGTCGCCTTCGGGAACCAGTAGTAGAAGCCGCAGAAGAGACCGAAGACGGTGCCGCCGATGAGCACGTAGTGGAAGTGCGCCACCACGAAGTAGGTGTCCGTCTGCTGAAGGTCCGCCGGCGGCGAACTGTGCATGACGCCGCTCAGGCCGCCGATCGTGAACGTCGCCACGAGGCCGACCGCGTAGAGCATCGCCGTTCGGAAGCGCAGACGACCCCCCCACATCGTCGCGATCCAGTTGAAGATCTTGATCCCCGTGGGAATCGCGATGAGCATCGTCGCCCCGCCGAAGACCGCGTTCACCACCGGCCCGAGTCCGACCGAGAACATGTGGTGGACCCAGACGCCGAAGCCGAGGAAGGCGATGAGGACGCCCGAAAAGACGACGACGGGATACCCGAACAGGATCTTCCGCGAGTACGTCGGGATCACGTCGGAGACGATGCCGAAGGCCGGCAGGATGAGGATGTAGACCTCGGGGTGGCCGAAGACCCAGAACAGGTGCTGCCAGAGCACGGGGTCCGCGCCCGCCGCCGCGTCGAAGAAGTGCGTCCCGAAGCTGCGGTCGAAGAGCATGAAGATCAGGCCGACCGTGAAGGGCGGGAAGGCGAGCAGGATGAGCGCGGAGACGATGAGCGCCATCCAGGTGAAAAGCGGCATCCTCATGAACGTCATCCCCGGCGCCCTCATGTTGAGGATCGTGACGAGGAAGTTCAGCCCGCCGGCGATCGACCCCACGCCGGAAATCAGGAGCGAGAGGACGTAGAAGTCGATGCCGGGACCCGGCGAATACTCGGGGTTCGTCAGCGGCATGTACGCGAACCATCCTCCGTCGGGCATCGCACGGAGGGGGATGCTCGCGTACAGGAAGAGGCCGCCGAAGAGGAAGACCCAGAAGGAGAACGCGTTCAGGCGCGGGAAGGCGACGTCGCGCGCCCCGATCTGCAGGGGCACGACGAAGTTGAAGAAGGCGACGACGAGCGGCATGCCGGCGAAGAAGACCATCGTCGTGCCGTGCATCGTGAACAACTGGTTGTACAGGTCGGGATCGAGGAAGTCGCGCCCGGGGGCGGCGAGCTGGAGCCGGATGAGCTGTCCCTCGAAGCCCGCGACGAGCAGGAAGGCGAACCCGACCACGAAGTACATGATCGCGATCCGCTTGTGGTCGACCGTCGTCAGCCAGCTCCGGATCCCGGTGGGATGCGCGTCGGTCATGGCCATGGCGCTAGCGGAGCGAGCCGAGATAGGCGACGAGCTGCCGAATCTGCGCGTCGCTCAGTACGACCTCCGGCATCGGGTTCCCGGGTTTCACGTGCTGGGTCGAATCGAGCCAGCGCGCGAGGTTCTCCGGCGTGTTCTCGAGCACGCCCGATGCGATCGTGAGCCGGCTCCCGAAGTGCGTGAGGTCGGGGCCGAACTGCCCCTCCGCCGGCGTCCCCCTCACCGCGTGACAGCTCACGCAGGCGTTCGCCATGAACACGCCCTGCCCCGCCCGCGCCTCCGCGTCCGCGGGCGTCGAAGCCGGCTCCGCGTTCAACCGGGCCCAGCGTTCGAAGTCCTCGGGTTCGTCCACGATCAGGCGCATCCCCATGAGGGCGTGCGCCGTGCCGCAGAACTCCGCGCACTGTCCGTGGAACACGCCGACCGAATCCGGCCGGAACCAGAGCTGGTTTTCGATGCCCGGCACGAGGTCGCGCTTTCCGGCCAGACGCGGAACCCAGAACGAGTGCATGACGTCCGCGGAGCGGAGCCGCAGGTCGACGGTACGGCCCAGCGGGACGTGTGCCTCGTTCGCCGTCACGATGCCGAGTTCCGGATACCGGAATTCCCACCACCACTGCTTGCCGATGACCTCGATGACGAGCGCTTCCGGATCCGGCGTCGACCGGTCGATGATGAAGATCGCGCGGATGGTCGGGATCGCGATGGCCACGAGGATGAGCGCCGGGGCCAGCGTCCAGCCGACTTCGAGGAGAAGGTGGCCGTGGACCTGCTTCGGCCGCCCGTCGCCCGGGCGCTCCCGAAAACGCACGAACACGTAGGTGAGGATGCCCCCCACCACGACGAACACGCCGACCGCCCACCAGAATATCTGGTCGAAGAGCTGGTCGATGAGCGCGGCGGAGTCCGAACTGGGGTGCAGCGTGGATTGCGGATATTCGCCTCCGCAACCCTGGCTGACCAGCACCCCCAGAAATAGCACGAGCGCTGCGATCGCGCGTCGTCTCAAGGGCTTATCTATATGTGTTTCGGAAAAGTCTCGGATTCAGGGCATGCTCCGCCTCCACGGAGCACGGCGGGACTCTAGCCGTGGATGGCGGGCGGGTCAAGGAGACCCGCCCGCCGGAAGCTCAGCGGGCGTGCGGCACGTCTCCGACCGGCGTCACGCGACCGCCGTAGAGTTCGCCCACCCACTCGCCGTATCCGTTGAACGGGAGCGTCGGAACCCGCTGTCCGGTGCCGACGATTTCCTCCTGCGCCTGGGACCAGCGGGGATGCGGCACGTCCGGGTCCACGTTCGAGTAGAAGCCGTACTCGGACGGCTGCAGGTCGTTCCAGAAGGTCGTCGGCATCTCGTCGGTCACGTCGATGCGGACGATACTCTTCGGGCTCTTGTACCCGTACTTCCAGGGCAGATGGATGCGGACCGGCGCGCCGTTCTGCTTCTGGAGCGGATGGCCGTACATGCCCGTCGCAACGAAGGCAAGTTCGTTCATCGCCTCGTCCATGCGCAGCCCTTCGTAGTAGGGCCACTTGTACCACGTCTGCGTCTTCTGGCCGGAGGCCTGTTCCGGACGGTTGAAGGTCACGAAGCCGACATAGCGGGCCTCGTTCCGCGGCTGCACGCGCTCCAGCAGCCGGGCGAGCGGGAAGCCGATCCACGGCACGACGACGGACCACCGTTCCACGCAGCGGTGCCGGTAGATCCGTTCCTCGAGCGGGAACGCGCGTTCCAGTTCCACGAGATCGTAGACGCCGGGGTTCTCGACGAGACCCGTGACCTCCAGCTCCCACGGGCGGGCCTCGAACGGACCGACGTTGCGCCACACCCCATCCTTGTCCGTGCCGAACTCGTAGAAGTTGTTGTACGTGGCCACGATCTCCTCCGGCGAGACCTCCTTGTGGCGGTCGCCGGGCGTGAAGCGCGGATCGTTCACGGCCACGGGATAGAGGTCCGCGGTCGGAGTGTCCGGGATGTTGTCGAGGGGACCGCGCTGCCGGGCTTCCGCCGCTCCCCCCGGCCGGCACCCGAGCGAGGCGGCGGCCAGGATCGCTCCCCCGCCCATGCGGGCTACGAACTGTCGCCTGTCGAGGTACACCGACTCCGGCGTCGCTTCGCGCTCCCTGAGCCGCCAGCCCGGCGGAATATGAATGTTCGCCATGAAAATGCTCCCTTGCCGTTGGGCCTCCGGTCCCGGCCGGTCGCCTGCCGCTTCGCCTGCGGCGTTACCCGCTTGAAACATAACCGCTCCGGCGCCGAGTGTTTCGCAACCCCTCACCCCGCCCCTCAACTGTGCCTCGCACGGCGAGGACGCTAGTGCCGGAAGAGCCGTCGTCCGGTGAAGACCATCGCCATGCCGTGCTCGTTCGCGGCCTCGACGACCTCCGCATCGCGCTTCGAACCGCCCGGCTGCGCGATCGCCGTCACCCCGGCGGCGGCCGCCGCATCGATGCCGTCGCGGAAGGGGAAGAACGCGTCCGATCCCAGGACGGCGCCCGCCACGTCGAACCCCTGCGCCCGGGCCTTGCGGATCGAGATCTCCACCGAGTCGACACGGCTCATCTGCCCCGCCCCGATGCCGATCGACGCCCCGTCCCGCGCGAGCAGGATCGCGTTCGACTTCACGCTCTGCACGGCGGACCACGCGAACGCGAGATCGTCCCACTCCGCGTCGCGCGGGATCCGCGCCGTCGGGACGTGAGCCCCCCGGGTCACCTCCGACGCCGGGCGGGGCGCCGCCTGCAACAGGACCCCGCCGCGCACGCCGCGCACTTCGACCCCTTCCTGCAGGTGGCCGCCCGCGTCCGGCGCCGCGCCCGCTTCGGGCTTCAGGATCCGGATGTTCTTCTTCGCCCGCAGGACGCGGAGCGCAACCTCCGAGTATCCCGGCGCCACGACGCACTCCACGAAGTTCCGGGAAAGCGCTTCCGCGACGGCCTCCGTCAGCGTGTCCGTGAAAGCGATGACCGAGCCGAACGCCGAAACGGGGTCGCACGCGAGGGCCTTCTCGTAAGCCTCCAGCGGGGATGTGCCGACGGCGATGCCGCACGGCGTCGAGTGCTTGAGGATCGCGCAGGCGGCGCGCTCCCCGGACACGAAGGGCGCGATCGCCGTGAGGGCCCCGTCCACGTCGAGAATGTTGTTGAACGAGAGTTCGCGGCCGTGAAGTTGCGCGAGCGCGGGAATTCCCCGTGGGGGACCCGACCCGTCGCGGAAAAAGGCGGCCTCCTGGTCGGGGTTCTCCCCGTACCGCAGCGACTGTACGCGCAGGAGCGAGACGGCGGCCTCTTCCGCCGCGAGGTCGGGCGAATCCCCGGTTCCATCCGGTCGCGTGAGGTAGCGGGTGATCGCCGCGTCATAGGCCGCGGTGTGCCCGAACACCTTGGTCGCCAGCTCCCGCCTCAGCTCCGGCGTCTCCGGCGCATCCCCGGCATCGAGAGCCTCGAGCACCCGCCCGTAGTCGGCCGGATCGCACACCGACCAGACGGATGGATGGTTCTTCGCCGATGCCCGGAGCATCGTCGGGCCGCCGATATCGATCTGCTCCAGCGCTTCCCCGAGCGTCACGTCCCCGCCGGACACCGTCTCGCGGAAGGGGTACAGGTTCACGGCCACGAGGTCGATGGGAACCATCCCGTGCGCGGCGAGTTGATCCAGGTCGTCCGGCACCTCGCGCCGGGCCAGGATCCCGCCGTGCACCCTCGGGTGCAGCGTCTTCACGCGGCCGCCGAGCATCTCGGGATGGCCGGTCAGGTCGCTCACGCCGCGGACGTCCAGCCCCGCCGCGAGCAGCGCCCGCATCGTTCCTCCCGTGGACGCGATCTCCCAGCCCCGCGCGATCAGCCCCGCACAGAATTCCTCGATCCCCGTCTTGTCCGAAACGCTCACGAGCGCAGTCGGCATCCCTTCTCATCCTTCCCGGTTGGTGAACGTCTCTGTCTCGAACCACTCGCGAACCCAGCGGACCCGGCGGTCCGCTTCCAGCCGGACCGCTCCCGAAGCGAGCGCCTCGACGGCCGCGGGCAGAATCCGGTGCTCCACCGTCAGTACGCGGGCCGCGACCGACTCCGGAGTATCGTCCGCGAGCACGGGTACGGGCCACTGGCACAGGATCGGACCCCGGTCGTACGCCTCGTCGACGAAATGGACGGTCGCTCCGGTGATCCGGACGCCGGCCTCGATGACCGCGCGGTGCACGCGGGCGCCGTACATTCCCCGGCCGCCGAACTCGGGCAGCAACGCGGGGTGGATGTTCAGGATCCTTCCCCAGTAGGCCCGCACGAGGGCCTCGGGCACCAGCTTCATGTAACCGGCCAGCACCACGATGTCGCTGCGCCACTCGTCCAGCGTGCGGCGGAGGAACGTCGCCGCCCCGCCGCTCGTCGATGCGGGGGGCGAGACCGCCGATGCCACCCCCGCCCGCCGCGCCCGCTCGAGGACGCCGGCCCCCTCGCGGCTGGCGATCACGCCGACGACCTCGCGCTCCGGGCTGCGCCGGAAGCGATCGACCAGCGCCTGGAAGTTGGAACCGCCTCCCGACGCGAGGACCGCGATCCTCACGGCGTCAGACATCGGCGACGCGATCGAGCGCCGAGGCGAGAGCCTCGGCCGCGCGGGCCGCTTCCTCGCCGGGCAGCGTCCGCACGTCGACGATGAACGCCGCACGCTCGATTCGGCCGATGAGCGGGACCCGGCCGGCGCGGCACTCCGCCGCGAGCCGCTCGACGTCGACCTCCGTCACGGCCCATCCGGCCGAGGGAATCGCGAACCCCGGAAATGCGCCGCCTCCGACCATCGCCTCGGTCCGGATCACGTCCACGCGCGCCCCGCTTCGCGCTGGAGGCTCGGGGCGCGCGGCGGTCGCGCGGGCTTCGACCGTCGGCGCCGGCTCGCGCAGCATCCGCAGCGCCGGTATGCGCCGGACGGCGAGATCCGGGTCGCGGTAGAGCATCAGCGTTGTTTCGAGGGCGGCGAGCGTCGTCTTGTCCACGCGAAACGCCCGCAGGAGGGGATTCCGGCGCAAACGCCCGATCAGCGCCGCATCGCCGGCGATGATCCCGGCCTGCGGCCCCCCCAAAAGCTTGTCGCCGCTCCAGGTCGCGAGGTCGACGCCCGAGGCCAGCGATCCCCGCGCCGTGGGTCCCTGCGGGAAGCCGGGCAGAAGACCGGCGTCGAGCAGTCCGGAGCCGAGGTCGTGCGCGAGCGGGATTCCGCGCTCCCGCGCCAGCGACACCAGCGCCGCGAGCGAGGGGCGGGCCGAGAAGCCCTCGACCCGGTAGTTCGAGGGGTGGACTCGCAGAATGAGCCCGGTCGAGTCGTTGACGGCCGCCGCGTAGTCGGAGACCCTCGTTCGGTTCGTCGTGCCGACTTCCCGTAACCGGCCACCGCTCCGCTCCACGACATCGGGGATCCTGAAGGTGCCTCCGATCTCAACCAGTTCCCCGCGGGACACGAGCACCTCGCGGCCCCGCGCCAGTTCGTTCACGACGAGCGCCACGGCCGCCGCGTTGTTGTTTGCGACGATCGCCGCCGGCGCGCCCGTGAGCTCGCAGACGACGTCGCCGCAGTGGTCGTATCGCGAGCCGCGCCGGCCCGTCTCGAGTGAGAGTTCCACGTTCCCGTAGTCGGCGGCCTCCGCCTGGGCACGACCCGCCGCGTCGGCGAGCGGCGCCCGGCCGAGGTTGGTATGGAGCACGACGCCCGTTCCGTTCAGCGTCCGCCGCAGCGACGGCCGGGATCGCGCCTCCAGATCGCGTTCCGCCGCCCGCAGGAGGTCGACCGGGTCGGACCGCTCCGGATCGGCTCCCTCGCGGTTACGGTCCAGGGCCCGGCGGAGCGAGTCCTTCACCGTCTCGCGGCCGTAGCGGTCGATCAGGGGGACGGCCCCGGGCTCCCTGAGGAGCGCGTCCATGGACGGGAGCCGGCGGCGCGGGTCCGTCATGCGCGCCGCCTCTTCCCCCGGAGACCGGGCGACGGGGCCCGTCCCGCGCCTCGCGGAGCGCGTCTTCGAACCGTGTCCGGCGGCGCCCCGAGAGTGTCGGGCGGCGCTCCGGCGGTGTCCGGCAGCACTTCCGGAGCGTCCGGCACCGTCGGCACCGAGTCCTGCTCCGCCGCCAGGGAATCGCCCTCGGCGGCGGCAGCGTCCGCCACGGCCACAGAGTCCGTTACGGCCACAGAGTCGGCGGCCGGCGCCGAGTCGGCAGAGGGGGGCTGCGGCTCGGCCACAAAGGACGTATCACCGCCTCCCGTGAGACGACGCAGGTTCACCGCCCCCGTAACCGAAACCCGGTATGTCCCGGAGTCGAGCGCCGTCCCGAGCCGGACGGTGATGAACCTCGAGGGAAGAACGGGATCCTCTTCCGTGACGGAATCGGAGGCCGCGGCGGCCGCGGAATCCGGGCTCGGAGCCTCCACCGCCGCGGCGTCGCCGACCGCCGTCGAGTCGTCAACGGCCGCGGAATCGGCCGCCGCCGCGGAGTCCGCCGGCGCGGCGGAGTCGGAGGGGAACGTCACCTCGTCGGCCGAACCGATGAGGCTGGCCACGATCTCCAGCGCTTCGTTCGTCGCGGAGTCCCGAATCGCGATCCCGGGTTCCTCCGGTTGAGGATTGAGAAGATAGTCATCGAATTCGAGTTGCACCGTCGCGCTTCCCACCACGAGCGCGCGAGCGAGCAGGGGCGGCGTCGTATCCGGCGCCACCACGATGAACCTCAACTCGGTCAGCGAGTCCGGCGAGGCCGCTACGGACGCGCTGTCATGGGACTCCAGTTCGCGATCGGGCATCATGTTGCGATTGCGGTCGACGAACCCGAAAGCCTCGTAGTCGCCCGGCGGCAACCCGCGCGCCACGAACCTCCCGATGCTGTCCGTAATCGCGCCGTACGGGACGGAATCCGGGCCCGCCCAGAAGATGACCCGCGCCCCCTCCAGCGGTTGCGCCGTCAGGGCGTCGACCACTTCTCCCTCGACCATGGGGCCCGGGATCTCCACGCCCGTGGAAAAGCAGAATTCGACGGGGATTTCCATCCCGTTGCGCAGGAGATCGTTGATCCCATCGGTCGGGATCGTGAAGCAGTACACCACGCCGTCCCGCCACCCGTCCTCCGGCCGGAGACGCAGGTCCGAGAATCCGGTCTCCGCCTCGTACACCTCCATCGGGGTGACGAACATCTCCCTGGCAAGGCCGTTCGGTATCCGCACCGGTTCGCTGAAGCGGATCTCGAGCGCGCCGTCGAAGTCGACAACGGTCGTATCCGGCGCCGGACGAATGCGGACGATGGAGGGAGGGATCTCGTCCGGCCGCGCGCCCGGCGGAGGCATCTCCCGTGCGCACGCCAACGTGACGAGGAGGGCCATGATCGCCGAAAGGAGCCTCCCGTCGGCAACGAGAGCGACCCATCGCTCACGGGCTCCCGGCCCCCGCCCGGAGGCTCCGGGCCCCGGGCGCGTCAGACCCCCGCCCGCAGCGATCGGAGTTTCTCCTCGAGGCGAGTTCGCTGTGCTCCCAGCGACGTCACTTTCTCCCGCTCCCGCGCGATGACTTCCTCGGGCGCGTTACCGAGGAAGCCCTGATTGTCGAGCTTTCCGCGGCTCCGTGCGAGCAGGCCGGCCGTTCGTTCCAGCTCCGCCCGGATGCGCCCGCGTTCGGTTTCAAGGTCGATGACCCCCTCCAGCGGGAGGAAGAGTCCCCCGCCCGAGCGGAGCACCGCGTGCGCCCCGGCTCCGCCCGCGGAAGGCGTGCCGGCACCCTCCGAGACCTGCTCGACCTCGGACAACCCCGCCAGGCGCGCGATGCTTCCTTCCTCCTCGGCCAGCGCCGCTCGGAGGGCCGGAGAGGCATCCGTCACCCGAACCCGCACCCGGGTTCCCGGCTCCACGCCGTATTCGGCGCGCAGCGCTCGAACCATCCCCACGAACTCCTGCAGCGCCTCGATTCCCGCATCCGCATCGGCATCGATCCAGTCGTCGGGGCAGTCCGGCCACGGTCCCGTGACGAGCGAACCCGCGGCATCCGCGTCCGGCAGCCTCGCCGCGATCGCTTCCGTGACGAAGGGGACGATCGGATGGAGGAGGGAAAGCCAGCCCCGCATCACGAGCGTCAGCGTGTGTCCCACGTCCCGGGCCGATTCGGGGTCCCCGGCGAGCCGGTGCTTCGCCAACTCCAGGTACCAGTCGCAGAAATCTCCCCAGACGAACGAATGGCCGGCCTCCGCCGCCTCGTGGAGACGATAGCCGTCGTAGGCCGCGTCCATCTCGTGCGCTACCCGCGCGAGGCGGCTTCGGATCCACCGGTCCGCGAGCGCCGTCGGTTCCGGCGAGCCCCCCGCGCCGTCCCGGCGGGCGTGCGGCAGCGCGAACCGCGCCGCGTTCCACATCTTGTTCGCGAAGTTCCGTCCCGGACGAAACGCGGCTTCCAGGTTCTCGTTGTCCAGCTGGATGTCCGTGCCGAGCGGAGACCCTCGAACGAGCGTGAATCGCATGGCGTCAGCACCATACAATTCAACGACTTCGAGTGGATCTATCCCGTTCCCGAGAGATTTCGACATGCGCCGGCCGAGGTGGTCCCGCACCGTCCCGTTCAACAGGACATCGGTGAACGGCAACTCTCCCATGAACTCGAAACCCGCCATGATCATGCGGGCCACCCAGAAGAAGAGGATCTCGGGCGCCGTGACGAGCGTCGCCGTGGGATAGAACGCCCGCAGATCCCCGGTCCGCTCCGGCCAGCCCAGCGTCGAGAAGGGCCACAGCCACGAACTGAACCAGGTGTCCAGCACGTCCTCGTCCTGGCGCAGTTCGCCTCCGCAGGCGGGGCAGTCGTCCGGGTCCTCGGTGGAGACGACGAGTTCGCCGCAGTCGAAGGCGTCGCAATACCAGACGGGGATCCGGTGTCCCCACCACAGCTGCCGGCTGATGCACCAGTCGCGGATGTTCTCCATCCAGTTGCGGTACACGCGGCCGAATCGCGGGGGGTGGAAGCGAAGTTCCCCGCTCTCGTAGGCGGCCAGCCCCGGCTCCGCGAGAGGTTGCATGCGGACGAACCACTGGAGGCTCAGGCGCGGCTCGACGACGGTGTCGCAGCGATAGCATCGTCCGACGGCGTGGGCGTGGTCCTCCACCCCCGCGAGCCAGCCTCCCGCCTCGAGGTCCGCGACGACGCGCTCGCGCGCCTCGAAACGATCCAGGCCGCGATAGGCCTCCGGGACGGCGTCGTTCATCGCCCCCCCGTCCGTCATCACATTGAGCGCTTCGAGTCCATGACGCTGCCCGATCTCGAAGTCGTTCGGATCGTGGGCCGGCGTCACCTTCACGACGCCCGACCCGAACTCGGGATCGACATGCTCGTCGGCCACGATCGGGAGAGGGCGCCCGACGAGCGGCAGTTCGGCCTCCCGGCCGACGAGATCGCTGTATCGCGCGTCCTCCGGAGCAACGGCCAGCCCCGTGTCTCCCAGCATCGTCTCCGGCCGCGTCGTCGCAACCTCCACGTGGCCGCCGCCCGCCAGAGGGTACTTCAGGCGGTAGAGCTTCCCATCCAGGTCGCGGTGCTCCGCCTCCTCGTTCGAGAGCGCGGTGCGGCAGCGGGGACACCAGTTGATGATGTACCGGCCGCGGTAGATAAGGTCCTTCTCGTAGAGGCGGACGAAGACCTCGCGCACGGCGTTGGAGAGTCCCTCGTCGAGCGTGAACCGCGTCCGCTCCCAGTCGCACGAACACCCGATGGTGCGCAGCTGGTCGATGATCCGTCCCCCGTACTCGTCGACCCACTCCCACACGCGCTCGACGAAATCGGCCCGGCCGAGGTCGAAGCGCGTGAGTCCATCTCCCCGCAGCTGCCGCTCGACGACGTTCTGCGTCGCGATCCCGGCATGATCCGTACCCGGCACCCACAGGGCGTCGTATCCCTGCATCCGCCGCCGCCGGATGAGGACATCCTGCAGGGTGTTGTTGAGCCCGTGACCCATGTGCAGGGCGGCCGTGACGTTCGGCGGGGGGATCACGATCACCCAGGGCCGCTCGACATCCGCGGCCGGAACGTGAAACAGGCCCGCCTCGACCCAGCGCTCGTACATCGGCTGTTCGAGCCCCGCGGGGTCGTAACGGGAGGAAAGCTCGGTGGATGGTTGAGAGTCACCCAAGGGGCGGCTCCTGACTGACGGGTTTGCGGTGTCGGGAGAACCATCGGTGCGACGGGGAGGGGGCCCCCGGCGTCCAGACTGCGCTCAGTCTAACGGAGACGCCGCACGTTCGGAACCACGCGGCGCGGCGACGTTACGGGGGCCCCCGGACACGCAGGGTGTCACCGCGCCGGCGGACCTCCTCTTCGGAGCGCTCACGCATGCGGGCCCGCGCCTCCGCAGCCGCAGCTTCCACATCGTCGCGGAGGTTCTGGATCTGGATGGCCGTCAGGTCGCGGATCGCCTGTTCGTACGCACGCCTCTGGGGCCCCGTGGGAGCGAAGCCGATGGGAATGGGGATCGTGACGTCGCCGAGATGGATCCCCTGTTCGGAGAACCCCCACCGTTCCCCGTCGCGCTCGAAGGTCCAGTCGCGCGCGCGCCGGCGCACATCCTCCTCGAGCTGGAGGCTGTCGAGCCAATCGCGCAGAATCGCCCGGACCGCGCTGTCCGCCCGGGCGAACTGGACCAGTCTCTCCCCGATGAGCCGAGGGGACCGCGGGTCGAACCACAGCCGCCTGTCGCTGAAGCGGAGTCGGAGCCGGGAGGCGTTGGTCCGGCCCCGGGGGTCTTCCGGCGCCGTCGGCGGACCGGTGACGATCAGGCCGGGGGCACCCGGGGGCGGATCTCCCTCCTCCACCGCTTCTTCCTCCTCCGGCTCCTCTTCTTCTTCCTCCTCCGGCTCGGGTTCGACCTGAGGGGGCTGCTGCTCGGGCGGCGGCACCGGTTCGGGCCGGGGATCCTCCGGGAGATCCTCGGGCAGCGTGGGCGCAATCTCGACGACGACGAGGGCATCGGGCGCGGGGACGGTCTCGACGGGCGGAAGCGTGAACGGAAGCGAATCGACCCGGACGCCGCCCACCGCGATCAGGAGCAGGATGTGCAGGAGTACCGAGGCGAGGAGCCCCATCGCCAGCGTGCGACGCCCGGAACGCTCCCGTTCGCGTCGCCGGTCCGCGAGCCCCTCGGGTCGAGTGGGAGACACGGACCTACCCGCCGGCCGAAGTCCCGGGCCTGGTGTGGTGGCCGTCGGACCGGCCAGCCACCCGGGGCGGGGCCCTCATGTGATCAGCTTCTTCTTCTTCGCGGCCGGGAAGAGGACGTTGTTGAGGATCAGCCGGTAGCCGGCGGAGTGCCGATGGAGATCCAGATCCGTCGGGGCATCGCCGATGAGGTGGCGCGGGTCTTCCGGGTCGTGCCCGCCCAGGTACGTGAACGTGCCCTCGCCGAAGCTCCCGTGAAGGTACTTCACGCGTCCGCGCGCCTCCTCCTCCGCGAGCACCGTGACGCCCGGCTGGAGGCGTTCCCTGCGAAACGTCGTCGTGAGGCCGTAGAAGTCGGGCAGCACGCGCCGGTGGTTCTGGGTCAGCATGGCCGGAACCGGATCGAACTTGGCGCTGAACTCGAACAGGGAGAAGCTGCCGAGATCGACCCTCCACGGCGTGTTCACCTGGTGTCCGTCGATATCGCTGAAGGCGCTGAGCGTGGGATCCGTCACGAGGACGGCATCGCGGAAGGCGAGCGCGGCGGGCCAGTGGAGCTTGTCGCTCGCCGCCGCATCGGGAGGCGATCCGTCCGCGAAGGAGGCGGCGATATCGGTCCCCGCCGCCGCGAGGGCGAGTTCGAGCGTTTCCGTCGCCGTGCACATCGCGAACAGGAAACCGCCGCCCTCGATGTAGCTCCGAAGCCGGGCCGCGACGGCCTTCTTCAGAGCCGGGACGTTCGGATACCCGAGCTCGCGCGCGATCGCCTCGTTGCGTGCGACTTCCTCCTGCAGCCAGGCCGCGGAAGCGTACGTCAGATAGAACTTCGAATACTGCCCCGTGAAATCCTCGTGATGAAGGTGCAGCCAGTCGAAGTTCTCGAGTTCCTCGGAAAGCACCTCGCGATCCCAGATCCGTTCATAGGGGATCTCGGCATACTCGAGCGCCATGGTCACGGCATCGTCCCAGGGGGAGCTGTTGGGCGGCGTGTAGACCGCAATCGTGGGCGCTTTCTCGAGGGGCACGGTCTCCATGTTCCGCGTCTCGATCTCCCGGCGGATCCTCGCCACGTCCGAACCGTCGAGCGTCTCCACGGTCACGCCCATGAGCGCGGCCCGGCGACGGTTGGACGGTGCGTCCGACACGAGGAAGGAGCCGGCGCGGTAGTTCAGGAGCCACTCGGCCGACTGGCTCTCCGAGAGGATGCCGAACACATACCCGTAGGCCTTGAGGTGGTTCTCCTGTTCTCGATCCATGGGGACGAGAAGCTGCGCTCCGGCCCCCGTGGCGCCCGCCAGCGAGGCGAGGCCCGCCAGCAGGAGGCGGCGCGCGAGATGGCGCCGAACGCGGCATCGTTTCGTCCCGGCCTTCATCGGCCTCCTCCATCGAGTTCGGCAAGCATGCGGCGCGCGACCGGCGCCAGGGCGCTGCGGGGATACCCCACGATCAGATGTTCCAGCCAGGAGGCGGCGTCGGCGGGAGCGGACGCGCGCGCAAGATCCAGAAGAGCTGCCGGGGCCTCGGGGCTTCCCGGGTACCGGAGAACGATCTGGCGCCGCAGGGCGCCGGCGATGCGGGCCTGTCCGGCCGTGGCGGCCGCATCCGCGAGGAAGCTCAGCACGACGGACCGGCCGCCCGACGCCGGCCGCCCGGCCAGGTCGCGGAGCGCCGGCCCGGGATCGAAGGCCTCGGGAGAGGCGAGGAGGCCGAGGGCGGCGGCGCCCACGATGCGGATCTCCGCCGTGTCCGCCGCCTGCACGAGAGTCAGAAGCCGAAGGCGGCGCGTGCGTTCGGCGGCTCCGATCTCCGCCTCGCGGACGCTCCGGCCAGCCCGCTCCCGCGCGGAATCGGGCCGGCCCGCGTACAGCGCCAGCCGTGCCGCGGCGGCGTCGAGCCGGCCCGACGAGGCGACGCGAATCCGTCCCCGCGCGTCCGCCACCAGCGCCTCCGCCGTGCCGAGATCGCCGGCCCGTGCGTGGCCGAGCGCGAGGTCCCCCCGCATCCCGGCCTCGGCCGCCGCGGAGTCCGGATACTGCCTGACATAGCGGTCCAGGACCGAGGTCGCTTCATCGAGCGACGCGGGGTTCGCCGCGAGAAGCCCGAACAGGCGGCGCGACGCCAGCTGGTGAGGACCGTCGCCGGGGGTACTCTCCCGCATCAGTTCCTCGAGCACGCTCCGCGCCGCCACGGTGTCCCCCGCAGCCAGCGCCTGGTCGCCGGAGAGCGCGAGCCAGCGCAGGCGGTCCACCGGCCGCGGACTCAGGTCGACGAGCCGCCGCGCGGACCACGCGACCTCCCCGGGAAGTTCCGCCGCCTCCGCTTCGCGCACGTACTGCCGCAGGAACGCGGCGGCTTCGGGATCGTCCGGCGTCGGCGCCGCCTCGGCCAGATTTCGAGCCGCCGCCGGTCGCCCCAGCCGCAGCGCGAGGATCGCCCCCGCCCGGGACGCCCGGTCCCGCCGGTCGACGAGAAGCGTCCGCAGCCGCTCGAAGGAGGCCGCACGGGCGCCGGCCCCTTCCGCCGCAGCGGCGCGGAGGCCGGTTTCCACCTCATCCGTCGCCGGCGGCGTGAGGGCGAGAAGCCCGACCCAGGCCTCGGCCAGGCGATCGCCGTCCCCGGCGGCGACGAGAAGGTCGGCGAAGCGCACGAGGAGATCCCTGCCGGGGTCCGCCGCGTCGCCGAGGGTCCGGATCGCCCCCGCGGAGTCCCCCGCCGCGAGCTGGACATCGGCGCGGGCCAGCCGCGCCGCGGAGAGTTGAGGCGCCTCCCTCAGCCAGCGGTCGCTGACGGCGAGGGCCGAATCGAGCATCCCCGCACCGGTCAGTCCCCGCACCCACCACAGCCGGGCGGCCTCTTCGTCGGGGGCCGCCACGACAGCGGCTTCGGCATACGGCACGAGCGCGGCCGACTCACCCGACTCCAGGGCCAGTTCGCCGAGCAGTGCGAGTGCGCCCGGCGACGCGGGCGCCCGCTCGAGGTGCTCGCGCAGGGCGGATGCGGCTTCGGCGGTCCGGCCGCTCGCGCGAAGGCGCTCCGCGCGCGCCACCGTCCGCTGCTCCGACGCCGCGGAGGCCTGACCGGCCACCGGGGAGCCCATCGGCAGCTGGGCGCCGCAGGCCCCCGCAAGGAGCGCGGCCATCCGCATGGCGCCGGGGATCCCGCCCGCGGAGAACCGGAATCGGGGACGGCTCACGTCAGGGCTCCCGCCGGGCGCCGGCGCCTGTCGGGGGCACCCGGTTCAGCCGGTCGAAGTACTCGAAGATCAGCGACCGGTAGAAGAGCGGCAGCTCCCGGAGCAGAGCCTCCGAGGGCGCCGGGTAGCGGCGCCCCCGCAGCAACGCCGGATCGATGGGCGGTGGAACCCCCGGTGGGGCCGTGGCTTCGCGCGACTCCCGTTCGTTGGGATCGAGATCCTCATCCTCCAGCGAGCGCCCGGCGTCGAGCATGCGCCGGAAGAGTTGCCGCTGTCGTTCCAGCGTCTCCTGCGTGGGTCCTTCCAACTCGAGCTGCCGGGCGAGCTCGGCCGCCTCCTCCGCCAGCTCCTCGGGGCGTCCCAGGAGATCGCCTTCCGGATCCTCCAGCTCTCCGAGTTCCTCGGCGACCTCCTCCTGCCGCCGCGCGATCTCCTCGCGCCGCCGCTCTTCCCCCGACGGCCGCGGGCCGGGCATGAGGAGCGAACTCGTCTCCTGCGTCACGGCCTGCTGCTGCTGCGCAAGCTGGTTCATCTGATCCGCGGCGTCCTGGCCGGCGGACTCCTGTCCCGCCGCCCGCGCCGCCTCCTCGCTCGCCAGCAGATGTCGGGCCAGCGAGTTCAGCGACTCCTGGATGCCCTCGACCTCCGCCCGTGACGGGAGACGCCGCGCACCATCTCCGGCGAGCCGGTCCAGCAGCTGATCCATGCGTTCCGCCGCCTCGCCCGCCGCCGCCCCCGTGCGCTGGTCCAGCATGGCGGCCTCGTTCCCGGCTTCCGAGAGTCTCTCGACCAGGTTCTCCAGTCCCTGGCGCACGGCGCCCTGCTGCGCGCGCCACGATTCCGGATCCGCCGTATCGTCGCCGCGCGTCGCCTCCGAGAGGCGACCCTCCTCGTCGGCCAGCGCGAGCGCTTCGCTGCGCGCGCGAGCGAGCGACTCGACGGCAGCCTCTCCCTGCTCCCCGCTCATCTCCCGCTGGGCCGAGCCGAGGGCGCCCGCCGCCTGTTCCAGCGCCTCGGCGGCCTCCTCCGCCGCCTGCCGCTCCGCCTCGCCGACCTCGCCCGGCGCCCCGGATGGGGACGGCTCGGCTCCGCTCTGCGCGTCGGCCATCTTCCCCAGGGCCTCCTCCGTGCGCTCACCCGCAGCCCGGGCCGAATCCGCCGCCGCCTCCCGGTCCGCCGCCGCGAGTTCCGCCTCCAGCTCCGCCAGGCGGTCCGCCAGTGCTTCGGCCTGTTCGACGAGCGACTCCTGGCCTTCCTGGAACGCCTCGGAATCCGTCTCGCCGGCGACCTCCCTCTGCTCCCGCGCCAACTCATCCGCGTTGGCCTGTGCCGACTTCATCGCCTGTTCGAGCGCAGCCTGTTCGAGCATGCCGAGCGTCTGGTCCACCTGCTCGCGCAGATTCTCGTAATCCCCCGCGAGCTGTTCGAGCGCTTCCCGAACCGCTTCCGGGTCCAGTTCCCGCAGGGCTTCCGCGAGCGCCTCGATCTGCTCTTCGAGTCCGCTCTCGGCCAGTTCCTCGTAGCGTTCGGCCAGGCGTCGCAACTGCTCCTGCAGCGCCGGGTCGGAGAGCGGGGAGGCTTCGAGTTCCTCCTGCAGCGCCTGGAGCTGCTCCTCGACCCCCTCGAGCTCCTCCTCCGATCGCTGCGCCTCATCGAGTACGCTCCGGGCCTCTTCCGTGGCCTCGAACCGGACCTCCTCGCTGTCGTCCCCCTCGGCATCCGTCTGCCGCGCCGCGTCGGCCGCCGCCTCGGCCAACGCCTCCAGATTCTCTTCCAGGGCCTGCGCGGCTTCGGAGAGGGCCTCGGTCTGATCCGCGCGCTGATCCCGAATCTCCGTGAACGTCGGAACGCGAAGCAGAAAAACGTCGGAGAGCGCGGGACCCCTGGCCGGATGTCCGTCGAAAGCCTCGAAGAGGTAGAACAGCGTGTCCCCGGGAAGGAAAGACTCCGCGCTGCGGTCGAGCAAGTGCCGGAAGACCGCCCGCGCCGCCCCGGCGGGATCGGGAGAAAGCGGCTCCCGCCGCTCCGCGCTGTCGCTGCCCAGCCCGGAGCGCCAACTCCGAACAAAGGCGCGGCGGAGGCCGATGTCGTCCTCCATGTCCACGATGACCGGCATCACGCGCTCGTAGCCCAGGGTCGTATCCGGTGCGGGATAGAGGAGCTGGATGCGCGGCTGGAGATCGGGGACGACGAGCACCCGGATCGGGTCGGGGGCGATGGGCGCGCCGAGCGACGATTCGGCCCGCAGTTCCCACGCCCAGGCACCCGTCCGCTCGGGGACCCACGAAGCCGCGAACTGCGAGCCCGCGATCTGGAGCGCGATTCGGGCCGTCTCGTCGCCCGTCTCGCCGTCCCCGGGCTCCCACGCGAGGGCCCCGTCGTCGAGTGGGAGGTTCGTCTCCCCGCTCAACCGCAACCTCGTGCCTTCCGGCGCCACGAGCGGCGGAATCCGGCCGCGGTAGCGCTCCGATCCGCGCCCGAGATAGGCCGGGAATTCGATGGTGAGCTGGAGGTCCTGGACAAGCAGCGGCTCGAGGGGGCGGACCCGGAGGGTATCGCTGGAGAAGCCTTCCGCGTCTTCGGCCCACACCACCGTGGGAGAGACGACCGGCGCGGTGCGGCCCTGCGCCGCGCCGGTCGCCGATACGTCGAGGAGGATCCGTTCGGGCGCCCGGCCCGCCGCGCGCCACACCAGGTCGACCCGGGCGCGTCCCGGAGCCGAGATGGACACCACCGCCGCATCTCC
>JAJEEM010000066.1 GCA_022820995.1 Gemmatimonadota bacterium | reverse complement strand
TCGCCGGCGGGGGGCTCTCCGGACGCGCCGCCCGGCGCGGGAGCCGCACCCCGGCCGGGGGCCGCCGCGCTCGCCGCGCCGCCTCCCGGCTCCACGGGACCACTCATGCCGGTGATCTGCGGCGCCGGCGGCGGAAGCGGCGGCCGGCGTTCGATGCGTGCGCGGAAGAAGCGATTGGCCACCGTCTTCCGGATGTCCGTGATCAGGCTCACGAACATCTCGTACGCCTCCTTCTTGTATTCGACGAGCGGATCCTTCTGCCCCCACGACCGGAACTGGATCGAGGAGCGCAGATGATCGAGGTCGTAGAGGTGGTCCTTCCACTTCTCGTCCAGCACCGACAGCACGATGAAGCGCAGAACCTGTTCCCAGAGTTCGTCGAAACTCTCGAGCTTGGCGCGGAACTGCTCGTGGGCGCTCTCGAGCACCGCATCGTACAACTCGCCGGTACCCGCCCAGTTGTCGGCGCTCGCTTCCTTCTCGGCCTCGGACGCCTCCCCGCGGTCCGCTCCGACCCGGGGCAGGAAGTCGTTGTGCAGGAAGTACTCGATGAGGAGGTGCTCCCGCAGTCCCGGGAGGTTCCACCGGTCGTGCGGGCTCTCCTCGGGCACGTAGGCGTCCATCTCTTCGCGGATCGCCTCCTCGACCATCTCCCACGTCTCGCCCTTGAGGTCTTCCCCTCCCTCGAGCGCGTAGAGGCGCAGGTCGTAGACGACCTCCCGCTGCTGGTTCATCACATCGTCGTAATCCAGCAGTCGCTTGCGGGCGTCGAAGTTCTGCGTCTCGACCCGCTTCTGCGCGCGCTCGACGGACTTCGTGATCCACGGGTGGCTGATGACCTCGCCCTCCTGCACGCCCAGGCGATCCATGATCTTCGCCACGCGCTCGTGCATGAAGAGCCGCATGAGGTCGTCTTCGAGCGACAGGAAGAAGAGGCTGGCCCCCGGATCCCCCTGGCGCCCCGAGCGGCCGCGGAGCTGCCGGTCGATGCGGCGGGACTGGTGACGTTCCGTGCCCAGGATCTGGAGTCCGCAGGGCGGCTCCTCCTCGCACCCCCGCTCCTTGATCTCGGCTCGCGACAGGTCCGGCTCCTCGCCGGTACGGCCGAACGCCGGGGTGTCGGAACGGATCCCGCACACGTCGCACTGCACGCACGGGGAGGCGAGTTTGATGTCGGTGCCGCGGCCGGCCATGTTCGTCGCGATCGTTATCGCGCCGGGCTGGCCGGCGTTGCGGACGATCTCCGCTTCCCGGGCGTGCTGCTTGGCGTTCAGCACCTCGTGGGCGAGGCCGCGCCGCTTCAGCATGCGGGCGATGACCTCCGACACCTCCACGCTCGTCGTCCCCACGAGGATCGGAAGGCCCTCGCCGTTGATCCGTTCGATCTCCTCGATCAGCGCGGCGTATTTTTCCTTCTTCGTCTGAAAGATCACGTCGTCGTGATCCAGTCGCCGTACCGGCCGGTTCGTGGGGATGACGACGACCTCGAGGCCGTAGATCGCGTGGAACTCACCCTCTTCCGTCTCGGCGGTGCCCGTCATCCCGGCCATCTTGTCGTACATCCGGAAGTAGTTCTGGATCGTGATCGTGGCGAGCGTCTGCGTCTCGCCCCGCACCTTGACGTTCTCCTTCGCCTCGACCGCCTGGTGGAGCCCGTCCGACCAGCGCCGCCCGTGCATCTTGCGGCCGGTGTGCTCGTCGACGATCAGGACGTCGCCGTTCTCCACCACGTACTCGACATCCTTCTCGTACAGGGAGTACGCCTTCACGAGCTGGTGGATGACGTGGATCTTCTCCGACTTCTCCGCGTATTCGCGTTCCAGCCGTTCGATCTCGCTGCGCTTCTCGTCGGTCGTCAGCGACTCGTCGTCCTCGACGTGCTGGACGTCCTCCGAGATGTCCGGGACGACGAAGGTTTCGGGGTCGTCGGGCGAGAGCACGTCGAGGCCCTGTTCGGAGATCTGGATCGTCTGCCCCTTCTCGTCCATCGAGAAAAGGAGCATCTCATCGATCTCGGGAAGCCGCTTCTCACGCATGAGGTCGGCTTCCGTCCGCTGAATGAGCTGCTTCACGCCGGAGCGCGTCTTCAGCTTGAGCAGCCGCTTGTTCTTCGGCGCGCCCCGTTGCGCGGCGAGCAGCTTCAGCCCCGCGTCCCGGCGCTGCTCCGTATCCTCTTCGGCCTCGGTCTCTTCGAGCAGCTTCGTGCCCTCCGCCACGAGGCGATTGACGATCCGCGTCTGCCTGCGGGCGATCGCGGCCACCTGGGCGTTGTGCCGCTGGTACACGTCGCGTTCGTCGCGGCCGGCGGGTCCGGAGATGATGAGCGGCGTGCGGGCCTCGTCGATGAGCACCGAGTCGACCTCGTCGATGATCGCGTACGCGTGTCCGCGCTGCACGCGATGCCGGAGTTCGATCACCATGTTGTCGCGCAGGTAGTCGAACCCGAATTCGTTGTTGGTCCCGTAGGTGATGTCGGCCTGGTAGGCCGCCCGCCGCTCGACGCTTCCCGGCTCCGTATCCTCGAGTACGCCCACCGAGAGGCCGAGATATTCGAAGACGGTGCCCATCCACTGGGCGTCGCGCCTGGCAAGATAGTCGTTGACGGTGACGAGGTGGACGCCCCGGCCGGGGAGGGCGTTGAGGTACAGCGGCATCGTGGCCACGAGCGTCTTCCCCTCGCCGGTGGCCATCTCGGCGATCTTCCCTTCGTGGAGAACGATCCCTCCGATGAGCTGCACATCGTAGGGGACCATGTCCCACGCCATCTCGTTCCCCGTGACCTCGATCTCCGCCCCGAGGAGTCTTCGGCACGCCTCGCGCACGGTTGCGAACGCCTCGGGCAGAATCTCATCGAGCACGGCCTGCAGCGCCGCGTTGAGCTCGCCCTCCGTCGCCGCGATGCGTTCGGTGAGGTCGGCGCGGCGCGCCGGATTCTCGGTGAAGCGACGCTTTTCCCGCAGAGCCTCGACGGCCTCCTCGAACTCGGCGGTCCGCTCGGCGATGGTCGCCCGGAACTTTCCCGTCTGCGCCTTGAGGGCGTCTTCCGGGACCTCCGCGAGCCGCGACTCGTGTTCCTTGATCCTTGCGATGATCGGCCGCATACGCTTCATCTCGCGCGTGAAGCGCGTTCCGAAGACCTGCGTTACGACGTTCTTCAACATCCGGGGCTCACTGGGTTACATGACGCGCCCGGCGTCCGGCCCAGGCGCGCTCGACATCGTGTCGGATCGTTTCCGGAACGAGGAGGTGCACCGAACGCCCCTCCTCGAGGCGCTGCCGGATCCGGCTCGCCGAGATATCCACTCGTGTGACGTTGGCGACAACATACTCGATCGGCGTCGCTGCCGGGGAGGGTGCGGGCTCGCGGCCGCCCCGCGGCATCACCGCGATGCGGGCCAACTCCGGAATCCGGCGCCAGCGGTTCCAGCGGTGGATCGCCGCGAACTGGTCCGCGCCCATCGCGAGGACGAGCCGGTCGGAAGGAAAGCGCCGCGCGAGCGCTTCCAGCGTGTCCACCGTGTAGGAGGGACCGGCCCGCTCGATCTCCATCGGGCTGACTTCGATGCCGGGCAGGTCCGCAAAGGCCCGGCGCGTGAGGTCGAGGCGAAGCTCCGCCGGGAGCGTGACCTGCCGGTGCGGCGGATCGCCTGCGGGGGTCACGAGCAGCCGGTCGAGGCGCAACTCTTCGACAAGGTCGCGCGCCACCGAGACATGGCCCACGTGCGGAGGATCGAAGCTCCCGCCGAGGATGCCCGTCCGCCGCCCGGCCGCCGGGACTTCAGCGGCGGGACCCGGCATCCCCCGCGGGGTCCTCCTCCGCCGCCGGATCTTCGTCCGCCAACAGCAACCGGGTTTCCTCGGACTCGGGAAACTCCGACAGCAGCCGCTCCCTTACGGTTCCGGCCTCGGTCTCGAACCCCACCTCGCGGTAGCTGCGATACAATCGCAACAGGAGATCCGGCAGGAAGCCCTCGGTCGGATCCTCGGCCAGGGACTTCTCGAAGTAGACGATCGCGGACTCCGGCAGCCTCATGCGATCCTGGTAGTACTTCCCGATTTCGTAGCTCTTCTCGGCCAGCTTGGCGCGCGCTTCCTCTATCAGGCCTTCGGCTCGCTCGCGGAGGGGGGTCGTCGGGAAGAACTGCAACAGCCGCTCGCACTCCTCGAGAGCCCGCCGGGTGAACTCCTGGGAGAGGGTCACCCGGGGCGAGGCCGCGAGGTACGCCCGGCACAGCCCGAGCTGCGCGTCGTCCGCGAGGGGACTGTTGGGCCGGTTCGTGGCCATGCGCCGGAACTCCTCGACGGCGTCGAGTTCGTTGCCCGCCCGGAGCTGGCCCTCGGCCGCGAGGTACTGTGCGCTGTCGACGAGCGGATTCAGTGGATCGCGGAGCATGAAGGCGAGGAATCCGTCGGCCGCCCGGCGGTATTCCTCGGCGTCGAAGCGATCCTGCGCCCACTGGAACAGGTCCGGCGGCTCGAGGTCGCCCGGGGGCCCGGAACTCGAACAGCCCGCGAGCACGAGAACCGCGGCGGCGAGCACCCCGCGGAGCACGTCGCGCAGCCCACCGCGCGGCGCCGTCCCGGCCGGGAGCCTCATTCGAAGCCGAAGCGGATCTGTCGGATCCGCTCCTCCGCACGCCGGACGAGAGCGTGTGTACGCGTCGGGTTCAGTTCCAGCACGCGGGCGTAGTTGACGAGCGCTTCGTCCGTCTGGCCGAGCGCGAGGTGGAGTTCGCCGATGAGGAAGTGCGCCTCGACCATGTGCGTCCGCGGCTCACCGAGTTCGACCATCTCGGCCAGCTTCTCGAGGGCGGCGGCGGGGCGGCCCTCCGCCCGGTCTTCATCCGCGGACACGTAGAGGCAATTCCCGTAGCGGTAGCCGGCGTCCCCCGGGTTCGAGCGGCGTTCCTCCATCGCCTCGAGGAAATCCCGATAGAAGGACAGCGCTCGGGTGCATGCGCCGAGCTGTTCATATGCGAGGCCGATATCGTACAGCACCGCCGGCTCCGGCTCCCCCTCCCCGGCGAGGAGCGCGAGGCGCAGCGCGAGCGCGCGGGCGTAGTCACCCTCGGCCGCATGATAGGAGGCCAGGGAGCGCTGGAGGTCGGCGGGAAGATAGCCCAACCCCCAATCGACGAGAGGCTGGAGCGCGCGGGACATGTTCTCGGCCGCCCCCCGCTCCCGCGCGGACCACGCGAGGCCGGCGAGCGAGGCCGCCGCCTGGTGCCGCAGCCGGGGGTCGCGCTCCGCCAGCGTCTCGTAGACGGTGAGTGCCTCGTCGACATCGCCGCGCACGGCATGGGCCTGCCCCAGCCGGAGGAGGAGGTCGTCCGTGTCCCCGCTGACGCGCCGGGCGAGGAGGTACTCGGCGATCGCCATGTCCGCGTCCCCGACGGCCAGGTAGCGATCCCCGCGCAGGACGGACCGGTCCACGGGGTCCTCGCACGCCGCGAGCGCAAGCGCCGCCAGGACTGCGGCGGTCCCCTGCACGAGCCACTGTCGGACGGTCACCATGGGCGCCCCTGCCGGCCTTCGTTCCCCGAATGTCTCAACTCTCCCCGCTTTCGATGCCGCGACGGATGTCGCCCGTTGCCTCGCCCGAGGCGCGCGGCCCGCCCTTGCGCGTCCAGCGCCGCACCAGGCCGTACAGAAAGATACAGCGCAGCGCGGAAACACCATCGCGCCACCCGATCTTCTTGCCCTCCGCGTACGTCCGTCCCGCATAGGAGATCCCGACCTCATACACGCGCCAGCCCCCCATGGCGACCTTCGCCGTGATTTCCGGTTCGACGCCGAAGGCCCGCTCCTCGATCGTGAGCTGCTCGATCACCTCCCGGCGGAAGCACTTGTAGCACGTCTCCATGTCCGTGAGGTTGAGGTTCGTCACCATGTTCGACAGCCGGGTCAGCCATCGGTTCCCCACGTAGTGCCAGTAATACAGGACGCGGTGCGGCTGTCCGCCCATGAATCGCGACCCGTAGACGACATCCGCCCTGCCGGCAAGGATCGGCTCCAGGAGGCGGGGATACTCGGCCGGATCATATTCGAGATCGGCGTCCTGGATAATGATGATATCGCCGCTGACCCCCCGGAACCCGGTGGAGAGCGCCGCGCCCTTCCCCTGGTTCCGCTCGTGCGCGAGGACCCGGTCGACGAGCCCTTCCGCCTCGAGCCGGTCCAGGATCGACGCCGACGCGTCGGCCGAGCCGTCGTCGATCGCGACGAGTTCCACATCCGGAGCCACCTCCTTCACGCGCCGGACGATCGCCTCGAGCGTCGCCTCCTCGTTGTATACGGGCATCACGACGGACACCCGGGCGCGCCCCATCCCCTCGCCGCCTCCCCCCTGCGCGATCATGCGGATGCCCCCCCGGGAAGCACCTCCCGAAAATACTCGACCGTTCGCCTCAGCCCGGCCTCGAGCGGGACCCGGGGCGTCCAGTCCAGCCGCGCGGCGGCGAGAGAGATGTCCGGAGAGCGCATTCTCGGGTCGTCTTCGGGCAGCGGACGCACCTCGATGGTGGACGCGGAGTCCGTGGCCGCGAGCACGAGATCGCACAGATCACGGATGGTATACTCGCCGGGATTGCCCAGGTTCACCGGCGCGTGGAGTTCGGCGTTGAAGAGACGCCAGATCCCCTCCACGAGGTCGGACACATAGCAGAAACTCCTTGACTGGGAGCCGTCTCCATAGACGGTGAGCGGTTCCCCCCGGAGCGCCTGGACGACGAAATTCGAGACTACGCGGCCATCGTCCGGACGCATGCGCGGGCCGTAGGTATTGAAGATTCGCACGATGCGCGTATCCACGCCGTACTCGCGGTGGTAGGCCATCGTAATGGCCTCCGCGAAGCGCTTCGCCTCGTCATACACGGAGCGCGGACCCACCGGGTTCACGTTGCCCCAGTATGCCTCGGGCTGCGGATGGACGAGCGGATCTCCATAGACTTCCGAGGTGGATGCGAGCAGGAGCCGGGCGCCGTTCGCTCGCGCCAGACCGAGGACGTTGCGCGTGCCGAGGGCGCCCGCCTCCAGCGTCTCGATCGGGAAACGAAGGTAGTCGACCGGGCTGGCCGGCGAGGCGAAGTGGAAGATCCCCTCGATCTCTCCCTCGAGCTCGATGGGCTCCGACACGTCCCGCTCGAGAAACGCGAACCTCGGTTCGCCGCGCAGGTGGGCGAGATTGCGCCGCGTCCCCGTGATCAGGCTGTCGATGCCGACGACCGAGTGCCCCTCGGCGAGGAGGCGATCGGTGAGGTGCGAACCGAGGAAGCCGGCGGCGCCGGTGACGACCACCGTCATGCGATCTCCGCCGGACCCGTCTGCCTGCGCCCGACCGGGTAGTGCTCGAACCCTCGCGAGGCCATGCGGTCCGGTTCGAAAACGTTGCGTCCGTCGAACACGATGGGGCGGGCCATGCGCTCCGCGAACCGGGACCAGTCGGGACGCCGGTATTGCAGCCACTCCGTCACGACGATGAGCGCGTCCGCCCCGTCGAGCGCTTCGTACTCGTCCTCCGCGTATTCCACGGCGTCCCCCAGATGGAACTCGCGCGACTGCTCCATCGCGGCGGGATCGTGCGCCACGACGGACGCTCCCCGCTCGCGCAGCGCCTCGGCGACCGCGCGCGAGGGCGCCTCGCGCATGTCATCCGTGCGAGGCTTGAACGCGAGCCCCCAGAGCGCGAAGCGCAGGCCCGTGAGATCGTCGCCGAACCGCCTCCGGATCTTTCGGACGAGGACGGTGGTCTGGCGATCGTTCGCGTCGGCCACGGACCTCAGGATGCCGAGGTCGACGCCTTTTTCTTCCGCGGAACGGATGATCGCCCGCACATCCTTGGGAAGGCAGCTGCCGCCGTATCCCGTGCCGGCATAGAGAAAGGCCGAGCCGATGCGGGGGTCCGAGCCCACGCCGCGGCGGACGCGCTCGATGTCGGCTCCGGTCTGTTCGCACAGTTCGGCGAACTGGTTCATCATGCCGATCCGGGCGGCGAGCATCGCGTTCGCCGCGTACTTGGTCAGTTCCGCGGAGGCGATGTCCATGAAGATCAGTGGATTCCCGGAGCGGATGAATGGCGCGTACAGCTCCTCCATGCACCGCCGGGCCTCGTCCGAGTCCACGCCGCAGACGACGCGGTCGGGGTAAAGGAAGTCACCCACCGCGTCTCCTTCCTTGAGAAACTCGGGGTTGGAGCACATGTGGAAGGGCAGATCGGTCCGTCGGGCGATCTCGGCCCGCACGATGTCGTTCGTCCCGACGGGTACGGTGCTCTTCATGACGACGACGGCGCCGGGGCGCAGATGGTCTCCGATCACACGAGCCGCGTCCAGCACGAAATCGAGGTCCGCCAGCCCGTCCTGACCGGGCGGCGTGCCCACCGCGACGAAGATGACGTCGGCCGTGCGGACGCCCTCCGCCGCGTCCGTCGTGAACCGAAGCCTTCCGGCGGCGAGGCCTTCCGAGATCAGGCGCTCGATTCCGGCCTCGTAGATCGGGACGTCGCCGGAGTTCAGCCGCCGGATCTTCTCTTCGTCCACATCGGCACAGGTGACGCGGTTCCCGGACCCGGCCAGACAGGAGCCCGCCACGAGTCCAACGTACCCGGTGCCGATCACGGTGATTTCCATCCAGTTCTCCGTCGCTCTTCGTTCAGGGGCTCGGTGTCGGGACTCGACCGTCAGGCCGCGCCGGAACTCGCGATCCAGTCCATGGTGTCGTGGACGCAGGCCCGCAGGTCGCGCGCCGCGCGCCACCCGGTCGCGGCCCGCAGCCGCGCGGGGTCGCCGACCACGGATTCGGGTTCTCCGCGCCGCACAAGGGCCGGATCGCGCACGATCTCGGGTTCGATTTCCGCCCTCTCGAGCACCCACTCGAGCAGATGCCGGATCTTCGTCGCGATCCCGGAGCACACGTTGTACGCCATGTGGGGCGTCCCGTCGAGGTCCGCGATGCCCGCGAGCGCCCGGACACCGTCGCGAACGTCCGTGAAGTCGCGCGCCACGTCCAGATTGCCGACGGCGAGCCGCGGCTCCGCCGTTCCTCGCCGAATCGCGAGGGCACGACGGCAGAAGCTCGGGAGTACGAACACGGGGCGCTGGCCGGGGCCGACGAGCGGAAAGAGCCGCGCGACGACCACACGTACGCCCAGCGCCGCGCCGGCTCCGCGGGCGAGAACATCCTGGGCGGCCTTGGTCGCGCCGTACACGCTCGACGGCCGAAGCTGCGTCCGCTCTCCCAGCGGTCCGCCGCCGCCGCCGTACGCGTCCGCGGAACCCGCCACGACCACGGCCTGCACGTCCGCGGGGGCCCGCGCGACCGCCTCGACGAGGCCCAGCGTGCCCGCGCCGTTCACCGCGAGAGCTTCGCGGGACCGCACGCCGGCCTCGGCGCCCGACGAGAAGCCGGCAAGGTGGAAGACTCGGCGCGGACGGACGGCGTGCACGACCGACGCGAGGGCGTCGGCGTCCCGCACGTCGAGCCGTGTCCATTCAGCCGCCGCTCGCGCGGCCGGAGAAAGGGTCCCGGGGGAGGGGGTTTTCCCGAGCATCGTCGCCGCCACCTCGTATCCGTGATCCAGCAGATGCTCGACCAGGTGCTGTCCGACGAACCCGTCGCCGCCCGTCACCAGGACCCTCACCGGAGCCACCCCATCGAAAGACGGGTGTCCGCGGACACGAGACTAGAGCACCCGCGCGAGGCGCCGCGCGGCATAGGTCACGACCAGGTCCGCCCCCGCCCGCCGGATGGCCAGGACCGCTTCCAAGCTCGCCGCCTCCGCATCGAGCCAG
Source organism: Gemmatimonadota bacterium (assembly GCA_022820995.1). Taxonomy (GTDB): domain Bacteria; phylum Gemmatimonadota; class Gemmatimonadetes; order Palauibacterales; family Palauibacteraceae; genus Palauibacter. Next base: position 14,603 of record JAJEEM010000066.1, on the reverse strand, counting down.
CCACGGGCACCCGCGGCCTCGATCATCGCGTATTCCCCGCTCACCTGGTACGCGGCGGTGGGCATCCGGAACTCCTCCTTGACTCGTCGGAGGATGTCGAGATTCGGCAGCGCCGGTTTGACCATCACGAGATCCGCCCCCTCGGCGACGTCGAACCGGACCTCGCGGAGCGCCTCATCCGCGTTCCGCACGTCCATCTGGTACCCGCGCCGATCCCCGAAGGCGGGGGCGGAGTCCGCCGCGTCCCGGAACGGGCCGTAGAAGGCGCTCGCGTACTTCGCGGCATATGACAGAATGGCCACGTCCTCGAGACGCGCTTCGTCGAGCGCCGCTCGAATCGCTCCGACCCGGCCGTCCATCATGTCCGATGGCGCGACGATGTCCGCCCCCGCAGCCCCGTGACTCACGGCCTGGGCGGCGAGCCGCTCGAGCGTCGGGTCGTTCGCGACGCGGTCGCCGTCGAGGATGCCGCAGTGGCCGTGATCCGTGTATTCGCACAGGCAGACGTCCGTGATCAGGACCAGATCGGGAAGCGCGCCGCGAAGCGCCCGCAACGCGCGCTGGATGACGCCGTCCGCTTCGTCCGCGCGCGAACCCCGCGCATCCTTGCTCGCCGGCAGGCCGAAGAGGAGGACGGCCCGTATCCCTTCATCGAACGCGGCGCCGGCTTCCTCCACGGCCGTCTCGACGTTCACGCGGTCGATTCCGGGCATCGAGGGGATCGGCTGCCGAGGCGGTCCCCGGTCATCGATGAACATGGGGTAGACGAGATCGGAAGCCGCGATCCGGGTCTCGCGCACCAGTTCGCGCAGGGCGGCCGTGCGACGCAGGCGGCGTGGCCGGGAGGCGGGGAACGAGGCTTCAGGCATGGCCGTGAGTCGCCGCGAAACGGCCGGGGCGGGCCGCGGACGCAACCAGAGCGTCCACGAGCCCGGGCATCGAGTGGGTGGCCGCGACGACGTGCACCGGAAGACCGAGCCCGGAAAGCGTCGATGCGGTCACGGGACTGATGGCGGCCACGAGCGCGCCGCCGGTCTGCGCGCCGACGAGTTTCACGAAGGCACGGGCGGCGGAGGAGGCGGTAAACGTCAGCCAGTCTCCGCGACCCAATTCGATGAACTCGCGGAGAGCATCTCGCACGTCGCGGTTGACCTCCACGGCGTAGGCCGGGGCGACATCGACGCGGGCGCCGGAGGCGGCGAGTCGTTCCCGCAGCACGGGACGCGCCCGCTCGGCCTGCACGAGCAGGATCCGCACATCCGAAAGGCGGTCCGGATCGGTCGCCGCCAGGATCTCGTCCGCGAGCGCTTCGCCGCGATGGATCGGCGGCACGACGCACTCCGCCACTCCGAGAGCGCGCAGCGCGTCCGCAGTCGCCGGACCCACGGTCGCGAACCGGCCCGTCGCCAGCGCGCCCGGCGAGCCCGCTTCCGGCGCGGCCTCTCCCAGGCGGTGGACGGCATTCACACTCGTCAGCACGATCCAGTCGTATTCGGCCAGACGTGCGGCCGCCCGCCTCAGCGCCGCCGGATCGGATGGGGGGATCAGCCGGATGGTGGGCGCCGTCGTTACGGTCGCCCCCGCGGCCTCCAGGAGGGTTCGGAAGCCTTCGGCCTGCCCGGCGGGCCGCGTGACGAGCACATGCTGGCCCGCGAGCGGAGGGGAGGTCACCGGACCGCCGACGCTAGTGTAGTGTCAGGAGGCCTTGACGACTTTTCCCGCCTTGATGCACCGCGTGCAGACGCGCACGCGGCGACGACCCGATCCCTCCACGATCTTCACCCGCTGGAGGTTCGGCATGAAGCGCCGCTTGCGCTTGTTATTCGCGTTGCTGACGTGGTTCCCGACGCCGGGTCCCTTGCCGCAGACGTGACAGAAATTCGCCATGACCCGCTCAGTACTCGCTCAGTGCACGTGCACGGAGTCGGCGAGCAGGAAGGTCGGGGACGACGGAATGAGCTCGCCCATGCCTTCCTGAACCGCTCCGGACTCGACCCAGACGCCGGCGATCGAATCGTTGAATGTATAAACCTGCCCCGAGACGGCGACGCTGTCGCCGCCGTAGATCGTCGTGTTCGTCATCCTCAGGATCTGGATCGGATCGGGCTCCAACAGCACCGGATAGGCGACGCCCGGGGCGAGCTGAAGAGCAAATGCGCCCTGTCCCAGACCGGTCGCGATGCGGATCCCTTCAATCACCACGCGGCGGTTGACGGCTCCCTGCGGATTGGCCAGGAGGTCGGACGCGTCCAGATCACGGGCCGCCTCGATCTCGGCCGCTTCGGCTGCGGCGCGTGCTTCCTCGATGTCGCGCGACTGGAGGTTCAGCCAATACATGAACCCTCCGATGGCCGCCAGCGCGACGATGCTGAGGATGACGCCGAGTCCACCTTCACCTTTGTTGGACATGTCTCTTCTCCCGGTTCCTCACGCCTCGCGATCGGTGAATTCGATGAGCGCCAACTCCGCTCCGTCACCCTTCCGCGCGCCCAGCTTCATGATCCTCGTGTATCCGCCCGGTCGCTGCTCGAAACGCGGACCGATCTTCTCGAAGAGCTTCCGCAGCGCGGCGCGGTCCGCGATCTGCCGGCCGGCCAGCTGCCTGCTGTGCAGATCGCCTCTCTTCGCCAAAGTGATGAGCTTTTCGGCGAACGGCCGCAACTCCTTCGCCTTCGCCTCCGTCGTTCGGATCCGCTCGTGCAGGATGAGACTCGTCGCCATGTTCCGCAGCATCGCCTTCCGATGGCTGCGCGTCCGACTGAGTTCCCGCCCCTTCTTTCTATGCCTCATCGTCGCTCCGAGCTCCGTTCCCCGCCAGATCGTCCTTCAGGTAGAGGTTCCCTTCTTCATCCCGCACGAACGACATCCCGAAGCGGAGCCCGTGCCGGCCGAGGATCTCCGCAAGCTCCTCGAGGGATTTCTCTCCGAAATTCTCCAGCGCCAGGATATCGTCCCGCGACCGGGTGACGACATCGCCCAGCGTCGTGACGCCCTGCTTTTCGAGCGTGTTCCTCGAGCGGGCCGAAACCTCGCTGAACTCCTCGAGCGAGCGTTCGAGCAACTCGACGAGTCCCGCATCGATGGGCTCCCTTGCGACTTCCTCCTGGACCGGCTCGACGGCCTCGGGCAAGGTGGGCACGGTCCCCATCTGACTGAAGTACGACAGGTGCAGCCGGACGATCTCCGCCGCCTGCGAAACCGCCTCCGCCGGATTCAGGGCTCCGTTCGTCTCGACGTCCACCTCGAGCCGGTCGAAGTCCGTGCGCTGGCCGACCCGGGTCTCGCGTACATTGAAATTCGCGCGGGTCACCGGGTTGTAAACGGCGTCGATCCGGATCGTCCCGACGGGAAAGGCACGCTTGGCCTCGGTCTCCTCGGGAGGCACATGGTGCTCCGCCATGACGAAGCCGCGGCCGCGATTCACCCACAGGTCGAAGGTGAGAGGACGTTTCTCGGGCAGGTCCTCCTGCAGCGTGAAGAGCACGAGGTCCGGGTTCACGACCTGAACCGATGCGTGTTTCACGATCTGCGCCGCCGTTACCGGACCGGCCCTGTACGCCGTCAGCGAGAGCTTCGCTTCCTCTTCGTCCTCGTCCATCACCAGAACCAGACGCTTCAGGTTCTGGATGATCTGATGTACATCCTCCGCGACCCCGTCGACCGTCTGGTGTTCATGCTGAACGCCGTCCGCCCGGAAGGCCCAAACCGCCACTCCGGGAAGCGAGGACAACATGATCCGCCGGATCGAGTTGCCGATCGTGTGTCCGAACCCGCGCTCCAGCGGCTGGAGAAGAAACGACGCGCGCTCCCCGTTCGGGGATCGCCTCTGTTCCTCCATCGCTTCCGGAAGCACGAGACCGGCCAGATCTACCAACACCGTCATATGCACTTCACTCCCTGTTTTCGCCCAGCGACTTCCACGGGCCGGATGCGGAGAACGCCCCGGCCGCGCGGGCCTACTTGCTGTAGAGTTCGACGATCAACTGTTCTTCGACGGCGAGCGGAATGTCGGATCGGGACGGACGCTCGAGCATACGCCCGCTCGCCTCGTCATAGTCGACGCCCAGCCACGACAGCTGATCGCGCGACCGGCGATCCTCGATCGCCTCGATCACCACCGGCAACTTCCGTGCCTTCGGCGCCACCGACACTTCCGCGCCGGGTCCCACGGAATAGCTCGGTACGTCGACCGTCGCCCCTTCGACCCGCACGTGGCGGTGCCGAATGAGCTGTCGCGCCGCCTTGCGGGAAGGCGCGAAGCCGAGACGGTAGACGATATTGTCGAGTCGGCTCTCGAGCGCGACGAGCAGGTTCTCGCCCGTGACGCCCGGGACGCGGGAAGCCTTCTTGAAGAGAGAGCGAAACTGCTTCTCCGCGAGGCCGTAGATCCGCTTCACCTTCTGCTTTTCCCGCAGCTGGACGGCGTACTCCGACTGACGTCGCCGGCGGCGGCCGCCACCATGCTGCCCCGGGGGGAACGCGCGGCGCTCGATCGCGCATTTCTCCGTGAAACAGCGCTTCCCCTTGAGGAAGAGCTTCTCGCCCTCCCGCCGGCACAGCCGGCAAACGGGTCCCGTGTAGCGAGCCATCTATACCCTCCGCTTCTTCGGCGGACGGCATCCGTTATGCGGAATCGGCGTCACGTCCTTGATCGAACGGATCGCGAGGCCGGCCGCCTGCAGCGCCTGAATCGCCGACTCACGTCCCGACCCGGGGCCCTGCACTTCCACGTGGACCCGCCGCATCCCCATGCCGGCGGCCTCGCGTCCCACCGTCTCGGCCGCGATGGTGGCGGCAAAGGGCGTGGACTTCTTGGAGCCCTTGAATCCCGCCTTGCCGGCACTGGCCCAGGCGACGGTGTCCCCCGTCAGGGTCGTGATCGTGATGATCGTATTGTTGAAGGTCGCCTTGATGTGGGCGACGCCCTCGGCATCGACCTGGCGCTTCTTTTTTCTTACCCGCTTTGCCATTCCCTGCGCGTCCTCCGTTTGGACCGAACGTGGTTGCTGCGTCTACTTCCGGGGCCGTCTACTTCCGGGGCGCCTTCTTCTTGCCGGCCACGGCGCGCCGCGGCCCCTTGCGGGTCCGGGCGTTGGTGTGCGTTCGCTGGCCGCGCACGGGCAGATTCCGCCGGTGCCGCATCCCGCGATAGCATCCGATGTCCATCAGGCGCTTGACGTTCATCGAGGTCTCGGTACGCAGCGAACCCTCGACCTTGTAATGGTTCTCGATGACGCGGCGCAGCTTGTTGACGTCGTCGTCGGACAGCTGGTAGACGCGAACGTCCCCATCCACGCCCGTTTCGGCCAGGATGTTGCGCGCCGTCGAGTGGCCGATTCCGTAGATGTACGTGAGCCCCACCTCGATCCGCTTGTTCCTCGGGAGATCGACTCCGGCTATGCGTGCCATGTATTCCTGCCTATCCCTGCCGCTGCTTGTGCTTCGGATCTCGACTGCAGATCACCCGGACGACACCGCGCCTGCGGATGACCTTGCAGTGCTCGCAAATTCGCCTGACACTCGAACGAACCTTCATGCTTCCGTCCCTTCGTGGCGGTTCGATGGCAACCCTTCAAAATACCAGCCTGAACCGATCCGAACAAATTCCATCGCCGCGACCCGAGCTTCCCCGGTTCACTTGTACCGGTATGTGATCCGCCCTCTCGTCAAATCGTAGGGCGACAACTCGACCGCAACCCGGTCCCCCGGCAGGATCCGTATGTAGTTCATGCGAATCTTGCCGGAGACGTGGCAGACGATCTGATGCCCGTTCTCCAACTCCACGCGAAACATCGCGTTGGGAAGCGCCTCGGCGACCTCCCCCGTCATCTGGATCGCTTCTTCCTTCGCCAACTCAGGCCTCCCCTGCTGCTCGCGCCGGACTCGCGACGCCCGTCAACACACGCGGGCCCTCCGACGTCACCGCCACGGTGTGCTCGAAATGCGCGGAGAGGCGTCCATCCCCCGTCACCACCGTCCATTCATCGTCGAGTGTACGGATCTCCGGCCCGCCCGCGTTGACCATCGGCTCGATGGCGATGACGAGCCCCGCCTGCATCCGGAACCCGCGGTTGCGCACTCCGTAGTTCGGCACCTGCGGTTCCTCGTGAGGCGCCTCCCCCACGCCATGTCCCACCAGCTCCCTGATCACGCTGAAGCCCTCGGCTTCCACGTGCGTCTGTATCGCCCACCCCAGATCGCCGAGCTGGGCTCCGGGACGCGCCGCCTCGACGCCCACGTCGAGCGCTTTGCGGGTCACGCCCAGGAGACGCTTCGTCGTCGGCAGCACTTCTCCCACGGGAATCGTGACGGCCGCATCCGCGAACAGACCGTCGAGCTTGACGCCGACATCGACGCTCACGATGTCGCCCGACTTCAATTCACGCCGGAACGACGGAATGCCATGTACGACCTCTTCGTTGATGCTCGTGCACAGCGTCGCCGGAAACCCGTAGAGCCCCTTGAATGCGGGCGTCGCGCCCGGGTTGTCGCGGATCAACGCCTCTGCCATGTCGTCCAGCTCCCCGGTACTCCGTCCGGGGATCGCCTGCTCCGTCGCCATCTCGAGGACCTCCGCCACGATCGCTCCCGCGGCCTCGATGGCGTCGATCTGGGCGGACGACTTCAGCCGGATCAACCGGTCATCTCCGCCATGTGCAACGTCTCGCAGAGGCGATCCCGCACCGCCTCCAGCGTTCCCGTGCCGTCCACCGCCGTCAGTCCGGCGTCGGACCGCGCGTAGTAGGCGAGCAGGGGCTCGGTCTGGGCACGGTAGACGGCGAGCCGGTTGCGAACGGTCTCCGCGCGGTCATCCGAGCGCTGCACCAGGGCGGCTCCGCAGTCCGGGCAGGCGGCATTCGCTCCGACGGCGCGCACATGGGTCACGAGGCCGCACGCACCGCACACCCGCCGCCCGGAAATGCGATCGACGAGTTCTTCTTCCGGCGCCTCGAGCGAAAGCACCGCGTCCAGTTCGATGCCCCGGTCGGCCAGCAGTTCGCCGAGCCCGTCGGCCTGAGGCACCGTGCGCGGGAATCCGTCGAGCACGAATCCCCCGCTCGCCTCCGAACCGTCGAACGCCTCGGCGATGAGTCTCAGCACGACCTCATCCGGCACGAGCTCGCCCGCCTCGTAGTAGACTCGAACCCTCTCGCCGAGCGGGGTCCCGGCCTTGAGCGCGGCGCGGATCATGTCGCCAGTCGAGAGGCGCGGCACGCCGAAGCGTTCGGCCAGAAACTCGCCCTGGGTGCCCTTCCCGACCCCGGGAGGACCCATGATGATCAGCCGCACGCCCATCACATGTAGCGCTGTCTGCCGCGATACTTGACGCGACCCTTCTTCATGAATCCCTCGTACTGACGCAGCAGGAGATGCTGTTGCAGCTGCTGCATCGTATCGAGCGCGACTCCCACCACGATGAGCAGCGAGGTGCCGCCGAAGAAGAAGGTCTGGAGGTCGAAGATCGAGAAGATCAGATAGGGCAGCACGGCGATCAGCGCCAGGTAGACCGCGCCGGGCAGCGTGATCCGCGTGAGCACGTGATCGATGTAGTCCGCCGTCTTCGCCCCGGGCTTGACGCCCGGAATGAACCCGCCCTGGCGCTTCAGATTCTCCGCCAGGTCCGTCGGGTTGAAGATGATGGACGTGTAGAAGTAGGTGAAGTAGACGATGAGAACGACGTACAGCACGTAGTACCACGCCGTCCCCACCTGGAGCGCCTGGCTCATCTCGTAGATGAAGCGCCGGGCGCCGGAGCTGCCCGGTCCGGGATTGCCCATGAACGCGGCCAGGGTTCCCGGAATGATGATGATCGACTGCGCGAAGATGATCGGCATCACGCCGGCGGAGTTGATCCGCAGGGGGATGAACGACCGTTGCCCTTCCCGGATCCGGCCCCTGCCCACGACCTTCCGCGGGATCTGCACGGGGATCTTGCGCTGGGCCATCGTCAGAGCGACGACCGCCGCCATGATGGCCACGAGCGTCGCCGCGAGGGCGGCGAGCTTGATGAGCGAGATGCCGCCGGCCTGGTAGAGCTCGAAGGTGTTGAGCACCGCTCCCGGGAAGCCCTGCAGAATCGAGAAGAAGATGAGCAGGGACATGCCGTTGCCGACGCCGCGCTCGGTGATCTGCTCGCCGAGCCACATGACGAACACGCCCCCGGTCGTAAGCATGAGCACGGTGAGGAGGCGGAATCCGAGACCGGGATCGAGAACCGCGCCCGGCTGAGCCTCGAGGAAGAGCGCGTAGGTGTAGGACTGCCCGATACACAGCACCACGGTGGTATACCGCGTCCACTGCGTGAGCTTGCGGCGACCCTCCTCCCCTTCCTTCTGCAGCTTCTCGATCGCCGGCATGACGGCGGCGAGGAGCTGGAAGAGGATGCTCGCCGAAATATAGGGCATGATGCCGAGGGCGAAGACGGTCGCGCGCTGCAGACCGCCCCCCACGAAGAGGTCGTAGATGCCGAAGATCGTGCCCTGGAACTGTCCGGCGAGGGCCTGCAGGGCCACGACGTTCACACCCGGCGTCGTGATGTGGGAGCCGAGCCGATACAGCGCTAGACAGAGCAGGGTGAAGAGGATCTTCGCCTTCAGCTCCGGCACCTTGAAGATGTTCGCCGCGGCCGCCGCCGCGTTCTGGCCGTTCGCCATCCCTTACTCGATCACCCGGGCGGTGCCGCCGGCCGCCTCGATCTTTTCCCGGGCCGAGGCGCTGAAGGCATGCGCGCGCACCTCGACCGCCCGCCCGACGTCCCCGCGCCCGAGGATTTTCACGGGACGATCCGTTCCGCGGATGACGCCGCTCGCACGAAGCGTCCCGGGATCGATTCCGCTGCCCTCCACGCGATCCAGTTGCGAGAGATTGACGATGTGCCACTCGGTTCGCCGGTGCGGCTTGAACCCCCGCTTGGGCGTACGCCGGTAGAGCGGCATCTGGCCGCCCTCGAACCATGCCGGAATCGACGCGCCACTCCGCGACTTCTGGCCCTTGTGGCCGCGCCCCGACGTCTTGCCCGAGCCGGATCCGTGACCGCGGCCGCGCCGTTTCGCGGAGGACTTCGAACCACGGGGCGGAGAGAGATTGTCGAGCCCGATCCGCTCGCGTTCAGACATCTTGTCCGACCTCCTCGACTTCGACGAGATGCGCCACCGCGTGGATCATCCCGCGTATCGCGCGGTTGTCCGGCTGCACCACCTGGTCCTGATGGTGCCTGAGGCCGAGGGCGCGCAGCGTGTCGCGCTGCTTGCGCTGCGCTCCGAGACCGCTCTTCACCTGACGAATCTTCAGCTGCTCACCCACGCATGGCCTCCCGGATGGTGGCGACATCCACTCCGCGTTCGGCGGCAACCTGCTCCGGCGTGACCAGATCCTGCAGTCCGCTCATTGTTGCGCGAACGATGTTGAGAGGATTGTTCGTCCCGAGGCTCTTCGTGAGGATGTCCTGCACGCCGGCGCACTCGAGTACCGCCCGGACGGGACCGCCGGCGATGACGCCGGTTCCCGGCCCCGCGGGCTTGAGCAGCACCCGGCCCGCGCCGTGGCGCCCGAGGATTTCGTGGGGGATGGTCCCGTTCACGATCGGCACGACGACCATGGCCTGCCGCGCCTGCTCGAATCCCTTTCGGATCGCCTCGGCAACCTCGTTCGCCTTGCCGAGAGCCATACCGACCCGGCCCTGTCCGTCACCGACCGCCACGAGCGCGGTGAACGAAAAGCGCCGGCCGCCCTTTACGACCTTCGAGACGCGATTGATGAAGATGACGTTCTCCTTGAAGTTGTCACCGTCGTCGCGCCGTTTTCCCCCTCTTGCCATGGAGTCCTCTCGTTAGAAGCGGAGACCGCCGTCGCGGGCGCCTTCGGCGAACGCCCGAACGCGGCCGTGATAGGGATACCCGCCGCGGTCGAACACGATCTCGCCCACGTCGGCCGCGACCGCTTTCTCCGCAAGTGTCCTGCCCGCAAGATAAGCGTCGGCGACCTTGCCGGAGCGTTCCCCGGCATCGCCGTCCGCGCCGGCAAGCGTCGAGACGCCGAGCAGCGTAACGCCACGATCGTCGTCCACCAGTTGGCCCTCGAGATGCCGCAGACTCCGGAACACAACGAGACGCGGCCGGCCGGCCGTTCCCCGGATCTTCTTCTTGATCCGGGCGTGTCGACGCGTCCGCAGTCGGTGCCTCTGTTTCGTCCGCCCCCTGATGTCCATCGTCTTCCCTCTGTCTGGTCTGCCGGTCAGGCTGTGGCCGTCGCCTTGCCGGCCTTGCGGCGCACGTACTCGCCCACGTAGCGGATGCCCTTCCCCTTGTAGGGTTCGGGCGGTCGGATCGCGCGGATCTCCGCCGCCATCTGCCCGACCTTCTCCTTGTCGTTCCCCGACACCTTGACCAGCGTCGGCGATTCGACGCCCAAAGTGATGCCCTCCGGCGGTTCGACGGTGACCGTATGGCTGTACCCGACGCTGAACACGAGGCTGCCGCCCTTCTGTTCCGCCCGGTATCCGACGCCGTGGATCTCCAGGCGCTTCTCGTACCCCTGGGACACGCCGGTGACCATGTTCGCGATCAGGGATCGCGTGAGTCCGTGCAGCGCCCGGTGTCGCGCCTCATCGGAGGCGCGCTTCACGGACACCGCACCGTCGGACTGCGTGACCTCCATATCGGGGTCGAACGATCGCTCGAGCGCACCCCGAGGGCCCTTCACCGTCACGTGCGCGCCATCGATCCTCACCTCGACGCCGTCCGGCACGGGGATTGGCAGCTTTCCGATTCTCGACACGCTATCTGCTCCCTCGCGGGGGCGACCGCCGGCACCGGCTCCCGGCAGCCCCGCTAGTAGATTCTCGCGATGATCTCCCCGCCGACGTGCTGCCGACGGGCGTCGCGGTCCGTCATCAATCCGTTCGATGTCGACATGATCGCGATCCCCATCCCGGCCCGAACCTTGGGGATCGAGTTCGCGTCGACGTACTTCCTGAGACCCGGTTTCGACACGCGTTCGAGCAGTCGAATCACCGGCCGCTCGTCCGACGTGTACTTGAGGTACACGCGCAGGCGGCCGTGCCGATTGTCGTCGAGCACCTTGTAGCCGCGCACGAAATGGTTCTCCGCCAGGATCCTGGCGATCTCGATCTTGATTTTCGAGAGCGGGATGTCGACGCGCCGGTGTCCGGCCCGGCCGGCGTTGCGGATGCGCGTCAGCATGTCCGCGATGGGATCGGTCATGCTCATCTCACCAACTCGCTTTCCGAACGCCCGGGATCTCTCCGCGGAGCGCCTGCTCCCGGAAACAGATCCGGCACAAGCCGAACTTCCTCATGTAGGCGCGGGGCCGGCCGCAGCGATTGCAGCGTCGCACCGTGCGCGAACTGAACTTCGGCTTGCGGTTCGCCTTCTCGATCAGTGCCGTCTTTGCCATTCAGCCTCTTCCCGCTAGATGACGACCGGGACCTCATCGCGAAACGGCATCCCCATCTCGCGAAGCAGGACGAGTGCCTCATCGTCCCGGTCGGTCGTCGTGACAAACGTGATGTTGAGACCGTGAATCTTGACGATCTCGTCGTAGTCGACTTCCGCGAAGACCATCTGCTCGCGGATTCCCACCGTATAGTTGCCGCGTCCATCGAACGCCCGGCTCCGGAACCCTCTGAAGTCCCTGATACGGGGCGCGGCCGTGCTGATGAACCGGTCGAGGAACTCGTACATGCGCGCGCCGCGAAGCGTCACCATCGTCCCGATCGGCATGCCTTCGCGCAGACCGAAGTTCGAGATCGAGTTCCGCGCCCGCGTCACGACGGGCCGCTGGCCACTGATCACCGCGATCTCGTTCGAGGCGGACTCGATCAGCCGGGGATTGTCCTTCCCTTCGCCGAGCCCGGCGTTGATCACGATCTTCTCGAGCCGGGGGATCTGGTGCGGGTTCGCGAAACCGAAGGTATCGGCAAGCTTCGCCCGGACCGTGTCCTCGTAGTGTTTTCGCAACCGCGGCTTTCCGTTTTCAGAACTCATCTCTTCCTGCCGTCCCTGGTCGCCCGTGGCAAAGCCACGCTGCTAGCCCGCAGTCGGGATGGGGTTGTCACAACGCCTGCAGATCCGCTCGATCGTACCGTCCGCATCGCGCTGGCGGCGCACCCGCGCCGGCTCGTCGCACTGGGGACACACGAGCATCACGTTCGACGCGCTGATCGGCTCCTCGTAGGTGACGATGCCGCCTTCGGTGACCCCGCCCCTGGCGTTGGCCACGGGACGCTTGTGATGCTTGCGCATGTTCACGTCCTGCACCACGACGAGTCCCCGCGAAGGGATCGTGCGCAGCACCTGACCCTGGGCGCCGACGTAGTTGCCCGCGATCACCCGGACCGTGTCTCCGGCTCTCATGTGCAGTTTCTTGCGTGTCATCTTCGGTTCAGATCCTCGTGCGACGTCTGGCGGCCCGCGGCCGCTAGATCACTTCGGGGGCAAGCGATACGATCTTCATGAATCTCTTCTCGCGGAGTTCGCGCGCCACCGGCCCGAAGATACGCGTCGCGGTCGGCTCCCCGGCGTCGTTGATGATCACCGCCGCGTTCTCATCGAAGCGGATGTAACTGCCGTCGCGCCGCCGGCTCTCCTTTGCCGTCCGCACGACGACCGCCCGAACCACCTGGCCCTTCTTCACGTTCCCGTGCGGGGTCGCGTCCTTGATCGTCGCGACGATCACGTCGCCCACGCGGGCGTACCGGCGGCGCGAGCCGCCGAGGACTCGAATGCAGAGAGCCCGGCGAGCACCGGAATTGTCCGCGATGCGGACCATCGATTCCTGCTGAATCATCTCGTCGTGCCCCCGTTACTCCGGACGCTGGACCAGCTCGAGCACGCGCCAGCGCTTGAGTCTGGATAGCGGACGGGTCTCTTCGATCCGGACCACGTCACCCACCCGGTATTCGTTCTCTTCGTCGTGTGCCTGATACCGCTTGCCGCGGCTCACCTGCTTGCCGTACAGCGGGTGCGCGAGCCGCCGCTCGACGGACACCACGACGGTCTTCTCCATGCGGTCGCTCACGACCGTTCCGAGCCGAACCTTGCGCCGGCCCTTCGTCGCCGATTGATCAGCCAACCTGATTCTCCTCGCTACGCGCCCGCTCGACCTGCACGGTCTTCAGTCGCGCGATCTCGCGACGCAACATCTTCAGGAGCGACGGGTTCTCGAGTTCCTCGAACGCGGCCCGGTAGCGCAGACGAGCGATTTCGTCCTTCGCGCGGGCGAGTTCCTCGGCGAGTTCCTCGTCGGTGAATTCGCGAATCTCCATCGCCTCAAGCGACACCTAGTCCTCCCGCTCCAGAAAGCGCGTCTTGACCGGAAGCTTCGCCGACGCCAACTGCATCGCCCGCCGCGCGAGTTCGATGTCGACGCCCTCGAGTTCGAACATCACCCGACCCGGCTTCACCGGCGCAACCCAGTACTCGGGGTTCCCCTTCCCCTTCCCCATCCGGGTCTCCGCGGGCTTCTGCGTGAGCGGCTTGTCCGGAAAAATGCGGATCCAGACTTTTCCGCCACGCTTGATGTGCCGCGTCATGGCGACTCGAGCGGCTTCGATCTGACGGTTCGTGATCCATCCCGGCTCCACGGCCTGGAGCGCGTAGTCGCCGAACGAGACCTTGTTGCCGCGATGCGCGGCGCCGCGCATGCGCCCCTTCTGCTGTTTCCGGTACTTGATCCGCTTCGGTTGCAGCATGTGTCCCTATCCTCGCCCGCGACCCGCACGGCGGCGCCCGCCCGCGGTGTACGTCTGACCGCGGCGGTCCTCCACGATCTCGCCATGGAAGATCCACACCTTCACGCCGATCGTGCCGAACGTCGTCCGGGCCTGTCGCTCCGCGTAGTCGATGTCCGCGCGCAGCGTGTGCAGCGGCACGCGCCCTTCGTGATAGCCCTCCGAGCGCGCGATCTCGGCCCCGCCGAGCCGCCCGCCGCACTGAATGCGGATGCCGCCGGCGCCCGCTCGCATCGCCGCCTGCACGGCCCGCTTCATCGCGCGGCGAAAGCTGATCCGCTGCGTCAACTGGTGGGCCACGTTGTCCGCCACGAGTTGAGCCTGGGTCTCCGGGCGGCGAATCTCCTCGACGTTCACGGAAACCTCCGCGTCCGTCAGCAGAGCGAGTTCGTCACGCAGTTTGTCGACTTCGGCGCCGCGCTTTCCGATGACGACGCCGGGGCGACCCGTGTGGATCGTGACGACGATCTTGGACGGCTTGCGCTCGATCTCCACCTGGGCGATCGCCGCGTGACCGAGCCGCGCCTGCAGGTACTTCCGCAGCTTCTCGTCTTCCGCGAGCAGCTTCGGAAACTCCTTGCCCTGTGCGTACCAGCGCGACCGCCACGGCTTCACCGCGCCGAGCCTGAATCCGTAGGGGTGTGTCTTCTGGCCCATTAGTCTCTCGTGTCCACGACGACCGTCACGTGACTGCTCCGCTTAAGCCGGGGCGTCGCTCTTCCGTAGGCCCGCGCACGCCAGCGACGAAGCGTCCTGCCTTCGTCCACGTACGCCTCGCGCACGTAGAGTTAGTCCACGTCCAGCGTTTCCCCGCCCTCGTCCGCCCTGTAGACGGCATTGGCCACGGCCGAGC
>JAJEEM010000002.1 GCA_022820995.1 Gemmatimonadota bacterium | reverse complement strand
GGGCGGCGGCCCGAGAGAGGCGGACCGAGCCCTCACCGAACGCTGTCACCCCTCAAAACGCACTGACGAGGGAGTGTCCACGGGCATAAACCCTTATGAATGAGTGAGATAGCAACCTACGGAAAAGAGCCGCACCCAAAGACGAAACCCGCGCGTACCTGACACACCAGCAACGACACCTGCTGCTGGCCGAGCCGATCGCACGGCTGTCGCTCGAGCGTCGCGTCATTTTCAAGGACGATCCCGCGATCGCCGAGCTCGATGTCCGGTACCTGGCGCTGAGAGCGATGGACTTCGTCATGGAGCGCTCGGCGATCGAATCGGGCGCACCCCCGACCCGCATCGTTGACCATGTCGCCGGCGAAGCGACGCCCATCATGCCGACTCTCACGGAGGAACAGAGCCGCAAGGCGGGTCAGGTGATCCTCGATTATCTCGCCAATGCCCGCGAGGGCCACAAGGCGTTCCGCGCGGCGTACTACGACGTGGAAGGAGGCCGTTTCTCGTTCCGCGACTTCCGGCTGCTCGTCCTGTTCAGCGCTTCCGACGGGTCGGTCAGGTTCAAGCTGGGCGATGGCGCCCAGATCCTGACGCTCGCCATGCTCGACATCCCCCCCGAGTTCGCGCAGGAGGCCGAGGCGATCATGATTCGCAAGGCGGTCGAACGCGGACACTTCCAGGATGCGCATACGCTCGCCCGGCGTGCCCGCATGCGCTCTATCCACTACCAGCAGTCCATCGACGATCGACTGTTCCAGGCCCGCCGTGCCGCCGATCGCATCGTGTGGAGCCGCGAAGTCCTGCCCCAGCTCGACGAAGCCCGTGCGCACCTTGGCGAACGGCAGAAACACGAAGTGGCGATCATCGAGTCCGTCCGGGAACACATTCCGCGCGCGCGCGGTGACACCCGCGACCGTCTCATCGACATCATGAACACGATGGAGGACTGCCACGAGCGGCACGCCGCCCTGTTCCGGCGGGTCATGACCGCCTCGGAGGAGTTTCGGCGACTGCAGGTACGGGCGTTCCGGGCGGACGACAGACCGGACGTCCCCGATCTCGAAGACCGCATTCTGGTCCCGCTGCTCAGCGCCCCGATGAACGTGATCTCCGATACGAGCGACGAGGTCGGTGTCGTCTTCGCCGCCGCCACCCCGCCGCGGCTGTACGACCTGGCCTTGCTCTTCACGAGTTGCACACGGCCCGGATTCCGCCACGACCCTGGCGTCACGGACGATGCGGGCGATCTCGTGCGGCTTCAGCGGGTGCCTCCGGAGTTCGATGACGCCGAGCTCCAGGCGGCAGAGGATTGGCTGAAAGGGGCGATCTCGGCCCGTACGCGTCTCGACATGAAGTCGGCGATTCGGGAGGCCGACGATCAGGGGCTCGCAGAGTCCACCCTCCGTTGCGTGCTGTTTCTGATGCTGCGGTCGTGGTGTCCGGAGGACGACCCGCTGGGCGTCATTGCCTCGATCGATGGCGCCATTGCCCACGAACGGGCCGCGGGCGACAACCTCGTGCTTGCGAAGGACGCGTCACGATGACCGATTTGAGGCACTTGAGCACGGCCCAGAAAGCGGTCCTTCTCCTCAAGAAGGGTCTGTCGCCCCGAGCCTCGGCACTGCGCGGCGACGTCGAGTATCAGCAATTGCTGGCGCTCTGGCGCGCCGATCCAGAGTTTCGGAAGCTCGTGCACGAGCTCGCTCCGATGCTCGATCTCAGGGTGGTCGATGCGCTCGATCATGCGATCATCCTGTCGCCGCTCGGCCCTGACAGCGTATTCGCCGCTACGCTCACCGACGTGCGTCGCGGGATCGGCGACATGCCCCGCGGCGCCCTCGCGCTCATTCACATCGCGATCGCGGCGACCTTCTTCCCCAACGCCGCGGCGCTGACCGGGGCCCAGACCGAGAACGCCGACGTATCCGCGTCGCCGACGCGCGTCGCGGCCCTCCTTCGCGAGCACTGTCAACGTCTGGAGACGCAGGCGGGTGACCCGGAGCTGGAAGACGCGGGGCTCGTGGAAGCGTGGCGCGAGCTCGCGCGTATGCCTGAAACCACTCCCGACGGCAGCCCGCGCGCGGCGCTGAGCTCGCTCGCCGGCATGGTCAAGCTCGTTCTCAACCAGTTGCACGAGCACGGGATGGTGCAGACCCTCGAGACCGCGGAAGGCGAGGTATACACCGCCACGCCGCGCTACCGATTGCAGGTGCGGGAGCTGGCGGCCAACGAGCTGTTCGAACGTTGCGCCGGCGTGCTGCCTGGATTCCTCGACGCCGAAGGACGGTAATGCGGAAGGTCACGCGCATCCATCTTTCCGATTGCGGCTGGCGCGAGGCGTTCTACCCGGGCACGACTATCGATCTTCGCGATCCCCGGACCGGACTGCCCGAGCACACCGTGTTCAGCCTGGAGAACACCGGGGGCAAGACGTCCTTCCTGTCGCTCGTGTTGAGCTGCTTCGACACCCACGAGAAGCGGTTCCTGAAGACGCTGATCCGTCCCAACCAGAAGTTCGGCGACTACTTCAGAAGCGTACCCGCCTTCATCCTGGTCGAGTGGGATCTCTCCGGCGGCCAGGAGACGTTCCTCGACCCGTTGCGTCTCGTCACCGGCCAGGTCGTCGTGCCGCGAGGGGAGGGCCGGGAGCGGGAACTCGACCGGCACTTCTTCGCGTTTCGAACCGCGCCGGGCCTCGCCCTGGAGAGCATCCCGACCCCCGGCCTGGAGGGTTTCGAGCAGTTCGGCCGACTGAACGGGCATCGCGACGTGACACGCTGGCTTCATGAGATGCGCTCCGGACATCCCGGGAACTTCCAGAGCTTCGCCAAACACAGGGACTGGAAGCGCAGGCTCGCCGAAGAGAAGATCGACACGGAGCTGCTGGCCCGTCAGGTCGACTTCAACCGAAGCGAGGGCGGCATCGAGGACTTCCTGAATTTCCGGAACGAGTCGCTGTTCGTGCGGAAGTTCCTCGAGCTGACCGTGCCCGACTCCGAGGCCGTTGCGGTTCGCGGAGTTCTCGCCGACCACGTCCGCAGGCTCTCGGACCTACCTCAGCTCGAGCGGCGTCGCGATGCACTGCGTGAACTTGCGGAGCGGTTCGCCCCATTCGTCGAGGCCGCCGACGCGGAACGGTCCGCGCGCGAGGAGGTCGCCCGCCGGAACCGTCACGCCGCGAGTCTTCGAGCCGGTCTGGCGCGGTGCGGCGGGGACGCGTCGCGTCGGGCGGACACGTTCGCGGCGCAGGCGTCCGGGCACGAAGCCGCCGCCGAGGCGGCCGCCACGAGGCGCCGGGAAGCCAAGGTTCGGCTTGTCTCGGCGACGGTCGAGTCTGCACGCCGCAGGCACGAGGGGGCCCGGGCGCTGGCCGAGACCCGGGAGCGGGAGCTGGCCCAAGCGAAGACGCTCAGGCGACTGCTCGAGGGCGCGCTCGTGCTTCGGGAAATCCTCGAAGGCCGAGCGCGAAGCGACGAACTCCAGCGCACCATCGACGCCCAACACGCCGACCTCGAGCCGCGGCGAAACGAGCTGCGTGAGGTCGGTGCGGACTTCAAGGCCACTCTTGCTCGACGTGCCGAGGACCTGCGAGAACGCCAGCGTGCGCTGACTGCCGAGGCCGGGACGCTGAAATCGGCGGCGCGTGTGGCGGACGAGGCGCGAAGGAGCGCCGAAGAGAGCGCCCGCGCCGATCACCGGGAAGTGAACGTAATCGAGCGGGACATCCAGCACGCGCAGACGTCCCGTGCCGAGTTGGAGGGCGAAGGGGTGCTGCAACCCGGCGAGATCGCCGAGGCGGCGGCGGAACGGCATGCGCAGGCCGCGCGGTCGGTCGGCACCGAGGCGCGC
Organism: Gemmatimonadota bacterium; assembly: GCA_022820995.1. Classification (GTDB taxonomy): domain Bacteria; phylum Gemmatimonadota; class Gemmatimonadetes; order Palauibacterales; family Palauibacteraceae; genus Palauibacter. The sequence goes on along the minus strand of JAJEEM010000002.1, from coordinate 3,517 downwards.
GAGCTCCGTCGGCGCGCCGACGAAAAGGACGGCGAAGCGAAGGAGCGGTTGCGGCTACAGAGCCCGTTGAACGCGGAGCGTTCCCGCCTCGAGGTCAAGATCGGGTCGGCGCGGGAAGAGGTTCAGGAGGGAGAGGCGACACGCGGGGTCCTTGCCTTTGACTCGACCATCCTCAAGTTGACCGGCGAGAGCGAGGTCGACCCGGACGCGGATCTCGTTGACCGCATGCTGTCGGGAGCCAAGAGCGAGAGCGCCGTTGCGTTGCGCGACAGCGAACGCCGCCGGGAAGTTTCGGAGGCGGACCGCGAGTCTCTGGAAAGCACCGGTCTCGCGTCCATCGACGGGGACGTCCGGGAGGTTGCCGACCGGCTGCGCGAGTCCGGGATCCGGGACGTCCAGCCCTACGCCGTCTATTTGTCGCGGATTCTCCGGTCGCCCGGGGAGGTCCGCCGCTTCGCCGAGCGCGACCCAGCCCGTTTCGTGGGTGTTGCGGTACCCAATCGAGACTCCCTGGAGCGCGCCCGCGAAGTCCTGAAGCCCGCGCCGCCGCTGAAGAGGCCGGTCGTGGTGGCGGTTGCCGGCGACATCCCCGGGGGTGGGCCCGACGACGGGTTCGTCCTGCCCGTCGACGAGGACGCGGCCTACGACCGTACCGCCGCGCAGGAGCTGCAGCGTCGGATTGAGGCGACCCTGGAGGAGATTGGAGAATCGATCCGCGCGGAGCAGGAACGATTCGATCGCCTGGAGACCCTCCTTCGCCACGTCCGCGCGTGGCGCGAACGATTCGGCGGCGGCCGTCTCGACGAGCTGCGCCGCGATATTGGTCGGCGAGAAGCGCGGGTGGCGGAGATCGAGCGGGAGATCGTCGCACTGGCGGCGCAGTGCGACGCCGACGAACGTGACGCCCGCGAATACCGGGCGCGCGCCGACGAAACCGAGGGGCAAGCCCGCGAGTGCTCGGAACATGAGAGACGGGCTCAGGAACACCACGGGAAGTGGGAATCTCGCATCGGGGACTGGCGCTCCGCGAGGCTTCGACACGAGCACGCGGCCCGCGCGTCGGAGCAATCGGCCATCGAGAAGGCGGCCGAGCGCGATGCCCGCGGCGAAGAAGCCCGCGAGCGGGAACGACAGGCGGCAGATGTCGGCAATCAGGCCGCGGGCATGGAACGCGATGCGGGGGCGGTCAAGTACGCGGCCTCGGGCGGCCGACCACGTGACGATCTGGATGCACTGCGGCGCGACTACGAGCAGCGCCGGCAGGACCTCTGGGCGCTGGAAGGAGAACGGGTCGATCATCTACGCGGCCAACGGGCCGAGATCGACCGGACGGTGGCGAAGAACGAGGATCGGCTTGGCAAGAGGTTCGGCGACCTCCCTCGCCTCGAACTCGAGACTGCGGCTGCGCGCGACGGCCTGCCGGAGGCCGCGGACGTTGCCGAGACGGCGCTCCATGCGGCGGGGACCAGAGCGGCGGAAGCTCGCGGCCGCGCGGAGATCGCCGACAGGGAGTACCGTTCGGAGAAGGAGCGACGGATCCGCGAGGTCCAACCGCAGCCGCTTGTCGACCTGCGGAGTCTCGACTCGCAGGAGATTGGCCGGATCGTGCAGGTGGCGGAACAGACCATCATGGAGCAAGAGGCTCTTGAGAAGCACGAGACCGAAGCCGCGCAGCATGCCCGCGGGGAGGCTGCAAGGAACAGGCGTCTGGCGAAGGATTGCGGCAACTGGGTCGACACGCTCGACGGCGTCATGGGTGGCGATTCCACCGCGCCCGAGCATGTCGAGTTGCCCCGCGACGATGAAATCCCGACCCTCGTGAGCGCGACGGTCTCCGGTCTCAGTCACGCGCAGGATGGGTTGAACGAGGCGCGCCGCGGGGTCTACGCGAGCTATGAAGAGATCCGGAAGTTCGTGAATTCCGACGGTTTCAGGCGGCTTGAGAGCGAAAGAGAGGTGGCTGCGCATCTGCACGAGAGCGACGCCGTGGTTGCGGCGCAAAACGCGCGCAAGACGACGGGCCTCGTCGAGGACCGTCTGAAGACGATCGAGCACGACCTGTCGCGGCTCGACGATGACCTCGAAGCCTGCGTCGGCGAGTTGGATCGCCTGCTGAGTACGGCGAGGAACATCATCAGAAGGATCCGCGACGGGCGTATTCCGCAACATGTACCCCGTTTCGGCGGCCAGCCGTTGTTCCGGGTGAGCGCCGATCTGTCGCGCGTCGCGGCAGCCCAGCGACGGGAGGTTCTGCGGAGCTACGTGAGCGATCTGGTGGAGGCCGACCGGGTTCCGCAGACCGGGCAGGACCTCGCCGCCGAGCTGATCGACCTCATGGCGAAGGCCCTCGGCCGCACCACGCTCGGCATCCGGCTCCTGAAGCCGAAGGGGGAAGGCGACACGGAACACATGCCGATCGACCAGGTGACGGTCTCGGGCGGGGAGCTGCTGACGGCCGCGATGATGATCTACCTTGTGCTCGCAAGGCTGCGGGCAGAGTCGATGCATGGCGGACCGGGGGAATCCGGCGTCCTCATCATGGACAATCCGTTGGGCAAGGCAAACAAGGCGCTGCTCCTGAAAACGCAGATCGGCCTCGCGGACGCCATGGGGATTCAGCTCTTCTACACGACCGGCATTCAGGACCCAAGCGCGCTCGCGGAGTTCGAGAACGTCGTTCGGCTGCGTCGCAGCCGCCGGTTGCCCGGCACGGGGCGGATCCACGTAGAGGTTGAGGCGATGCATGCGCACATAGCCAAACCAGCCGACGATGGTGAAGCGGGATCGGCAGAGGAGAAAACGGAATAGGATGTCCCGCTTCGACGACGAGCTGCGCGCGCTCGGCAAACGCCGGGTTGGGCTGCCGGAGCTGCGCGCCGGCTACCTGCGCGCGCATCCCGAAGCGTTGGACGCGCCGGACCTGCGACGGCGCCTTCTCGATGCTCTGCAAGCCCTGGAGCGTGAAGGGATGGTGGAGCTTCCGAGACAGGGTTGGGACAGGTCCGGGAGCCCCGCGCTGCCCCGCACCGCGAAGCTGCGCTTCGTCGCGCGCCCCGGGGACGTTGCTCGACCCTACGCTTGGCTACCGGCGCTGGCCTTCGCGGGCGATGAACGTCATCCCGTGCGGCGGGCGGATCTGCAGGCGATCAACACCTTTCTCCTCGCCGTGCGTGACAGGAGCGTCTGTTCCGTGCCGACGAGGGAGCGGTCGCTGCAGGTCTTCGGCGACGAGAAGCGGCTTGACCAGCTCCGCAAGGGTGGCTCGAGTCTGTTCGAGGGGCGCGTTTCGCTCGATGATCTGAAATGCTATCCGGTTGCGCCACCGCTGGCGTACGAAACACCCGAGAAGCCTGCGCCAGGAAAGGCGATCCTCGTTTGGGTGCGGCTCTTTTGCGTAGAAGTCTATCTCGCTCATTCATAAGGGTTTATGCTCTCGGACACCGCCTCTGCGGCGCGGTTTGAGCGGAGATAGCGCCCCGCCAGCCTCCTCACCAGCCTCTTTCGGGGCAACCAGCCC